>JAHFDN010000029.1 GCA_023248995.1 Candidatus Rokuibacteriota bacterium
TTCCGCGTGAAGATTTGTACGCCCTGTTGGTGTTGGAGCTGTGGCTGCGCCGTGTCCAGGACATGGTCAGGGTTGGGGCTTAGCGGGCACGGATCTTGCAAATGCGTGAAGTCGAAGCTGTTTCGGGAGTTCCGCCCGGGCCCGCGCGAGAGCGTTCGACGTGCGGGTCCAGCTTGTCCATCTGGAGGAGCTCTATGGGTCGTTATGAGCTTCCCGCAGTGCTGACCCTAGCAGCGGCCCTCCGTTTTCTGCTCCTCCTCCTCTGGTTGCCAGGGCTCACTGGAGACGAGGTCGATTACGATCGCCTCGCGCACTCTCTGATCGACGGTCGAGGGTACATCAGCCCCCGAGGGGAACCCACCTCTTTGCGACCGCCCCTCTACCCTGCGTTCGTCGCCGCAGGCTACGCCCTCACTGGCGGAACGGTCCAGGCGGTCCGCTTCCTACAGGCGACGTTGGATCTCGGGACGGTTGCCCTCACCTATCTGATCGGCCGACGGCTCTTCGGGCGGGGTCCGGGTCTGCTGGCTGCCCTCCTAATCAGCGTGAATCTCGGGACGGTAGCCGCCACGGGCCGACTCCTGAGCGAGACGCTCTTCACCTTTCTCCTCATGGCCACGGTAGCGGTCACAGTCCGGTGGCTTTGGGCGATGCGCGAGGGCCGCGTTCAAGCCGTCGTCCCACTGGGAATCGGGACTGGCGTGCTCTTGGGTGCAGCGACTCTTACCAGGGGGATCTTTCTTCTCTTTACCGTTCCTCTTACCGTCGTGGCGGCTTGGACTCGGTGGATCCATGAGCCGGCATCGGATCGGGTCCGCTCGGCCCCGGCGCTTCGGAAGGCCACCTGGGCGGCGATCCTCGCCGTGCCGGTGACCTTTGCCCTGGTCCTTGCGCCCTGGACCCTTCGAAATTATCGAGTCCACGGGGCCTTCGTCCCGGTGACAACCCAGCTTGGGATCATGCTTTATGCCTCGTATCATCCTCAGGGGATCTTCGGCCTCAATCCTCGCGACGAAGTCACTGCGGCGGCCGCGCAGCTCAGCGAGCCGGAGGCCAGTGCTGCGCTAGTGCGGGCTACAGTAGACTCGATCCGTACCTCTCCAGGGAAGGCGTTAAGGCTGGAAGCCCTCAAGGGCCTTTATTTTTGGGCGCCTCTGGATTGGGAGATCCTTCCGTTCTACGGAGCCTTCAACCCCACGTATGCGTTCATTGCCATCTGGTCTCTCTTCTATGTAACGCTCCGCTTGCCACGAGAAAGCTCCCCTTCAACCTGGCCGGCCTGGCTTCCGATCCTTTATTTCTTCGGGATGGCGCTTCTCTTCCAAGGGAGTCCCCGCTACCGCCTTCCGGTGGAGCCTCTCCTGGCTCTCTTCGCCGCCGCTGGGCTGGCAACCCTCGATCGGAGGGTCGGCAGGCGGACTTCCGTAGCTCTGGCCGGCGGGACGATGGTCTTCCTCATCCTTGTCGGCGCGTTCGCGGAACCCCTGAAACATTTGGCGAAGGGGTGGATCCTCGGACTCGGGTGATAAAGTGGCAGTCCACCTCGGCTATGAGACCTTAAGGCTCCGTTCACCCATACCATGAGCCCTCTGGACGGACCCGTGGAGGTCTCGGTTGTCATTCCGTGCCTGAACGAGGTCCAGTCGATTGCGTATTGTGTTGACAAGGCGCTTGCCGCGTTCAGCACGGCCAACATCCACGGCGAAATTGTTGTGCCGGACAACGGATCGACGGACGGATCGATCGAAGTCGCCGAGCAGCACGGCGCTCGGGTTGTTCACGCCGAGCTCAGAGGATACCGCGACGCCTTGCGGCAAGGAATTGAGGAGGCCCGCGGCAAGTTCATCATCATGGGTGATGGCGATGACAGCTATGATTTTTCGGAGGTGCCTCGGTTCGTCGCCAAGTTGCGCGAAGGATACGAAGTCGTGATGGGCAACCGGTTCAAAGGGGACATCAAGCCCGGTGCCATGCGGTGGCATCACAAGTATGTCGGTAATCCGGTCCTGTCGGGCCTGCTCAGAATGCTGTTCTGGACAAATATCGGCGACTCGCATTGCGGCATGCGGGGGTTCACGAAGGATGTCTACCGGCGGATGGACCTTCGGACCACGGGCATGGAGTTCGCATCAGAGTTTGTGATCAAGGCCGCCAAGCTCGAGGCACGCATGGCCGAGATCCCCATCACGCTGTGGCCTGACAAACGAGGTCGACCGCCGCATTTGCGCAGCTTCCGGGACGGCTGGCGGCACCTGCGGTTCATGGCGATGTATGCCCCGAACTGGTTGTTTCTCGGTCCCGGCGCGCTGATGGCCGGGGTGGGGTTGGGGCTCGTGCTGTGGCTGCTGCCCGGCCAGCGGCAGGTGGGCAAGGCCGTGCTCGACATCCACACGATGCTGTTCGGCATGATCTTTGTCCTGCTCGGAATGCAGATCTGGTTCATCGGACTGTTCGCCAAGGTCTTCAGTTACACGGAGCGGTTTGACCGTCAGGGCCGATCGTTGGAGCGGTGGCTGAAGGGCGTGACGCTGGAGCAGGGCCTGGTGGCAGGCGCGGTCCTGACCCTTATCGGTTTGGCCGGCGACGTGTGGGTGCTCTGGCAATGGGCTCGGAGCGGGTTCGGCCCGCTGAACGAAATACGCAGCGTGATCTTTTGGTCGCTGTGGCTCTTCGTGGGTGTTCAGACCGTATTCTCATCGTTTTTCCTCAGCATGCTCGGGATCAGTCGAGGCACGTACATCGGTGACTACGAGTTGAAGTGAAGGGGGGACAGAAAGTCGTGCGGCCGGCGAGAAGCTGATGCCGTATACGGCGTTCGATCGGTTCGTGGCATGGTGCCGCTTCCGCGCCGCGCGGCCCCACGTGCGTCCTCACGCTCGCGTGTGCGACCTCGGCTGCGGTCTGGGGGCGGAGTTTCTGCGGTGGCTCGGACCTCGTATCAGCTTCGGCGTCGGCTTGGATGTTCAGGTGTCCGAGGCGGAGGCGCGCGCGCAGCGTATGGTGGTGAGCGATATTACGCACGGGCTGCCTCTTCGGAGCGGCCAGTTCGACCATGTCGTGATGCTGGCCGTATTGGAGCATCTGTCCAAGCCTGAGGGTGTGCTGCAGGAAGCGTATCGGATTCTCGCCCCGGGCGGATCGCTGATCATGACCTGGCCGAGCGCCGCGGTGGACCCCGTCTTGCACGTGTTCCGCCGGCTGGGCATCGTCAGCCGGGAGATGGAGAGCGACAAGCATGAGCGACGGGTCCCGCCGGACGAGTTGCGGGCGATGTTGCTTGAGATCCGGTTTGAGGTGGCGGTCCATCGCACGTTTGAGTGCAGGCTGAACAATTTGCTGGTCGCTTACAAAGCGGGCTGAATCGTGTTGGGGCGATAAGTGGAAGTTTCTAGGCACTTTCGCAGCGTATTTGCGTCCGAACCGAATTCGGTGGTTGTCGTGAAGGGGCGCTTGACGGGCAAAGACTGTGAGGTTCCCTCTTTCGTTAGTGGGCTGCATTACGCAGACAATTTCAGCAAGCAATGGTCGAGGTTTCGAGACGTTCAGCTCGACTCGGTAAATGGTACGTCGATCTCGAGAGAATACCTCGAAGGATTGATAGGTCACCCGCTCGAATATCTTGCGGGGAAGACGATTCTAGAGCTGGGTGCGGGTGCGGGAAGGTTTACGGAATACCTGATTCGATACGGGCGCGTGGTCGTTGCGATAGACTTGTCAGAGGCGATTTTCGTAAACGCGGCGCTGGGAGCTGAAAGCTTAGTGCCAGCACAAGCGGATTTGCTTCATATGCCTCGAATGACGCTGAAATTCGATCTCGTGTTTTGCAGGGGGGTGCTCCAGCATACGCCAGATCCGGCGAAGGCGATCGAGCTGATCCACGGATGGGCAGCCCCTGGTGGCATCGTCGCTTTTGACATCTATGCCCCGGGACGGCTTGGGAAGCTGAACGCCAAGTACCTCTTGCGGCCGATAATCCAGCGGCTGTTCACCTTCGATTCGTTATCCAGGTTTCTCGAACGGTACGCGGAACGAATGTTGCGGATACGTTGGGGGCTTAAACCCTTTCTGCCAGGAGGAAGCAAGAGACTATTAGATTACGTACTCCCCATCTGGGACTATCGTGGGGCCCTCCCTCTGTCGGAGGAGCAGCTGGTTGAGTGGGGAAAGCTGGATACGGTGGATGCCATGTTTGCGCTCTATGACAATCCGATGAAGTACGAAGCGGTGCTGAATCTGTTGAGGACGCTGGGCTGTCGAGTGCTGGCGGCGGACCCCAAGATGAATGTCTTTAGAACGACGATTCCTCATGATCTCCACGGGCAGAGGAGCTGAGGCGGCTTAGTGAAGATCCTCTTGGACACCGTGCCCCTCATTTATAGCCAGGGTGCTGACCGGCGGACCACCTTCCATCTCTATCGAGAACTGCTGGCGCTGGATGTCGAGGACGACTTTTCTTTGTTCTGCATCGACCGCTTGCGGCGCCGGTCGGCCTACGAGCCCTTGCTTGACATCCGGGACGTTCCGGTTCGAGAGATTCGCGTGCCCTTTCGGGTGATCGAGTGGACGTGGAAGTACCTTCGCTGGCCAACGCTCGAACGATTGGCGGGCCCGCTGGACCTCTACCATGTAGCGGGGGCGCACGCGCCGCCAGCGCGGGAGGCAACGATCCTACTCACGGTGCGAGGAATCGCGCCGGAGGTCATCCCGGAGTTGCTACCGGCGCGCCTCGTGGCGACGGCGCGCGCGGTGTTGCGCACCTCCATGAAGCACGCTGATTACTACCTCGCCGTATCCGAGACCACTCGGGATGACATGGTCAAACATCTGGGCATCGATCTGGAGCGGATCTTCGTAGTCAGCCACGGTGTGGATCCGATCTTTCGACCTGCTGGCGACCGGGTGGCGCTCGCAAGTCGATTGAAGACGCGCTTCGGTATCGGGCGTCCATACATCCTGTATGTCGGGGCGATCGGGCGGCACAAGAACGTTATGGGCGTCCTCGCGGCGTACACGGCGCTCCAGTCGCACGTGCTCGGGGGCCATGACCTGTGGCTCGTCGGACCACCTGACAGCGCATGGGAGGAGGCGAATGCCTTTGTGATCCAGCACGGGCTCGGGGGCCGCGTGCATCTTCCCGGGCGGATGAGGCAGGACAGCCAAGACCTGACGGATCTCTATGGCGGCGCGAGCTGTTGCGTGTTCCCGAGCTTTTACGAGGGCTGGTGCTCGCCTCCGATGGAAGCCATGGCTTGCGGCGCCCCGGTCGTGGTTTCCAATCGATCCTCGCTGCCAGAGACGGTCGGTGACGCAGCGGTGTTGATCGATCCCGACGACCCTCTCAGTATCGCGGAGGGGCTCGCGACGGTGGTGACCAACGAGCGCTTTCGTCACGAACTGGTGCTCAAGGGCTTCGCGCGGGTGAAGCAGCTGACCTGGAAAGCGTCAGCGGAGCGCCTTATCAGCGTCTACCGCCGGATCGAGAGCGCACGGGGATGAGGATCGGACTGGACGCCTATCAGGCTGGCCACGCGTACGGCGGGATCGCACGCTACGTTCGCAGTTTGGTCTCGGCGTTAGCGGCCGCAGCGCCCTCGGATCGATTCATTCTGTTCAGCAACCACTTCCGGGCGCCTGAGGCGCGTTGGCGTCCCGACGGCGCGAATGTGACTCAGTTTAGTCTTCGCGTGCCGCGCCGTCTGGTGCAGGCGTGCTGGGACCGCCTGAGTTGGCCGCCGGTGGAGGCCCTCATTGGCCCGGTTGACATCTTCCATGGCACGCATTTCGTTCTCCCCGCTGTACGTAGAGCGAAGTGTGTGCTCACGGTGCACGACGTGGCATTCCTGCGACATCCTGAGTACTTTTCCGATCAGCCCTTAAATGAATGGGGACACAGGCGAGAGTTGCCGGGGGCGCTCGCGCGGGCGGATGTCGTGATTGCCGACTCTCGGAGCACGCGCGACGACCTTGTCGAATGCCTCGGGTATCCCAAAGAACGCATCCGCGTGATCCTGCTGGGGGTGGAGCGTTCTTTTTTCGTCGCGACCGATGCCGACCTGTCGGCAGTCGAAGCGCGGTATGGGTTGGGTCGCCCCTACATCGTGTTTCTCGTCGGGACGCCGGAGCCGCGAAAGAATCTGCTGCGCACGATTGCCGCCGCGCGGCGGGCCGCGCCTGAACTGCCGCTGGTCGTTGTCGGAGACGCGGCGGCTATCCGGGCGCTCCTCGGACGGGAGATGCCCGGTATAATTCTGCCCGGCGGCGTTCCTGACGCCGATCTGCCCCTGATCCTGCACGGCGCGGAGATCGCCCTCTATCCGAGCCTGTACGAAGGTTTCGGGTTTCCCGCCGTGGAGGCTCTGGCCGCGGGCGTACCCTTGATTACGTCCGACCGGAGCTCCTTACCGGAAGTCGTGGGGGATGCGGCGCTGCTGGTCGATCCTGAATCCGAGGAGGAGATCGCCGCCGCCATTCGTCTTCTGCTTGAGGACGCTCGGATGCGAGGGGAACTGGTCCGTCGCGGACGGGCGCGCGCACGGGAGTTGTCCTGGGAGTCGACAGCGCAACAGGTTCTCGAGCTGTATCGCGAGCTGGTATAGACGCCGGAGCGACTGATGTGTGGTGTGGGCGGATACGTCGGGACGGGGTCGGAGCAGCTGCTGGACGAGATGACGAAGCTCTTGGCCCATCGTGGTCCGGATGCAGGGGGGACGTGGGTTGGCCATGGGGTGGGCCTGGCGGCCACACGCTTGGCAATCCTCGACCTGTCTCCTGCCGGCAATCAGCCCATGGGGGATGCGAGCCGTGGTGCGCACGTGGTGTTCAACGGCGAGATCTATAACTTTGAGGAGCTACGTAGTGAGCTGACATCGGCCGGGTACGTTTTCCACAGCCGGAGCGACACCGAGGTGTTGCTCCATGGCTACCGGCATTGGGGGAAGTCTCTCCTGCCGCGCTTGCGCGGGATGTTTGCTTTCGCCATCTGGGATGAGCAATCCCGCCAGTTGCTTTTGGCTCGTGATCGCATTGGCATCAAGCCTCTATTCTACGTGGAGCTTCCCGATGGCCTGGTCTTCGCCTCTGAGATCAAGGCGCTCTTCGCTCACCCGGGGGTTGCCGTCGAGATGGACCCCTCGGCGGTTGACGCGTATGTCGCTCTGGGCCATGTCCCGAAGCCTGCGACCATCTTCCGCGGCGTCCAGGCCTTGCGGCCGGGGCAGTGGTTAGGCTGGCGGGCGGGTCGTGTGGAGATGGGCAGCTACTGGGCAGCCGATTGCCGTCAGCCGGTCCTCGAGGGCAGCGAGGAGGAGCTGACCGAGGAGCTCGACGCTCGCCTCAACGATGCGATCCGGAGCCACTTGGTGGCCGACGTGCCGGTCGGCGCGTTCCTGTCCGGCGGCGTGGACTCGAGCCTTGTGGCGGCGATCGCGCGGCGACACATGGATGTGCCGATCTCGACCTTCACCATCGGTTTCACCGGTGGAGGCGACGAGCGCACCTATGCGCGCGAGGTTGCGGCGCATATCGGGTCGGAGCACCACGAGCGCCTCGCGGAGCCCGCGCTCGAGGCGCAGTTGCCCCGGCTGATCTGGCACCTGGACGAGCCGTTGTTCGACAACTCCGTGCTGCCGACGCATCTGGTGTCGCAGCTGGCGCGGGAGCGCGTCAAGGTGGTCCTGACCGGTGACGGCGGCGACGAGCCTTTCTTCGGCTACGATTGGACGCGCTGGGCGCTGACGCTGCCGTCGCTGCCACTGCCGGGGTGGTCGCCGGGCTGGGGGTGGGCGTACCGGACCGGCCCACTGGGCCGGATGCAACGCCTCTATTTCGATGTGAGCCACCACGCCGAGGACCGGTATCTTCGGCGCATGACCGCGTCCCTCGCCTTCCGGCGCTGGCTCTACACACCGGAGTATGGCGAGCGCATCGAGCGGGACGTCGTCGACGATCTGCGCGCACGGCTTGACTCCGCTCCTGTCTCGGATCCTCGCGACGCGTTCGTGCATGCCGATCTCACTGGCTTCCTGCCGGATGACATCCTGTTCAAGGTGGATCGGATGAGCATGGCGCATGGTCTCGAGGTTCGCGTGCCACTCCTGGACCACCGGCTGCTCGAGTGGGTGCTGCGCTTGCCCGTCGACCTTCGGTTTCGCGGGGGCCGCGGCAAGTACCTGCTACGGCGGGTCGCGGCGCGCTACCTTCCTGCCGCCATCGTCAAGCCGCGCAAGCAGGGGTTCACGGTGCCGGTCGGGCGCTGGCTCTACGGGGAGCTCGGTGACCTCGTGAGGGCCATGTTTAGCTCAAAAGAGTTCGCCGCGCGTGGCATCATCCGCCCGGACCGGGCACTACAGCTCCTGGACATGCACCGTTCGGGCCAGTACGAGCTGGGTCACCGCATCTGGAGCCTGGTCGTGCTTGAAACGTGGTGTCGGATCCGGCTGGACGGGCAGAGCCATGCGCAAAGTTTGCGCGCCATGCTGGCGGAGGGTGGTTCCTCTTGAGGGATCTTGAGGCCCGTCTACCATCGGCTCCCTGGAAGCGGGCTGAAGGGGTTGAGCGTCCATTTGTGCGATATCCCAATGCTAAGCCCTCGCCGGCCATGGTGTGGCACGACTCGCCTCCCGCTGGCCAGGTGACGTTGTCCGTCGTCATCCCGAGCTATGACGCGTATCGTGGCGGCTCTTTCCCGAGGCTGCTCGTCCAGATCAGCCGGCAGGACTTCAGAGACTTCGAGCTGCTTGTGGTGCGCGGTGACCCCCGACAGGGGCGAGCCATCAACGTCGGTGCCGCGCTTTCACGGGGCAAGTATCTCTTGACGATCGACGACGACATCTCGCTGCCAGATCCCCAGACCTTCGGAAAGCTGGTCGGGGTCATGCAGGCGCATCGGGACATTGGCATGGCGGGCGGCAACAATGTCATCCCGACTGACGCGAGCCCCTTTCAGCAACGGGTCATGCGAGAGATTCCTCGCCGGTCATCGCAGCCCGTGTCGGAGATTACTGAGTCGGATCTCGCCGAACACGGCTGTCTGATGATGTCCACCGAGAAGTTCAGGGCGGTCGGCGGGGAGAACGAGCTGATCCCGCGGGGCCTGGATCCGTATCTGCGCGAGGCGTTTCGGGAGGCCGGAGCGCGCGTGGTGGTCGTGCCGGGGGTCATCTACCACCACGTGCCACCGGAATCCTGGCGGACGCTGCTCCGGCAATTCCTGCGGAACGGGCGGCAGGCCGCGTTCGCTAATCGCCATTATCCGCAGTGGGTGATCGAGACGCCGTCGAGCCATGGCCCCTTCCGCGCGCGCGTGCCGTTTCCCATTCGTGTGCTGCGCTTTCCCCTGCGGCTCGCGTACGCCCTCCTCACGGGCCGGCTGATCTGGTTTGTCTGCGAGCTCGCCTATGCCGTGGGCTTCGTGCGAGAGTGGATGTTTCCAAAGGAGCACGTCTGAGATTGTGCCCGCTTTGCGGTGGCCGCGTGCTGACGCCGGTGTTCGACCCGCCGCTGGTTCGGTGTCGCGCATGCGGTCTCGTTTTCACGAATCAGGAGGGAGCTCAGGAGAAAGTCAGGGAGGCGTTCGACGTCATCTACGGCGACCCGCAGGATGAGCAGCGGATCCAGGAGCGGCGGCGCCCGCTCTATCAGGCATTTTTGGCGCGCTATCGCCCGATCCCGGGGGAGAACCGCCTTCTGGACGTCGGCTGCGGGAGCGGCCAGTTCTTGCGGCTGGCGCGCGAGCGAGGCTGGGACGTCGTCGGGACGGAGATCGCCGAGGCGGCGGCGCAGGCAGCCCGCGCGGCCGAACTCCCGGTCCGCGTGGGTTCCCTGACGACGGCGACCCTCCCCGAGTCTTCGTTCAACGTCGTCACCCTCTGGAATGTGCTGGATTTCATTCCGAACCCAGTGGTCGAGATACGAGCCGCGCAGCGAATCCTGGCGCCGGGGGGATTGCTGGTGCTCCGGGTGAGCAACCTCGCGTTTCAGTCGAAAGTGTACCGGGCGAGCCGTCTGCTCAGGGGATGGTCCCGCCTGGCGGCGCCGCTCGCGAAGCAGCGCTTCGTGGGTCGGGTGAGCTTCAACGCCCGGACCCTTCGTCACACCCTGGAGCGAGCTGGGTTTGACCAGATCGAGATCATCAACAGCATGCCGACCTATGGAGATCCCTATCGGACGCTTCACTGGGGAGGCGATCGAGCGCTCCAGGCGATGAAGCGATTCGTCTACGGGCTGGCTTGGCTCATGGCTGTCTGCTCGGGAGGGCGGGTGCTCTTGGGGTCGTCGCTCCTGGCGAGAGCAGTGAAGCAGGGCAAGTCGGCGGCTCCCGGAGACTGAGGGGGATGTGCGGGATCGCCGGAATGGTTGGGCAGCCCGACCCCCGGCTGCTCCGGGGCATGGCACGCATCCTCGCGCATCGCGGCCCCGACGACGAGGGCTTCTACGACGACGGGCTGGTCGGGCTCGCGGCGCGCCGGCTCAAGATCATCGACCTGGTGGGCGGCCACCAGCCCCTCGCTAACGAGGACGAGAGCTGCTGGCTCGTCTTCAACGGTGAAATCTACAACTTCCGGGAGCTCCGGCACAGGCTCGAGCAGAAAGGCCACCGCTTCAGGAGCCGGACGGACGGCGAGACGATCCTGCACCTCTACGAGGATGAGGGCGATGGCTGCCTCCGCCACCTGGAGGGGATGTTCGCCTTCGCCCTCTGGGACCGCCCGCGGCGGCGCATCCTGCTGGCCCGGGACCATCTGGGGATCAAGCCGCTCTACTACCGTCTCGACGGCGGCCGGCTCGCCTTCGCCTCGGAGCTGAAGGCCCTGCTCCTCGATCCCGCCTGTCCCCGCGAGGTGGACCCCGAGGCCCTGGCCCTCTACCTCACGTTCCTCTACATTCCTTCTCCCGTCACGATCTTCCGCGGGATCCGGAAGCTCCCTCCCGGCCACGCCCTGGTCTTCCAGGAGGGGCGCGGCACGGTGAAGGCCTACTGGGACCTCTCGTTTGACCGGCCGCGCCTGGAGAACCGCCGGGAAGCTCACGCACAGGTCCTCGCGGCGCTCGAGGAGAGTGTCCAGCGCCACCTGGTGTCCGATGTTCCCCTCGGCGTTTTTCTTTCGAGCGGAATGGATTCTTCGACAGTGCTCGCGCTCATGCGCCGCGCTACAGGCGGCTCCATCAAGACGTTCACGCTGGACTTCGAGGAGTCGAGCTTCGGCGAGGCGCAAGCCGCCCGCCTGGTGGCGCAGGCCTTCGGGAGCGAGCACCGGGAGTTCATCGTCCGTCCCGAGGTCGCCGATCTTCTCCCCCGGCTCGTCTGGCACCTCGACGAGCCGTTGGGGGACTCCTCGCTGATCGTGACCTATCTCGTCTCCGAGCTCGCCCGGCGGGAGGTGACGGTGGCGCTGTCGGGGATCGGGGGAGACGAGCTCTTCTTCGGTTACCCGCGCTACGTGGGGGCCAAGCTCGCCCGCTATTATCAGGCGGTCCCGGAGCTGCTCCGGCGCGCCCTCGGTGGCCTGGCCCGCTGGATCCCGGACTCGGCCCGGAGCGACAACCCGCCGGGTCGTCTCCGCCGCTTCCTCGAGGCTGGCCCCCTGCCGCCCGGCGAACGCTACCTCTCGTGGGTCTCGTTCCTCCAGCCCGGGGCGCTGGCCGAGCTCCTGGCCGACGGCGGCCCGGCCATCGACCCCCGCGCCCTGCACCTGGAGCACCTCCACCGCTCTCCGAGCGCCAGGATCCCCGACGCCCTCTTCTACCTGGATCTCAAGACCTACCTGCCCGACGACCTCCTGATGCTCGGCGACAAGATGAGCATGGCGGCGTCGCTCGAGCTCAGGGTCCCGTTCTGCGACCGGAGATTGGTCGAGCTCGTCGCCCGGCTGGCGCCCGAGGTGAGAGCCCCCGGGCTCAGGCTCAAGCCACTCCTCCGGGAGGTCATGGCGCCGCTCCTCCCCGCCGAGGTCCTCGACCGTCCCAAGCGGGGGTTCATGGTTCCCCTAACCCAGTGGTTCAGGGGGCCGCTCCTGCCCCTCGCGCGCGACCTCCTCGCCGAGGGGCGCGTGAGAGCGGGAGGGCTCCTCAACTCCGGGCCCGTGGCGCGCCTCCTCGAGCACCATCTCGGCGGGCGGCGGGCCTACGACGATCAGCTTTTCGCCCTCATCGTGCTCCAGCTCTGGCAGGCGGCCTACCTCGATGAATGGCCGGCGCGCCGGCGTCAGGTGATGGCCGAGGTGGATCGTGGCTGAGCTCACGGGCCTTCTGTCGCTGCTCGTCTGTCCTCGCTGCGGCGGCGAATTCGCCTGGACGCCCGTGCCGGGGGCGCCCGCGCACGCGGGCGGACCGGACGGGGTGCTGGCGTGCCCGGCCGGGCACCGGTTCCCCGTAATCGGGGGTGTGCCGCGCTTTCTCGAAGGCCGGCTTTTCGCTGCCCTCCGGCGGCGCTACCCCGAATACTTCGGGCGGGCGGATGCCGCCCGGTGGTCCCACCCGGAAGAAACGGAGCAGGGATCGCGAGAGCAAACCACCCTGCTCCGGACGATCGAGCGGTTCGGCTACGAGTGGACGACGCACGCCGATTACAACGCTCAGAATTTTGCCCGCTTCCTCGATCCGGTCCGCCCCCGGCTCGCGCCAGGGATGCTGGCGTTGGATGCCGGGTGCGGGGCCGGCCGTCACCTGGCGATCCTGGCGGACAATGGCATCGACGTCGTCGGGGTGGATTTGAGCTGGGCCGTCGAGAGCGCAGCGCGGCTGGCGCGGGGCCATCCCCGCTGCCACGTCGTTCAAGCGGACCTCTGCCGTCTCCCTTTTCGCCGCGGCGCGTTCGACTTCGTCTACAGCCTGGGGGTTCTCCATCACCTGCCGGATCCCAGCGGGGGCGTCGCCGCCCTGGTCGAGCACCTCCGCCCGGGAGGTTTTCTGCTGGCCTGGGTCTACATGCGGACCACGCGCAAAGTCCTCCTGGAGCCGCTTCGCCGCATGGCGGCACTTGTCCCGCCCCGGGTCGTTGACCGGGCGAGCCTGCTCCTCGCGGCTCTGGAATACGGCCTCCTCATCGGGCCGTACGCCTGGCTCACCCGCGTCGCGGGCCGGTCGGTGCTGCCCGGCCTCGTCCCGCGGCGGATCCAGGAATACGCCGCGCTCGGGTTTCGCGTCAGTCGGGTTGACTGGTACGATCGCCTGGCCGCACCGGTCTCCAGACCGATGACCAGGGCTCAGGCGGAGCGGCTCCTCGCGCTGCCGGGGCTTTGCGAGCAGACGGTGACGGCCGTAAATGATTCCTGGTGGCAGTGCTATGCCAGTGCGCGACGGGCGGGGCAAGAGCCGAGGACGACATGAGGCTTGCCGTGGTCACCACGGATTTCCCCCCGACGCGGGGGGGCATCGCCAGCCTCTTCTCGGATTTGGCCCGCGTCTTGAGCGGGAAGTGCCCGGTGACCGTGCTCGCTCCCCGGGCGCCGGGTGCTCGGGATTTCGACGCCCGGCAGCCGTACCCGGTCATTCGGGTGAGCGCCTTGCCGCTGCTTCGCGAGGCCGCGCTCCTCTGCCGGTTGGGGCAGCTCGATCGGGCCGAGGGTGTGGACGTCGTCGCGTGCGGGTCGTGGTTTCCCTCCGGTCTGGTCGGTTACCTCGTCTGGCGCCGTCGCAAGCGACCGTACCTGATCTGGGCCTATGGCTCGGAGATCGTCGATGACTGGCGAAATCCACGCCGCGTCGTGAAATCCCTGCTGCGACCCCTCAAGGCGCGCATCTTCGGCCACGCTGCCGCGGTCGTCGCCATCAGCCGGTACACGCGGGATCTGGTCCTGAGGGAAGGGGTGCCCCCGGCGCTCGTCCACGTCATCGCGCCCGTGGTGGACCCCGAGTGCTTCACGCCGGCGGCTCCGTCCCCGGCGGCTCGGGTTCGCTTTCGCGAGGGCGTCGCTCACTGTCTGCTCACGGTCGCGCGCCTGGATCCGCATAAGGGCCACGCCGTAGTGCTGCGCGCGCTGGCCGGCCCGTTGCGCGGGATCCCCGGCGTTCGCTATCTGATCGCCGGTTCCGGTCCCGAGGAATCGTCGCTCCGGAGGCTGGCGTCATCCCTGAGGCTCGAGGCGCAGGTGGACTTTCTCGGCGACGTTCCTCAAGCGGATCTCCCGGATCTCTACCGGGCTGCGGACATCTTCGTGATGCCCTCGGGGATCCTGCCGGGGCGTCTGGACTACGTCGAGGGATTCGGGATCGCCTACCTGGAAGCCAGCGCCAGTGGCAAGCCGGTCGTCGCCGGCCGGAGCGGCGGGGCGGAGGATGCCGTCGTTGACGGCGTCACGGGGATCCTCGTCACGCCGGAGGATCCGGGTGCCGTCGGTCGGGCCATCCGGACCCTCGTTGAGAATCCCTCGCTCGCCCAGCGCATGGGCGCAGCCGGACGGGAGCGGGCCGTGACGACGCTGAACCCGGACACCATGGCTGAGCGCGTCCTGGCGCTCGCCCAACGGGAGTTCCGGCAGCCATGAACGCGCTCCACCTCATCACGCGCCTCAGCCTGGGCGGACCCTCCCTGAACACCATCGACTCGGTGGTAGCGATGGACCGGGCGGGCTGGAAGACCATCCTGGCTGCCGGGAGCGTCGGGGGGGAAATCTCCATCCTAGACACGGCCAAGACCCGGGGATGCCGGACCGTCCTGCTCCCGACGCTGACGCGCGCGGTGTCGCCTGCCAAAGATATTCGTGCTCTCGGGCAGATCCTCCGGCTGATCAAGCGTGAGCGGGTCGTGCTGATCCACACCCACACCTCCAAGGCGGGATTTCTGGGACGCCTGGCCGCGTGGCTCGTCCGGGTTCCCGTGATCGTCCACACCCCCCACGGTCACGTTTTCTACGGCTACTACGGCCCCCGGTTGACGGCGTTGTTCGTCGGGCTCGAGCGTCTTGCCGCGCGGCTGACCGATCGGATTGTCGTCCTGACCGAGCGCGGCCGCGACGAACATCTCGCCCGCGGGATCGGTCGCCCCGAGCAATTTGTCGTGATTCCGAGCGGAGTGGACCTCCAGGCCGTGCGGTGGAGCGCGCCGCCGTACGAGACGGCCCGCGGGCGTCTGGGGGTCAACCCGGAGACCTGCCTCGTGGTGGGGCTGGGTCGGCTCGTGCCGGTGAAGGGCTTTCAGGTGCTGATGAAGGCGCTGCCACTGATCGTCTCGGCGGTTCCGTCGGCCCGGCTCCTGCTAGTCGGCGAGGGGCCCCTCCGGGAGGATCTCCTCGCGGAGGCCCGGGCCCTCGGGGTTGGCGATCGTCTTGAGCTTGCCGGCGCTCAGTCTGATCCGGCGCCCTTCCTGGCCGCGGCTGACCTCGTGGTGGTCCCCTCTATCAACGAGGGGATGGGCCGCGTTCTCGTCGAGGCCATGGCCCTGGGGCGTCCCGTGGTGGCGACGCGCATCGGCGGGATTCCGGCTGTGGTGGCCGATGGTGAGAGCGGCCTCCTGGTCCCGCCCGACGATCCACCCGCTCTGGCCCGCGCCGTGGGCGAGTTGCTCCAGGATCCGGGGCTTCGCCAGCGGATGGGCGAGGCCGGCCGCCGCCGGGCGGACGAGTTCTCCCTCCGCGTGATGGAGTCCCGCCTGCTCGCGCTCTACCGCGACCTCTGCGCCGAAAAAGGCCTGCCGTGGCCCGCGCGTCCCTAGTCCTCGCCACGCTCGTTCTGCTCCCGCTGGGGGCCCAAGCCGAAACGCTCCGGCCTCTGCCGGCGCTCGTCCATGCCCATTCCACCTTCTCCACCGGGGATCTCCCGCTCGATCGGCTGGTGTCGGACGCCCGCGCGCGGGGGCTGGAGGCGGTCCTCTTGACCGAGAACTACCTCCTCCGCGCCGAGTACGGGCTCTGGCCGTTTCGCGCGGCCACGCGGGTCACCCAGGAGGAGCCCTCCGTGCTCTCGCGCGGCGTCGAGGCCTACCTGGCCGAGGTTGCGGCGGTGCAGAAGCGTTTTCCGGATGTGGTGATCGTGCCGGGCGTGGAGGTCATCCCGCACTACCACTGGACCGGAAGCCTTCTCAGGGGAGATCTCGTCAACCATGACCTTCAGAAGAACCTCCTCGTCTTCGGGATCACTGACCCCGAGACGCTCAAGCGATTGCCAAGCACCGGCAATCCGTACCTCCGCCGGTATACGGCCCGGAGCCTCGTCGAGGCGCTCCCCGTTCTGCTCGTGGTCCCTGGTCTCTGGCTCATCGTCGTCAAGCAGCGCCGTCGTCGCCGCCTGGCCGGGTACACGGTGGTCGAGCATCGGCGCCGGTGGCTCCCGGGGGGGACGCTGGTGGTCCTCGGCGTCCTCGCCCTCGTCAGGGCGTTCCCGTTCACCGAAGATCCGTGGAGCCCGTATCGTCCGGACCCCGAGCTCGAGGCGCATCAGGCGCTGATCGATGACGTCGAGTCGCGCGGCGGCGTCAGGATGTGGTCCTTTCCGGAGGCCCGGGACTCCTCCGAGGTCAGCTTCTGGGGCCTCCGCGCCGGGGTGGAGACGGAGCCCTATCCGGATGACCTGGTGCGGACGTTCCGCTACACTGCGTTCGGGGCCATCTACGAGGAGACCACGCGCGTTGTCACGCCCGGCGGCCTGTGGGACTTCGTCCTCGGCAAGTACCTCTCCGTGGAGCGGACACGCCCTCCGTGGGCGGTGGGCGAATCCGGCTTTCACGGCTAT
>JAHFDN010000023.1:0-4630 GCA_023248995.1 Candidatus Rokuibacteriota bacterium
AAGGGCAGGCCATCGCGTACACCCTGACGCTCGAGAACCCGCATCGTGAGGAGATCCGACAGATTCGCCTGGCCGGGCCGATCCCTCCCGGGACGGCGTTCCGGCGGATCCTCGAGGCTCCCCGAGAGAGCCCGTCGCGCATCGAGGGGGACCTAGTGGTCTGGGATCTCCGGCGGGTGGCCCCGGGGTCGAGTCTGGGCCCGTTTCGCTACGAGGTGGCGGTGACGGGCGAGGCGACGCTGATCCAGGGCCACGCCCGGGTGGCGTGGGCGGAGCCGGAGGCCGGAGCGGCCGCCTCCGCCCAGCTCACGCTAGTGGCCCGGGCCGAAGCCCTGACCTGGCAGAAGGTCCTCGACCTGAGCCACACGCTCTCCTCCAGCACGCCCATCTGGCCCGGCTTCACTCCGATCCAGATCCGGAATCTCGTCACCCACGACAAGGACGGCTTTTACGCTAATCAGTGGACGGTCCACGAGCATCACGGCACCCACCTCGACGCCCCGCTTCACTTCGCCAAGGGGAAGTGGGCCGCGGACGAGATCCCCGAAGCCAGCCTCGTCTGCCCGGCCGTGGTCGTCCACGTGCACGAGCGGGCGAAGACAAGGGCCGACACGGTCGTGACGGTGGAGGACCTCAAGGCCTGGGAGGGAAAGCACGGGCGCATCCCGCGGGGAGCCGCGGTCCTCATGCATTCTGGCTGGGAGGCGCGCATCGGCGACCAGACCGCCTACCGGAACATGGACGACAGGCAGGTCCTGCACTTCCCCGGCTTCTCGCCCGAAGCCGCCGACTTCCTCCTGAAGGAGCGCCAGGTCAACGGGATCGGCGTGGATACCCTGTCCCTGGATTACGGGGCCTCGAAGGATTTCAAGGTTCACTACTCGGTTCTGCCGGCCAACAAGTGGGGGATCGAGAATCTGGCGAACCTGGCGAAGCTCCCGGAGCGCGGGGCGACGGTCTTCGTCGGCCTGCCGAAGGTGAAGGGGGCCTCCGGCGGGCCGACCCGCGTGCTCGCGGTCTGGTAGGGCATGGGCGAGCCGCCGGCAGAGACGTTTTCCCCCGACGAGAGGCGAGCGCTCGCCCCCTACTTCACGAATCTCGACGGCCCCGTCTTCGCCCTGGTGAATCTCCCCGAGGTGGTGAAGGGCGCCCTCTTCGCCCGATACTCGCGCTCGGCTAAATCCCTCCGTCGTCTCTTCCTCGAGGAGTTCCTGGACAAGGTGGAGCCCCCGGCCGCGACCGGCACGGTGGGCGTCAGGCGTGCCGAGGAGCTCTACGAGCGGGTCTTCAACGAGTACGGGGACGATTCGGTGGCCCAGCTGGGCGGTGTCCACCTGGCCTGCGAGCGCGCCTCGAATATTCTGACCAAGGTGCTCGAGTGGGGGCGGCTCGCGGCCTACCTCGAGCAGTCCACGCGCTACGTCCCGTACACGGACCGCGCGGGCGGCCTCTGGCGCTACCACGTCCCCGCCGAGCTGGGTGCCGCGCCGCCGCTCCGGGCGCGCTACGGGGAGGTGCTGGACCGGGCCTTCGAGACCTACGCGGGACTCCTCGAGCGGATGCGGGCGCACTTCAGCCAGAAGTACCCCCAGGCCCCGGGCGAATCCGACGGCGTCTATCGCATGACGATCAGGGCCAAGGCCCTCGACACGCTCCGGGGCCTCCTCCCCGCCGCCACCCAATCCAACGTCGGCATCTACGGGACGGGGCAGGCCTACGAGGCGCTCCTCCTCCGGATGCGCGCCGAGCCGCTCTCGGAGGTGTGCACCTACGCGGACCTCATGCTGACCGAGCTCCGCAAGGTCATCCCCGCCTTCCTGAAGCGGGTGGACCGGCCCGACCGGGGTGGAGTCTGGAGCCACTACCTGGCCCAGACGCGCGAGGCGACCGAGGCCGTGGCGAAGAAGCTCCTGAGCGGGGTGACGCCCGAGGCCCGCGCTGAGGTCACCCTGACCGACTGTGACCCTGAGGGCGAGGTCAAGGTCGTGGCCGCGGCCCTCTACGCCGTCTCGGGTCTGCCGGACGACCAGCTGCTGGCCGCGGCCCGGCGGATGAGCGTGGAAGAGCGGGCTGCGGTGCTGAAAGCCTACGTGGGAGCGCGCGCGAACCGACGGCACAAGCCCGGCCGCGCGTTCGAGCGGACCTCTTACCGCTTCGACGTCCTGGCCGACTACGGCGCTTTCCGCGACCTGCAGCGTCACCGCCTGCTGACGCTCGAGTGGCAGCCGCTCTCCCCGCGCCACGGCTACGTCATGCCGGAGGCGATCGAGGAGGCCGGGGTCGCCGCCGACTGGCGGCGGGTGATGGATGACTCCGCCGATCTCTACGAGGCGCTCAGCGGCGAGGGGCTCGGGCTCGTCGCGCCGTACGCCGTCGCCATGGCCTACCGGGTGCGCTTCTACATGCACCTGAACGCGCGCGAGGCCATGCACGTGATCGAGCTCCGGACGACGCCCCAGGGCCACCCGGCCTATCGGCGGATCTGCCAGGCGATGCACCGGCTGATCGCCGCCGAGGCCGGCCATCGCGCGATCGCCGAGGCGATGCTCCACGCCGACCACTCGGCGGTCGAGCTCGAGCGGCTGGAAGCCGAGCGGGCCGCCGAGCGGAGACGACGCGCCGCCGACGGGCCGCCTTCCGGGTGACATGGGTTATGGCGGAGGACACCGTGGACAGGGTGGCGCTGGAGCGCTTTCTGGACGCCGAGGCCCCGTTTCTCCGGGCCCTCGGGATCGTCTGCGAGGAGGTGAGGCCAGGGTATGCGGTGGCGCGGTGGCAGACCGACCTACGGTGGCTGCGCCCGGGCGGCCTGGTCTTCGGCGGCGGGCTGATGACTCTCGCCGACGCGGCGCTCTACATGGCGATCCTCGGTCAGCTCGGCCTCTCGGCCCTCGCCGTCACCAACGAGCTGAAGATGAATTTCCTACGGCCGGCCAGGGGGGGCGACGTACTGGCTACCGCGCGGGTGCTCCGGATGGGCAAGCGCATCGCCTACGGCGAGGTCCACCTGGCGCTCGCGGATGCCCCGGACCGCCTGATCGCGCATGCGACCAGCACCTACGCGCTGATCGCCGGTCCGGACGAGTGAGGGAGGGCGATGCGGCCTGAGCAGGCGAAGGCGCGCGAGTATTTGTATCGGAAGGGAACGCTCCTCGCCCCGAGCGTGATCCGTGAGCGGGTGAGCGCCGCGTTCGAGGCGACCGAGGCATTCCTCGGCGGTGTCTCGGAGGGCGAGGCCCGCCGCCGGCCGGTGCCGACGGAGTGGTGCGTCCAGGAGGTCGTGGACCACCTGGTGGAGACGCACCGGCCCAGCCTCGACGAGCTCCGCTGTCTCCTCCGCGGCGAGCGGCCGGCCGCCGGACCGATCCCCGCCTCGCTTCAGTCCCGGGCGCCGCTCGAGCGCCCCTGGCCGGAGCTGCTCGCGGAGCTCGGGCGGCTCCACGCCGAGATTCTGGAGCTCCTCGTCCGGATCCCCGACGACTTCACGTCGTCGGCTCAGGCGTCGGTCGTGCTGGTCATCAACGCGAAGAATGCCGACGGCAGCGAGAGCCCGCTCCACTGGGTCGAGGAGCTCGACTGGAAGGCGTACGCGGTCATCTTCCGCCTCCACGAGATCGACCACGTGAACCAGGCCAGGCGGGCGCTGTCCGCCCTCTCCCCCTGAGGGGGAGAGGACAACGGTGAGGGGGGTCTGGCTACTTGCCCGGTCTGTACGCTCTGGCCTCCGCCGCGATCTTCCCCGCGTCGAACCGGTTGACCTCGTCGAACGATCCGCTCGGCTCCGAGGTCGGGTCATGGGCGGCGCCGCGTGACCGTGTAACTCTGCCCGGCGGGCTTCGTCAGGTCGAGGGTGACGGTCGCCCCGCCCAGGCCGTGGAGCTTGTCGTGGGCTTCGACGACCACGATCCGCACCGTCGACGGGATGCGGATCTGCGCGTCCCGGGTGAAGGGCTGTTCCCCCTCGTGGGAATGGAGGAGCACCCGGCGCCCGAGCTCTTTGCCTTCGGGCGTGCGCACGCGCCAGAAGTCGGCCCAGTGAGTCGGACCCTGGTCGTCGTGGCTGACCGTCACGGAGAAGGTCCAGAGGTCTTTGCTTTCCTGGGTCGCCTCGACGAACAGCACGTTGGCCTTGCCGCCCCACGCTCTCGGCGCCCATGGGAGGAGGACCAGGAGACTCACTGCCAGGACCGCAAGTGCCGGCCCAACTAACTTCGCCATACTTCGTTCTCGGTCGTCGCCGGTCCTCAACGTACAACCGGGGTTCCCGAGGTGTCGCGCGCGGCGTCCTCGAGGGGCGGAGCCGCTTCATCGCGTCGGGCGACTACTTGGCGTTGTCCCGCTCGAGCTTGGTCTTGTAGGCCTTGTTGAGGTCCTCGATCCCGTCGATGTACTTGATCGTGCTCCACGTCGCGCGGGCGGCTCCCCGCATGGCGTAGTAGAGCGTTTCCATGATCTCGTCGTCGGTGGCTCCGGCTTGCTTCGCGGCCGCGAAGCGTCCGGGCACTCAGGAGGTGCACCCGGCCGCGGCCATCGCGGCCAGCGCCACCAGCTGCATCGTCTTCGGGTCCAGCGCGCCCTCCCGGTAGTACACGCCCGCGAACTCCTTCATCGCTCCCATGGAATCCTCCTC
>JAHFDN010000023.1:4730-46317 GCA_023248995.1 Candidatus Rokuibacteriota bacterium
CTCAGCGGGCCAGGGCCACGCAGGCCACCCCGGCCAGGATCACGCCGGCGCCCAGGAGGCGCGGGCCGAGCGGCCCCTCCCCGAGCCAGAGGCTTCCGATGATCGCGGAGAACACGATGGAAAGCTCCCGCGCGGCCACCACGTAGGCCGTTTTCGACAGCCGGAACGCGAAGAGGACGAGCAGGTAGGCCGTCAGGGTCATCGTCGAGGCGACCAGGATGGTGAGCCAGTTCGCGGCCCATTCGCGCCTGAGCGCGTCCGGCTTCGCCAGGATGGTGGGGAGAAGGAGCACGACCGACCCCAGCCCCAGGAGCCCGATGTACGGGACGGGATGCAGACGCGCGACGCCGGCCTTGTCCACCAGGGAGTAGCCGGCGATGGTGAGGCCGGTCAGGAGCGCCCACCACGTGCCGGCGCCCATGCGGGTCCAGCTGGCGGCCACGCCGCTCCGGGAACGCGGGATCAGGTGCAGGGCGATGATGCCGCTCACGACGAGGGCCACCCCCGCCGTCCCGAGGGGCGAGAGGCGCTCGTCAAAGAGGAGGAGCGCCAGGATCGGAACCAGCGCCACGCCGAGCCCCCGCGCAACGGGGTAGACCAGGGAGAACTCCCCCGACCGGTAGGAGCGGCCGAGTGCCACGAAGTAGAGGGCGTGGAGGAGGATCGTCGCGGCGACGAACGGCAGTGCGGCCGCGGGGAGCCCCTGCTCGCCAAGCATCGGGAGCCAGAACGGCAGGAGGAGGAGGGTGGCGAGGGAGACCGACGACCAGAGAAACGCGAGCTGGTCGTGCGCCCGCTTGACCAGCGCGTTCCAGGCCGCGTGGAGGACCGCCGCTCCGATCACGAGCGCGAGGGCGGTGGCCGTCATTTTTCGGGACGTCGCGGCGGCTTATTTGGCGAGACGGGTGCTCTCCGCAGTCTCAGGCCCCAGGGGGACACCTGGAGCGGCGATGCCGGCCACCGAGAGGACGTGAGCCAGGATATCCCAATACTCCTGCTCTTTCAGGCTTCCCGGGGCGTTCTGAGGCATGGCAGCTCTGGTGAACTCAAAGAGGCCGCGAGCCGTGCCCATGGGAGCCAGCACATCCGGAGTCAGCTCTGGTCCGATACCGCCCGGGGTATGGCAGGTGGCGCAGTGCTGTCCAAAAAGCGTCCGCCCTCGGGCGACTTGGTTCTTCGCCGACTGACTATCTCCCGCGCCCGCTTCCCGAGAGGCGGAAACGCTGAGGCCGCCCACGACGATCCCCAGCGCAACCGCCAGAAGCTGCCCAGCCGCCTTCACTCCGCGCCGGGCGACTCTAGCTGACCTTGATCGGGTGGGCCACGGGGACGTTGTAGCCGTACCCCTGTCGGTTCCAGGGAATACTGGCAGGCTGTGTGTTGCCCTTGTCGTCCGTCGCGCGGGCCATGAGGCTATGATCCCCCGGCTTGGCATCCCACTCAAAGTCCCACCGGCCCCACGCCCGCGGGATGTTGGGATCGCGGAGGTTCGCCGCGCGCCACGTGGCGCCGCGGTCCAGGCTCACCTCCACCTTCGTGATCCGGCCGACAGGAGACCACGCAAACCCTCGGATCCGCTGGCGGCCCCCCGGTATGGTGCCGCCCCACGGAAGGGCGACGGCGCTCTTCAACGTCTGAAGGCGAAGCGGCGGGTTGTCTGGATAGTCCGGCCCTTCCAGGATGTAGGTTTTCGTGGTCGTCGCGACATCGATCTTGCTGTCCCGGACCTCGATCCGCCCCACCCATTTGACGTTGTTGATGCCCACCCAGCCGGGGACGATGGCACGGGCGGGGAAGCCATGATCAGCAGCCAGCGGTTCCCCGTTCATGGCGTAGGCGAGGAGCGTCTCGTTATCCAGGGCCTTTTCGAGCGTCATGGGCCGGCTGACTTTGTTAGCGTCGGCCCCCTCAATCAGGACATTCAGGGTGTCGTTGGGGAGGCCTTTTTTGAGACCGGCGATCTCCAGGACGGCCCCGAGCGGGACCCCGGTCCACTCGGCGACGCCAATGGCTCCGAGACGCCACTGCGTGCCCACCGCAGCGCGGCCCATGACATCTTTGAAGAACGACCGGCCATTTCCGGCGCACTCCACGAAGCAGATGACCGATCGAGTCGGGAGCCGCAGAAGGTCGTCGAAGGTCAGCTCGAGAGGTCGCCCCACCCCGTTGCCCTCGACTTTGAGCCGCCAGGTCTTGACGTCGATGAGGGGGCTGGCTGTGTGGTTCCGGATGTAGAACTGGCCCGCGGGCGTCAGGTAGCCCATCAACCGCTCCAGGCGTGTCTCCTGGTTGATGCCGTGGTCGATGAACAGGTCCGACGGAAGTGGTTTGACGTGGAGTTTGGGCTTCTCGGTCTGGGCGAAAGCGGTTGTCCCGGCGGGGGACAGCACAGCAGCCGCCCCTCCCGCCCCCAGGGACAGCATGAACCCCCGGCGGGAGAGTTGCGCTTCGTGCAGGGGGAGATGATCAGTCTGCTCTCGCTGTGCTTCCATGACCTTGCCCTCCTCGTGACCCGGTGGCTGGGGTTCGTCCTCGTGGTGGAATCCCAAGTGCCTTTTACCCCCGCTATGTGGACGATGTCAAGGATGGCCGCCGATGGCGCGGCGACGCTCCGAACCGCCTCAGAGCGGCTTCCCGGTCAGGAGACGATAGGCTTCCAGGTATTTCTCGGTCGTGCGGCGCACCACCTCGGGCGGCAGCGGCGGCGCCGGGGGCTGCTTGTTCCACGCTAGGGTCTCCAGGTAGTCGCGGACGTACTGCTTGTCGAACGAGGGGGGCGACATGCCCGGCGCATACTCCGACGCCGGCCAGAACCGCGAGGAGTCGGGGGTGAGAACCTCGTCCACGAGGAGGACCTCCCCGCCCGCGCGGCCGAACTCGAACTTGGTGTCGGCGATGAGGATGCCGCGGGTGGCGGCGTAATCGGCGGCGCGCGCGTAAACGGCCAGCGTGAGTTGCCTGAGCCGCGCGGTCAGCTCCGCGCCCGTGGCCCTGGCCATCTCGACCTCCGGGACGTTCAGGTCGTGCCCGGACTCGGCCTTCGTAGCCGGGGTGAAAATTGGTCGCGGCAGTTTCTCGGCTTCCCGCAGGCCCGCAGGGAGCGGGATGCCGCAGACGGCGCCGGTCTTCTGGTACTCCTTCCACCCGGAGCCCGCCAGGTAGCCGCGCGCCACGCACTCGAAGGGCACCACGAGGGCGCGCCTCACGAGCATGGAGCGGCCCTCGAGGTCCCTCGCGAACTGGGTGAGCGGCGCCGGGTACCGGGCCACGTCCGCCGTGATCAAGTGGTTGGGGACGATGTCCTGGATCAGGTCGAGCCAGAAGAGGGTCAGCGCGGTGAGGACCCGGCCCTTCTCAGGGATCGCGTTCGGGAGCACGACGTCGAAAGCGGAGATCCGGTCCGTGGCGACGATGAGGAGCGTCTCCCGATCCACGGCGTAGACGTCCCGGACCTTCCCGCGGCGGAGCAGGCTCAAGTTCGGGAACGAGGTCTCGCGGAGCACCGTCATGGCGTCGGCGCCGGTCAGCGGGAGGCGGCGAACTCTTCCTTCGCCCGCTGCACGAGCCCGGGGTCGGCGAGGAGGTCCGTCGCGGTCATGGCCATCGTCTTTGCCGCCGTCAGCAGCCCCTGGCGGGCCAGCGGCTTCATCGCGGCCTCCGCAAACGCGCGCGAGTGAATCGGCGTCCCCAGATCGGCGATCTTGACGTACGGCTGGATCGCCGGGAGCACCTGGCTCACGTTGCCGATGTCCGACGACCCCCAACGGTTGGGGATCGGCGGCTCGTCGGTCACCCCGAGGCGCTGGAGGTTCGTCTTGAAGACGCCGAGCAGGGTGTCGTTTCGCTTGAGGGGCTCATAGATCGTCGGGAGCTGGACGACGCGGAGCTCGGTTCCGGTCGCCCGGGCCGCGCCCTCGGCGCAGGCCACCACCTTCTCGTAGACCTCCCACATGTAGTCGAGCCGGGCGGCGCGGACGTAGAACGTCGCGGCCGCGGCCTCGGGGATGATGTTCGGGGCCGCCCCGCCGTTGGTGATGATCCCGTGGACCCTGGCGTCGGGGCGCAGCTGCTGGCGCAGCGCGCTGATCGCGTTGAAGGTCTGGATGACCGCGTCGAGGGCGTTGATCCCCTCCCACGGGTCCACCGAGGCGTGGGCGGCCTTGCCCGTGAAGTCGAAGTTCACCCGCACGATCCCCAGGAGGTCCTGGTGAAGGACGTAGCGGTCGAAGCCGTGGATCATCATCGCGCAGTCCACGCCCTTGAAGACGCCGCCCTCGATCAGCTTGAGCTTGCCGCCGCCCCCCTCTTCCGCGGGCGTGCCGATGACCTGGACGCGCCCCGCGGGGAGCTGCCCACGCACCGCCGCCAGCGCCGCGCCCGCGCCCGCCCCGGAAGCCGCGATCACGTTGTGGCCGCAGGCGTGTCCGAGCCCCGGGAGCGCGTCGTACTCGCAGAGGATCGCGATGGTGGGTCCCTCCCCGGTCTCGATGGTGGCGCGGAAGGCGGTGTCGACGCCGGCCACGCCCCTCTCGACCTTGAAGCCCTTGGCGGCCAGGAAGTCGCCGAGCCACCCCGAGGCCTTCACCTCCTGGTAGCCCAGCTCGGGGCTGGCGTGGATCCGGTGAGAGAGGGACTCGAGCTCGTCGGCCAGGCTCTCGACGGCGCGGCCGATCGCATCTTTCAACGCGCTCATGTGTGATGCCTCCTGAGGGGACACTCGAAGCAAGACGGCTACGAACGGCGAGAGCCTACCACGGGAGCGCGGACGGGCTCAAGTCGCGGCGGAAAGGGTCGCGGGCGTGGACCTGGTTCGGCCGGGACTACTTCGTGGCCGGAGGGGACGACGGCGTGGGCTGGCCGAGCGGCACGGCCCTCGAGCGGAACTGCTCGGGCACGCTGTTGAGGCCCTGGGAGTAGTGGACCTGGCCCGTGTCGTCCACCCACCGGTACAGGCCATTGGTGGATGTGGGCGCGGTCGGTTGGCTCGCCCGCTCAGGCTGACGGGCGTCGGGATGCTCGCCGTGGCCTTCGTGAGCCAGGGACGGGATTGGAACCAGCAGCAGTACCGCCAGCAGCAGGACAGACAAGAAGCGGTTCATGGTCGCCCCCTTACCTCCCCACCCCGGCGGGCGGCAGCCCTCCTTGACCGTGAGGAATCAGTTCCGGTTGTCCGTGCCTCCCTCCCGCCCCGGCAACGGCCTTGGGGATTTCGAGGGAGGCCTGGCTGGTCGCCGAGGTGAGATCCAAGACGGTCTGACGATCGGTTTCCACGGTCACCCGCTGCTCCCAGAGCTGAGTGTCCCCCGAAGCCGCGATCAGCCGATAGGTCCCTGAAGGGATGTCGGCGAACTCATAGGGTTCGCCGAGCCAGAGCCGCCGGGAAAAGTTGAGACCCTTCGTCGAGGACTCGTCCCCGGAGAGCACGATCATGACCGAAAGCCGGGCCTCGGCGGGAAGCCCCGCCCACTGGGTTGTTCCCCGAAGCGCACCCTTTGGCCCCTGAAGAGCGCGGGCTGCCGCCGCCCGCTGCGACGACGCGCGGCCCTCCGATGGCGACGCGAGGGAAAGTGACTCCCCACCAAGCACTCCGGCGCTCACCAGCCACCGCCGGGCCACCTGCACTTCCTGGGAGTCGGGCTGGCCCAGCTGGACCACGCGCCGGAACGCCTGGATGGTCTCCTCTCGCTGCCCCAGGTGGGAGAGCGCCGTCCCGAGGGCGAACCAAAACGTGCTATTGCCCGGCTCCTGGCTGACGGCGACCTGGTACTTGACCGCTGCGGCCGCATACTCGCCCCGGGCCGCGAGCTGATCGCCCTCGGCCTTGAGCTGGAGGGTCAGCGATCCCACGGGCGCCTGCGCCGGCCCCGGCGCCTCCTGGCACCCCAGGAAGAGCGAAAGGACCGCCGCGATCAGAAGGCGCCACATCCTTAGATCTCCCGCCAGCCCGAGAGCCTGAGGACAGACCGAATTCCCTGCTGCGCCTGCTTGATCCTCTGCGAGCTCGAGTACATCTTCGTCCAGCTATCGTCATTCCCACCGCACGCGGAGCCGTCCTCGCTGTGGGTGCAGTTCTTCTGGAGCTGCAGCTCGTAGTTCGGGGTGTCCAGGCCATTCTGCGTCTCGTTCAGGATGACCGCGCCGTAGACATCGGCCTTGACAACCTTGTCGAACGTGATCGCCACGTTCTTCCCCGTGAGGATGATGATCCCGTCCCAGCGGAAGGAGTCGTAGATCAGCAGGGTGCCGTTTTCCACGATCAGGATCCCCGCGCCGGAGTTGGTCCCCTTCAGGCTGAGGACTCTGTCGTTGTTCGATGGGTTCGTGTCACCTACGAAATACGAGATGGTGGGGCTCTGCGTGGTCCCGAGATCGAATGAGAGGTTTTTGTTGGCGCCGGTAGTCTTCCCGTTCGTGATCGTCACGCCGCCCCCGCCTGTTATGCTCTGCAGGATATTCACGCCGGGTTGCCCCTTGAGCATGTTGACGAAGTTGCTGGTCGGATTGGAGAGGAAGTTCCCGCTGCCGTCCACTTTGGAGGTGAGCGTTGAGTCGCCGGCGATGGTTTTACCCCCTGCGCCGTCATACTGCCTCGACACGACCGCGGTCCCGGGGGGCTGGGTCTGGTCCTGCCCGTCCATCTCGTTGATCTGATGCTTGTTCAGGGCGTTCTCCATCCTGCTCTCGAAGGACTGGCCGGTGCCGGCCTGGCTGCCGGTTGGCCCCGCGATGGCGTACTTCATGTTTCCGCTGACCCCGATCATGTTGGCGGGGTCAAGGGGGTCCTGAGCGTAGTCGAGGCCGTTGCTGTGGAAGTGATGGTTCGTCCAGTCGGACACCACGCCCATGTCGAAGTCACACTGGAGGCCCCCGCAGTTCAGCGCCCCCGGCATCGGCGGGAGCCGCCTGTTGATGACCACCTGGATCTGGCGGCTCAGCCCGCGGTAGGTCCCCGCGGCGGTGAGGATGAGGGTGTCGTTGAGGTCGGTGGTTGCCCCTCCCGTGTCCGCAGCCACACCCGTGAGAGCGGTATCAGCGGCAAGGGTGTCGTTCCGGACGGTTACGGTAAAGGTTCCGGAGGTAGGGGCGAGTCCGGGGACCGTCATCGCGGCCCCGTTGGCCCCTGTCATCCAGGCGGCCCGGGGGTTGCTGGCGCTGGTTCCGGTGCCGGCTACCTGGGGACCCGCCAGGACTGTGCTCCAGGTCGTCGCGGGGTTAGCGAGCTGGTCGAAGGCCCACTCGATCGCAGCATCGGCCACGTAGCGGGCCTGGGCCGTATCGCTCAGGTTGCGGGCGATCTGCGGCTCCATCCCTCCCATGGAAAGAAAGGCCAAGACGAGGACGGACAACGACACGAGCACAAAGAGCGCCAGGGGCAGGGCCACGCCCCCTTCATTCCGAAATCTGCCGGCCCATGACTTCATGTGCGAGCTCCTCTGGGAATTCGGTTCTTCAGGCGGGTCCGGCCAGTTATCGTCACCTGTGGACCCTCCCGGTCAGCTACATCATAATAAGAATAAAGACTTAAGCAAGTCCACTGCCAGATCCCGTCGCCTGGTAGAAGGGCTTTAACCCACTGACAAATAAGGAGGAGCAAGTCCCCGGGCCTATTCCGAATCGGCAAATTGTGCGGGCATTTGTGAACGGATGACACAGGGCTGGAAAAACTGTCACCCGCTAGGCCTTGTAGCGCTCCCCCAGCCCCATCTGCTCGGTCACGCCGATCAGGTCGTTGAATTCCTCGAAGGGGACGTAACGGTCGGCGAAGGCCAGCACGTCGTCCTTCTCCTTCACCCCCGCGAGGAAGCCCTGGATCGCCTTGACCGCCACGAAGAGCGTGTCCACCGGCAGGAGGATGATCGCGTACTCGAGCTCCCGGAGGCGCTTCCAGGGGAGGAGCGGGGAGCGGCCGCCCGGGGCGTAGTTGAAGAGGAGCGGGGCGTCGAAGGTCTTCGCCACGGTCTCGATCTGCTCCACCGAGGTCGGGGCCTCGACGAACAGGATGTCGGCGCCCGCCTTGATCGCCGCCTCCCCGCGGCGGAGGGCGTCGTCGAAGCCTGTCACGCCAATAGCATCAGTCCGCGCGATGACGAGGAGGTCGGGATCGGTCCGAGCCTCCACCGCCGCGCTGATCTTCCGACGGAATTCCTCGATGGGAACGACCTGCTTCCCTGTCAGGTGGCCGCAGCGCTTGGGGAGCATCTGGTCCTCCAGGTGGAGCGCCGCGACCCCCGCGGCCTCGTACATCTGGACCGTGCGGCGGACGTTCAGGGCGTTTCCGTAGCCGGTGTCGGCGTCGGCGATCAGCGGGATGGAAACTGCGCTCGCCATATTTCTTGCCTGATCGCTCATCTCCGAGAGCCCTGCGAAGCCCAGGTCGGGAAGCCCCAGGCGCGACGCGGACGTACCGTAGCCCGTCATATAGACGGCCTGGAAGCGCGCCCGCTCCACCAGCTTGGCGGAGACGCAGTCGTACGCGCCGGGCACGACGAGGCCCCGCTTTTTCAGCACCAGCTCGTGCAGCCGCTTCCGCGGGTTCATGCCGGGTCGCCTCCTTGCTCCTGTCCCCCCTCACCCAGCCCTCTCCCCCAGCGGGGGAGAGGATAAAGGTGAGGGGGAGAGCATCCTCCTCGCCATTTCGATGCGGCGGTCAATGGACGGGTGGGAATAGAGGAAGAACTCCTTCAGGCGGCTGGGACGACGCTCGGCCAGGTTCAGGCGCGCAAGCCGCTCCATAGCGCCGATGAACGCCCCCGGGTTCTTCGTGGCGGCGAGGGCGAAGCCGTCGGCCTGGCGTTCGACCCGGCGCGAGAAGCCGTTGGCGAGCGGTGCGGCGACGAGCCCCAGGAGGAGCAGGATCAGGGCGAAGAGCGGCAGCCCCGCCGGGTCCGCCGGGCCCTCCAGGCCGAGGCGACCGTTCGTCATCGCGAGCAGCCGGCCCGCGACCCAGAAGGTTCCCAGGAGCACGGCCCCCTGGACCAGGAGCCCCCGGCGGACGTCGCCGTGGACGTGGTGGGCGAGCTCGTGGGCGAGGACCGACTCGATCTCCTCAGGGGGGAACTCGGCGAGCAGCGTGTCGAAGAGGAGGATCCGTCGAGTCCCGCCGAGGCCGGTGAGGGCCGCGTTGGCGGTGCGGCTCTTTCTCGACTGGTCCGCGACCCAGACCCCGATCACCGTCACGCCCGCCCGCCGGGCGAGATCGAGGAGGCGCTCCTTGAGCCCTTGGTCCTCGAGCGGGTCGAGCCGGTAGAAGAGCGGGACGATCCAGACCGGCACCACCACCGTCAAGAGGACCGAGCCGCCGAACAGGACGAGGGCGGCCCAGAGCCACCACCAGGCAGACACCCGGAGAAGGCCGTAGACCAGTTCCAGCGCGAGCAGGGCGAGGGCGCCGCCGAGGGCGCCGGCCTTCACCCGGTCCCAGCACCAGCGCCCGAACGGCTGATGGAGGAGCCCGAAGCGCCTGGGGAACCAGTACCCCCGCACCCACTCGAGCGGCAGGGTCAGGAGCCTCCGCCCGAGGCTCAGCACGACGGCGAGCGCCGCCACGTGGAGCCACCAGGGAGGCGGGGGGGCCGGGCTCAGCCGACGCGCGACGCCCCCCCAGAGGATCGTCCCCAGGTAGGCGATCGTGACCACCAGGTTGAAAACGGCGAGCCAGAACTGCCAGCGGTGAAAGACGGTGGCCCGGTCGCCCTCGGTCAAGTACGCGCCTTGACGATTTTCTGGAGTCGGACGAAGTCGGCGTAGGAGAGGTGCGCGAACGCGAAGGCCTGCCCTTGGGCGTCCTTCCGGGCGACGGCCGATATGGCGGCGATCATGGGGCCGCCGTCCGGAGGTATGAAGATGAGCGTGACCTGTGTGCCGGGCTTGAGGTCCCCGGAGAACCTGACCTTCAGGCCGCCCGGGCTCAGGTCCACGGATTCCCCCGCCCATTCCTGGCCGGCCACGCTCTCCACCAAGACCTTCCAGACGGTGACGTCCCCGGAGACCCGGACGCGGGGGTACTTCCGGCGCTCCTCCATCGGGGAACCCTCCCCTCTCTCCCAGTTTCAAGATACCCGGAAGAGGGCGGCCCATCAAGCGCAGTGAGATGCCCCGCTCCGCGGGTATGGTAGAATGAACCGCAATTCAGCGAGCGAGGAACCCTCATGTTCGGGTCCGTCGAGGAGGTTCAGGAGCGCTTCCACCGGGCGCGCTACATCGCGAGCCGCCGGATCGCGACGGTGGTCTTTCTGGCCGAGCGAATGGGCCGGCCCGTCCTGATCGAGGGGCCGGCGGGCGTGGGCAAGACCGAGCTGGCCAAGGTGCTGGCGGAGGCCACCGGTCGCCGCCTGATCCGGCTCCAGTGCTACGAGGGGCTCGACGAGGGCAAGGCGCTCTACGAGTGGAAGTACGCCAAGCAGCTCCTCTACACCCAGCTCCTCAAGGAACGGATCGGCGAGCTGATCGAGGACACCCACTCGCTCCCCGAGGCGGTGGCCAAGATCGCCGGTCAGGACGACGCGTTCTTCTCCTACCACTTCCTCTCGCCCCGCCCGCTCCTCTCGGCCATCCAGGCGGAGGACGAGGTGGTCCTCCTCGTGGACGAGATCGACAAGGCGGAGCCGGAGTTCGAGGCGTTCCTCCTCGAGGTGCTCTCCGACTTCCAGGTCTCGGTCCCGGAGCTGGGGACGATCACGGCCAAGCACATTCCCCTCGTCGCCCTGACCTCGAACAACGCCCGCGAGCTCTCCGACGGGCTCAAGCGCCGGTGCCTGCACCTGTTCATTGATTTTCCCGCGCCCCAGGAGGAGCTCCAGATCCTGCGCCTCAAGGTGCCCGAGATCACGGAGCGCCTGGCCGGGGCCGTCGTGACGGTCGTCCACCGGATCCGCGCGCTCGAGCTCCGGAAGCCGCCGTCGGTGTCGGAGAGCCTCGACTGGGCGCGCTCGCTGGTGATCCTGAACGCCGCCGCGCTCGAGCCCGGCCTCGTCGAGAGCACGCTCACGATGCTGGTGAAGTACGAGAGGGACCTGGAGCGCGTGCGGGGCGCGCTCGACAAGGTCCTCGCCGATCTGGGATGAACGACTGGAAGACCCTCACGGAATTTCGGGAGCTCTGGTTTCCGTCCCCCCGGATCCGGCTGCCCGAGCTAGGGCCGGCCGGACCGGTCTTCATCGAGGGCGGGCGCTGCATTTCCGGCCTCTTCGGTGAGTACAGGAAGCTCTGGCTCCTGGCCGCGGGGCGCTGGCACTTCTACTACGTCCATCCGCTGCCGCGCGACTTCTTCCTGGCGACGATGCCCGAGGCGGTGGCGCACCTCTTGAAGCCGGACGAGCTCACCGTCGAGACGTTCCGCCAGGGGCTCTCCTACAAGGTGGTGCTGGGGCTCCGATCCGCCGAGGGGCCGGTGCGGGTGCTCCACCTGGTCGGCGACGTCCCCGACCTGACCCGGTGCGCCGAACGCGTCGAGGACGTCCCGTCGGGCCCGCTCGGCTGGAAGCTCTCGCTGACCCACGTCATCGGGCAGGGCTCGTTCCACGGCCTGATCCGCCTGGAGGACGGACGCCTCTGCCCGATCAGCCGCGAGCGGAACGAGGACGTCTTCAAAGCCTCCTGGGTCACCTTCACCCGGTAGTGGATCAGAGAATCCTGGAGTTCATCGGGGATTTGAGACGCGCCGAGATCCGGATCTCGCCGTCGGAGGCGCTGGACGCCCTGTCCGCGTCCGCCGAGGTGGGGCTCCTCGACCGTGAGACCTTCAAGACGGCGCTCGCCGCCACCCTCGTCAAGGAGTTCCGGGATCTCCCCGTGTTCAACCGGCTGTTCGATCTCTACTTCCTCGATCTCGAGACGCTCGGAAGGGGAGTGAAGAAGGCGCTGGGACCGGCGGACCCGGGGATCCAGGACCAACTGGAACGGCTCCTGACCCAGGAACAGGTGGACCTCGACCCGCTGACCGAGCTCCTCCTCCGGGGCGAGGGGAGCGAGCTCGAGCTGGCCATCCGCGAGGGTGGCCGGCATGTCGGCCTCGAGCGGCTCCTCTACTTCCTCCAGATCGCGTACTTTTCCCAGCGCATCCGGGATCGCTTCGACTGGGAGGCCATCGAGCGGGATCTGGCCCGGCTCATGCGGCTCTTGGAGGCGCAAGGGATCGATCCGGGGCGGCTGGCGCGCGTCAGGAACTACCTCGACCTTCGCCTCGAGGCGTTCCGCCGGATGATCCGGCAGCACGTCGAGCGCGAGCTGGAGCGCCGCGCCTTCCGCCAGGGCGAAAGGCTCATCCGCGAGACGCTGACCGACAAGCCACTCTTCGCCCTCTCGGCCGAGGAGGTGGCGCAGCTCCAGGCCGTCGTCGCCCGCCTCGCCCGGAAGATCAAGGACGCCCTCGTCCTGCGCCAGCGCCAGGAGGCCAAAGGGCGCCTGGACTCGCGCCGGACGGTCCGGAGGAGCCTCCAGTACGGCGGGATCCCGATGGAGCTCCGGTTCCGCCGCCGCCGCCGGGAGAGGCCCAAGCTCGTCACGATCTGCGACGTCTCCGACTCGGTGCGCAACGCCTCGCGCTTCATGCTCCAGCTCGTCTGGAGCCTTCAGGAGTGCTTCAGCCGGGTCCGGAGCTACGTCTTCGTCTCGGAGATCGCCGAGGTGACCCAGGCCTTCAACACCTATCCCGTGGACAAGGCCCTGGACTGGGCGCTCGGCGGGGCGCCCGTGGATTACCACTGCCGCTCCGACTTCGGCTACGCCTTCAGCCGCTTCTGCCACACCGAGCTGGAGAGTCTGGACCGGAAGACGACGATCCTCGTCCTCGGCGACGCGCGCAACAACTACAACGATCCCCAGTCCTGGGCCCTCAAGAGCATGCGGGAGCGCGTGAAGGGGATCATCTGGCTGAACCCGGAGGGACAGTGGGGCTGGGGGATCGGCGATAGCGTCCTGCCCCTGTATGCGCCGCATTGTGACGTCGTGAGGGAGTGCCGGACGATCGGCCAGCTCGCCCACGTCGTGGATAACCTCGTCCACCACTGGTGGCGCCGCGGCCGCTAGTCTGATAGGCTTGGCCCATGCCGCGGACGACCAGGCGCTCCAGCGGGCCGGAGTCCCAGGCCGACGCCATCGAGGAGCTCTACGCGCGGGGCGTCACCGACGGCCTGCCGGTCGTTCCGCCGACGCTCCGGCGCGTCGAACAGGCGATCGCCGCCTCCGGACGTGAGGCCGACGACCTGATCGCCCTCGTCCCCCCGAACTACGGCCGCGCCACCGTGGAGAAGATCGCGGTGAACGCGGTCATGGCCGGGTGCCGTCCGGAATACCTCTCCGTGGTGATCGCCGGCGTCGAGGCGATGTGCGACGAGGCCTTCGATCTCCACGGCGTGTCGGCCACCACCAACTTCTCCTCGCCCCTTTTTATTATCAACGGCCCGATCCGCAAGCGCCTCGACGTGAACTCGGGGGTCGGCGTCTTCGGCCCGGGCTGGCGCGCCAACGCGACGATCGGGCGCGCCCTCCGCCTGATCGCCGTCAACCTCGGGGGCGCGAGGCCAGGGATCATCAGCATGTCCACCATGGGCCATCCCGGCCGCTACACGTACTGCATCGGCGAGAACGAAGAGGAGAACCCGTGGGAGCCGCTCCACGTGGAGCACGGCTTCCAGCTGTCCGAGAGCACGGTGGCCGCGTTTGCCGGAGAAGCGCCCCACGGGATCTACGACCACAAGAGCCGCACCGCCAAAGATCTCCTGACCACCATCGCCCGGAGCCTGGAGGTGATCTGGCATCACAAGGCGACGGCGCTGGGCGACACGCTGGTCGTCCTCTCCCCCGAGCACGCCCGGACGATTGCCGGCGACGGCTGGTCAAAGAAAGACATCCAGCGCTTCCTCTGGGAGCTGCTCCAGAAGCCGGTGAAGGATCTGCTGCCGGGCCGAGACGGCGGCGAGGGGCTGCCCGAGGCTGTCCTCACGCGGTTTCAGCACCCGGAAACGGACGAGACGCTGGTCCCCAAGTTCCGCGCGCCCGAGCACTTAAAGATTCTGGTGGCCGGGGGGACGGCGGGAAGGTTTTCGGCGGTGATCCCGGGGTGGACGTTCCCCAACGGCTCCAACCTCGTGGTCAAGAAGGTCCGCATCCGAGAGTGAAGGAGGCGACGCATGGCCAAGGATGATCGCTACCTGGATCCTACTGATTCCGTGGCGGTGCCGCGGAAGACGGCCCCGCGGCCGCCGAGCCTCGACGGCAAGGTGGTCACGCTCCTCGACATCTCCAAGGCCAAGGGGGATCACCTCCTCGACCGCCTCGAGGAGCTCCTGCGCGAGCGCGCGAAGCCCAAGGCCATCCTCCGGCGGAAGAAGCCGACCTTCGCCCGGCCGGCGCCGGATGACCTCCGCCGGCAGATCCTGAAGGAGAGCGACGTCGTCGTCGAAGCCCTGGCCGACTGAGGGTCGTGCACAACGTGCAGTGTGCACGACGGCGTGTTCTTCGAAGATCAGGGGCTCCCGACGGCGACGGTGATCTCGGCGGAGTTCGTGAAGGCGGCCCGGGCCCAGGCCGAGGCGCTCGGCGCGCGCGCGTACAAGACGGTGGTGGTCCCGCATCCGATCCAGCCGCTGACGCGGGATGAGGTGCGCGTCCTCGCCGACAAGGTCTGGGACGAGATCCTGGCCCGGTTGACCCACGCCTAGCTTCGAACAGCCTGATGCCGCCGCGACCGAGAATTGCTGCTCCTGAGTGTGTCTTGCCTGACCGCTACTCTCGCGGCTGCCGAAACGAACAGTCCCTGAGTTCGATGTGCCGCGGCCGGCCAACGTCTACGGGGTGAGCAAGCTCGCCGGTGAGCAGGCGGTGGCCGCGCTGCTCCAGGGGCTCTCCGGGGCGCCTGGGGAGCGGTGAGCGCTCGCGTCACCCTGGTGCTGTCCGTATTCAACCAGCTCGCGCTGACGCGGGCCTGCATGGAGAGCCTGCGCGCGAGCACGGAGCCCTTCCGGCTGGTCGTCATCGACAACGGCTCGACCGATGGCACCCGCGAGTTCTTCGAGCGGTTCGCCTACCCCTTCCCCCTCCGCTACGACCACTACGGTGTCAACACCTCGGTGATCGCCTCGCTGAACCGGGCGTGGCGGCAGGCGGAAACCGAGTTCATCTGCCTCATGCACAACGACACCCTGATGGTGACGCCGGACTGGCTCGCCCGGCTGCTCGCCCCCTTCGCCGACCCCGGCGTGGGGATGACCGGGCTCTTCGGCGTCAAGCGCGTGCGCCGGACGGGGAACTTCGTGGGGCGCACGATCGTCCACAGCCTGGCCGAGGGACCGACCGTGAGACCGCCGTGGGAGGAGGTCGCGGTCGTCGACGGCGTGTGCATGTGCCTGCGCCGCGATGTGATGGAGGCCGTCGGCGGCCTCGACGAGGCGTACGGCTTCTTCCACGGTTTCGACAAGGACCTCTCCTTCGCCGTCCGGGAGACGGGCCGCCGCTGCCTCGTCGTCCACGCGCCCTTCCACCACCGGGGCGGCGGCACCCGCGCGCGGGACTTCGCCGCACGGCCCGAGCGCGAGCGGACCGATCTCGTCCTCCGCCGGGCGGTCATAGAGCGTTTCGTGCGGAAGTGGGGCCACCGGCTGCCGGCCGACGTCCGCCCCGTCCGCGCCCGCGTGCGCGACTGGGTGGGGGCGAAGCTCCTCCGTTGAGGCGGCGATCTCCGCGGGCTCAGCGCCCCCGGCCGGCGCGGCCGTTGAGTCTCGGGAGCACGTCGCGGAGGAACTTGCCCGTGTAGGAGCCTTCCGTCTGGGCCACCAGCTCGGGCGTGCCTTCGGCGACGAGCTCGCCCCCCGCGTCGCCGCCTTCGGGCCCCAGGTCCACGATCCAGTCGGCGGTCTTGATGACGTCCAGGTGGTGCTCGACGACGACGACGGTGTTGCCCGCGTTCACGAGGCGATTCAGCACGGCGAGCAGCTTTTTCACGTCGTCCAGGTGGAGGCCGGTCGTCGGTTCGTCCAGGATGTAGAGAACGTCGGTCGTCGGGCGCGCCCCGAGCTCGGCGGCGATCTTGAGGCGCTGGGCTTCACCCCCCGACAGGGTCGTGGCCGGCTGGCCGAGTCTCAAGTACCCGAGCCCCACTTCCTGGAGCACCTGGAGCCGGCGAACGAGGGCCGACTGCGCGGAGAAGAACTGGACGGCCTCGTCGACGGTCAGCCGGAGGGCCTGGCTCACATCCTTTCCCTTGTACGCGACCTGAAGGACGTCGGGGCGGAAGCGCTTGCCGGCGCACTCCTGGCAGGTGACGTAGACATCCTCGAAGAAGTACATCTCGAGCTTCTGGAAGCCGTTTCCCTGGCAGACCTCGCAGCGCCCGCCCGGGACGTTGAAGGAGAACGCGCCCGAGTGGAGCCCCAGCGCCCTGGCGCGCGGGAGGCCGGCGTACACCTTCCGGATCTCGTCGAAAGCCTTGATGTATGTCACGGGGTTGGAGCGCGGGGTGCGGCCGATCGGCTCCTGGTCAATGAGACGCACGCCCTTGACGTACTCCAGGCCGAGCAGCGCGTCGTACGCTCCCGGCGGCTGGAACTCGACCTTGAAGGCCCGCGCCGCCGCCCGGTAGAGCGTGTCGTGCACGAGCGTGGACTTGCCCGAGCCCGACACGCCCGTGACGCAGGTGAGCGTCTGGAGGGGGAACTTCACCGTCAGGCCTTTGAGGTTGTGCTCGTGCGCGCCCACGAGCGTGAGATGGCGGCGCCCCTGCCGGCGCGCCGGCGGCGTCGGAATCGAGTCGCGCCCGGTGAGATAGCGGGCCGTCAGCGACCGGGGATCCTGGAGGAATAGGGCGCGGCTGCCGGCGAAGATCACCTGGCCCCCGCGTTCCCCCGAGCCCGGGCCCAACTCCACGAGGTAATCGGCGGACTCGATGAAGTTCCGGTCGTGCTCGACGATCACGACGGTGTTGCCCCTGCTGGCCAGCTCCCGGCAGAGCTCGCTCAGGCGGGCGGTATCGCGCGCGTGGAGGCCGATGGAAGGCTCGTCGAGCACGTAGAGGGTCCCCACCAGCTGGGAGCCCAACTGGTTGGCCAGGTTGATGCGCTGCGCCTCCCCTCCGGAGAGGGTGCGCGTCTGGCGCGAGAGCGTGAGGTACCCGAGGCCCACGCGGAGGAGGAAGCCGACCTTGGCCTGGAGCTGCTTCAGGATCTCGCGCGCCACGGCCGCTTCCCAGGTCGTCAGCGGCACGGCGGCGACGAAGCGCGCCAGCTCTTCCACGGTCATCGCCGTGCAGTCGGCGATCGTCCGCCCCCCCACCTTCACCGCCAGCGCCGCGGGCTTGAGGCGCGCCCCGGCGCACCGCGGGCAGCGGAACTGGCTCCGGTAGCGGGAGAGGAAGACCCGGATGTGAAGCTTGTACCGGTAGGACTCCACCTCCTCGAAGAAGCCGCGGATCCCGGGGAATTTCTTATCCCCCTCGTGGAGCCAGTGCCGATCCTCCGGCGTGAGCAGGGCGTAGGGGCGGGCGGGGTCCAGTCCGCGGCGCTTGGCCGCCTTGAGGAGCTCCTTCTGGTACCACCGGCTCGACGGATGGCTCCACGGCTCGACGGCGCCGTCCGCCAGGCTCCGGGACGGGTCGGGGATCAGGCGCGCCTCGTCGTAGCGGAGGATGTTGCCGAAGCCCTTGCAGTCCGGACAGGCCCCGAGCGGGTGATTGAAGGAAAAGAAGAGAGGCTGGGGCCGCGCCAGGGCCAGCCGGCAGACGGGGCAGCGGAACTCCTGCGCGAACACGCGGGGCTTCCGGCCGAGGACCTCCACCTCCACCGTCCCGCCTCCCTCGCGGAACGCCGTCTCCAGCGAATCCGTGAGCCGGGCCCGCTGCTCCGCCGCCAGGCTCACGCGGTCCAGCACGACGAGGACCTCGCGGGTCTCGGACAGATCCAGGGCGGGGGAGGGGGACAGATCGAGCACCTGTTCCCCGACCTTCACGCGGGCAAAGCCGCGCTTGACGAGGCTCGCGAAGAATTCCGCTCTCCCGGCGTCTTGGGTGCGGGCCGCCGGCGGCACCGGCACCGGGAAGCAGAGGAGTGCGCGCTCGCCCGGATGTTCCCGCAGGAGCCCCTCGGCCACCGTGTCGACCGAGTCGGAGGCGCCCGGCGTCCCGCACTGGGGGCAGTGGACGCGGCCGATCTTGGCGAAGAGGAGGCGCAGGTAGTCGTAGACCTCGGTGGCCGTCCCGACCGTGGAGCGCGCCGTCCTGACCGGGTTCTTCTGCTCGATGGCGACCGAGGGGCGGATCTGCTCGATGCGGTCCACGTCCGGACGGTCCACGCGCTCCAGAAACATCCGGGCGTAGGTGGAGAGCGACTCGACGTAGCGCCATTGCCCCTCGGCGAAGAGGGTGTCGAAGGCGAGGGAGGACTTGCCGGAACCGGAGACGCCCGTGATGACCGTGACGCGGTCGTGGGGGAGGGCCAGCGAGATGTTTTTCAGGTTGTTCTGCCTGGCTCCTTCGACCCGGAGCCAGAGGGGCTGGGCCATCGGCGCTGACCTCCTGAGGTGGCATTGTACCCCGCGCGTTCCCGCCCGGGCAATCCGCGGGGACGGGGCCTGCTGCTTCCGCTTGACAGGTCGGCGGGGCGGGGGTACGCTGACCGTCGTAATGAGAATGATTCCTAAAAGCTCTCCGCCCCTCCTGGACCCGGAGGTCCTCCGCCGCCGTGGTCTCAGGCTGACCGGACCGCGCCGGCTCCTCCTCGAGGTCATCCGGAGCACCGACGTCCATCCGACCGCGGAGTGGCTCTACCGGCGGGTCCGGCGCCGCCTGCCCCGCGTGAGCCTCGGCACCGTCTATCGGAATCTCCGCTTCCTGGTGGAGGAGGGGATCGTCAAGGAGCTGCCCGGGCCGACCGGCCGCTCTACCGGAGCCTCGCGGCCGTCTCGCTTCGACGGCAACACGAGCGTGCACCACCACTTCACGTGCTCCGCGTGCGGCCGCATTCAGGATCTGAGCGAGCCGGTGGACCGGTCGCTCGACCGGCGCATGACCGCCCGGACCGGGCACGACATCTCGCACCATCGCATCGAGTTCTACGGTCGCTGCGCGGCCTGTCGCGTCCGGCGGGGACGCCGGAGCCGCGCGCGAAACAAGCGGTAACAGTCGCCCACTTCACCCACGAAGGAGGAACGCATCATGGCAGGGAAGAGTCTCAAGGGGACCAAGAGCCACGACAATCTCAAGGAGGCCTTTGCCGGCGAGTCCCAGGCCAACCGGCGGTACATGTACTTCGCCCGGCAGGCCGACATCGAGGGCTTTCCGGACATGGCCGGTCTCTTCAAGGACACCGCGGATGCCGAGACCGGCCACGCCTTCGGCCACTTGGATTTCCTGAAGCAGGTCGGCGATCCGGTGACCGGCGTCAGCATCGGCAAAACCGAGCTGAATCTCAAATCCGCCGTCGAAGGGGAGACGTACGAGTACACCCAGATGTACCCGGGCATGGCCAAGGCGGCCCGGGAGGAGGGGTTCCCCGAGCTGGCCGAGTGGTTCGAGACGCTCGCCAAGGCCGAGAAGTCCCACGCCGGCCGTTTCAGCAAGGGGCTGAAGCAGATCGCCGGCAAAGACCCGGCGGACGCGATCTAGCGTCGGGCAGGGTCGGTCCCGGGAGGCGTATGACGCTCGATATCCGTCTGCCCGAGTTCTGGAGTCTCGCGCACGTCGAGCAGGAGCTCCGGCGGGTCTACGACATCTGTAACGGCTGTCGTCGCTGCATCACGCTCTGCCCCTCGTTCAAGGATCTGTTCAAGAGCCTCGACACCGAGGAGGTGGACGGCGAGGCCGGGCAACTGGCCCCCGCCGCCCTCAAGCGGGTCGTGGATCTCTGCTATCAGTGTAAGCTCTGCTTCAACCACTGCCCGTACACGCCGCCGCATCGCTGGCAGGTGGATTTTCCGCGCCTCATGCTGCGCGCGCGGGCCGCCGAGGCGAAGCAGAACGGAGTCACGCTCCAGGACCGGATGCTCGGCAACACCGATCTCGTGGGGCGCCTCGGCACCCTGATGGCGCCGCTGGCCAACTGGGCCAACACCCTGGCGCCGCACCGCGCCTTTCTCCAGGCCGTGGCGGGGATCCACAGGCGCCGGAACCTGCCGCGCTTTGCCCGGCCGCGGTTTTCCGCCTGGTTCGGGCGGCGCGCTCCCGCCGCCTTCGTCCCCCAGGCCCAAGTCGCGCTCTTCGCCACCTGCGTCGTGGAATACAACGACCCGGCCGTCGGCAAGGCCGCGGTGGCGGTCCTCGAGCGGAACCGGGTGGACGTGGCGTTCCCCGCCCAGCGCTGCTGCGGCATGCCGTACCTGGACGGGGGCGCCGTCGAGGAGGCCCAGGCTCTCATCCGCGAGAACGTCCGCTCGCTGGCGGCGGCGGTGAGGGAAGGGCGCGAGATCGTCGTCCCCGGCCCCACGTGCAGCTACATGCTCAAGCAGGAGTACCCGTGGCTCGACGGTTCCGACGACGCCCGACTGGTGGCGAGCCGCACCCGGGACCTCTTCGAGTACCTCATGCGGCTCGCCGCCCTTGGGAAGCTGGACATGGGCTTTTCGCGGCGTCCCGGCAAGATCGCCTACCACCTGCCGTGCCACCTCAGGGCCCAGAACCTCGGGACCAAGTCCGCCGACCTGCTCCGCTTGATCCCGGGGGCCGAGGTGGAGGTGATCGAGCGCTGTTCGGGCGTGGACGGGACCTGGGGGTTCAAGCGGGAGTACTACGAGCTCTCGCTCCAGGTGGCGGAGCCCCTCTTCAAAGAGCTCGGGGACGCGCGACCCGATCGAGTCGCCAGCGACTGCCCGCTGGCAGGGCTCCAGATCGCCCAGGGCACCGGCCTCGCGCCCCGCCACCCCATCCAGATCGTGGCGGACGCCTACGGCCTCGATCCCGAATGAAGAAGCTCGAGCTTTCGGACGTCAAGAACATCTACGAGTACGAGAAGGGGCGCGAGGAGGCGCTCCGGCGCATCATCGAGCTCAAACGCCGGCGCCGGGTGCCGGTCGGCCGTCATCTCTCGTTCGTCTTCGAGAACCGGGAGACCGTGCTCTACCAGATCCAGGAGATGTGCCGTGCCGAGCGGATCGTGGACGACGCCAGGGTCCAGGAGGAGGTGGACGTCTACAACGACCTGATCCCCGGTGCCAGCGAGCTCTCGGCGACGCTCCTCATCGAGATCGAGGACAAGGCCGAGATCCAGGCGATTCTGGACCGCCTCATGGGGATCGACTCCGGCGACCACGTGTGGATCCAGGTCGGGAGGGACTACGCCATCCCGGCAGAGTTCGAGCCGGGCCGGTCCGATGCGGAGCGCGGCAAGATCAGCGCCGTCCACTTCGTGCGGTTCGCCTTTCCCCCCGAGGCCATCAGGGCCTTTGGCGAGCAGGACGCCTATCTGGTGGTGGACCACCCGGGGGAGAAGGCGCGGACGCGGCTCCCCGACGAGGTCAAGGCCTCCCTCCTCGAGGATCTTCGCTCGTGACCGCGTCCGGGCGCGGGCTGGGTCTGGTGACGCTGACGCTGGCTCTGGGGCTCGCGGGCTGCGCCGGGGACGGAGGCCCCGCCGCCCGCGGCAAACAGGTTTATCTCGCGCAGTGCATCGCCTGCCACAACAGCGACCCGGCCCGGGACGGCCCGCTGGGCCCAGCCGTCAAGGGATCGTCGCGGGAGCTGCTCGAGGCCCGGGTAGTCCGCGGGGCCTATCCGCCGGGCTACAAGCCCAAACGCGGGACCGCGATCATGAAGCCTCTGCCCCAGCTCGCCTCCACGATCGACGATCTCGCCGCTTTCCTGAAATGACGCCGATCCCTAGTGTTCCGTCCGGTAAGCCGCGTTCTGTCACGATGGCCAGCAGGGCCTGTCGCCCCCTCCCCACGCGCCACGCCTTCAGCGTGAGCGCGTCGGGGGCCCAGCCCCACGGTGCTCGCTCCCGCGTGGCCGGCGCCTTGTCTCCGCCGTATCTGCTCATGCCGAACGCCGGCAGCCCAGAGGCGGTCCGCTCCGCGCCGCGGGGCTCCCCGCTCGCTGCGCCACCCGCTGGCCCTTCAGCTCTCGTTCACATGACTTTCCAGACAGATTACTAGAGGATGATCTCGAACAGCACGTAGAAGACCGCGGACAGGATGAACCCGGCCCAGAGCGTCCCCTTCACGGTGGCGAGCGGCTTTACCGCCCCCTGCCCGGGGGTGCCCCAGAGCGCGTTGGCCTCGATCAGCAGGATGATGGCCGCGGAGACCAGCCCCATGGCGATTTTCCGGTTCCGCGTGAAGGTCTCGGCGAGGTCTGGCAAGTGGCTGGCCGCGCCCATGTAGAAGAGCATCGGGATCGAGAAGACCACGTTGGCCCGGGAGGCAAGACCGGCGCGGGCACCCGCGGGTGCCGCCGCCGGATTGGCGGGCTTCCCGCCGGCCGTGTCGATGGCGTTGGCGATCACGATCTTCTGCTTCGGCCAGATGACGAACCAGACGTTGGCCCACATGAAGGAGCCCAGCGCCCCTCCCAGAAAGATCGCCCAGCCGTACGAGGTGGTGAAGAACTCCCTCGGTCCGCCAAACTGCCCCATCCGGTGGAGCAGGATGAGCCAGCCGGAGAAGAACGTGAACATGGCGCCCCAGCGGAACCACCAGAGCGCGCGCGGGACCAGCTTCTGCACCGCGCCGCCTCGGACGGCGGGCTCGGTCTCGGCGAAGAACGGCGTCTGGACGAAATTGAAATAGTAGAGGATTCCGATCCAGGTGATGCCGGCGAGAAAGTGAATCCACCGCAGCAGAAAGAGCCATCCCTCTGTGCTCAGGAGCGCCATTGAATCGTCCCTCCTCCGCGTCCGTGTAGGGGATTACTTGTCGTCAGTCTCATCTTCGGGGTCCTCGTCTTCGAGCTCCTCGTCCTCGTCCTCGAGGTCGTCGTCAAAGTCCTCGTCGAACTCGTCGTCCTCGTCCTCGAGGTTCTCGTCCTCGCCCTCGTCGTCCTCCTCGGCGTAGTAGAGATTTTCCTCATCCGCGATGGAAGGCCGCCCGGGCAGCCGCGCCATAATGGTCCTCCGCGTTGCTCCTAACTTGACTTGGCAAACGGGACTCGATAATGTGTGAAACAGTTTGGGCGAATTATAGCAAAAGGGTCGAAGCTGTCCACGGGATTTTGGGCGGTGTAGCTCAGAAGGCAGAGCAGGGGTCTCATAAGCCCTTTGTCGCAGGTTCGAGTCCTGCCACCGCCACCAACGCTCCCCCCGTAGGTTCCCGGATTGCTCCCGTCGGCGGGCGTCGCGCGTCCGGGTCGCCGGCCCGGCGGCCGCTATGTCACAAGGCGGAGGCGCGCGTCCACGAAGCTCTTGAGGCGCGTGAACTCCGAGTTCGTCAGGTTGATGAAAGCGAAGGCCTGTCCGTCGGGATCGCTCCGGACCATGACCGACAGGACGCTGATGCGCGCGTCGCCGTCGGGCGGGCTGAAGGACAGCCGGGCGGTGGCGCCCGTCTGAGTGGTGGCCGCCGAGCGCACCTTCAAGCCGAAAGGGCTCAGGTCCACGCTCTGGCCCCGCCAGTGTCTGCCCAGCAGGTCCTCCAGCGTCACGTCGAAGGAGACCTCGACCCGCGGGTACCGCCGCCGGTTGGCGTTCGGCGCGTCTTCCGTCAGGCGCCGGGCGAGCAGCTGCGCCTCGAGGAAGGTCAGGACCATCTCCAACTGGTCCACGGTGAGCGGCTTCGGCAAGAATTCCACCGCGCCCAGATCGAGGCATTGTCGCGCCTGATCCTCGCTGGCGAGGCCGGAGATGGCCACCACCGGGAGCCGCTGCCGGCGGGCCGACAGGACCTTCAGGAACTCGAGACCGCTCATCCCGGGCAGCACGAGGTCCAGGAGGACGGCGTCCGGGGAAGCGGTGGACAGGCTCTCGAGCGCCGCCTCGGCGCTGGTCGCCACGATGGGATCGTGCCCCTGGTGCGCGATCAGATCCGCGAGCAGTTCGGCCTCGTCGGGCGCGTCTTCGACGATGAGCACTCGCATCTCCGGCGGTGGCCTCCTTCCGGTAGGCTCACCATGTAGCATTGCGGGCGAAGGCTGTCAAGCCTCGGTTCCTTGCGGTTGTCGCTCCCATTCGCTACACTGAAATCCTCGTTGGAGCCGACCGAATGCCGCTGTCGCCCTATCGGGTCCTCGACCTCACGACGGTGCGGTCCGGGCCGACCTGCACGAAGGTGCTGGCCGACCTGGGAGCCGCGGTCCTGCGCGTCGAGCGGCCGGGGGACTCGGGCCGGGATCGCGCCTACTTCGACCAGGCTGATCTCCAGCGCAACAAGAAGAGCCTGGTCCTGAACCTGCAGCACCCCAAAGGGGTGGCGATCCTCCGGGCGCTCGCCGCCCGCGCCGACGTGGTGGTGGAGAACTACCGGCCCGACGTCAAGCACCGCCTGGGCATCGATGACGACTCCCTCCGCGGCGACAATCCCCGGTTGATCTACGCCAGCATCTCCGGCTTCGGCCAGGACGGTCCCTACCGGGACCGGCCGGGCTACGACCAGATCGTGCAGGGCATGTCGGGCCTCATGTCCCTCACGGGCACGGCCGAGACCGCGCCGCTCCGGATCGGGATCCCCATCGGCGATCTGCTGGCCGGCTACTTCGCGGCGCTCGGGATCGTGGCGGCGCTGATCGAGCGCGAGCGCTCCGGGCTCGGCCAGCGGGTGGAGACCTCGTTGCTGGAGGCGCTGGTCGGGAGCCTCTCCTTTCAGTCCGTGCGCTATCTGAACACCGGGGAGGTGCCTCCGCCGGTGGGTAACCATCACCCGCTGACCGCTCCCATGGGCGTCTATCGCGTCAAGGACGGTCATGTGAACCTCGCCGTGGGCAATGACGACATGTGGGGACGGCTCTGCCGGTCGCTCGACCTGCCGGAGCTGGCCGGCGACCCGCGCTTCGCCACGAACGCGAGCCGGCTCCGACACCGGGCCGCGATGGACGAGATTCTCGAAGCCGCGCTGGCGAAGAAGCCCGCCGCCGAGTGGGTGGATCTCCTGAACGCGGCGGGTGTGGCCTGCGGCCCGATCTACACGGTGGAGCAGGTCTTCGCCGATCCGCAGGTCGCCCGGGCGGGGCTTGTCCACGAGCTCAACCATCCGGTGTGGGGGCTCCACAGGGTGATGGGACTCCCCGTGCGCCTCGGCCGGACGCCCGCCCGGGTCACGACCGCGGCGCCGATCCCGGGCGCCCACACGCGCGAGGTGCTGGGCGAGCTCGGCTACGACGAGCGCGCGATCGGGGCGCTGCTCGCCGACGGCGTGGTCGAGGAGGCAAAACACCGATGAGCGACCTCATTCGCGTCGAGGAGAAGGACGCCATTGCCACGGTGGTCTTCAACCGTCCCAACCTGCGCAACGCCATCAGCCTCGCGATGTGGCGGGAGATCGCGCTGGTGACCGAGGGGCTCGGCAAGGAGCCGGGCGTCCGTGCCGTCGTCTACCGGGGCGCGGGGACGGAGGCGTTCGCCTCGGGCGCCGACATCTCCGAGTTCAAGGAGGTCCGCAAGGACGTGGCGACGGCCCAGGCCTACAGCAAGGAGACCGATGCCGCCTACCAGGCGATCCGCCATTGCCCGAAGCCCACGGTGGCCATGATCTTCGGCTTCTGCATGGGCGGGGGGATGGCGATCGCCATGGCCTGCGACTGGCGCTTCGCCGCGGAGGGCTCGAAGTTCGGCATTCCGGCGGCGCGCCTCGGCATCATCTACGGGCTCGAGAGCGTCCGGCAGCTGGTAGATCTCGTCGGCCCGGCCCACGCCAAAGACATTCTGTTTTCCGCGCGGACCGTCGAGGCGGCGGAGGCGCTCGCCATGGGGTTCCTCAACCGGGTGCTGCCCGCCTCTGAACTCCCGGCCCACACGTACGACTACCTCAAGAAGGTCGCGGCGAACGCGCCGCTGTCCGTCCGGGGCGCCAAGGTGATCATCGAGGCCATCCTCGAGGACGGCGGGGTCCGCCAGCGGGAGCGGATCCGCCAGCTCTCGCTCGAGGCGTACGAGAGCCAGGATTACAAGGAAGGCACGCAGGCCTTTTTGGAGAAGCGTCCGCCCCGATTTGAAGGCCGTTAGGTGAAGCTCGCCTTTCTCACCTCGACCCCGCTGACCCCCACGGAAGGGAGCGGGACCTTCGTCGGGATCCGCGAGCTGGAGCGGGCCCTCGTGGGGCTGGGCCACCAGGTGGAGACCCGCGCGCTGGCTTTCCGCTCGGGCTGTCACACGCTGGACCGCTGGCTCTACAACCTGGGCCTCGTCGTGATGCCCCCCGTGGCCGACCTCGCGGTGGGGTTCGACCTGGACGGCTTTCTCTGGGCGCGCCGCCGCCGGATCCCCTTCGTGGCGAGCCTCAAAGGCGTCATCGCCGACGAGCTCCTGAACGAGCGGGGGGTGACCCGCGTGCTCCTCTCCGTCCAGGCTGCCTGGGAGCGCAAGAACGTGGGCCGCGCCGACCGCGTTCTGGTCACGAGTCGCTACTCAGCCGGAATCGTCGAGCGCGCGTACAGGGTGCCCGCCGAGAAGGTCGCCCTCGTCCCGGATCCGATCGACCTCGCCGACTGGGAGCAGCGCTTCGCGCGGGTGGTGCGCCGACCCGCCGAGGGGCCGACCGTCCTGTGCGTGGCGCGGATGTACCCGCGCAAGCGGATTGGGGATCTCCTGGAAGCGGTCTCCCGCCTCAGGCAGAGGCTGCCCGGCGTCCAGGTTCGCATCGTGGGGAGCGGACCCGAGCGCGAGCGCCTGGGTCGTCTCCACGCCCGGCTCGGCCTGGCCGACACGGTCCAGCTCCTGGGGGAGGTGTCGCGGAGCCGGCTCGCCGAGGAGTACGTCAACGCCGACTGCTTCTGCCTACCGAGCGTCCAGGAAGGGTTCGGGATCGTCTTCCTGGAAGCGATGGCCGCGGGCCTGCCGATCGTCGCCTGCCGGGCCGCGGCCGTGCCCGAGGTCGTCCCCGACGGCGTGGCAGGGCTGCTCGTGGAGCCCCGCCAGCCCGAGCGACTCGCGGCGGCGCTGGAGGAGGTCCTGACCGACTCGCGCCGTCGCAAGGAGTACGGAGAAGCGGGGCGCCGGCGCGCGGCGGAGTTCGACGCCCCGCGCGTCGCCGAGCGCTTCCTCGAGGCCGTGAGGCCGGGATGAAACGACCCGAGCGGGGGCTGATCTACGCGACCCGTCGCTTCACCTTCTCGGCGGCGCACCGGTACTGGCGGCGCGGGTGGAGCCCGGCGGAGAACGATGAGGCCTTCGGGAACCTCACGCGCGTGCACGGCCACAACTACGCGCTCGAGCTCACCATCCGGGGGACCGTGGACGAGCGGACCGGCATGCTCTTGGACTTGGCGGAGCTGAAGCGGGTGGTGGGAGAGACCGTGATCCAGCGTTTCGACCACGCCGACCTGAACGCGGATCCCTTCTTCTCGAATGACACGATCCCGACGACCGAGAACCTCGCCCGAGCGTTGTGGGAGCTCCTGGCCCCCAAGCTCGGGGCCGACCGTCTCTGGCGCGTGCGGCTGTGGGAGGATCCGACCTTCTATGTCGAGTACTATGGGCCCTGAGGCGCTGTTCCTGAGCCGGACGTTCCACTTCAGCGCCGGTCACCGTCTGGCGAGTCCCGTGCTCGGCGAGGCGGAAAACCAGGCGCTGTACGGCCCCTGCTTCCGCGCTCACGGCCACAACTACCTCCTCGAGGTGACCGTAGGCGGCGGGGTGGATCCCCTCACGGGCATGGCCGCCGATCTGACGGGGCTCGAATCCACCGTCGGGCGGGCGGTGCTGGACTTGGTGGATCACCGCACCCTCGACGCCGACGTGCCGGCGCTGGAGGGAATCATCACCACCGGCGAGAACCTGGCGCGGGCCTTCTGGCGGATGCTCTCCAGGGCTCTTCCGCCGGGATCCCTCCGTCGGGTCGCGGTGATCGAGACGGCCAACAACACCTTCGAGTACTACGGAGACGCCACCGACGGAGACGCCGGATGATTGACGAACTGGTCGCGCGGATCCTGAAAGAGCTGGGGGAGAACGTGCAGCGGGCGGGGCTGGAGCGGACTCCCGAGCGCGTGGCGAAAGCGCTCAAGTTCCTGACGTCGGGATACGATAAGGACGTCAGGGACGTGCTCAACGACGCCCTCTTCGTCGAGGACTACGACGAGATGGTCCTGGTCAAGGACATCGACGTGTTCTCACTCTGTGAGCACCACCTCCTGCCGTTTTTCGGCAAGTGCCACGTCGCCTACCTCCCGGGGAAAAAGATCGTCGGGCTGTCCAAGATCCCCCGGCTGGTGGAGATGTTCAGCCGGCGCCTCCAGGTGCAGGAGCGCCTCACCACCCAGATCGCCCAGACGCTCAAGGACGCGCTCCAGCCCCGGGGCGTGGCGGTGGTGATCGAGGCCGTTCACCTCTGCATGGTCATGCGCGGGGTGGAGAAGCAGAACTCCAGGGCGGTCACGTCGGCCATGCTGGGGGCCTTTCGCGACCGCCCCGAGACCCGGGCCGAGTTCATGGAGCTGATCAAACCGCGGGGAAACATGGTGTGAGGCTCAGGGAGCAGGTGGCGATCGTCACGGGCGCCGGGCGGGGGATCGGCCGGGCCGTGGCTCTGGCCTTCGCGCGCGAGGGCGCGGCCGTGGCGCTGGCGGCGCGCACCGCCTCCGAGCTGGAGCTGGTCGCGGCTCAGATCCGGAGCCGGGTGGGCCGCGCGCTGGCGGTCCCGACCGACGTCACGCAGGAGACGTCCGTCGCCGCCCTCGTGGATCGCGTGCTCGCGGAGCTAGGGAAGGTGGATATCCTGGTCACGGCGGCGGGCGTGGCTACCTTCGGGCCCCTGGTGGACACCAAGACAGAAGATTGGGACCGGATGGTGGCGGTCAACCTGCGGGGCGTGTTTCTCGCCTGCCGCGCCGTCCTTCCCCCGATGATGCGGCAGCGCCGCGGGACGATCATCAACATCGCCTCCGTCGCGGCCAAGCGCCCGATCCCCGGCAGCGGCGCCTACGCGGCCGGCAAGCACGCGGTCCTGGGCCTCACCCTGGTGCTGGCCGAGGAGATGCGGCCTCACGGGATTCGGGTGGGCGCGCTCTCCCCCGGCGCCGTGGACACCCCGCTCTGGGATGCCGTCCCGAACGCGCCGGAGCGCTCGCGAATGCTGAGACCCGAGGACGTGGCGGAGGCGGCGCTCCTGATGGCGAGCCTTTCCCCGGGGGCGTCGCTCGAGGATCTCACGCTTCTCCCCCGGGGAGGGATTCTCTGACCTGAGAGGCCCGCTCCGGTCTGCTATAATCAGGACGAGGTGGAATCGAGGAACGACACTTTACGGGAGGAACCGAATGGTCACGCTGAGCGAGATGGCGGCGAAAAAGGTGGGTGACCTTCGCCTCGCGGAGGGCAAGCCCGAGTGGGGGCTCCGCATCCGGGTCGTGGGCGGGGGGTGCTCCGGGATGTCCTACGAACTCGGGTGGGAGGATGCGGTGGCCGAGGGTGACAGCGTCATCGAGTCCCACGGGATCAAGCTTTACGTGGACTCCCAGAGCGCGCCCTACGTGGACGGCAGCGAGATTGACTTCGTGGACAACAGCATGATGGGCGCCGGCTTCGCCGTCAAGAACCCGAACGTGAAATCGTCCTGCGGATGCGGCCAGTCCCACCAATTCTAACCGCGGCAGGTCAGGCGATGAAGGTCGAGGTGCGCCTCTTCGCCCGCTACCGTGAAGCGGCGGGGCGGGACCGCGTCGAGCTCGAGCTCCCGGAGGACGGCACCGTCGAGACCGCCTGGGCCGCCGTCACCGAACGTTACCCCGCGCTCCTGCCGTACCGTCCCCACACGCTCTTCGCCGTGGGGCAGGAGTACGTGAACGCGGAGCACCGGCTCCGGGCCGGCGACGAGCTCTGCCTCTTTCCGCCGGTCAGCGGGGGTGCGGGAGGCCATGACCTCTACCGCCTGGGCTCCGAGCCTCTCTCCCAGGCCGCGGCGACCGCTGCGGTGGCGCATCCCGAGGCCGGAGGGCTCGTCGTCTTCTCCGGCGTCGTGAGAAACGAGACCGGGGGCCGGCGGGTGAAGTTCCTCGAGTACGAGGCGCACGAGCCCATGGCCGAAGCCAAGATGCGCGAGATCGGCCGCGCGGTGCACGCCCGCTGGTCCGGCGTCAAGGCCGTCGCCATCCTGCAGCGGCTGGGGCGGCTCGAGATCGGGGAGGCGAGCGTCCTGATCGCGGTCTCGGCGGCGCACCGGGCCGAGGCCTTCGAGGCGTGCCGCTACGCCATCGATCGCCTGAAGGAGACGGTCCCCGTCTGGAAGAAGGAGCACTTCGAGGACGGGGACGTGTGGGTCGGGCTCCAGTCCGAATGTGACCACCGACGCTGAGTTTGCCGAGCGGGCGCTCCGCACCGTTCGCCGCCACGCGATGCTCGCCGGCGGCGAAACTGTTCTCGTGGGCGTGTCGGGCGGCGCCGACTCCGTCGCCCTCGCCCGCGTGCTGCTGGCCCTTGGCCCTCGCCTCGACCTGACTCTCAAGATCCTGCACGTGAACCACGGCCTCCGCGCGGAGGCGGACGCGGAGGCAGCCTTCGTCGAGGCCCTGGGCCGCCGCTGGGGCGTCCCCGTGGTCGTGGAGCGTCTGGGGCTGACGCCCGGACCGGGACAGTCGCTGGAAGCGCGCGCGCGCGGGGAGCGCTACGCGGCGTTCAGGAGGTGGGCCGGCGCCCTCGGGGCCTCTCGGGTCGCCCTCGGCCACACGGCCGACGATCAGGCCGAGACCGTGCTCATGCGGCTTCTGGAAGGCGCCGGTCCCCGGGGTCTGGCCGGAATTCCCGCCGTGAGGGGCCTCTTCATCCGGCCGCTGATCGAGGTGCGCCGCCAGGAGATCGAGGCCGAGTTGCGCCGGGCCGGCGTCGAATGGGTGGAGGATCCGTCCAACCGCGATCTCAAACTCCTCCGAAACCGGATTCGTCACGACCTGCTCCCGTTCCTCGCGTCCACGTACAATCCACGGATCACCGAGGCGCTCGGCCGTGCCGGGGCTCTCGTGCGCGAGCTGGTGCAGGACCTGGAACGATCGGCGGTGGCTGAGCTGGCTCGCCTCGTCGAGACGGACGAGGGGGGGCTGGTCCTTTCCCGCACCGCTCTCCGGGCGCTGCCGCGCGGGATCGCCGAGGAAATTCTCCGTCAGGCCCTCGGGCGGCTCGGCGAGCGGGGGCCGCTCAGGGCGTGGGCCCAGCGCGCGCTGACGAGGCCGCTCGACCTCGACAGGCCGGCGCCACTCAGGCTCGGCCGCGCGTGGCTCGAGGTGAGCGGGGATCGGGTCCGCCTTTCTCGCGGCCCCGCGCTTGCCCTGACCGAGGGCGTTCTTCCCGTGCCGGGCTCGGTCGTACTCCCCGAGGCCGGGCTAAGGCTCGAGGCGCGGGAGTTCGAGCGCCCCGACGGCTACCGGCCACCCACCGATCCCTCGACCGCGGCCTTCGACCGCGCCCGCCTCGCCGGCACCCTCGGCGTCAGGAGCCGTCGAGCGGGCGACCGCTTCCACCCGTTCGGGGCTCCCGGCGGAAAGCGGCTCAAGGCCTTCCTGATTGACGTCAAGATCCCTCGCTGGCGCCGCGACCGCCTGCCCCTCCTTCTGGCGAACGGCGAGGTCGCCTGGGTGGTGGGCGTGCGTCGTGGCGCGATCGCGCCGATCACAGAAGCCACCCAGTGTATCCTCGAGGTGACGGCGACCCCTCTTGGCGGGGGTCGGGCACCGGAGTAAGATGGAAGTCTGATTCTCCCCCGCTCCCCACAAGGAGGGTGTTCGGTGCCGGCCAGGTGGCTTCTACTTCTTCTCGCAGGCTTCCTTCTGCTGCCGTCGCCCCGGAGCGCCGCCGCCCAAGAGTCGCCCGACCCCAGGGCCGTGCTGCGCGCTATGGAGGAAGCCTTCGTGGCCGTCGCGGAGCACGTCATGCCGTCGGTGGTCAACGTCACGACCACGCCGAAGCGGGAAGCGGGCCCCGGAAGACCCGAGGTCGAGGAACGCTTCCGGGAATTCTTCGGGCCCGAGTTCTACGAGCGCTTCTTCCGGGAGCGAGGGCCACGCGAACACGTGCGCGCCGCGGGATCGGGGGTGATCGTGGATTCCCGCGGCTACATCCTCACCAACAATCACGTCATCGAGAACGCCGCGGAGATCCAGGTGCGGCTGTCGGATCAGCGGAAGCTGCCGGCCCGACTCGTCGGTCGGGATCCCAAAACGGATCTCGCGGTGCTCAAGGTCGAGGCGGACGGGCCGCTGCCGGTGGCTCCGCTGGGGGACTCGGACCGCCTTCGGGTCGGCCAATGGGCGATCGCCATCGGGAATCCCTTCGGCCTGGATCGGACCGTGACCCTCGGCATCATCTCCGCCACCGGCCGGATGCGGCTGGGGGTTTCGCAGTTCGAGAACTTCATCCAGACGGACGCCTCCATCAACCCGGGCAACTCCGGCGGGCCGCTCTTGGACTTGGACGGCAAGGTGATCGGCGTCAACAGCGCCATCGTCTCGACCGGGCAGGGGATCGGGTTTTCCATTCCGATCAATATGGCCAAGGAGGTCATGGGGCAGCTCATCGAGAAAGGGCGTGTCGTTCGCGGGTGGCTCGGCGTCGTGATCCAGGATCTGAGCGACGACTTGGCGCCGGGCTTCGGCGTGCCGGCACGGAGCGGCGTCCTCGTCTCCGACGTCATGACGGGCAGCCCCGCCGAGACGGCCGGCGTCCGCGTGGGAGACATCATCGTCGAGTTTGCCGGCCACGCCATCCGGGAGGTGCCGGACCTCCAGCGGCGCGTGGCCGCGACGTCGCCCGCCCGCCCCGTCGCGCTCACGGTGCTGCGAGACAAGAAATCCTCCCGCCTCACGGTCACGCTCGGCGAGATGCCCGCGGAGGAAACCCTGGTCGCCGCCGCGCCCGCGCCGTAGGGCTGGGGGCTGACGGTGGCCGCGCTGACCCCGGAGCTGGCGGCGCGATACGAGCTCAGCACCGGGGAGGGCGTGGTGGTCACCGACGTCGCCCCCGGCGGGCCTGCCGACCGGGCCGGGATCCGGGAAGGCGACGCGATCCTCCAGGTGGACCGCGCCCCCGTCCAGAGCGCCCAGGGGCTCCGGCAGGCTCTCGCGAAGGTCAAGCCGGGGGAGCTGGTCGCCGTCTACCTCCAGCGTGGGGGCGGCCGGAACGAGTACGTGGTCCTGAAGGGACCCGAGCCCAAGTAGGCCGGAGCGCGGCTGTGGTGGGAGAGCTCGCGAGGGGCGACCGGCCCGTGGTCATGACGGTGGACGACGAGGTCGGAGTGCGGGAGTCCTTCCGCCAGGTCCTCAAGGACGAGTGCGACGTCCTGGAGGCCACCGAGGGCACCGAAGCGCTGGCCCAGCTCCAGGCCCGGGAGGTGGATCTGGTCCTGCTCGACGTGCGCCTTCCGGCCCTGACCGGCCTCGAAGTCCTGGATCGGATCAAGGCGCTCGAGGACTCGGTGGAGGTCATCATGGTCACGGCGGTGCTCGACGTCCGGACTGCCGTGGAGGCCATCAAGCGGGGCGCCTACGACTACGTCACCAAGCCCTTCGACGTGGACGAGATGCTGGCGCTCGTCCGCCGCGCCCTCGAAAAGCGCGCGCTGCAGCGGGAGGTGCTGTACCTCCGCTCCGAGCTGGACCACGCCCGCGGTTTCGGCGACATCATCGGTCGTCACCCCGAGATGGTGCGGATCTACGAGCGCATCGCCCAGGTGGCCGAGACCACGGCGACCGTGCTCATCACCGGCGAGAGCGGGACCGGCAAGGAGCTCATCGCCCGCGCGATCCACCGCCAGGGTCCGCGGCGCGAGCGGCCGTTCGTGGCCGTCAACCTCGCGGCGATCCCGGAGCCGCTCCTGGAGTCCGAGCTGTTCGGCCACGAGAGAGGCGCCTTCACCGGCGCGTACCAGAAGAAGCTGGGGAAGTTCGAGCTGGCCCACAGCGGCACGCTCTTTCTGGACGAGGTGGGGGCGCTCCGGGTGGACCTGCAGGCGAAGCTGCTCCGGGCGATTCAGGAGCGCGAGATCGAGCGCATCGGCGGGACGCGGACCGTCAAGGTGGACGTCCGGATCATCGCCGCGACGAACGTGAACCTCAAGCAGGCCGTCCGGGATCGAGCCTTTCGCGAGGATCTGTACTACCGGCTCAACGTGATCCCGCTCGCCGTGCCGTCGCTCCGGGAGCGGCGGGAGGACATCCCGCTCCTGGTGGACCACTTCGTGAAAAAGCATAGCCGGGACTTCGGCAAGGCGGTTCGCGGGATCAGCCCGGGCGCGCTCCCGGTCCTCCTGGGCTACGACTGGCCGGGGAACGTCCGCGAGCTGGAAAACATCATCGAGCGCTCGGTCGTGCTGGCCACGGGGCCGGTCATCTATCTGCGGGATCTGCCCCTGGACCTGGCGCTGCCGGACGCGGCAGGGCGGAGCGATGAGCAGGGGCTGTCGCTCAGGGCGGCGCGGGAGCGCTTCGAGCGGCAGTTCATCCTGCGCGTGCTCGAGCGCGTGGAGTGGAACCAGAGCCGGGCGGCGCGCCTCCTGGGGCTCCACCGGAACACGCTGACGGCCAAGCTGGCCGGCTGGGGGCTCCGCCGCGGCGCGGCCCCCGGCCTTGATAGTTTCTCCGCCCCCGCCTAGACTCCCTCCAAGTCAGATGCCCGCGTGGCAGTCCGGCCGGCCCTCACGCGCCGGATAGAAACTCCAGCATCAGGGTCCAGAGCCGCCAGAGATCGCCGAGCCGCTCTCCCTGGCCGGGATAGGTCTCCCCGGGCTCCACGTGGCCGACCGCACCCGCCACGACCAGGCGCGTTCCCGCCTTGCCGCTTGCCGCGGCGGCGAGCCTCAGGCTCTCGGTGAACGGCACCGCGGGATCCTGTCGGCCGTGGAGCAGCAGGAGCCGGGCGTGGATCCGGGGAACCACGTGCTCGGGCGAGAGGCGCTGCAGGAGATCCTGAAGCCCGGGCGGCAGCGCCCGCACCAGCGCGTCCACCCGCTCCGGGTCCCGGTTTTCCACGAGGCGCAGGACGGCCGCGCCCTCGGCCGAGAGGCTCCGCGGCGGTTCGCGGCTCGGGTCCGCCAGCCACGCGTCGAGCGCCCGTCGGTCGTCGGCCCTCGTCAGCAGGTCGAGATTCAGCCGAAGGAAGAGGCGGGCAGCCTCGGGCTGGGGCGAAGTGCGGCCTGAAATTCCGTCGTACGCGTACGCGCCCGTCAGGAAGTAACGGAGCAGTTCCACCGTGGAGGCGTACCCCCCCACGCTCAACACCACGCCGACCTCGCCCGCCACGCGCGGGTCGGCGGCCGCCAGGAGGGCCGGCCCCGCGCCCACGCTGACTCCCAGAAGGGCGACCTTTTCATCGGGGGTCTCGCGGCGGAGCGCCTGAATCGCCGTCACGACGGGCTCGGCGTCCTCCGGCCGGAGCCGGAGGCGCGTGAGGCCGGGGATGGTCGGGACCGCCACGCGAAATCCCGTCCGGGCGAGCAACCGGGCCGCCTGGCTGAGCCGCGGGTCGTCCTTCCCCCGGGCGGCCAGGCCGTGAACGAGGACCAGGCCCCGCGGGGTGCCAAGGCCGAGAGGGCGATAGATGTCGGCGCCCGTCGTGCCTCTGCCCAGCGGCTCCCTCACCGGGTCCGGCGTCAACGTGGAGAGGAGCGGGAATCTTCCGTCGGAGAGGAACTCGCTCAGGAAGGCCGTGATGACCCAACCGGTCCTTCCGGCTCCGAGGGCCGGAAGTGCCACGAGGAGGGAGAGGACGAGCCAGGCGAGCCGGGCGGCTATCGGCTTACTTCCGGTTCACGCACCAGAGCAGGCGCCAGCCGTTGAACAGGTTGACCTTCGTGTTGAGGTCGGCGGTGAGCCCGACCTCCATGAGCAGCGGCTCGAGGGCGAGGTTGGACTTCCAGCCGAGCCGCGTGCAGAGTGGGGCCACCAGGTCCTCCAGCGTCCCCGCCAGGCGGGAGGCGCTCCGGAAGTGGTTCAGGATCACGATGGTGCCCCCGGGCTTCACCACCCGGCGCATTTCGCGGAGCACGCCCAGGGGATCGGGCACCGCGCTGATCACGTACGTGGCGAGCGCCCGGTCGAACTCGTTGTCGCCGAAGTCCACGGCCGCCGCGTCCATCACCTTCAGAGTGACGTTGGCCAGCCCGAGCTCTTCGACTTTCGCCTGGGCTTTCTCCAGCATCTTGTCCGACAGGTCTATGCCGGTGAGTCGGACGGGAGGGGGATACAGCGGAAGGTTCAGGCCGGTGCCGATCCCGACCTCGAGAATGCTCTCCTCCGGCTGGATGTCCAGGAGCTTGAGGGCCGCGACGCGTCCGGGGTGGAAGATCCGATCGAAAATGAAGTCGTAGACGGGAGAGTAGAGCGCGTAGGCACGCGTGACCTGCCGCTTCTCCAGCGCCGCGTCCACCAGTTCAAGCCTCCGTGCCACGCCGAGCCGTGAAACAGCCGCTGAGTCGCGCAGAGGGGGCGACCGCGCGTTATGTCTACCACACCACGAGCGCTCCTGCCAAGGGGATATTTCGCGCCTAGAGCAGGAACTTGATCAGGAGGGTCGCCAGCCCCAAAAAGGAAAAAAAGCCGAACACATCGGTGAAGGTGGTGATGATCACGCTCGAGGCAATGGCGGGATCCATCCGGAAGACCTTGAGCACCAGCGGGACCAGCGTTCCCACGACCGCCGCGACCATCATGTTCAGGGTGAGGGCGACCCCGAGGATCAGGCTCAGGAGGATCTGGCCTTTCCACAGGTAGGCGATGAGGGCCATGACCACCCCGTTGGCGGCGCCCGTGGTGAGGCCGAGTATGAGCTCCTTCTGGAGCACCCGCCGGAGCACGGAGAAGGTCATATCGCCGAGCGCGATGCCCCGGACCACCACGGTGGCGGTCTGGGTCGTTCCGATCCCCCCCATGGAAGCCACGATCGGCATGAACACGGCCAGGACCGCCAGCGTCTGGATGGAGCTCTCGAAGAGACCGATCACGGAGGCCGCCAGGATGGCCGTGGCCAGGTTGATGAGCAGCCAGACGAGCCGCTTGGGGAACGCTCTCTGAGGCGGGTCCAGGACGGTCTCGTCCCCGGCGACTCCGCCGAAGCGCTGGATGTCTTCGGTGGCCTCTTGCTGGATGACGTCGATGACGTCGTCCACCGTGACGGTGCCGAGCAGCCGGCGGTCGCCGTCCACCACGGGAACGGCCACGAGGTTGTACTTGGCCACCATGCGGGCGACCTCTTCCTGGTCGGTCTCGGGCGTCACGCTCACGATGTCCTCGTGCCGGATCAGCCGGATGGGGGTCGCCGGGTCGGCGGTGATCAGCCGACGGAGGGGCACCACGCCGACCAGGTGGTCGTGGTCGTCCACCACGTACAGGTAAAAGGCGTGTTCGGCGGACGCCGCCTTGCGGACGTGGTCGAGGACCTGGGCGACGGTCATCTCCTCGTGGACCGCGACGAACTCGGGGGACATGATGCGGCCCGCGGTCTTTTCGCCGTACTCGAGGAGTTCCTGCACCTCTTCGGACTTTTCCTCCTCCATGAGGTCCAGGACCTTCTCGGCCTGCTCCTCCGAAAGCTCGTCCACCACCTGGGCCGCGTTGTCCGCGGGCATCCGCTCGAGGATGCCGGACAGCTCGAGCTCGTCCAGGGCCCGGACGAGTTCCAGGAGCGTCTGGTCGTCCACCTCGTGAAGGGCCGCGCCCGCCTGCTCCGGGGGCAAGAGCCGGAAGACGATGGTCTGTTGCTCCACCGGCAGCTCCCGGAGCGTCCGCGCGATATCCTCGGGGTGGGCCTCCTCGAGGATCTGGGCGAGCCGCTCGCGGCGACCGCTCTCGAGCAGGTCCTTGACGGTCTCGACGAGGAGGACGGTCTCTTCCATCAGCGGGTTTTTCCGATGGCCGATTCCGGTTTCCCGGCTTCGAGGTCGCGGAGGCGCGCCTCGAGCTGGCGGACCCGGGACCGGAGTTTCCAGTGCTGGACGAATGCGACCAGGCTCACGAGGATCGCCCCGACCGCGCCCGCGACCAGGACCACCGCGGCGAGGGGGGCGCGCTCGACCTGCCAGGCCAGGAACCGCACCGTGACCTGGTCGGCATTCTGGAGCGCGAAGATCGCGATCGCGACCGCGACGAGGGCGATCAGGACGTAGACGGCTGGCATCGGGTCAACTCCGCTCCTGGCCCGCGGGGCCCGGACCGCTCTCGCCGAGCGCCCGGAGGAAGCGCTCCATCACGCCCTGGTGCACGATCTCGCTGGTGGCGTCGCCGAGCTCGGGGCGCCAGTCGGTGAGTCGGATGACCGCCTTCGCCATGGCCCGGTGGCCGCCCGCTGCCCCGAGGTCCGCGAACGCCGCGCGCACCACGTCTCCCGCGCTTTTTACGTACCCCACATTCCGCACCGAGATGTGTGCCTCCCCGTTGACGACCCCAGACACCACCGACCACTCCACCCCTTCGACCTGGAGGAAGAGGTCGGCAAACTGGGGGATCAGGTCCACGTACGGGACGGCTCCCAGGTGGGAGAAGAGGACCCCACGGATCAGCTGGCGTCGGGCGAGGCCGCGGGCCAGCACGTCCAGCGCTTCGGCGGGCAGCTCGGGCCGCTCGATCCGTCGGAGCCAGTTGTGGTTCGCCAGGAGGTAGAGATGGGCGAAGGCCTCCATGTCCGCGCGCGTCCCGCCCCGCTCGAGGTGGAGCGTGTCCGACTTGATCCCGTAGAGGAGGGCCGTGGCCAGCCGCTGGGAGATTTTCACCTCCGCGGCGCGCAGGTACTCGGTGAGGATGGTCGAGGTCGCCCCGTAGGTGGGGCGGATGTCCTTCAAGCGCGCCCGGACCGTCCGGTCCTCGGGGTGGTGGTCGATCACCAGGTCCACGTCCTCGAAGCGCCCCTGGAAGAACCCGGGCTGCGTGTCCACCATGACCACGCGCTCGAACTCCCGCGCCGTCCCGGCGGTAACCTCGTCCACCTCGATCTCCAGGATCCGACACAGGGCGCGGTTCTCCGGCCGGGTGATCGCGCCGAAGGTGCCGATGGGGGCCGAGCTCCTGTTGCGTCCCAGGAGCGTCCGGAGGGCGAGCGCGGACGCGAGGGCGTCCGGGTCGGGGTCGTCCTGCATCAGGATCAGCACGCGCTGGGCGTCCTCGAAGTGCTGCCGGATGCGCTCGACCCGCGCGCGGAGCGCGGCCCGCTCCAGCTCCGGCTGAATGACGCGCTCGCCGAACGCGGAGATCGGGAGCGTGGTCACGCCGCCCGGGAGCTCCCCGAGGTGCCGCTCGGGATCGCGGAGGACGAGGACGGGGGACTGAGGCGCCACCGCCCGGACGGCCGCCACGATCTTCGTCGCGCGTTCCGCGGGTGCGTTGAGCAGCACCGGCTCGTGCCCGGTCCGGAAGGCGCGCCGGTAGAGCGCCGGGTCTTCGAGATCTCCGGAGACGGCCTGGTCACCGCTCCGGACGATCCGCGCCCGGACCCCGGGTTCGGCCACGACGTACAGCGGGGCGTCCCCCGGGAAGGTCGTGCCGCGGAGGAGGTGGTAGAGAAAGTCGTCGGGACAGATCACCACGTGGCGCATGGGTTCGTCTCAGCCCGTCAATTCTACTCCTCCCCGGAGCGAGGGCCAACGTTTTGCCCGGGGGCCCGCTCACCGCCTTGCCGGTGGGCGCGGCGTCCGCGCGGCCGCCCCGTTCTTACGCGCGGCGGGAACGGCGGAAGGCTTCCCGCCCGGCCTTGACGCCCGCCCTGAGGCCGCGGGACAGGAGGCGGGCCTCCACCGCCGACGCGCGCGCCAGATCGCGTCCCTGAGCGAGCGACTTCTGGAGCGTCGGTTCCACGGAGCGCATCAGTTTCTCCACGCGGCGGCGCCCGGTGTGAAGCACGTCCGTGATCCGCTCCGTGGAGAGTCCAAGCGCCGCCTGGACCCGCGCCACCTGGCTCGCCGCGGTCTTCTCTAGTCGCGCGAGGCGCACGCGGGCCTGGCCCCGCGCCTGGCGCGTCTGGCCCTGCAGGACCTTGAGCTGGCCCTCGAGCTTCAAGAGCCGGCCTTCGAGCTCCCTGATCTTTCCCCGCGCCTGATCGATTCTCCCTTGCCGAGTTCCTCCTGCCATCAGTTGACTCCTTTCTTCAAGGCCTTGAAGGCCGGCGCGGCTTGAACTCTTCGTCGGAGCGCCCTGTCCAGGCGCTGGGGCCGCGTGATGGCCGCGGGCGCTAGTAATCGGTCCAGCACCCCGGGCTCGACGAGACGGCGGGCGAGCACCACCTCCCGCAATGGCCGCCGTTTGTCCAGCGCCTCCTTCACCAGGCTGGCAGTTACATCGTACCCCAGGTACGGCGAGAGGGCAGTCGCCTGAATCAGGCTTTCCTCTACGAGGGTCCGAGCCCGCCGGCGGTCCGCCGAAAGCCCTTCCACGCACCGGGTGCGCAGCAGGCGGACCGCGTTGGTGAGGAGCTCAAGGCTCCACCAGAGGTCGAACGCGATCAACGGGGTCATCACGTTCAGCTCGAGCTCACCGGCCTCGCCGGCGCGGGCCACGGCTAGGTCGTTGCCGATGATCTGGAAGCACACCATCTGCACCGCCTCGGGGACCGACGGGTTGATCTTCCCGGGCATGATGGAGGACCCGGGTTCGACCGGCGGCAGGCGCACCTCCCCCAGGCCCGTATGGGGGCCGGAGGCCAGCAGGCGGAGGTCGAAGCAGATCTTGGAGACGGTGAGCGCCAGTTCCCGGAGCGCCGCTGAGCAGCCGACCAGGGGGGTCATGTTCCAGGTGGTTTCCACGGGACTCCGGGCTGCTCTGAGAGGGAGGCGCGCGATCCGGGCCAGCGCCCGGACACAGAGCCGCCTGAAGCGGGGATGGGCGGTGATCCCCGTTCCCACGGCGGTGCCGCCGAGACCGATCTCGAGCAAATCGCGGCGAGAGCCGTCGAGGCGGCGACGAGCGCGCGCGAGAGCCTCGGCATAGCCCGTGAACACCTGCCCGAACGTGATCGGGACCGCATCCTGGAGGTGGGTGCGTCCCGGCTTGACCACCCGCAGGTCGGCGCGGGCCCGGGTCCTGAAGGCTCGTTCGAGGAGGCTCAACTCTTGACGCAGCGGCGTGAGCAGCTGGAGCGCGGTCAGGCGCGCCGCGGTCGGGGTGACGTCGTTGGAGGATTGGGCGAGGTTCACGTGGTTGTTCGGATGGACGGGGTCGTAGGTGCCGCGGCGGCGGCCGAGCCGCTCGTTGGCGAGGTTGGCGATCACCTCGTTGGCGTTCATGTGATGGGGCGTCCCCGCGCCGGCCTGGAAGACGTCGAGGACGAAGGCCTCGTCCACCCGGTTGGCGATGACGTGGTCCGCGGCCCACTCGATGGCGCGCGCCAGGCGGGATGGCAGGGCGCCGAGGCGGCGGTTGGTCCGGGCCGCGGCCTTCTTGATCATGCCGAGGGAGCCGATGAACGCCGGGTGGGCGCGGAGCCCGCTGAGCGCAAACGTCTCGCGCGCGCTGGGTGAAGATCCCGTAGAGAGCCCTGGCCGGGACCGCCTTCACGCCGAGGCTATCCCGCTCGATCCGGGCGCGTGGGCGGACCCGTCGGCGTTCCATCAGCGGGCGTAGAGGGCC
>JAHFDN010000047.1 GCA_023248995.1 Candidatus Rokuibacteriota bacterium
GTGGATCTGTACTCCGGGGCGGCGTACGCGACGATGGGGATTCCGACGGACCAATTCACGCCGATCTTTGCGATCAGCCGGATTGCGGGGTGGTCGGCGCACGTGCTGGAGCAGCACGCCCATAACCGCCTCATCCGCCCGCGGGCGGAGTACACCGGGCCCACCAGTGCGACCTACGTGCCCATCGATCAGCGGTAGCCGCCTCGTCCCTCCCGCTGAGCGGGCCAGCATCATCCTCGTGCCGTGAAGCGTCCCGTCTTCCCCTTCTCGGCCCTCGTCGGCCAGGATCAGATGAAAAAGGCTCTCATCTACAACGCCATCGATCCCTCCATCGGAGGGGTCCTGATCCGGGGACAGAAGGGGACCGCCAAATCCACGGCCGTCCGGGGGATCGCCGAGCTCCTCCCGCAGCGCCTCGTCGTGAAAGGGTGCCCGTTTGCCTGCTATCCCGATCAGAGAGAGGGCCTCTGCCCGGACTGCCGGACCAAGGTGGAGCGTGGCGAAGGGCTGCAGATAGTGGAAACTTCCACCCCGGTGGTCGATCTGCCCCTCAACGCCTCGGAAGATCGCGTGGTGGGATCTCTGGATATCGAGGCGGCGCTGAAAACCGGCCAGAAGGTCTTCCAGCCGGGCATCCTGGCCAGTGCCCATCGGGCGATCCTGTACGTGGACGAGGTGAATCTGCTCGATGATCACGTGGTGGACGTCCTCCTGGACGTCGCCGTCACCGGGATCAACCTCGTCGAGCGGGAAGGGGTGAGCTACGCCCATCCTTGCCGCTTCATCCTGGTGGGGACCATGAACCCGGAAGAGGGGGAACTCCGGCCTCAGCTCCTGGACCGCTTCGGCGTGTGCGTGGAGGTCCAGACGGAGCAGGCCCGGGACCACCGGAAGGAGATCGCCCGACGGGCGCTCGCGTTCCAAAGGGATTCGGAAGGGGCTCGGCTCGAGTGGCAGGCCGCCCAGGAGGTCCTCAGGGCCGAGATCGGCAAGAGCCGAGAGCTCCTCCCGACCCTCACCCCCTCGGAGGAGCTGCTGGACTTCGCCGCCCGGGTCGCCGAAGAGATGAAGGTGGACGGGCACCGGGCGGAGATCACGATGGTGAAGACGGCCCTGGCCGCCGCCGCGTTCCGCGGGCAGCAGGAGCCCGCCCGTCAGGACATCCGGGCCATCATGGAAATGAGCCTGCGCCACCGGGTCAAGCGCTTGCCCTTCCAGGAAAAGGCCCTCGACGTCAAGGCCCTGGATCGCCTGGCGAGGATGTTCCCCGAAGGGAGGCATCTTTGACGTGGAGGTTGGGTCGTCGGCCTTGATCGCCGTCACGCCTGGTGGCGAGCGGAGCGCGGGCGGTTCGTCCACGGGAGCAGGCGAGGGCGGGAGCTCAGAGGGAGGTGGAGCGCCGGGGGGAACGGCCGGCGGGGGCGGATACGCGTGCAGTTGCGACCTCGACGATTGTCCCCATCGTCGCGACCTCTCGGACCGCCAGCGGAGTGACTTGGAGGAAGCCCTCCTGCGCCAGATGATGGAGGGCTGGAACCCTCACCTCGTGGCCGCCCCGAGGGAAAGGAAGCGGCGGGATGTGCCCGGCAAGCGGAGCACGGCCAGGACCGAAGAGAGTCGCGGGCGCTTCATCCGGGCCCGGCATACCGGTCCCCTGAGCCGGGACATTGCCCTCGACGCGACCATCCGGACCGCCGCCCTCTCCCAGCACCGGCGGGAGCGACAGGGCATGACCCTCACGGTGGAAGCCTCCGACCTTCACTCCAAGATCCGGGAACGGAAAGTGGGGAATCTGCTCCTCTTCGTGGTGGATTGCAGCGGCTCCATGCGGACCCAGCAGCAGATCCTGGCCACCCAGGCGGCGATCCTCTCTCTCCTGGTGGATGCCTACCAGCGCCGGGATCGGGTGGGCCTGGTCATCTTCCGGGAGTATTCCGCCGCGGTCGCTCTCCGCCCCACCTCCAGCATCGGGCTGGCCAAGGAGGCGTTCAAGTCGCTGGCCTTCGGGGGGCCGACGCCGCTCTCCAGGGGTCTCCTGACCGCCTACGAGGTGATCCAGCGGGAGCTTCGACGGGAGCGGGACTTGGTCCCCGTGCTGATCCTCGTCAGTGATGGCTGCGCGAATGTGTCAATGGGGGACATGCGTCCCGGCGAAGAGGCGATCCTGGTCGGGGAGATGGTCCGGGCCAGGAAGATCCGTGCTATCGTGCTCGGCACCAGCGGCCGAGGCTGGCGGATGCCGGACGGCAGCGTCTTTGCACCGGCCCAGGAGCTTGCGGGGGCCATGGGCGGAGAATTCTATCCGATGGACGAGGCTACGGCCGAGGCCATCCTGGCACACGTAGAGAGGGAGGAGGAGTAGATGAGCACAGGGCAGGAGCGGAAACGCATGGAGGCGCGATTCGGCGAGATCGGGCAGGGGCTGACCGAGCTCACCATCCAGGGGAAGCGCTACGATCTGTATCAGTTGCTGAAGATGTTGGGGATGGACCACGATGACATCCGGCCCATCGACGCGCACTGTGTAAACGGCGCGGATCGCTTCGCCATCCGCTACTTCGACCTGGAGGAACGGCTCGTCATCGCCTACGAGTTCGACGCCGAGTTCCGGTACCTCGGGGAGCAGGTGGCTCACATTGACGAGTGGATGGGAGAGGAGTACTACAACTTCCCCTGGGCCATCTTCTGTCCCGATTCCCACTGACGCATCGCCGAGCGGCGGCCTGCGGCGGATCCGACGTGCGAGGCTTGTGAGATGGAAGAGCATCCGCGGATCTCGAGCCAGCGACGATACATCGAACAACGGGCCGACGAGCTCCTGGAAAAAATCCCGTTCATGGACGATGCGGAGATTCGTTGGACCGTCCGGGTCCTTCGCGACTGCCTTCCCCCCGCGGAACAGGAGGAGGCGCTCCGGGACTACAGCGAGCACCTCGAGCTGCACCAGATGCGGCAGGTGGTCGAGAACTTCATCCCGCGATACACGGAGTATGCGTTGGAGGCGCTCCAGTCCAGACGCTTCACGCCGGGAACGAGCCTCCGCGATTTGACCGACGAAGAGCTCCAGGCCATGTCGCCGGCCGAAAAGTGGACCCTCCTGGCGGCGGAACCCTCTGCGTTGCGGCCCTATCAGGTTCGGCGGGAGCTGGCAAGGCTGTTCATGTGCGTCAACTTCGACCTCTTCCACGACCCCGGTCTGGGAGAGGCGGCAGTCGAGTTCAACGTCTACCTCGATCTCCTGGAAAGACTGGACCGGGCGTCCGACGCGGTGGTGGAGACGCTGAAGGAGCAGCACCTTGGAACCTTGAGCGCCCTTGATCACCGAAACGTCGCTCAACTGGAGGAGGCCCTGTTGGGCCTGCGACAGGCCATCGGCCGGTCGGTGGGGCTCACCCCGCCCTTCGATCACCTCTTCGGCGCGCGGATGGAGAGATGGCCCCGCACGGCTCCGGCAGAGCCGCGCCAGGTCGTCAACCCCGAGATCCGGGCGGCCGTGGAAGGAATGAATCTCTCGCAGCTCCGGGCCTCGCTCCGGGTTCTCCTGGAGCTGATGAGCCTGGAGGAGCAGCAGCGGGAGATCGAGCCACTCAAGGCGGGCTATAAGGCGTTCGACGAAATCCCGGCGGAGGCCCTCACCGCCCTTCTGCCCCATCTGTCCATGCGACTGGGAGACAGGAACATCTGTGATTTCGCGGTCCGGTACCGCTCCGGCCGGTTCTGGGCTCGGGAAAGGATGAGCCCGCGCACCTGGGGCGCCCTTCCCCTCAAGGACAAGTTCATGCTGCTCGAGAGGGATAACGAGGCGATGGACCCGCTCCAACTGTCCCGTCATCTGGCGCGTCTCGTCCTCACTGAGAGATACGAGCTCCTCTTCGACCCGGCCTATCAGGTTGGCCTCATATATGAGCCGACCTATGCCCGGCTCCTGGCCCATTCGGTGGGAGGGTTGGGGGAGACAGAGCAGCTGAGAAGCCTGAACCGGCAAGTCACGCGGCTGATGCTGGAGCTGGAGGAGCTGGTGCCGGGTGATGAGAGGTCGGCTCGGTTTCTCAGCATCCGGGAAGTCATCGGAAAAGGTCTGAAGCTCGACCCCGTCCCGGGAGAGGAGCGATGACCAGCGAAAACCCTCCGTGGGAGCTGGTCCAGAGCCTCGAAGCCCAGGCCCGGGCTCAGGAGGGCGAGGAGGATCGAGTCGGCCTGCTCGAGACCCTGGCGGACCTGGCGACCCTGCTGAGAGAGCTCGGGGAGGAAGGGCGGGCGCGTGATGCCCTCGGGCGGGCCTATGACCTCGCCCTGACGACGGAGGACCAGCCGGGAGCGGTCCAGGCCCTGGGCCAGCTGGCGTTTCTATACTATCTCCAAGGGGGTTGGGACCGGGCGCTGGACTTGTACCACCGGGCTTTGACGTTCCAGAAAGAGGCCGGCGATCAGATCGGGATCGCGATGACCCTCGGCAACATCGCCGAGGTCTTCCACGGAAAGCGAGACTTCCCGAAGGCCCTGGAGAGCTACGAGGCGAGCCTCGCGCTGAAGATGGAGCTCGAGGACAAACCGGGGCTCGCCGTGACCTGGAACAACATCGGCACGGTGAAGGTCCGGATGGGAGATCTGCCCGGGGCCATGGAGGCGTTCGGGAGGAGTCTAGAGCTCCAGGAGAGGCTGGGCGACGACCGTGGCAGGGCGGTCACCCTGGCAAACATCGGCGGCCTCTACCAGCGCCAGGGAAGCTGGCAAGACGCACGCGAGGTCCTGGAACGGAGTCTCGCCCTGTACGAGATGGTCGGAGACACCCTGGGCGCCGCCACCGCGCTGAACAACCTCGGGTTTGTTCAACGGCGGTTGGGGGACCTGGACGGAGCCTATCAAAGTTACGCGAGGGCCAAAGATCTGGTAGAGACAATGGGCGACCTTCTGCGGCTCACCATTCCGGCCCACAACATGGCGCTGATCCGTGAAGAGCGCGGGGAGTATCGCGAGGCCCTCCGTCTGATGCAGGAGGTGATCGACATTGACAAGCGGATCGGCCATCCCGATCTCAGACAGGACCTCGAAACCTTCGGCCGCATTCGAGCGAAGCTGGACCAGGAGCGGGATTAGCGCTTCACGCGCTCGCGCCGCGTCGGCCGGCGGCGCAACCCCTGGTCAGACCAATACGTAATTACCCCCTTGACAGTTCCCTGAAGCCACCATAGACTCCTCCGCACCCGCTGCCCTCCACGGGGGGACAGCGAGG
>JAHFDN010000024.1 GCA_023248995.1 Candidatus Rokuibacteriota bacterium
CCGGCCGGTGGCTCCCATCGTGTGGGCGACATACGTCTCCGTGTTAATGACTGTGATGTTATCGGAGCCCTGGTTTGTCACATAGACCGCTTTCCCGTCGGGGAGACAGCGATCCCGTGGGGAAGCTTGCCGACCTTGACTTTCGCCAGAACCCTGCGGCTTGGCACGTCGATCACCCAGACATCCTCGGACTCTTCGTTGACGACGTATGCCCTGGTGGCCGGTGTGGCCCCGGGCCCCTGGGCCTTGGCCAAGTACTCGAGGACCGCTTCCTGGTTCTTGCGGGAGGTCGAGATCGGGCACCCGAACCCGATCATCCGGTTGATGATCTGCTGCCATTCGCCCCGGGTCAGGTGCTTTGCCCGCGCTCGCTCGGCGGTATGGCACAGGGTACAGTTCCCCAGGAAGACTTGCTCTCCCTCATCGCCGGCCACGCTCCGCGAGGGTGACACCAGCGAGAGCGCAAAGAGCAGCAGCAACGCCACAGATACCGGGCGCCACGTCATGACGGTTCTCCTTGGTTGAGTCAGGTTGCGGGGAGGGCCGCCACTGACCCTCCCCGCCATCTTATGCCCGCCCGTTAGAATCCCAAGCTGGCGCGGACCGTGAAGAAGTTCTCATTGATCTTCTGACTGGTGGGGGTGCTGAGGTTGTTCCGAAACTCGTGGCGACTATACTCGGTGAGGAGCTTGAAGTTCTCGAGCACGTACCACTGAATCCCCCCGACCGCAGCCCACTCGCGGGGTCTGACTGGCCCGGTAACGCCGCCGTCGCCGGTGTCGTCGAATCGATTGCCGCGAATCCAGTCATAGCGGCCGTAGAGGATCACCGGCTTGACAATCTTCCAGTTGAGCTGGCTGAATCCTCCCCACCAGGAAAAGCTCTTCTTAAAGCCGGTGGGATCGCTCTCCCGGTTGAAAAGCGCCTGCATCTCGAGCCACAGTGGGACGTCCCAGGGCTCCAGACTCAGCGTCAGATCGGGGCCGACACTGGAGAGACTATTCCTGCGCTGAGCCCCCGCGAAGATTCCGCTAGCGTTGATGTTGATCCCGATAGACCCATCGTCGCGACTGGCATCATCGTACGTGTCCGGACTCTTGTAGCCGAACACCCCAAGCGTCTGCCCCCACCAGTGGATCGCCAGCCGACCAAAGAAGTCCTTCTCGGTGTTTGCATCGGCGTTAACGTTGCTCCCATTCGCGATCCCAAGATGGTACTCCAGAACGAACGCCTCCGGCTTCGCGAGATCGGTCAGAACCCCCAAGGGCACAAGGACGCCATTCAGGGCCACCTGGATCTGGGGCTCGCCGAAGCGAAAGAAGCGGTCCTCCTCGCCCGTGCCGGTAAGCAGGTTGTCGATCGTGGTCGGGCTCAAGAGGTCGAGCGCGCGCCGCCGATAGATCAGGTACGGACGGGCCGAGAGTCGGCGCCCCTCGGGGGAAAAGCCGAAAGGCAGCTCATCCACACCGCCCAGGATGTTAAGGCTATCCACGGGGGCCATCGTCTCGGGTAGCAGGCTATTCCAGAGAAGCTTTCCCTTCTCGAAAGTCGGACTCTCCGTCTCGAACTGGATGTCGCGCCGAAATTCTCGTTCAGTCGAGTTTGCGTCGCCCGGTCCTGTTGGGCGGTCGTTAGCGGGCGCTTTCGTCTCGAACATTGGGAACTCCAGGAAGGTCGAGAGATGCCTCCCAAAGGGGGCTGCGACAAACAGCTCGACCGCGTTCATATCCAGGCTGCTACCCGTCTGATTGGCTCTAGTCCCATCAGACGCTCTCCGCCGGATCTCTTGGGAGTCAAAGCCCGCAGACGCCGTGACGGCCAGCGGCGGGATCGCCGGGATGGAAAGAGCTTGCATTGCCAGCTCGATATCTTTCATCGTCGGCTCGAGGTCCCGCCCGTTTAGCCGGCGATAGCCGCTCATCTTGAAACTCCACCCGGTGGCGTTCAGTGCGGGCCACGCCGAGTGACAGGTAGAACAGGTCACGCCATACCGGCGCGCGAACGCCGGGATGGCCCACGCCGGCGGCGACCACAGGAGGATCGTTCCGCTCCACACGGCGAGGACCAACCACAACCATCCTACTCTTCGCATGACGCGTCTCCTTTTGGGTGTCAGCGTTATCTGGGGCGAAGGTCGAACCACCCGTCCGAGACCGGGCCCTCGCAGTCCTTCCCGTGATAGGCCCCGACGAGCGTGGTCCCGCTGAACTCTGCCCAGCCCTCGAAAGTTCCGAGGCACTCGGCCGCGGTATTCTCCATCCGCACTTGCCACCGCCGCCCGATTGCTCCGACCACTCCGGTGAGTGCACCACCTCCCCCCGTTCTGAGCTTCCAGGTTCCCGACAGGTTTGATTCACCTCGCACGAGGGAAAACGTCACGTCCCCTTCTCCCCGGCTGTCGCGATACCGCCCGACCCACACGCTCGCGCCGGTCGGTGTCGGCGCCGCGAGCGGTGAAGCCTTCGCTTGGGGTAAGTCGGACGGGGTGGGTTCCGAGGCCGGCTTGGTCCCGATCTTCACGTACATGGGGTCCAGGGTCTTCCCGGGGAGCGGGCTACAGCCCGTGAGCGTCGCGATGGTGACCATGCTGGTTCCGAAGATCCCGATCAGCACGCTCCGCTGTCGTTGACTCACGATGCCTCCCTCAGTCGGCTTCGAGTCAAAACCAAAGTCCGTTGACGGAGCACCCGGAGGCTCCATAGGAAGCTGAGCACCTCGATTGGCGGGTCGCCGAGCCCCCGGTTGCGAAACGGGTGGTCGGCCGAGTGGCCCCGACGCCGGTCTGTCACAGGAAGCCGTAGGTGGTGGCGTGCGCTACGGCCTCGAGCCGGCTGTGAACGCCGAGCTTGCCAAGGATGTTCTGGACGTGATTTCTGACCGTGGCCGAACTCACGTTCAGCTTGGCCGCCATGGCTTTCGTGCTCGCCCCGTTCCTCATGAACCGAAGAATTTCCACCTCCCGGCGCGTCAAGGGGGGCGAGCGGTCAGACAAGGTAGCCACCGGGATGGGATTGGACTGGGTCAACCATTCACGTCGGAGGTCTATCTCGTGAGAGGCCGTGACGTCCCGGATGAAGTGGACGGTAGTCCGGAGCCCATTCCGGGCGTTGGGGACCACCAGGATGCTCACGTCGAGCCAGATGGGTTTGCCGGCCTTAGTGCGGGTCGCCATTTCGAAGTGCTGGACCGGCTCCCCCATCTTCACGAGCGTCTGGACGCGGCAGTCCCGGTAGCAAAGGCGGTTTCCCGCGGCATCCCGTCCGACGAAGACATCACAGCAGGGCCGGCCGACCACCTCCTGGGCCGAATAGCCGAGGATCTTTTCGGCGGATCGGTTCCATAGGGCGATCTGTCCTTCGGGAGTGATGGCGTAGACACCGTCAGCGGTGTTGCTAAGCAGCTCGTCTAGGTCCATGGGGCCCCTCGCTGAGTCCCAACATCGCCTTCGCCTCTCCTCTTTTTGGTCGGTCCGTGCGATCCGCAGTGGAGATTGCAAAAGAAGGCCCAGCTCCCCCAACGGCTCCAGACAGGGTCAATCCCGGAGGCAACCCTCCTGGCAGCCGCTGCGGCCGGGCCAGAGCGAGCAGCGCTTTACTCGCAGGATCGGGTGGCGGAAGAGCGCAGTGACCGCTGCCCATCCGGCGGCCGCGCCCACCGTCGCCGCTGTCCCCGTCTCGGGGCACATGAGACGCTGTGGCGCGCGGAACCGGACAAAGACCGCACCGGCCACCGGCACTAGGACGTAAAGCACACCGATGCCCACGATCGCAGCCAGAACGATCCACGGAGCAGCCATGGCACCCTCCCACACGAAGATTTAAGCTATTCTCCTGCGGCATTCGAAGCAGAAGCCATAGGGCGATCGTCTCAATTTAATAGAATCAATGACCTACCGAGGCTGGAGCACACCCTCCAAACTTGCTCGCCCGATTGTGGCGGCTGGTGGGCTGTCGGGGGGGAGGATCACGCATGCCAGGCCGCGAGGCGCTTACTCACAGGCATCTTTGACTGATTTTGCTGGCCGCTTCCGGCTAATTCTTTAGGCTACTGGGGGACGTTCAGGGGGAAAGCCCGGCGGGCCGGCGATACGGACAGTTCGCGGACAGCGTCCGGAAAGCGATGCAGTGATAAGGGCTTAAAGCGGCCTCTTGGGTGGGGAACCCAACGCGACACACTGGACACAACATCCTGCACCAGGCCACCAGCATCCCTCTTGCTAGTGCCTTTGACTCAGGATAACCTTGTCCGGGCTCCCGAGGGATGCTTATGGACCTGGACGAACTGATCAGCAATACCGCCGACGGTGTCTGCGCAATCACCTCCGAAGGCAAGATTACGCTGTGGAACCGGTTCGCCGAGAAGATGATGGGCTACCCGGCCCGGGAGGCGCTCGGCCGGCCCTGCTGTGATGTCTTCGTCGGACGGGATGCGGCGAGAAACCGCCTTTGCTACCGGGGCTGCCACGTCCAGACGCTCGTGAAGATGGGGGAGCCGGTCCAGCACTTCGAAATGGCAACCCGCACCAAGGCCGGCAAGCCCATCTGGCTCGACGTGAGCATCCTGGTGATTCCGGGCTCGCGGAACGGGGTCCAGACGACCGTCCACCTCTTCCGCGACGTGACGGTCACTCACGAAATGGAAGCCGTGCTGCGGGAGCGGCTGGCTCAGGCTAGGCCGGTCCCGGCGGCCGTCCCGGGCGAACCGTCCAGCACCCCGCTGACGCGCCGGGAGGTCGAGATTCTTCGGCTCATGACGAGCGGGGCGAACACCAAGACCATGGCCGCCCGGCTCCACGTCAGCCGGGCCACCGTCAGAAATCACGTCCAGAATATCTTCGGGAAGCTCGGCGTCCACAGCCGGCTCGAGGCCGTGGCCCACGTGACGACGCACGGCCTTCTCTAGCGCGCGTCGCGCTTCAGGATTTCTCAGTGCGGCAGGGCGACCCCCAAGTTCTCTGGGGGGACGCTTGCGGCATCGGGTGATCAGCCGCTCGAGGTCCGTCAGGGTAGGTGCCTCGGACGAGGGCGAGTATCTGATCCACGCCATCTTCGTCCTGCCCTCCGCGGTCCTGAACTACCGCAGAAAACGGCTGGTGGAGCTCACAGCAAGAGAACGGCTCCCCGCGACCTACCCGGCAAAGGAGGTCGTTGAAGAAGGCGCTCGGCTTGACGATTCCGCAGTCGGTGCTGATCCGGGCGGATGAGGTGATCCAGTAGCCCAGGATGGTAGAGGGCACCCCCGATGGCAGGGCAAGGCGCGCAAGGTTCTAGGCGACGGGCTATGAAGGAACTATGCAGTAGCGGGACCGAAGCGGCCCAAAGGGGTCCTAAGCGGTAATCTCGTAAATCATCGTCGCCTTTGTCTCCGTTCGGATCGCTTCGGCTGGCTTCGCGGCTGGACTTGCCCTCATAACCCAAAGGTCGTCGGTTCAAATCCGACCCCCGCAACCACTAGGTAGCGAAAACCAAATGGGGCGACTCGGTCGCCCCTTTGGTTTGTCTGCAGTGCAGTCAAATGGTGCAGTCCGGTGCACAATGGTGTACAATACGGGCATGGCCGAAACCGAAAGATCTGTTCGTCAAAGCGTGTCAATTCCGACCGGTATCGCCAGGCGTGTGCGCGCGTTGGCCAAGACGAGGAAGACGAGCGCCAATCGCGTGCTCGTAGATTTGATCGAGGCCGGTCTTCAATCCAAAGAAGGCGAGAAGGAACGTTTCTTTTTGCTCGTGAATCGACTTACTGAATCTCGAGACGCTGCCGAGCGGCAGCGATTGAAAGAAGAACTTGCGCGGATGACATTCGGTGATTGATGCCGAAGATTCGGTGGACCAATCTTCCACCGATTCTCCGTCAGCACCTCTTCGATCGGGTAGCGGATCGGAAAATACCGGCTGAAGACCTTTATACGCTGAAACTGTGGCGCGAATCTGAGCCGGAGGGGCCTGACGGTCCTTGGTACAAAGACTTCGGATCGTTCAAGATTTGTGGCGAAGGTGAGTTTCCAAAGACATTCCTGTTGAAGGGGCAAGCTGCAAAAGGAAGGTCACTGTAGACGGATCGTTGTCCGGGTCAGAAACTTCGTCGACGCGGCCGAAACGTCGCCTCATCGCACTTGCGTGGAAGGGGCCAAGCGCGCGGACCTGCCCGTGGAGCAGCCGACGAAGTTCGAGCTAGTCATCAACCTCAAAACCGCAAGGCCCTCGGCCTGACGATCCCGCCGTCTGTCCTGATCGGGGCGGATGAGGTGATCCAATAGCCCGGGATGGTAGAGGGCGCCCCGCGATGGCAGGGCAAGGCGCGCAAGGTTCTAGGAGCCGGCCTATGAAGGAACTATGAAGTAGCGGGACCGAAGCGGTGCGAAGGCGTCCTAGCGACCAATCTCGTAAGTCCTCGTCGCCTTTGTCTCCGTTCGGATCGCTTCGGCTGGCTTCGCGGCTGGACTTGCCCTCATAACCCAAAGGTCGTCGGTTCAAATCCGACCCCCGCAACCAGGGACGACGAAGGGTTAGCGATCAGTTCGCTAACCCCTTCGTGTTTTCTGCTCCCATTTTTGACCCGTGAGGCAGTGATTCAAAGGTCGTCTTTGGGTCACACCCAAAGGATTCCTCCTGGGGCCAGGGGGCGCCCACTCTGAGAAAAGGACAACCAGCAGGTAGGGGGAACTGTGCTAGACCTACACCTGGCGAGACTTAGTGATGGCTGCGCGATGAAAGGGAGATCGGACGAGGAGGTCGCGGGATGGATGTTTCTCTGGTTCCCTGTCGAAGACCAGTGCGTCTTCCCGAGTTGGGAACACGGCCATCACCCCACTCACGCGGATCATTGTGAGGACAGCGAGCAACTCTCCGGACATCGCGCAGGCCCGCAGCTCGCCTCTGGCCGCGCGAGCTCGTGCCGCGGCCACCGCCAATTCGCCCCAGACGACGCTGTCAATGTAGGCAACGCCCCCCATGTCCGCCACGAGCCGAGTATTCCCCTTGTCGAGGAGATCTTGGAGCGTTTGTTTCAACTCCATCCCCGACGCCGCGTTCAAGTCCCCATTGGGGACCACGACCGCGACCTGATTCACCTGCATAACTTCGATATTCGTTCCTGGCATACCAGAAGGCGAGGAGCGCAGCGGCATCCCGACCAGTTGATTCACAGGTGTGCCTTTCTTGTCCTTTGCCTTCTGCGTTCTTGGGCTTCAAGCTGCATGAGGAACTCTCTCCATTGCCCAGCAAGCGTGCCATCACCGGGAAGCTGAAGAGCCTCGAATCCGAGTCGCTTCAGCAAAGCCTGCCAATGGGCATTTTCAGAACCGTCCTCGCCAGAGGTTTCGGACGATTCTTCTGGCCTCGCTCGCCGATCGTCTCCCATGACGACCCCTTCCTCTTCGATGGAGGGTCTTTTCGCTCGGTCGTTTCGCACTGTAATAAGGATCAAGCAATGCCGATGCCAGACGGATGCGATTGGGAAGTCCGCGCCTCATAAAGAGGTTCAGGCAGCCTGGCTGTAAGACCTCCAAGGGCGGGAGTCAAAGCACGGCATCTTGTGACAAATTCTGTCAGCATCCAACACCTGTCTCCGCCATGGCGAGCGAAGGATCACACCGATCTAGCCGGGCGAGCGGAATGTCGGGCGAAAATTTCCATACGCAGGAGAATGTCCAACGCTGGAAGAGCGCCAGACAACGCACGATATTTGATGATTTCGACGTGCGAATCGCTCAGACCGAAAAAGAGGTGGACGCGGCATTGTTCAAGAAGCCTTAGATGAAACACCGGATCGCCGGCCGTGGCCGCCCGCGCCGCGTCCGAGAACGGGCTTTATGTTTCCTTCGCTCAGAACGCAAACCCCGGCTGATCACGGAGCTGCTGTCGCTGACCCTCAGGCGGCAGCGCTCCTGACCCTCTGGTACAGGAAGGACACGCCCAGCAGGACCACGCCAAGGATCAGGAAGGAGACGATCCGGTAGAGCGTGGAGACCGTCGCCAGGTCCACAAGGAACACCTTGAGGATCACGAGGCCGAAGAGGCCGAGGGCGGCGTAACGGACGATCGGTAGAGCGCGGATGAACCCCCACGCCATCGCCGCCGCGGCGTAGAGCGTCCACAGGACCGATAGCCCGATCTCTTTCCGCCATTCGGTCTGGCGAACGAGGTCCCCTTGGCCGGCGGTGCGGGCGGCGCTCGCCTCGACATCCTGGTACCGAATCCAGCCGATGCTGAGCACGTACAGGAGCACAACACCGGCGGTCGCCGACAGGGCTCGCCCCACGTTGGCCACAGAAGCCGTTCGGGTGGAATTGGTGAGCCACCTGGCCGCCAGGGCCAGCGTGCCGCCCGCGCCGATCCGCATGAGAAGCGGGCCATTCACCAGATTCACGGCGGCGCCCCGCGCCAGAGGGTCGTCGTACACTAGAACTCTCCCCAGGAGGACCAGCGCTACAATCGGCGTGGCGATGAAGAACGCGGGGGCTCGCACAGCCTTGGCGAGCCCGCCGAGCGCCAGTAATTCGGCGGCCAGAAGTCCTGCCGGCCAGAGCCTCGGTGGCTCGCGCCACAGGAGCGCCGCGAGGACGAGAGCCGAGGCGACCCACAGGATAGTGCGCAACTCCTCGCCGGTCAGAAGCCTCAGTCGATCCGCTGGGGCCGAGGCCGCGAGCAGGCCTCCCCACGTGAGGGCGACGACAACCAGCAGGTGCACCAGGTAGGTGAGGTTCCAGACCGGAACGATGGTGGGATACCAGTAGGTGTCAAAGGCGACGACACGAAAGGTGGCAAGGAGCAGCGCGGCAAGACCACCCCAACCGGCGACGGACGTTCCGACCAGCGGGGCCAGCCACAGGAGCAGCACCCCTTGCGCTGCCCAGGCGAGGGTGATCCAGGGACCGTCGAGACCCAGCGGAATGGCAAGGGTCAGGAAGATGACGGCGACTCCCAAGAGAACGTCCGCGGTTGGGTCTTCCTCCCTGACACGCTGCTCATACGCTGCAGCAAGGACGGCGTACAGAACCGCAAGCGCCAGGGCGTAGGGCGCCTCGGCGGCGGGCCGCCAGAGCTCCAGCGTCACGTACACGGCCCAGAAGTAGCCGGCTGCATTGGCGACCACGAGGGCTAGATCGATCTGAACGGCGCGTCGGCGCTCCGTCCACTCGCGCACCAACGGCGCCGCCAGGAACAAGAGGAAGAGCCCCGACAGCAGCACAAGACGGGTCAGGGGATGAGGCGGCGCCGACCGGCCGAGCAACGTGGGAAGGAGAAGGATGGCGCTCCCGGCCCACGCCAGCTGGTTGAGAGACAGCCACGACCGGAAGCGGGCGATGGAGAGCACCAGAAGATCCAGAACGATGAGATAGCCGAGCAACACCCGCTCGTCAGGACGATCCGTCGCCAGCAGGACCGGGGTCAAGAGCCCGCCGACCACGGTCAACACCGCCGTGATCTGACGGCTACTGGCGACCGCGACGAACGCCCCCACCACGGTCACCCCGAACATGGAGGCAAAGGCAGCGCCAGCTCCGACGAAGCCGTAGAAGGCATAGGCGGCATAGAGCGAGAGATAGAGCACACCCAAGCCGCCCCCGGCGAGGCCCTCGCTGAGGTACGGGAGGTCCTGGTGGCGAGAGAGCAGGAGCCCCCCGGCCAGGAGCGCCACGCCGGAGAGCAGACCGAGGATCACCCGGACCTCGGGACCGATCAAGTTGTTCTCGAAGGACCATTTCAGGAAAAAGCTGATGGCGAACAAGATGGCGACGATGCCGACCCACGTCGTCCAGCGCGCGCCGATCCGCTGCTCGAGATCGATCGTCCTGCCAGTCGGCACCGACGCCGAGTGGGGTGCCGTCTGCGGCACCGGGCTGGCGACGACCCCGGTGGGGGTGGCTGGAGTGTAGCGGGTAGCGGGAGGTTTGGCAAAGACCCCGACGGGTGGCGCAGTCGGCCTGATGGGAGGCGCTCCCGGAGCGTGCTCCGCGTCTCGATCGGTTGCCACGGTCTGCTCGAGCATCCACACCCGCTCGGTCAACCCCCGAACACGCAGCTCGAGCTCCGCGATCCGCTGCTCCTGATCTTCGGGCGAGGTCATCCGGCCCCCCTGACTAGGTGACGGGCTCCGCGGCTTCCTTCCGGCTGGAACGGCAAGCCCCGGCGCCGGGCGCCACGCCCGAGAATGGCCTTTATGTTGGCCAGGCTCTCATCCTGGAGAGATTCACGAAGGTTCATGGCCCGTTCGAAGGTGCTTCGCCTCCGCCACCATCAAAACTAACATGAGGCCCCGGGACGGCCCTAGGAGTTCACGAGGCATGCACTTCAACTCAAGGGAGAGATGTCGGCGCGACCGACTATGAAAGAACTATGTAGTAGCCCGACCGAAGCGGGCCCAAGGCGTCCGAGACGGCAATCTCATAAGTCATCGTCGCCTTTGTCTGCGTTCGGATCGCTTCGGCTGGCTTCGCGGCTGGATTTCCCCTCATAACCCAAAGGTCGTCGTTTCTGCTAATGAACCGCCAATGCTGAGCCGCTCACTTGGCGGCGCTTGGATCGAACCGTGGTTGATCGCCTTGCCGTCAGGTCGCCGACGGCTCCGCGCTGATGTTCAGCCGCCAGGACCCCAGTTACTTTTCTCCCGCTTGGATTTCCAGCAGGGTTGTTCTGGAGACATCCGCCAGGGGACCGCCTAACCCCACGGCCGTCCGGGCGGCCGCAAGTGCTTCCTCGTGACGACCCACCTCCGCCAGCACGTGAGCCAGATTGTTGAAGCCTGAGGCGGCAAGCGGATGGGCCCGGGTGGCGGCCCGAAAGGCCTGCTCGGCGCCTAGGAGATCTCCTAGGGCGTATCGACTGTTGCCCAGCCCAATTAACGCAGCTAGACTGGCTGGCCAACGCTCGCGTGCCGCGTCATATGCCTGCGCCGCTGCCTCCCACTGGTGGGACCGCTCCAGCCCTACGACGGATTCGAGAAAGGTTCGCTCTGTCGCCGTCGCCGGTAATCTTGACGGTGGCAGCACCACCAGTCCCCAGTTGCCGCTCCCCTTCCAGGTGTGCACGAACCGACTCCAGGAGAGGATGTGGCGTGCTTCGATCCCGGAATGGAGAATAACCTTCTCTTCGAGCAGGTCGTAGCCGATGGCTACTGCGAAATGCCACTGTGGATACCAGTCGACTCCCACGTTTTGCAAGACGACAACGGGGTTCCCGGCCGCCAGCTCTACCAGGAGGTCTGACGGGGTGGAGATCGGATAGGCGACGCGAGAGTATCGGCGCGTCGCACTGATCATTTCGGTCGGCAGGCTCCCCTGTCGAGAGGGTGAATATACCAGGGAGACGAGGTCCTCCGGACGGACAGAAACGCCGCTCCAAGCGAGCGCTGCCGCGAGGGAAGCTGGCCCGCACTGGTACTGCGCCTGGGGGAAGAACGGGACCTCCTTGAGTTCCGCACTTGTTGGCAGATTCTCGGACGGTCGCCATGTCGGCAAGGAGTGAGAAGTCGCGCAACCTCCGAGGAGCGCCCAAGCAACAAAGCAAATGGGCCAGCCCCTAAAGAATCTCATTCCGCCAAGGAGGGACATGGGGCTAGTGTTCCGTATTGGAAGTCGCGTTCTGTTTGGGACGGCCAGCAGGGCCTGTCGCCGCGAGCAGCCCCACGGTGCTCACTCCCGCGGCGGTGCGCTCCGCGCCGCGGGGCACCCCGCTCGCCGCGCCACCCGCTGGCCGTCCCAGCCCCGTTAACATGACTTTCCGGACGGAATACTAGTCAGCTTTCGGCTCGTCAGCCTTGTACTCTTCCACTTGCTGCTGCTTAGGACCGACGAGCCTGTCGAAGATCCACTTGGCCCCCTTGATTAATCCCACGACAATGAGGACGACCACGAGGATGGCCGCGGCGAGTAGGACAGCGGCGCCTTCGCCGCAACCATAACATCCACCTGCGGGAAGCTGGTCCACTTTGCCGGCGATCAGGGCAATTTCGCGGTCCGTGAAGCTCTCCACCCTGGCACTGGCCTCTTCCGGGCTGATGCCGTAAGCCTCCAGCTGAGCCCGCACCTCAGCCCGATTGAGAAAGGCGCGCACCCGCTCGCGCTTCGCCTGACCCTCCCCGGGGAGGTCGACAAGAGATTCGGTCGTAACGATGGCCGCTTCCGCGCGATGTCTGGGAAGCGATAAACTCAAGACCGCGACGATCAGGACGTAGCCGAGGGGGCGCCAGTGCTGCAAGATCGCTCGCATTGCATTTCCTCCATTCGTAACCGGTGGATGCTGCGAATGGGGGGAGCAAGCCGGATGCCAGATGGAAACGCGTGAGAAATCAGCCAATTGGCGAGAATAGGGAGCCCGGCGGAGAGACGTGGTGGTAAGGAATTGAGCGGTAGATTGGTCACGCTGCCGGGTAGTGCTCGTGATGCCCCGGGTTCCACTTCCGCCGTTGCGAAGATGACTACTCTTGGCCGAAAATGGCTTATGCGCTCCCGCCTTCAGAAAAAGGGAATGACCCGGCGGCAGTTCGTGGCGGCGGGCTCCCTCGCCCTGGGAACCGTCCTCTCAGGCTGCGCCGCCCGACTGCCGCGGTCGCTCGAAACAGGCCAGACTCCTAGAAAATCCTTCATAGACATGCACGTCCACGTGGCAGGCATCGGTACGGGCGAGACCGGCTGCTTCGTTTCCGAGCGCTTCCGCAACTCCTTCTTCTTCCTCATCGACATGTGGGCAGCCGGGGTGCCTCACTGGCGCATCGAGGAGGCGGGTGATCAACTCTACGTGCAGAAGCTGCTGGAGACAGTGCGGGAGTCCAGGACGACGGCCCGGGCCGTGATCCTGGCGCTCGACGGCGTATACGACGCCCAGGGCCGACTCGACCGGGAGCAAACGACGCTCTATGTCCCTAACGACTACGTCCTCCGCCTCGCCCGGGAGCACGGGGAATTCCTCCCCGGCGTCTCTATTCACCCCGCGCGTCGCGACGCAATTGAAGAACTGGATCGCGTCGCTGAAGCCGGTGCCGTCCTGGTGAAGTGGCTTCCGAACACGCAACGGATCGATCCGGCTGAGCGGCGGTTCCTCCCCTTTTATCGCCGACTGGCCCATCATCGCATGCCGCTCCTCTGCCACACGGGGGAGGAATACGCTTTGAGCGCTGGCGATCAGAGGGCCGGTGATCCCAAGAGGCTCCTGCTGGCCCTGGAGGAGGGAGTGACAGTCATCGCGGCCCACTGCGGCAGCCTGGGAGAGGAGGGAGGGCGCACGTATTTGGAGGACTTCTTTGGGCTCTTAGATCGATATTCCAACCTGTTCGGTGACATCTCGGCCTTGACGCAGATCAACCGCCGGCACACCCTCTCTCGACTGCTGGACGAGGAAGTTATGGCCCGGCTCCTGCATGGCAGCGACTATCCCTTGCCATTCTTCCCCCTGGCCAGCCCGCTGTATTTCATGGGGCGCATCAGTTTTTCCCTGAGCCTTCGGATCCAGAGGATCGGAAACGTCCTGGACCGAGATGTGGCCACCAAGCGCGGACTGGGCGTTCCTGAATCCATCTTCACGAAGGCCGAGGAGGTCTTGAAGCCGAGGCTTGTTGCCTGGAGCTCTTCTCAAGGCCCGGGGCGCCGCGCGCTCTGCCAAGGAGTTGCTAACGTGTCAGGCTGATCCAACACGAAAAGCCAGGGAGTAGCACGCGCCCGCCGACCTTCGCCAGCCGCTTTCCCAGACCTGGGGATCCGACGTCCGTGATTTCTTGACCGGGAAGGCCGATCGTGATAGAAACGCAAGCAGAAAGGAGGAAGCCCATGAGATCAGAGGCGATCAGGAAGGTCATTACCCTCGTCACCCTCCTCGTCTTCGCCGTTGGAGGCTCCGGGTGCTACGGCGGGTTCCACCTCACAAAGGCCCTGTACAAGTTCAACGGAGAGATCAGGCTCAACGGCAACGAGCAGGCCAATCACGTGGCCCGGAGCGTGGTCATGGTCGTCCTCGTAATCGTCCCTGTTTACCAGCTTGCCGCGCTGGCGGATGCCTTGATCATCAACAGCATCGAGTTCTGGACGGGAAAGAACCCCATGACGGCTGATGCTCAGCCTACCATGGAGACCATCCTCAGGGGAGACGAGCGGTACGTCCAAACCTTCATCCGCACCGCTTCGACGAAAGAGATGCAGATCGAGTACTACAAGAAGGGCCGGCACGTGAACACCCTCGTCGTCCGCCAGGAGGAGAACTCCCCAGCGATGACGGCCGAGCTGCGTTGGAGTGACGGCCGGCGCGAGGCCTACCAGGTCACCGATACCGGAGCAGAGGCCTATCTCATCGGCCACACCAATGCCCTGGGAGCGCAACGGGAGTGGATGGCCGACGGGGTGCGAGTGGCCAACATCTCGAATCACGTTCGGACTCTCCTTGCGTCGCCCGTGGCGATGGCAACCGCATCCCCCGCCCTTCTCTTCCAGTAACGCTCCTTCCAGATCGCGAGCGGCCGCCCCTCCCCCGTCGGGGAGGGGCCCGGCCGCAGCGCTTCAGCGTCCCTTTACGCTGACACTCTTGATCAGCAAGTAACAGATTTCGACAGGCTGGTGGCTGCAATCAGGCCGGCGCTTGTTCTTAGAATCTGCGAGTTTTGAGCACATAGCTCGAAATTTGGCCTGGCACCCGTTTTGCACACCACTTATGTCAGGAGTGGACCGACTCCGGGGAGGGTCTTCACATGGCACATGCGATCGTCCTGGCAAGTATTCTCCTAGCGGCTGGAGCGGGCCTGCTGGGAGCGCTTCCCGCGCAGGCACAAAACATCAGCGTCGGCATTAACATCGGATCGCCGCCCCCGCCCCCGCCGATCGTCGTGGCGGCGCCCCCGCAGCTCATCGCTGTACCAGGAACGCCTGTCTACTACGCGCCGGGGCTGAGTGTGAACTTCTTCTTCCACAAGGGGCAATACTTCACCTTCCACGACAGCTCATGGTTCGTGGCCACGGCCTACAACGGCCCTTGGAGGTTCGTTGCGGTTGAGCACGTACCCCAGCCGATCCTCGCTGTGCCGGTGCAGTACTACAAGGTCCCGCCGGGGCAATTGAAGAAGGGTGGGCCGCCGCCGTGGGCTGGACACGGGAAGGGCCCGAAGAAGGGGAGGGATGACTAGGACCATGAAGCGACTGATCCGGAATTCCATTCTCTTGGTGCTCGGGAGCGCGATGACGGGATGCGCGACCTCGCCGCAGCCGTTCGTGTACGGCTATCCGACACGAGGGCAGGGCGCGGAGCAGGTGAGCCGCGATCAGGCCGAGTGCCAGGCGTGGGCGAAGCAACAGACGGGTTTCGACCCTGCGATGGATACGGCCAAAGGTGCCGGCGTCGGGGCGGCCGTCGGCGCCCTAGGCGGCGCGGCCGCAGGCGCGGCCATTGGTGCTGCAAGCGGGAGTCCCGGCAAGGGTGCAGCCATCGGGGCGGTGGCCGGCGGGCTTGGCGGCGCGGGGGTCGGTGCTGCCGTGGGATACGCAAGGAGCAAGGAGGGATACGACAAGGCCTATGCGGCGTGTTTGTCCGCACACGGCTACGCGGTGGCGAGCCGAGGGGTCGAGCAGCCCCAAGCCGCCGCGCCTCCCCCTCCTGTCGCGGTCGCACCGCCACCAGTCGTCATCCAGACCCCACCGCAGCTCGTGGTCGTCCCGGGAACGCCGGTCTATTACGCCCCCGGGGTCAACTTCAACTACTTCGTGTACGGTGGACGGAATTACCTCTTTCACAATGGAGCGTGGTTTTACGCCGCGACCTATGGCGGTCCCTGGGCATACGTCGCTGTAGAGCACGTGCCCCAGCCGGTCCTTGCTGTGCCGGTGGAGTACTACAAGGTGCCGCCGGGCCACTGGAAGAGGCCTGGCCCACCGCCATGGGCCGGTCACGGGCGGGGAAAGAAGCACGACCGGGACGACGACTAGTGTTGTGTCCGGAAAGTCATGTTAACGAGAGCTGAAGGGCCAGCGGGTGGCGCAGCGAGCGGGGGGCCCCGCGGCGCGGAGCGGACCGCCTCTGGGCTGTCGGCGTTCGGCATGAGCAGATGCGGCGGAGAAAAGACGCCGGCCACGCGGGAGCGAGCACCGTGGGGCTGCTCGCGGCGACAGGCCCTGCTGGCCATCCTAACAGAACGTGACTTACGGGACGGAACACTAGCACGGTCGCACCTGGGGTGACTTCCGTCTCCCGTATTTCACGTGGGCCTGGGTGAACTCGCCCGAGGCCAACGCCGCGATGAGCGAGATCTCTCCGGCGAGCACGGCGACCGCGCAAATTTCGGCGAACTTTTTCGACGTGCCGTCTCCCGTACATCCCAGCATGCGAAGGCACTCGCGCGCCGTGGGCAGGTCGGTCCCACCCCCAACGGTTCCGACGATGAGGTTTGGGAGCGAAACGGAGACGTACAGGTCACCGGTGTCAGCGAGGTCGACCCGCGTGAACCCCACGGAAGCCTCGGACACGCAGGCCACGTCCTGACCGCACGCAATGAAGGTGGCGGCGAGGGCGTTCGCGTACTGGCCCTGCGCGCCGATGGATCCACTCCACGCGCCGGCGACCATCGCGGTCTTCCAGTATTCCAGCATCATCTCGGGCGTGGTCCGGAACGTTCCGACCAAGAGCTCGCGTAGGACGACGACCTCGGCGGAGACGTTCTTGCCCCGAACCGATTGGAGCGACGCGGACGTGGCCTTTTTGTCGCCAGACAGGTTGCCTTCGACGAACCAATAGCGGGGTAGAACGGGCGACTGGGCAGCGATGTACCGGCAGATCGCCTCGGAGGCGACGGTGACCGTATTCTGCCCCGCGGCATCCCCCGTCGTGTATCCGAGATCGAGGTACACCTGATTGCCGAGCACGGTTGGGCGCACGTCTTCGAGCTGACCGTGGCGGGTGGTGGTGCGGACGATGGCTCTGAACGCCTCCAGCTGGCTCGTCGCCCAGGCCACGAAGCGCACAGCGTCGGCGAGGCTCTGGAACTGGAAGGCGGGAGCCCGGGAGACGCGATCGGCCAGGCAGAGCGCGGTCGCGCCGCCACTCAGCGTGATGATCTTCGCCCCGCGGTTATACGAGGCGATCAGGGCGCCTTCGGTCGTGGCGAAGGGCACGTAGAAGTCACCCTTCGCGTGGTCTCCGTGAATTCGGACAGGACCGATGACCCCCACGGGAACCTGCGCCACGCCGATGAAGTTTTCGATGCACTCCTGATAGACCTGCGGGTCCTCGACCCGCCTCAGCCCGGTCACGTAGTCGAGCGTGATGCCGTGCTGTGCCAGGAGCCTAACCCTCTCGGCCAGCCCGTCGTGACCCGAAGGCTCGTCGCGGGGGATGCCGCCTGGCCGGCAGCGCTCCGAAGGCCGATCAGGGTCGGGTCCCGAGGCCGTGTTGGCAGGAGGGGCACGGCGGGCGCTCGAGGTTGGGGAGCCGGTGCGGTCTATAGTCGGTGTCATGGGGTTCCTCCCGTCCCGGGGTGGGGGTCGGACGTCAAGGGGATGATGCGAAAGGGCGGGGGTTCGACGAAAGGCCAGAGCGCGCCGGCGGCGGCCGTGTCCAAGCGCTTCCGCAGGGCGGGGTAGTCGATCTTGGCGTTATGCCGCGAGTCGACCGGAATGCGCCGGTGCACCTGGACCTCGTCGATCCGAGCCCCGGCCGCGCGCTCCTTGACGAAGTCCAGGTCCGCGCCCGTCCAGCCGTCGTAGAACTCGACCGCGAGGATTCGGCGGCCGCGCTGCGCGACGACCGCCATACGCCGGATGGTCGGATTCGGGTACACGGCGCATTCCACCGCAAAGGGGTAGAGGGTGCCGTGCCGGTCCTCGATGCGCGCGGCACAGCGGCCGAGCAACCAGAGCCGACCTCGATCGTCCACGTAGCCGGCATCTCCCGTCCGGTGCCAGGTGGTCCCGTTCACGGTGAACTTGGTTTCTTCGTCGCCGCGTCCGCCCAGGTAGCCACGCAGGACGTGGTCGCCGCTGACCACGATTTCGCCGACCTCCTTGGCGGCGAGGCAGGTTGCCTCGAACTCCGCCTGCGTGTATGGCCCGAGGGGCGTGCCCCAGCGGTCGGGGAGGATCCTCAGGTGGGTGCCCGGCACCGGCGGGCCCGCCAGGAGGCCCGAGCCGGCCAGTATGGCCGCGCGATCCTCGGGGCCGATGGCGTGCTCGGCGACGTGCGCGATGGGCTCGGCTTCCGTGGAGCCGTAGATGGCCGTGATCTCCGCCTCCGGCGCCACGCGCTGGAGCCGATCGAGGAGGCCCGGGGAGACCGGCCCGCCGCCGGTGAATATTTTCCTGAGGCTGGGGAACGTCCGCCCGTGCCGGGCGCAATGGGCCGCCAGGCGCTCGAGAAACGCGGGCGAGGCGATGGCGCGGGTCGGTCGGTGGGCATCGATCTGGGCCGCGACCGGCGCGGGATCGATCGCACCCGGCTGGCGGAGGTCGGCGTCAGGAATCAGGCTGGTGACGCCGGACGCCAGGTTGGCCAGGACGAAGATGGGTAGCGCGACCAGATCCACCTCCCCGGCGGCCAGGTGCAGGGTCCGTTCGATCACCCGGTGCTGGGCCAGGAGGAAACCATGCGTGCGAATCGCCGCCTTCGGGACGCCGGTGCTGCCGCTGGTGAAGGTGAGCAAGGCAGGGGCGTCGGGCGGGCGAGGCTCGGGAGACCCGTACGGCGAGAGAGCATGCGCCCGGCCTAGGGACACCGCGCCCACCATCGGCCAGCCGACTGAAAACTTCTGAGGAATGTGGCGGAGGGTCGGAGAGAAAAGCCGCAGCAGATGTGCCCGGGGGCTCGCGATCAGTGCCCGGGGAGGCGTGAGGGCACAGCAGCGCTCGATGTGCTCGCTGCCGGCCGAGGGATCGGCGAACATGGCCGTCAACCCGAGGCGGAAGACGGCAAGAAGGGCCACGTAGAGGTCGATCGACATGGGGTGAAAGATCAGCGCGGCCTCTCCGGCGCGCAAGCCGGTCCGGTCCAGCAGATGGGCCACGCGGCCCGAGGCCGCCTCCAGGCCGGCGAAGGTGAGGGCGCGGCTCCTGCCGTGGCGCGTCTCGATAAGCGCCACCGCCTCGGGGCGCGTCTCAGCCTGGGCCCTCAGGACCTCCGCGATGTTCATGGAGCCAGGGTCCTGGCGAATACGGCGTACCGGCGGATCGGCCGGGTGGAGTGGCGGCTGATCCTGGCCGAGGCGTTGGCCTCGTGCATGAGGGCGTGGATCACCCGCGCGTAGCCCAGCTCCCGGGAGACCTCGTGGCAGCGGGCGATCAAGAGGCTACCGAGGCCGCCCCCCGCGCTCTCGGGCAGGACCGCCAGGCTCTTGATGATCACCGTATCGACCAGCTGTCCCCTGGACTCCTGGAGCCGGTCGGGAATGGCGAAGAGGAAGCCGATGGCTCGACCGCGCTCCTCGGCGATGAGAACCAGCTCTGGCCGCACGCAAGGCAGCAGGGGCTTGTACTGGGCGAGGAATTCGGCTTCGGCGATCGGCGTGTAGAGCAGGTTGCCGCGAAAGGCAGCGCTCGACACCCCGTAGATGCGCCGCAGCTCCTCCTCGGGCCGCGCGGGATCGAAGGCGCGGATGCGGACACCCTTGGCGGCGAGACGCCCGCCGAGCTCGGCGGTGCGGGGATCCGATCGGCCCAGGTCCGTGGTCACAGTCGACAAGTATTGGGCCAGGGGCGTGAAGCCGATTGCGAGAAAGTGCGCTGGCCAGTCGTCGGGATTGTCAGGTTCCAGGAAGAAGACCGGCTCGTTCCCGCGCTCGACAATCAGCCGGTAGCGCCGCCAGGTGCTCCCGTCCACGGGGGCGACGGCCAGGGTAGAGCCTCCTCCGGCCAGTTCCCGGCACGCGTGCTCGAGGAGCCGCTGGGCGGCGGGCGCGTGGCGGGCGGCGTAATGGCCGATGAGTCCCACCCGGTGGCCGGGAAGGGACGGGGTGCGGCGCCACCAGAGGGAGCATTCGGCCAGGACCTGGCCGTTCTGGCCGACCAGGCTCCAGTGGGCGTCGGCGCCGTCTCGGCCCGGGTCCGGGTCAGAGACCAGCAGGTGCCGCTGCTGCTGGGAGGGGACCAGGTCGATCGCGTGCGCCATGGTGCTCTCCACAAGCGTCAGAACCGAGAACTCCACGCTCTGCCAGCGCCCACCTGCCGGACGGGACCAAGGAACAGCAGGGCCACCAGGAGGGTCCCGCCGGTGAGGCCCAGTCCGAGAGCCTGCCCGGCCACATCCAGCGCGAGCAGGGTTCGCAGGAGCGCGAAGGCTCCCAGGGGGACGAGCAGGTTGTCCAGGCCGCGTCGGGCAAGGGCTTCGATGAGCGTGGCGCCCAGGGCCACCGCGAGGGCGATCAGCAGGCTTTCGACGCGGCCGGTCTCAGAGAAGAGCAGCAGCGGCAGATGTGTGGAGAGAAACGCGGCGATAAGGAACGCCGCCGATCCTTCCACGCTCTTCCGGCCATCCGGGGGGCCGTACACCAGTAGGCCGTAGCGAGTGCCGATCAGGGCAGCCGCCGCATCGGCCAGGCTCAGGATGAGCACCGGGACGCAGAACAGGAGCGGATCGTTGGTTGAGAGCAGGAAGACCGCGCAGATCCCCAGGGGGAAGTAGATCTCGCCGTGGGAGGGGCGGCTCACGCCGTCGATGGCGCCGCCGAGGACGCGCTGCAGCGCCGGGGACCGGCGGAGCGCGAGGAGGCCCGGGACGAACAGGCCGGCCAGGACGATGACCGGCCACGGGGCCGAGAAGAGCCACGGGAAGGGGAGGGTCGCCATCCCCATCCCCACGTGGAGGAGCTTCCGCACCATCTCCGGCGGGGCGGAGCAGGCACGCCGGTACGTCCGCAAGCCTCCCATCAGCGCGACGAAGGCGGTGACGACCAACCCCACGCCGATCCACGCGCTCAGCATCAGACGATCTCCTCCACGACGAAGGCGCCGTAGAAGAACGTCTTGTCCACCGCGTGAAGCCGGTCCGCTAGCGCCTTCAAGGGGCGCAACTGATCCGCCAGGTAGTCCGGTCTGTGCCGGTCGGCGAAGAGGTTCCAGTACGCCATGCGGCCGCCGGACCGGCCGGCTCGGGCCAGGCGCTCGAGGAGCCGGTGGTAGTGCTCCAGCGACACATACTCGAAGACGTCGCTCAGGTTGTAGCGGTCGATCTCGCCCTCCTCCAGGCGGTCCGCGACCTCTTCGAGGGAGGCACAGCGCCACTCGAGGCGGTCGAGGTGGGCGCGAATCGCATCGAAATTCTCCATGCGGAGGGCAAAGGGCAACGCCACACCGTATGTCCCGGTCAGGATCCAGTGCACGTAGGCGTTCTGGGACGGATCCAGCTCGGTCAGCGCGTGGCGGCTCCGCGCCAGGAGCCGCCCGGCGACGCCTCCGTTCACATACAGAAAGAAGGAAGGGTCGCGCCCTGCCCGGCCCAGAACCAAGCGCGAGAAGAAGACGCGGAACAGGAGCCGCCAGCGCCAGGTGTCCCACTCCCCGGCGTAGAACGCTTCGCGCTGGCCGCTCGGCCCCCCTCGCAAGAGACGCTCGATGCGCGCCCGCGGATGGGCCAGGGGAAGGACGAGGCGCCGGAACAGGTCGAGGTAGTGCTCGAACTTTCCGCCGGTGCCGAGGCCGTGGGCGATGGTTGCGGGCTGGCCATCCCAGAACCTCCGCGCCTGAGGCGAGAGCAGGCTGCGGCAGCGCCCGTAGAGATCCGGCCGACGCCGGCTCGGACGGACGCCCATCAGCTCCAGCAGCTGCCCGTGCGCAAGCACGCGGTAGGCGGCGACGCGCAGTTCCAGGGAGGCGATCTGGGCCGGGCTCAGGTCCACGGCGAGGACCTTCTCGGGGCCACGGCTAAGGAGCGCGAGGGTGTTGTCGCCGGCGGAGGCGACGGACAGGCAGCGGTCTCCGGGACGGACGTCCAGCGCCTCGAGCAGGATGTCGGCGTCTTCCCAGCACTGGGCGTAGCGGAGGCGTGAGAAGTCCGCGCGGCGGGGCAGGTCAGGCTGCACGGGCGGTTCCCTCCGGCGGCGCTTCGATTCGTCGGACCACCCCGCTCCGTCCGTCCAGCTCTACCCAGTCGCCGTCCTTCAGCCAGTGCGTGGCGCCGTTCACGGCGAGGACGGTGGGGATCCCCAGCTCCCGGGCGACGATGGCGGAATGGGAGAGCAGGCTGCCGCGTTCCAGGACAAGCCCTGCCGCGCACGGGAAGAGCACGACCCAACCCGGGTCGGTCCGGTCGGCAACCAGGATCTCCCCGGGGCGGAGGACGGCGGTCCGCGGATCGGTGACCACGCGGACGGGTCCGCGGGCGACCCCCGGGCAGCCGCCCATCCCCGTGCGCTGGTCGGTCCGCGCCTCGCCGATGCTCCGGATGACCGGCTGAAATCGGTTTCCCTGATAGACGACTCCGCGGGTCACGAACCGATCGGCCGGCGGCTCCGATTCGCGATAGAGGGCGAACTCGGCCTTTCGGAGCGCGACCAGGCCGCGGAGGTCGGTGCAGGTCGCGGTGCCTTCGACGAAGCCCAAGAGCTCGTCCACCTCCAGGTAGAACACGTCTTCCGGGGACTGGAGGAGGTCGAGGGCGTAGAGGCGTCGGCCGAACTCGACGAACAGGCGGCGCGCCCTGCCGAAGACCCGCGTGCGCTCGAGGCGGAGGTTTTCGCGGTCTCGCGTCCGGGCCCGGGCGTTGCGGAGCGCCCAGCGGAAGATCCAGCGGCGGAGCGGCTGCCTCGCCAGCGCCCGGCGGACGCGGTCCTCGGCGGGCCGTCGCGGCTCCGCGTCGCCGCTGGGGGAACCCCCGGGCTCGGGGGAGGGCAGGCGGGAGGCGAGCTGCCCGACGGCGCGGAGAAGGACCAGCGGATCATCGTGGAGGGTGAGGCTCTCCAGCTTGAGCTCTTCCAGACACCGGTCCCCGAATTGATCCAGGTACTCTTCGAAGTGCGCCTTGAAGGGTGGCACCGCGTCCATGGCCTCGAGGATGGCGTCGCGCGAGCCGGAACAGAGGAGCGCGGCGAAGGCCGGGTGCCCAGCGGCGACCCGCGCCATCTCGCGAATCCGCCTGGCCGGCTCGGCGCTGATCATCCCGCCCTCGGCGCGCAGAAGGTCGTTCGCGAGGGAGCCTGTCTCGTCGCCACACCAGCGGGTGCCGAACCGCCGGAGCAGGCCCACGAAGATCATGGCGAAGAAGTCGTTGATCAGCGGGGCGTCCCACCGGGTTAGCAGCTGGCGCTCCAGGTCGCGGTAGTGGGCGACCAGCTCGTCCGGCCGCCGGTCCTCCAGGGGCGGGTGGAGGGGGCCCAGGGTGTCGTTCAGGCGCCGGTAAAAGTGCCTGATGCGGAACGGCAGCAGGATATGGTTCAGGACGAGTCGGCAGAGGGAGCGGAGCAGAGAGGCGCCGTCTCCGAGCCGCTCGAGGAGGGTCGGGCGGGCGGGGTCCGGCAGGAGCCCCTCGGGCAGCGCTTCGCGGACCCCCATCATCTGCTCCATGAAGTGACGGTTGAACCGGAAGCCCGGGAGCATGGCGAGCAGGCGATACCAGCTCAGGAGGTTGTAGTAGACGCGGCCGCGGATCAGGCCGAGCATCCGGCGGAAGAGGTCGTGCTGGGCCGCGATCGTGGCCTCGGGCACGCCCATGAGCCGGCAGAACTGGCGGTACACCTCCTCGTAGGCCCGGCGGGCGAAGGAGAAGGTCAACGGCGTCGTTACGCCGCCGAAGCTCTCCGTGATGTTGCTGTTGTCCCAGAGGATCGGGGCGCCGCTCGGATCGGCCAGGCCGGACAGCGACGTGATGGGGCGGGACTGCAGGAGGTAGAGGCGACCGTCCGTGATGGCCCACTCGATGTCCTGGGGACGGGCGAAGTGTCGGCCCGCTCGGCGCGCGAGGCTGGCCACCGCCCGGATCTGTTCGTCGGAGAGGCCAGCTCTCCCCGCCTCGGGCTCGGGGACCTCCGCGCGGCGCACGCGATCGGGCGCGCCTGGGTCGTGGCGGTGCGCCCAGCGCTTGTGGGCCACCTGGCGGCCGAGGACGCTGCCGTCCCGGCCCACCTGGTAGGTGTCGGCGTCGCAATCGCCGGACACGAGACCCGTGCCCAGACCATAGACCGCCGCGACGACGGCCACATCGCCCCGGCCGGTCACGGGGTCAGCGCCGAAGGCCACCCCGGAGAGGGCCGGGGTAACCATCCGCTGGACCAGCACCGCCGCCGGCCGCGGGGCGCTGGTCAATCCGTGTTCGCGCCTGTAGGCAAGGGCCCGCTCCCCCAGGGCGGACCGCCAGACGCGGGCGACCCGTTCCCCCACCTCGGCGGGGTGGACGAAGAGAAAGCTGTCGAGTTGGCCGGCGAAGGAGTACCGATTGCCGTCTTCCTCTGCCGCCGACGAGCGGACCGCCACGAGCTCGCCACTCGGGCAGAGCTTCGCCAAGGCCTCCTGGAGCTCGGCGAGAACGTCGCGAGCGGGAGTGACCTGGTCCATGTTGAAGGCTTCAGGGAGAACCGCGAACCACGGCGGGACGGGGCATCCGATCCGCCCGAGGGCGGCAAGAGCGCCGGCCTTCCCGCCGACCCGCTCGGTCGCACAGGGCTCCTCAGGCCAGACGATGTATCGCATTCGTCCTCCCTCTCACTGGCCAAGGGCGAGCGGGAGCCCGCCCAGGCCCACGTACATGAGCAGCGTCCACACGCCGGAGATGGCTTCAAAGCGCCTGGCGTGCTTCGTGGCCGGCCGGCGCAGGAACTGCCAAGCGTTGAGCGCTGCGGCGCTCAACGGCAGGGCCAGGAGCGCGGCGAGGGGCGCCAGGGAGCCGACTTGGGTGGCTGCCAAGAGACTCGTCGCCATCGCGAGGAGCAGGGCGCCGAGCCAGGCGAGCGCTGCGTTCCGGCGTCCCCAGAGGGCACTGTAGGTTTCGACCCCGTGCTCCTCGTCCTCCGGGGCGCGGATCTTGCGACCGATCTCGATGACCGTGCCGTTGCACAGGCTCGCTGCCAGAAACCAGGAGAGCCCGCGCGGCGGGGCGGCGCCCGCGACCAGCCAGTCGCATGCGGTGGCGTAGAAGTCGATGAGCGGCAGGATGAGCATGTGGGTCCACAGGTAGGTGAAGGGCCGGGCTTTGAGCCACTCCCGGGCGAAGAACTCCTTGGTCATGAGGCCGAGGTAGAGCCACACGGGAAGGAGCGCCAGGAGCAGCCGGGGGTCCAGCCACAGGGCCAGCGCGAACTGGACGAGCGTTCCGGCGACGCCGACGAACCCGAGTTCCCCGAGCGTGACAAGCCCGCGCGGGACCGGGCGATAGGGGCGATATCGGGCGTCTTCCTCGTAGTCCTTGAACTCATCGGCGATGCGGAGTTGCAAGAAGAAGAGAAAGCTGGTGGCGAAGGCGATCACGGCGGTCCGGGGGTCGGGGAGGGCGACCCGGCCCCGAAGGAGCGAGGAAAAGCACAGGGCGGACGCGCTGAACGCCACGATCAGCGGACCGTGGCCGAGGATCGGGAAGCGTTCGCGCTGGTACACCCACCACCGATTCAGCATGGCCTCAAAGCGCATCGCCCGGAAAGAGGGAGCAATCCGGATGCCAAGGGGACCTTCAATTGTATTAGAGGGTTATGGCGTTGGAATGCTGTGGGAGGGGATCCGACTGGTCAAGGATTGACCGGTGAATTGGCCGGCTGAAGAGCCGGCCAGAAAGCCTGCTCGCTGAAAACGGGCTGATCGAGCTTCTGCGCTGCGGTCTGGCGCAGCGGGGAAATCAGATGCCCGTGGCGAACCTACGTCGTTTGAATCGAGGCGTGCCCGTGCTGGCCCTGGATGTACTTCGGGTGAGCACCGTCGGCAGTCAGATGACTCGCCTCGGTGTGACGCAGGTCATGTCCGTCACGGTTGGGCGCTCCGGTTGAGGACGGATCGGATTTTGTCGAGCAGTCCCTCGAAATTGACTGGTTTCGATTCGAACTCGGCGCAGCCGGCGGCGAGCGCCTTCTCGCGGTGTCCCGCCATGGCGTGGGCGGAGAGGACGATGATCGGGATGTCTTTCGTTTCCGGCCGGCTCTTCAAACGACGCATCGCCTCCCAGCCGTCGAGGACCGGAAGATTCAGATCCATCATGATGAGGTCGGGCGGCGACGATATCGCCGCTGCGACGCCCTGCGCGCCGTCCGTTGCGATCGAGACCTCGAAGCCGGCACGGCTCAACCGCCGGTGCAGCATGAACAGGTTGTCGTCGTTGTCCTCGACGCAGAGAATCTTGATCATCGCGGCCTGTCCTCTCCGGGCAGCGTTCCGCGCGCGACGGAGGCCCCGAACGACCGCGCGACTCCGCGCAGCAATTCCTCGCGAGGGCTTTGGCCGCTGCCGTCCGCTCCCTACGTCATGTGTGCGGTAGGATATGGGGCGGACAACGAGCCTGTCAAGGAGGAAAGCTGACGACGGCGGGTTCGCTCGCGCGCCGGCCAGCATCGGCCGGACCCTGGTATACTGCTGGATGAGGGGCCAACAATGTGGCTCAGCTCGCGGAAGCTCCAGTTGCCGTCAAGCCGTGACGCGCTCCCTGGCCGGGCCGCGCGCATGGCGGTTTCTGCCGCGCACTTCGTCACCGGCGCCCGCCTGGAGCCACCGTTTCCGGCCAAGACGGACATGGCCATGTTCGCAATGGGCTGCTTCTGGGGCGCAGAGCGGAAGTTCTGGGAGATGCCCGGCGTCTGCTCGACGGCGGTCGGCTACGCGGGAGGGTTCACGCCCAACCCCGCCTACGAGGAGGTCTGCGGGGGCCGGACGGGGCACGCCGAGGTGGTGCGGGTCGTCTTCGACCCGGAGAAGGTCTCCTACGAGGACCTACTGCGCATGTTCTGGGAAAACCACGACCCGACGCAGGGCATGCGCCAGGGCAACGACGTCGGGACGCAGTATCGGTCGGCCATCTACTGTTACGGCGACGCTCAGCGGCTGGCCGCCGAAGCCTCGCGTCGTGCCTACCAGCAGGCGCTCACCGCGGCCGGCTTCGGCCCGATCACAACCGAGATCCGCGATGCGCCGGAGTTCTACTACGCCGAGGACTATCACCAGCAGTACCTCGCGAAGAATCCCTCGGGCTACTGCGGCATCGGCGGCACCGGCCTGCGCTGCCCTGAGGGTCTGACCCAGAATCTCTGAGCGCGCGCCGCTGCACCTCATCGCGGTCACTTCTCCGAAGGGCGCCCCGTGCTCTTCTGCTCCCGTACGACTGGAGAGTGACAGAGGAGCGGCCTTCAAGCCAGGGACTTGCCCTTGACAGACGCTGCGTCGTCGGTATCCTGAGGTCATGGTCGGCTTGACCCGGTTAACACGCCGGTTCGGTCCAAGGCTGGCGGCCTTCGTCTCGGCTGTCTTTGTCCTCTCCTGCCTCGCCACCACCGCCCATACGGCTATGCCTGGGAATGCGGACTGTCCCGCCGCCGAGTCTTCGGTCCGCATTTGCGGCCCGACGATCTCCGTGGAAATGGGGCCGGCCTTGCCGACGTTGTGGGTTGCTCTCGATCCGCCCCTTGCATCGGCTGCAGGGGTCGTAAAGCCGCTCCCGCTCATCGCTCTCTATCAGCATTTGGGCGGTCTGCCCGCGCCTCGTTCGCCTCCCTCGCTCGCCGCCTAGTCCTTCCGAAGCGTTCTGCTCCCATTCGTTTTTTTAACAAGGAGGAGTGTTTCTTGTGATGCGCCAACTGATCGACCCGCATCCTTCGAGAAGAGACGTGGAGGGGCGACAAGGGGGCATCAGCCGTGAATAGACATGTTCTCTCACGGCGGGAGTTCCTCGGCGTGACCAGACGGGCGGGGCTGGGGGCCTTGGCCCTGACGGCCGGGGGCGGAGCCTTCTTCGCCGGGCAGGCCGGCGCAGCGCAGCGCGAGGCCGTCGGCGGAGTCCGCGAGATTCACCTGGAGGCGCGCGAGATGATCTGGGAGATCGCGCCCGGCAAGCAGATCAAGGCCATGGCCTACAACGGCCAAGTGCCGGGTCCCGAGATCCGCCTCAAGGAAGGGGAGCGGGTGCGGATCATCCTCAAGAATGCACTCTCGGAACCCACGACCATCCACTGGCACGGGGTGGATGTCCCGAATTCGATGGACGGCGTCCCGGGAATCACGCAGAAGGCGGTCCTGCCCGGCAAGACATTCACCTATGAGTTCGAGGCGACTCCCGCCGGCACGCGCTGGTACCACACCCATTTTCAGGAGCACAAGCAGCTCGACCTCGGCCTTTATGCCCCTTTGATCATCGAGCCGGCCCGGCCTGATCCGTTCCCATCCGACCGCGAGTACAGCCTGGTCCTCGACGACTGGGCCACTGGGACGGGGCGCCCCCTCCCGGGCACTGGCGAGGGGAGGGCGGGCGGCCGCGGGGGGATGGGCCGGATGATGGAGGGGATGATGGGCCGCGGGGGCATGGGCGGCATGATGGGCGCCGGCGGGGAACCCGTGTACGACACCATGACCATCAACGGCAAAGCGTATCCTGCCACCCAGCCCCTCAAGATCCGCAAGGGCGAGCGGGTCCGCCTGCGCCTGATCAACGCCAGCGCCGACACCACCCACGTCATTCGCCTGGCCGGCCACCGCTTGAAAGTGACCCACACCGACGGCAATCCCCTCATGCAGCCTGTCGAGGTGGACGCCGTCCCTCTGGCTCCGGCCGAGCGCTGCGATGTCGCCTTCCTGGCAGACCGGCCGGGCGCCTGGTTCCTCTACTGCACGCAGCCTGGCCACACGGGAGCCGGTGAGCAGGTCCTCATCGTTTACGAAGGGCACGAGGGGGCCAGGCCGGAACCCGTCTCGGACGGCATCGACGGCCTGAGGCTCTGGCGGTACAACCTGGGCCAGGGCCGGGAGATTCTTCCACCTCCGTCAGGGCCGGAGCGGTTCTTCGACCTTACTCTGAGCGGGGGGATGATGGGGTCCGATGTGTGGACCATCAACGACAAGCGCTATCCGAACACTGACCCGTTGTCCCTCAGGAAGGGGGATCGGGCGCGGGTGAGGTTCCGCAACATGAGCATGGAGGCCCACCCGATGCATCTCCACGGCCAGTCCTTCAAAGTGCTGGCGGTGAACGGCCAGCGGCTTCCCGCGGCGATCGTGAAGGACACTGTGGACGTCGAGGCCCACATGGGCTCTGTGGTGATCGAGTTCACCGCCCATAACCCCGGCGACTGGTTCTTCCACTGCCACAAGCCGATGCACATGGAAGGCGGCATGATCACCCTGGCGAAGATCGGGTGAGGTCGATGCCGACGCTCTCACGTCCTCTCGTGCGCGGGCTCGCCCTCCTGCTGCTCTCAGGAGCCGGGGGTCTTGCCGTGTGGGTCTGGCTGGGGACTTCGGTCCATGGGATCTCCCTATGGCTGAGGTCTTCTGACAAGAGCCAGGGCTCGCTCGAGACGCTGGGCGTGTACGGTGAGGTCCCCGACTTTGCGCTCAGGGAAAGGAGTGGCCGGCGGGTCACCCGGGCAGATCTTCTGGGGAAGGTGTGGATCGCCAACTTCATTTACACTCGGTGCACGGAAACGTGTCCCCTCCAGAGCGCCCGGCTGGCCCGGCTTCAGGCCGAGTTCCCCGGCGGAGAGGCCCTTCGGTTCGTCTCGATTACCGTGGACCCGGAACGGGATACCCCGGCGGTCCTCGCCCGCTATGCCGAGCGGTACGCGGCGGATTCCGTCCGCTGGCTGTTCCTGACCGGAGAGAAGCAGGCGATCTACCACCTGGCCAAGGAGGGTTTCCGCCTGGGTGTCGTCGATCCCGACGACCAGGCACGGGCAGGAGGGCTTCTCGTCGCGCTTGGGCCTGCCCCTGCTGAAGCCACCCACGGGTCCAAAGGGCTGGTCATTCACAGCTCACGGTTCGTGCTCGTGGACCGCCAGGAAAGAATCCGCGCCTACCATCTTCCCGATGACCAAGCCTCCCTCGAGCGCCTCCGTCAGAACGTGAGGATACTTCTACGGGAGAGGGAGCGATAGGGTGGGTGCTGCATGGAGAAGACGCTCATGTACGATGCGGTCGTCCGATGGCTCTGGCCGCCTCCAGGCGCCACGCCCGAAGACAGAGCCCTGGCAATCCTCCGTGCGCGATATGCTCGAGGCGAGACGGCGGGACCTTTCGCTTCGGTTACGCTTTGCCGGTACATGTCGGAGACAGGGGGAACAGATGGGTCATGAGCAGGCGCCAAATACGTCTTTCAGGCTTAGCCGTCGCGACGTGCTTCTCAGTGCGGTTGGGATGCTCGCGGCCGGCGTGGGACTATCAGTACGCGACTCCCTGGCCGGCCCCGTGACGACCGACGAGCACGGCGACAGAGTCCAAACCGTGCCCCGCGGCGAGCTGCCCGAGTTTGTCCGAGGGAAGCCTGACGCCGGCCGGTTGTATCGCTTCGCGACCGAGCACGCGGGAGACCTGGAGTACATCCCGTGCTTTTGCGGCTGCAAGGACATTGGCCATCGGAGCAATCGGGATTGTTATATCAAGAGCCTCAACCGAGACGGGTCGGTCACCTATACAAGTCATGCCTCTACCTGAACGCTCTGCCTGGACATCACGCGTGACGTGATGGCGATGAGGGAGGAGGGGAAGGCCCTCCGGGAAATCCGGGCCGCGATCGACACCAAATACGGGAGGTCGGGGCCTGCGACTCCGACGCCGCTGCCCAAGTAACATCGAGGCGAAGTGAACGTGACGAAGTGGAACCCTCCTTCGGCGCTTCTGCTTACCTTCCTCCTGCTCTTCGTCCCCCGGGCGTCGGCTGCCCAAGATCCCTACAAGTTGCTTGACCTCATCAGGCCGAGCCCGCCCCAGGCGGCCAAGGACTTTACCGTTCCCACACTCGATGGCAGGACGTTCCGGCTCGCCGACTACAAGGGCAAGGCAGTGTTGCTGAACTTCTGGGCCACGTGGTGCCCGCCGTGCCGCGAGGAGATGCCGAGCATGGAGCGCCTCTACCAGCGTTACAAGGACAAGGGGTTCGTAATCCTCGCGGTGTCCATAGATGCCCAGGGTGCCCCCGTCGTGATCCCCTTCGTCAAGGAATACAAGCTCACCTTCCTCATCGGGCTCGACCCCAAGATGGCAGTGGCCGACCGCTATGGACTACGAGCGCTTCCCACCAGCTTTCTCGTGGACAAGAAAGGCGCGCTCGTGGGGGTGGCCCTGGGTCCCCGGGAGTGGGATAACCAGGCCGCTCATGCCCTGGTAGAGTCCCTTCTGAAATAGGGGATGAGCGTCTTGTAGCCCGACGGCTCGTTGGGAATGTCGAAGTGCCCATTTCAAGAATGTCTGACGTGGGTGATTCCTGGCCCTCTGTTGCCTGCTAGAAAAGATCGACCAACAAGCCGAACATTTCCCCGCTCTGGAGGAGGCCTTCCGGGCCCGCCTGCTCGCGTTCGTTTTGCCGGGGAGGACCTGACACTGTCCGGTGGACGTCTCGCCTCGCTGGAAGTTGACGCTGTCGGGATCGTCGAGTATTGACGTCGGGCTGTTCGAGTTTCCACTCCCCGCGGTCGCCGGTTTACTTATCCCTCAGGCTAACCCCCGATTCCGTCGCTCCGTCGCCTCTGGCATCCGGATTGCTCTAGAAACACACTGCCGGCAAAGTCCGGAGGCCGACGGTAATGTCCGACGAGTGTCGAAGGGCGAACACGGAGCACTGTCAATGAGAGACAAGATGCGGTGGGTGTGGATCGCGGGGGTGCTCCTCGCAGGCGTTCTCGCGTTGGGGAGACTCACTGCGATGCAGCGGCTGTCCCAGTCCGAACTCGGTGATCCACTGCCGGGGCTCACGGACGAGCAGCTGCAACGCTTCATGGCCGGCAAGCAAGTGTTCGAGCGGGTGTTCACCCCAGAGACCGGCTTGGGCCCGCTCTTCAACTCGTCAAGCTGTGCGGAATGTCATGAGAACCCGGTGAGCGGCGGGACTGGCGACGAGAGCGAAACTCACGCAACTCACTTTACGCCACCAGCCACGTGCGATCTCCTTGAAGCTCAGGGTGGGCCGGTCTTCCAGCAACACGCGACCCCATCGCTCGAAGCTGCCGGGATTTTCAAGGAACAAGTGCCCCCGCATGCGCAGGTCGGGGGACGGTCGACCCCCCCGATTTTTGGGTTTGGTCTCCTCGACACGATTCCAGATGAGACGATCCTGGAGCATCAGCACCGATCGGGCGGCCGCGCTCATCGGCTCGAGGACGGCCGGGTGGGCAGGTTCGGGCGTAAGGCCCGTGTCGCGAGCCTCCTTGAATTCAATGCGGGGGCTTTTCTACAAGAGCAGGGAGTCACGAATGCCCTCAATCCCAACGAGTTGCTTCCAAACGGGCACCCGCTCCCCGCTGGGACCGATCCCGCCGCCGATCCCGAGCTCTCCCTTGAGGATCTGCTCCTCGCCAATGACTTCGTCCGGTTCCTGGCCCCGCCCCCGCGGAAACCACCGGAGACCCGGCACGAAGCCCGCACCATCCTGCGTGGGCAAGGGATCTTCTTCCGGATTGGGTGCGCCACATGTCACACGCCGGCGATGCGGACCGGTCCGAACCCGATTGCGGCGTTGGATCGGCAAGTCATTCACCTCTATTCCGACCTGCTGCTCCACGATATGGGGCCAGATCTCGCCGACATCTGCCTTGGCGATGCGCGGCCGGACGAGTTCCGAACGGCCCCGCTCATGGGCTTGCGATTTCTGACGCAGTTCTTGCACGATGGCCGGGCGACCACGGTGCTCGGGGCGATCCAACTGCACGGCGGACAAGCGGCTGCTGCTCGGGCAGCGTTCGAGAAGCTGCGCCGGAACGATCAGGAAGCCTTGCTGACATTTCTGGGAAGTCTCTAGCTCAAAGAGGGCGGGCGGCGCCGAAAGGCGCTTCTGGACTAATCGCGAACAGTTCTGTCACCCACCGACGTCAAGGACAAACCGAGAGTAACCCCGGCGGGCCAGGATTCCTGAAGTCTTGTAGGCAGTTACCTTCCGGTGCCGAGGTGGCAATGTGGATCGCTAAGGCTGGCATCCAACCTGCAACCACCTTGTCAAGGAGGCCCTTGTCATGAGGCCGGGCGAGATCCTGCTGTTGCTTCTATCTGGGTCGGGTTCCGGTAGAGGGCCTTCCGGTCCGAGCGGACACGGTGGAGGCGGCGGCTACTAGCAACGATCTTCCGGGAGAAGGAGGGTTCTTCTGCCATGGCGACCGACCCCGTTCATGCCTATCTCCAAGTCAAACGGGCTTTGCAGGCGGCCACCGATCGTGTGGTGAAGATGGTGCGTACGATTCAGGAGGCCGACGGGAAATTAAGAGCCTGGGACACGCTTTGCATCACGAACTGCGGAGTCGAATTCCCCGGAGACATGACGAACGGCCGGAAATTCGACGCGAGGGAGTGGCCAACCGCGCAGGAGCTTGCGAAAGCTCTGGTTGCCTGGCACGACGCACGTCGGGACGCCGAAAACGCATGGCGTGCAGTGCAGGCTGGGGACCGTATCGGCCTTCAACCGCCCGCCTGAGCGCATACTCCCTCCGAACGTCGGCCCCGCGTCGTGGATTCAAGAGGCCTCCATCCTCGTGCTTGTGAGTGCTCTTCAAGCGTGGCATCTCTGATAAACCTATGAAACGCCGTCGCACAGAAAGTCAGGCAGGCCTGAGCCTCGGGGCACAGGCTCGCCGCCGATCGTCCCCCGCCAAGGTAGCCGTGCGCATTGGTCGAGCTTCCGAACAGCGAGTCGAATGGGAGGGGGAAGTGGCGGCTCTCGACCGGTTCCAGGTGAAAGTGAGGTTGGACACAAAGAAACCGGGTCCACCCCAGGGGGCTAATATTTGGCTTCAGTTCGGTCCCCACCAGAGGGGAACTCCCGTGGTCTTTGGGGGAATGGTGTGGCGAGTGGATGCCGGCGGTTTGATCACGGTTCTTCTCAGCCTGACCACACGCGAATTTTCTAGCCTCAACGACCTCGTGAACACGTTGTTACGGGGAGAAACCGCGCCGGCGCCGTCGCGCCCCATGCCCTCAGAGTCGAGCCCGGCCCCGGCGGCGGAGGCGCCAATCATGGCGGTCCTCGAGCTTTCTGAGTCCTCGGACGTGAGCCCGGCCCCGGCGGCGGAGGCGCCAATCATGGCGGTCCTCGAGCTTTCTGAGTCCTCGGACGTGAGCCCGGCCCCGGTGGCGGAGGCGCCAGTCATGGCGGTCCTCGAGCTTTCTGAGTCCTCGGACGTGAGCCCGGCCCCGGTGGCGGAGGCGCCAGTCATGGCGGTCCCGGGGCCCTCTGAGTCCTCGGACATGAACCCGGCCCAGCAGGCGGAGGCGCTTGCGGTCCGGGGTGACCACGAGGGGGCGTGGAGATTCTATTATCAGGCGCTCCAAGCGACGCCGGAAGACGTCTCGCTGTGGTACGGCCTGGGGGTGACCCTGAGCCACCTGAACGAGCGGAAAGGAGTCGAGGAGGCGTTCCAGTACGTGGTGCGCCGTGGCCGGCCCGACTCCGAGGAGGTCAGGTTGGCTCGGCGGTGGCTCGTCGACGCTGGAGTGCTGGTTGAACCGACAGCCCTCACCCACGTCGCGGACCCTGTCAGAGTGGTACGGCGACACGACGCAGCGGTGAAAAGGAAGGTGACGCGGGCCGCGTCCGAACCGGGCCGGGCGCCGGTCCAGCAGCAGCGGCCTATGCCCTCAAAGTCGAACCCGGCCCGGCAGGCTGAGGCGCTTGTCGCCCGGGGTGACTACGAGGGGGCGTGGAGACTTTACCATCAAGCTCTCCAGGCCGCGCCGGAGGACGTTTCACTCTGGTACGCCCTTGGGCTGACTGTGAGCCGTTTCAACCAGCAAAAAGAGACGGTGGAGGCGTTCGAGCCCGCGGCGCGCCCCGACCGGCCGGATTCCAAGGAGGTCAGGGTGACCCAACGGGCACTCGTCAGCGCTGGAGCGCTGGCCGAATTGGCGGCACTCGCCACCGCGTCGCACCCCGTCGGCGATGTACGGCGAGATAAGGCGGCGGTGAAGGGGAAGGCGACACGGCCTGCGGCCGAAGCGGGCCGGGCGCCGCTCCAGACGGCGCGGTCGAAGCCCTCGAAGCCGAGCCCGGCCCAGCTAGCGGAGGCACGGGTCGTTGATGGATCAATGACCAGGGATGAACGAGAACGGGCCTTGCTCGCCTTGATTGAGGAGGGCCATAAGATGCCGCCCAGCAGAACTGCAGTGATGGCGAAGGTCATGGAGATGAGATACAGGGGAGACAAGGAAAGGAGTAAGGCGTCAAAGAAGACACGGAGGTGAACCGGACACGTCCGCCTCGCCTTGGCGGGCGCGATCTGTCAGGCGGCTAAGACGTCACTTGTCCTTCCTTAGACCTCGCCGTGGCCGTTCGTGATTGGGGCGCACGGGTTTCCCGCTGTTCGCCTTCCCCGTCCCGCCGTTTGTGGCCGCCAGCTGTTCCAAGAAGTCCAGCCATTGCCGGGAGAGGACGCCGTCCTGGGGAAGGTTAAGAGTGCTGAGGCCGACCTTGCCAAGAAGCTCTTCCCACTTGGCCTCGTCAGGCCGGGCATCCTTCAAGGGAACGGGCTGCTCTTTTGGTTTCGCCAGCTCCAACTCCTCCGCTGCCTCGGGTTTCCTCTCCGCAGCTCGGTACAGTTCGGCCTCTTGTTCGGCCGGTCGGGCGTCTTCGACAACCTCCGGCAGCACCTCTTCGACAACCTCGGCCAGCACCTCTTCGACGACGTCGGGCGGCACCGAGGCCTGTGGAGGAGCCTCTGCCTTGGCATTCAGTGATCGGTCCGCCCCGAGCTCGTGCAGCAACCCCTGCGATTCTTGCACGAAGAGAGAGAGCAGATGATCCTTGAGACGCTGGACCTGCTGATCTCTGAGATTGAAGAAAGACAAGCTCACACCATCGGGGTCCGCTTCCATCACGCGTGCCGGAAGAGATAGAGGGGGGTTCCCATCTGGCAGGGAAATTCGAAGCTGAACGATTGTTCTCGACGGCGGCGGGGCGGAATTTCCCGCCACCGCCACCTTTGCCCGGGAAGGGGTCAGGTCAATAGTCTTCCCGGACCAGTGCCCTCGCGGACTCTCGAGGGTTATATCAAGGGCGTTGGGTGCTAGAGGATGTTCTTGCTGGTCTCGCTTCATGCTGTTCCCCTCTCGAACTGGGGATTCTGAATGGTGTCTCCACGCCTTGGGAGATGGAGCAAGGGGGGTGCCAAGGCTCGTGCCCTGTAAATACAGGGGCTTAGAGCGCGACCGGGATCGGGGTGACACTTTCTGCATGCCGAACCGTCAAATCTGGTCAACCGTCGAATCCCATGAGGACTGACGGGGCGCGCTTAGAGGATCCCGGCCAAAGTCCTGAGCAAATCCTGGACAAGGAGGGGCTTCGCCTCCTGGAAGTCCAGACGATTGGGACAGGAACTTCATGGTCGGGGATCACTTCTGGGACCGGTGCCTGGGAACCTATCTTTCTCCGCCGCGCGGGCTGGCGGACGCGGCGGGGGGAGAGATTACGGGGTTTCCCCCCCCGTGACGGTAGCTCCGAACTCCCTGGCGAGCTGCTCGCTCCGCTCCACATACTTCGGGACCCGCAGGGCCATGAACAGGTGGTGGGCCTTCCCCAGATGCCTCGTGACCGCGTCCTTGTCTGCCTGGGCGTGGGCGAGTGTCGCCAAGTCCAGGTGCGTCCGTGCCGCGTCGTGTCGAGCTTCGATGGAGTCAAAGGTGCCGAGGGCGCCCTTGAGATGGCTCTCGGCCTCCGACAGCGCCCGCGACGCCAGGGCGATACGGCCCAGAGCCCGCTGGGCCCAGCCGACGCCGTAGAGGTACTTCGACTTTTCGGTGAGGAGGAGCCCCCGGAGGGCCAAGTGTCGCGCCTTGGCGACGTCGCCGCTCCTGCAGTAGGCCTCGGCGAGGAACACCGTGAACCAGCCCTGAAGCGGCCCAAACTCGAACTGAGCGAATTGCTGCACCGCCGGCTCCAGCAGCGAAATGGCGCGGGCGGGCTCTCCCTTCTCCAGATACGCGTAGCCGAGCCAGCCCGACGCGGTGGCCGTGTTGAGGGGATCCGGTGAGCATTCGAGGCTTCGGCGGCAGGCCTCGATGCCGGCCTCGCATTCTCCCATCGCCGTGTGGATGGCGCCGGTTGCCCACCCCGCCAGGGTCTGAAGGCGAGGGTCGCCAATCTCTTCTCCAATGGCGAGGGCGCGGGCCTCGGCCTCCAGGGCCGGCTCAAACTCTCCCAGCTGGGCATGGTTGATCCCCACCACCCAATGGGCCGGTCCGAGCCACCAGCGCTCCATGGTCCGCTCCAGGAGCGCTACCGCACGCTGGCCGTGCTCGACTCCCTGACGGGCGCGGCCCGACAGGGGTTCGTCCACCGCGAGCAGGAAGTAGGCCTTGCCCATCGTCGCTTCGTCGCCACAGCGCGTGGCCTCTTCCATCGCCTGCCGCGCGCACTGGGCCGCCCGCTCGTGATCGCCGAGGAAGCTGTACGTGCGGCCGAGCAGGAAGTAATACCGGCTGATCCGCGAGGGATCCTCGAGGCGCTCGAGGCCCTCTCGCTTGCTGAGGAGGACGGCCAGGATCTCCTGGATCCGGCCCAGGGGAATGAGGGAGGGGCCCTGGCGAAGGATCAGGTTGAGCAGCTGGGACTCCCGCTGCTCCGCCGGCAGGCGCTCGACGTGCGCGAGCGCCTCCTGCACGGCCTGGACGACTTCGGTGTGGGCATGCGCGCGCGCGGCTTTGGCGGCAACGTGGGTCAGGTACTCGACGGCCTTCGCGGCATCGTCGGTCTTCGAGTAGTGGTGCGCCAGGTGGTCGTAGACCTCTTCGAGCCGAACCGCATAGAGCTGCTCCAGGGCCCGCCCGGCTGCGGCATGGAGGGCTTGGCGGCGGGCGGGCAAGAGACTCTCGTACGCCACCTCTTGGGTGAGGGCGTGCTTGAACACGTACACTGGCTCGGCGGCCCTGGTCTTTTCGTAGAGGAACTCGAGCCGCATGAGTTCCCTGAGATGCGGCTCCGCGCTCCCCGGCCCCTCCCAGATGGCTCCCAGCAGGCGCAACGAAACCTCCCGTCCCAGGATGGAGGCGGTCTGAAGGAGCCGCTTGGGCTCGTCGGCGAGCCGGTGAAGGCGCGCGAGGAGCACTTCCTGGATGGTCCCGGGCACGGCCTCGGTCTGACGAAGGTCTCCCTGCTCCCTCATGACCCGCGTGAGCTCCTCCAGGAAGAAGGGATTCCCCTCGGCCTTGGCGAGGATGAGCCGCGCGAGGGGCTCGGGGACCTGCTCCGTTTGGAGAACCGATTGGACCACGCTCAGGCTTTCCCCGGGGGAAAGGGGCTGGAGAGCCACCTGGGCGGCATAGGACTTTTCCATCCAGGGAGGTCGATAGCCCGGCCGGTAGGTGCAGAGGAAGAGAATGGGGGTGCCCGCCAGGCTTTCCACCAGAAAGGCCACGCACTCCTCCGACGTCTTATCGATCCAGTGGAGGTCCTCGAGCGCCAGGATCATCGGCGCCAGCCGACTGCCGTGCAGGCACACCTGTCTGAGGATTTCGAACGTCCGACCCTTGATCACCTCGGGGGGGAGCGCGGCCAGCCGGTCCGTGCCTTCCTTCACGCCGAGCAGCTGGAGGATGTAGGGTACCCCCTCTTCCGGGTCCATCTCCACCTGCCGGAAACCCGCCTGGACCTTTTCGATGAGCGCGTCGGTGTGATCGGTTTCGGTGATCCCGAAGTTCCGCCGGAGAATCTCCAGGATCGGCAGATAGGGGATGGCGATGCCGTACGAGAGGCAGCGCCCCTCCAGGTAGATGCCCTCCTTTCCTCGGAGGGTCTGCCGGAACTCGAACAGGAGCCTGGACTTGCCGATGCCGGCCTCCCCGGCGATCCCCACCACCTGGCCGTGTCCCGCCACAGCCGAGGCCCAGCGGCTCTCGAGGAATTCCAGGTCGTCACGCCGCCCGACGAACCTGACCATCCGCCGGGCGATACCAAGGCCGACGCGTTCGCGTCTGCCGAGCCGGTAGGCCTGCCCGGGTGCTCGTTCGAGGGCCCCCACCGGGACCAGGTCAAAGCGCCGATCGAGGAACGGCGTCGTGGCGTCGCTGACGACGGTGGTGTCCAGCTCGCCGCCCGCCGCGAGAGCCTCGAGCACTGTCCACGCCTGGCGCTTGGCATCCATGTCGATCTCGAGGCCGCTGCCGCCCTGTCCCACGAGAAACTGACCGACGTGGATTCCGATCTTGACCCTCAACGGTTCGGCTTGGCCCTGCCGGCCGCGCTCCACGGCCTTGTGGATCGCCATCGCGGCGTGCGCCGCCCGCCTTGGGGCGTCCTCGACCGGCTCAAGGCCGAACGCCCCGACAACGCTGGTCGGCCCCAGCTCCTCGACTCGCCCGCCGAAGCTCTGCACCTTCTCCACGAGCACCTCGAGCGCCCGGCTCAGAGAGAGGGGCGAGCCCGCCGCTTCTGGGGTGACCAGGGCCGCGCGTAGCAGCGTCAGGCGTCGCGGTTCCCACCGGACCCCTGGGGGCGCCCGCGTCGCTCCCGGCGCGGGCGCCCTCGGCCCGGCCGCCGTCCCGAGAGGTCGTGCGGCCCGACGATGAGGCAGCGGCGGTGAGACGCCGGGGCGCAGCCCGTATTTTTCGATCCGTGAGCGGAGCGTGTTGCGGGAGATCCCCAGGAGGGCGGCCCCGCGGGAGATGTTCCAGTTCGTCTGACCGAGCACCTCGAGAAGATGGTCCCGCATGGCGTCGTCGAGGGAGACCGCTTCTTCCCGTCGTCTGGCAGCGGGTCCCGGCTCGGTGGAGGCGCTCTCGGGCAGCCCGAGCATCGGCGCGCTGACCAGCGGATCCTCTGAGAGGAGGGCCACGCGCTCCATGACGTTGGCGAGTTCGCGAACATTGCCGGGCCACCGGTAGGCGAGGAGGGCGGCCCGCGCGCCGGACTCGAGCTGCTTCGGCGGGAGCTGATAGTCCGCGCAGGCGCGGGCCAGGAAATGCTCGGCCAGGAGGAGGATGTCCTGGCCGCGCTCTCGGAGGGGCGGGAGCGCGACCGTCAGCACCGCGAGTCGATGGTAGAGGTCCTCGCGGAAGCGCCGGTCCCGGATCGCCGTCGCGAGGTCTTCGCTCGTGGCGGCGACGATCCAGACGTCCACGGGCTCGCTTCGGGTGCTGCCGAGGCGGCGCACGAGCTGCTCCTCGATCACCTTGAGGAGCTTGGCCTGGAGGGGCTCGGGGAGGAGCCCCACTTCGTCGAGGAAGATCGTCCCCCGGTGGGCGGCTTGAAAGAGCCCGACTTTGGCCTGCCGGGCGTCGGTGAAAGCGCCGCGCTCGAACCCGAACATTTCGGCTTCGAGCAATGTTTCGGGGATGGCCGCGCAGTTGACGTCCACCAGGGGGCCATCCCGGCGGGGGCCGACGCGGTGGATGGCCCGTGCGAGGAGCCCCTTGCCCGTGCCGGTCTCCCCCTGGATCAGGATGGGCGGCGGGCGGCGGACGTCAGGCTGCCGCTGGAGCAGCCGCTCAATCTTCTCCCGGAGGGAGGTGATCGCCGGGCTTTCACCAAGTAGGTCAGCGAGAGCCGGCACCTTGCTTGGCATCTTATGCCCCTCGTGAATCTACTGCTCAAGGTTGTACCAGCAATTCAACCAAAGAGCCAGTGCCACATTGATCTGACGCATGGTAGAGGGCGCGATCATTTCGCGGAATCCTTTCCCCCCGTTGCCCATCAAAAAGAGCGAAGGAGAACACGATGGCTAAGCGGATCTTGGTGCCGGTCAATCCCACGTCTGCCGTCGAGTCGGTGGCGCCTCTGATCGCGGACCTGGCTCGGGGGAGCGGGGCGACGGTGCGGCTGCTCCGTGTGGCCCCGCTGCCGAAGAACGTGGTGAACGGGAACGGCCGCGTGGTCGCCTACGCGGACCAGGAGATGTCGCGCCTGGAAGCGGAGGGATTGAATGATCTCCGGGCGGTTGAGGCGAATCTGGAGGGACTCCCCGTCGAGCGCGTCGTGCGCTTCGGAGACCCTGACGAGGAGATTCTCCGGGAGGCCGACGCCTTTGGGGCCGATCTCATCGCGGTCACGACGGCAAACCGGAGCTGGCTCTCGCGTGCGGTCCTTCCGGGTGTGGCGGAGCGCGTGTTCAGGAAGGCTGAGGTCCCGGTGATGCTCGTGAGGCGGCGCTGAGGTGAGGCAGATGGTCGAGGTGCTCGTGGTGCTGACCACACTCGGTGGGGTCCTGCTGGGCCCGCTCGGGTGGGTCTTCTGGAGAGACCGCCGCGAGGCGCGGGCGCTGGCGGTGCGCGCTGACATCCAACACGCCGTGCGCCGTGCGCTGAAGGGCGACTCGCTCGTCTCGGTGGAGGTCACGTCGAAGACTCCGTGGCGCGCCGGTCGAGTGCTGCTCTCCGCCCCGGCCGACTGGGAGTGGCTCCTGGCGCCGCTCCTGGATACCGTCCTCGGACGGGTGCCGCCCGGCTACGAGGTGGTCCTGAGGCCGAGTCAGCGGTCCGCCTTCGGGCCGGGTCCTCGGGCCCGCGCGTTCAGCCGCGCCGCCTAGCTCATAATTGACATCGCCCGGACCCGTCTATATCCTCCACGGGCGTGGGAACCAGCCTCGGACTTGAAAGAGCGCCGTGACAGACGCGGAGCGGGTCACCGTGGTCGGGCCCGAGCCGCTCCGGCGGTTCGTCGCCCGCGTCTTGACGACGCTCGGCGTGCCGGAGAGCGATGCCGAGACCGTGGCCGAGATCCTCGTCGAAGCGGATCTGAGAGGGGTCGAGTCCCACGGGACGACGCGCGTGGCGGGCTATGTCTCCATGCTTCGTCTCGGGCTCCTGAATCCCCGGCCCAAGGTGGTGGTCCTGAAGGACGCCCCGTCCGTAGCGATGCTCGATGGGGATAACGGCTTCGGCATGGTGGTCGCCAAGCACGCCATGCAGGTGGCCATGGCGAAGGCGAGGGCGGCGGGGATCGCCTGCGTCACCGCGCGGAATCTGACGCACACGGGGATGGTCGGGTTCTATCCCATGATGGCCGCGCGGGAGGGATTGATCGGGCTCGCCATGAACAACGGCCCCGCCATCGTGCCGCCGTTCGGGGGACGGACGCCGACGTTCGCGACCAACCCCATCGCCGCCGCGTTTCCCGCGGGCGCGGAGCCGCCCATCGTCCTGGACATGGCCACGGCGATGGTCGCCAACGGCAAGCTCCGTCTGGCGGCCAAGAAAGGCCTTCCCATCCCGCCGGCGTGGGCGCTGGACCGGGCAGGGAGGCCCACGACCGACCCCGAGGAGGCGCTCCTCCACGGTTTTCTCCAGTGGGCGGGAGGCTACAAAGGGTTCGGGATCGCGACGGTCGTGGAGGTGCTGGGCGGCGTCCTCTCCGGGGGGCTCTTCGGGACGGATGTCCCCCCGCTCAAGGTCTTCGGCAAGGATCCCCTCGTCAGCAGCGCCTTTTACCTGGCGATCAATCCCGAGCAGTTCATGCCGCTCGACGAGTTCACGGCACGGGTGGACCGCCTCCGCCGGCAGATCAAGTCATCCACCCCCGCCGAGGGCGCGGAGGAGGTCTTCGTGGCAGGGGAGCTCGAGTTCAGGCGTCATACCGAGCGCTCCCGGCACGGCATCCCCCTGAGCCAGGTGGTGCATCGGGAGCTCAGGGGGCTTGCCGAAGACCTCCACCTGCCCTTCGAGCTCTGAGCGGCTTCTTTCTCGCGCCGTTTTTACCCTGGACTAGACAGGGCTTTAAATGTCTACTAACATGGGTCTATGGAAGTCAAAACGGCGGGGGTGCTGAGCGGACGGGGGCGGCGGGAGGCGATCCTCGCTCTGCTCAGGACCCAGGTCGGACCGATCAAGGGCGCCGAGCTTGCCCGCCATTTTCAGGTCAGTCGCCAGTCCATCATCCAGGACGTGCTCATCCTCCGCGCGAGCGGCCACGAAATTCTTTCGACCCCGCAGGGCTATCTCCTGCCGAAGACGGGCGGGCCCAGACGTCACCGGGCGGTCCTGGCCTGCCGTCATCGGCCTGAGGAGACGGAGGAGGAGCTCCAGATCCTGGTGGACTTGGGTGTCAAGGTCCTTGATGTCATCGTCGAGCACCCTCTCTACGGCGAGCTCAAGGGGCACCTGATGCTCGAGTCTCGGGCTGACGTCCAGGCCTTCCTCCACCAGGTGGAGGTGACGGGAGCCAAGCTTCTCTCCTCGCTCACGGACGGCGTCCACCTTCACACCGTGGAGGCTTCCAGGCCGGAGTTGCTCGCCGAGGCCCGGACACGGCTCCGGGCGCGAGGCTTCCTCCTCGAGCCGGAGGCGTGACGGCCTTGGGTCGGAGCCGGCAGGACCGGGTGAGACAGGCCTTCTTCCGGGGCGAAGCCCTGACGCTGGAGAACCCTCGCTACCTCCCCTGGGTCCACGTCTTCACGGAGGATCTGCTGGGGGCCGATGTTGGGCCGGGGGACCTGACGCTCAGGGCTGTTCTGCCGGGCGGCGGGCGCGGCACCGCCCGGGTCATGGCCCGGGAGCCGGGCGTCCTGGCCGGGCTCGAGGAGGTCTCCTGGTTCTACACCCGGCACGGTCTCCGCACCGAGCGGCTCAAGGCCGACGGCCAGAGGCTCGAGCCTGGGGACGCGATCCTCCGAGCGGAAGGGAGCCTCCAGGCGCTCCTGATTGTCGAGCGCGTGGGGCTGAACCTCCTCCAGCGGATGAGCGGCATCGCCACGAGGACGCGCGAGCTTCAGGAGCTCGCCCACCGTCACTCTCCGGCGACCTTCGTCGTCGCCACGCGGAAGACCCCCTGGGGGCCTGTCGACAAGCGGGCGGTCCACCTCGGGGGCGGTGGGACGCATCGCCTGGGGCTCGGGGATGCGATCCTGGTCAAGACGAATCATCTCCGCCTCCTTGCCGCCTCGGAAGAGGAGGCCATCCCCCTGGCGCTCAAGCGGGCCTGGTCGCTTCGCGCCGAGGCGGTCTTCATCGAGGTGGAGGTCACGGCCCTCAAGGGGGCGCTGGCCGCGGCGCGGGTGTTCGAGGAGCTCCGGCGGGAGGAGGCCGACCCGCCTCCCTCCGTCGTGATGCTGGACAACGTCCCGCCCACCGAGGTGTCCCGGATCGTCGGGGCGCTCAAGGAGGAGGGGCTCCACGACGGCGTGCTCATCGAGGCCAGCGGGAAGATCTCGGAGGCCACCATCGCCGAGTACGCCTCCGCGGGGGTGGACGCCATTTCGGTCGGCGCCCTCACGCACTCCCCGCGGGCGTTGGATCTCAGTCAGGCCATCGAATGAGCAGCAAGATTCCCTTCGAGGCGCGCTACACCCTGCCGCCGATCGAGCGGGTGCCGGACACGCCCGAAGAGATCCGGCACAAGCAGGAACGGATCCGGCGGCTCAAGGCGGAGCGCAAGGCCGTGATCCTGGCCCACAACTACCAGCGGGACGAGGTGCAGGAGGTCGGCGACTTCGTCGGGGACTCCCTCGGCCTGTCCCAGGAGGCCGCGCGGACGGACGCCCAGGTGATCGTCTTCTGCGGCGTGCACTTCATGGCCGAGACCGCGGCGATCCTCTGCCCGGAGAAGACGGTGCTCCTTCCCGATCTCAAGGCGGGGTGCTCCCTGGCAGCCTCCATCACCCCCGAGGAGCTCCGGGCCTACAAGGCCCGGTACCCGGACGCGGTCGTGGTCTCCTACATCAATACGTCGGCCGCGGTGAAGGCCCTAAGCGATTACTGCTGCACCTCGGCGAACGCCAAGAAGGTGATCGACGCCATCCCCGCGGACCGCGAGATCCTCTTCCTGCCCGACAAGTTCCTCACCGCCGTCGTGGCCCAGCAGACGAAGCGCGCGAACATCATCGCCTACCCCGGCTACTGCCACGTCCACCAGTCCATCCAGCCGGCCGACGTGGCGCGGATCCTGGAGGAGCATCCCGACATCGAGCTTCTCCTCCACCCGGAGTGCGGCTGCGTCAGCTCCTGCATGGCGAAGGTGTTCGACGGCACGCTGCCGCAGGAGCGCACCGCCTTCCTCTCGACGGAGGGGATGATCCGCCACGTGGAGGAGTCGTCCGCGAAGGAATTCGCGGTGGGGACGGAGGTCGGCATTCTCCACCGCCTGGAGAAGAAGTACCCGGACCGGAGGTTCTACCCGGTCAACCCCAACGCCGTCTGCGCGTTCATGAAGACCATCACGCTGGACAAGGTCATCCGCTCCCTCGAGACCCTGACCCCCGAGGTGCGCGTCCCCGAGGAGATCGCCCGGAAGGCCAGGCGCGCGATCGACCGGATGCTGGAGCTCGTCTGAGGGCCGGCGGGGGGACGGGCCCCGCGCTCAGCGCGAGATCGTGAGGCGTTCCGCCCCGTAGTGATCCTCGTCGTGCCATAGCAGGCCTTCCGCGAAGCGGGTTGACCTGAAGGGTGTCAGGTCCAGCGTCCGGGGCTTGCCGTGGACGATCCACTCGGCCAGGCACTTGCCGATCGCCGGCGAGGTCTTGAACGAGGTGCC
>JAHFDN010000030.1 GCA_023248995.1 Candidatus Rokuibacteriota bacterium
CCGTCCATTTTTTCGAATTGTTTGGAGGTCGAGATGAACTCGGCGGTCCGAGCGACCGCCGTCGCCACGTCCCAGATCAGGTACGCTCCGGCCGCGATCAGGAGGCTGACGAGGATGATGAGCACCGGCAGACCCGCGAGCAGGAAGCGGTGGGCGACCGGGTCCAGGAGGGGCACGATCTGGGCGTACAGCACGTAGGTGAGAATCAGGAGGGGAACGGGCGAACAGAGCACCAGCGCTAGCAGGAGCTTTCGCCGGACCCGATGCCCGGCGAACGCGACGTCTAGGCTCTCTTTCTTCGTCTGGGAGTTCGCCACGGCGTTACGTCCCGACGATCAGGTCCACGATTCTCCGGAGCTTCAGCAGGTCGAGCGGCTTTTGGAGGACCGTGAAGGGACCGATTTCGAGCACTTTCAGCATCAAGTCGCTCTCCGGATAGCCGGTCACGACGACCACCGGGAGGTTGGGTCGGGCCGCGTGGATCTGCCGAAAAGTCTCGACGCCGTCCATCCCCGGCATGAGCAGGTCCAGCACCACGAGGTCCACGCGAGTGGAAGTCGCAAGCCGCACGGCCTCTTGGCCGTTTTCCGCCTGAAAGACGCGTCGGCCATCTCCGGCGAGTGCCTCGGCCAGCATGGCCAGGACGTGCCGCTCGTCGTCCACGACGAGGAGGGTGACGGTGCCGGCCTCGGAGCGCCGGCGGAGCCATTCGTCAATGACGGCGCGGGGAAAGCGCCACTGTCGGCCGACCTTGTGGCCCGGAATCTGGCGTCGCTCCGCCAGACGGTACACGGTCGAGACCGGGAGCTTCAGGTAGTTGGCCACCTCGGTGACCGTGAAGATGGTAGAATCCGGGTCCGTCGGTATCGATCCGGCTGTCATTGGCTAGAAGACATTAGAAGGTATTTGCAATTGTTGTTCACCGCCGTCTTTATGTCAAGCGGATTTTGAGAGGTTCCTTGACGGCCTTGGCGCGGGTGGAGTAATGTCTTTACTGAGGTTTCCGGCGCTGGAATGCTCAATAGTCATACCCAGATCGACTGTATCGGTCTCTTCTGTCCCATGCCCATCGTGAAGGTCCGCGAGGCCATCCGGGATGTCCCGATCGGCGGGGTGCTCGAGATGGTGGCGGATGACCCCGCCTCGGAGGCCGACATGAAGAGCTGGACCCGTCGCACGGGCCACGAGCTCCTTGAGATCTCCAGGGATGGAGCGATCTACCGCTTCCTCGTCAAAAAGTCCCGGTAGCGGGGAGCAGCGTCTGTCCGCCCCCCCAGGGCGCATTTACCTGGACTACGCTGGGTTCGCCCCCGTGGACCCACGGGTGGTCGCGGTCATGCGCCCTTTTCTGGAGGGAGGGGTCGGCAATCCCTCGGCCCTGCACTCGCTCGGGAGCGCGGCGCGCGAATCACTGGAGGCAGCACGGGTCAAGGTGGCGCGGCTCATCTCGGGGCCGGCGGCCGGGCTCATCTTTACTTCCGGCGCCACCGAGGCGAACAACCTGGCGCTCAGGGGCGTGGCGCTCCGCGCGGGTGAGGGGGGCCGCCACGTCATCAGCTCGGCGATCGAGCACATCTCTGTCATCAACTCTTGTCGCGAGCTGGAAAAGCGGGGCTTCGCCGTGACCTATCTTCCCGTGGACCGGGAGGGGAGGGTGGATCCTGGCGACCTGCGGCGCGGGATCCGGCGGGATACCGCGCTGATCTCCATCATGGCCGCCAACCCCGAGATCGGCACTGTCCAGCCGGTGGCGGAACTTGGAAAGATCGCCCGGGCGCACGGCGTTCCGTTTCACGTCGACGGGGTTGGGGCGGTCGGGCGGGTTTCCCTGTCGGTGGAGGAGATGGGCATTGACCTCCTGACGCTCTCCTCCAACGACCTCTACGGCCCTCCCGGGGTCGGAGCGCTCTGGGTCCGGCCGGGCGTCAAGCTCCTCCCGCTGATGCTCGGCGGCGGCCAGGAGCAGGGGTACCGGTCCGGGACCGAGAATCTTCCCGCCGTCGTCGGGATGGGCGTGGCGGCGGAACTGGTGCGGGCGGAGTGGCGGGACGAGATCGCGCGGCTCGCGCGTCTTCGCGACCGGCTCCTCACCGGACTCCTGGCGAGGCTTCCCGAGAGCCGGCAAACCGGCCCCCGAACAGACCGGCTCCCCCATCACGCGAGCCTCTGCCTCAGGGCGGTCAAGGCCGACAGCGTCTTGATGGACCTGGACCTCCAGGGCGTGGCCGCGTCGTCCGGCTCGGCATGCGCCTCCAAGACTCTGGAGCCGTCTCACGTGCTCCGCGCCATCGGCGCCGACCCGGAGGAGCAGGAGGGCTCGCTCTGTTTGACGCTCGGCCGCTGGACCACGGCCACCGAAATCGAGGTCATCCTCGATCTGCTCCCGTCGGTCGTCAGTCGGTTGCGCGCCTTCTCGCCCAAGGCACTCGGGGCCGCCGCCTCCTGATGCGCCTCCTGCTTTTCGACGTTGACGGCACCCTCGTGTCGGCGCGCGGGGCCGGGCGTCGGGCCATGGGCCGCGCGCTGGAAGCCGTCTTCGGCGTCACCGGTCCCATCGGCGCCTACGATTTCAGGGGGAAGACCGATCCCCAGATCGTCTTCGACCTCATGGACGCGGCCGGGTGGCCTGCTCTCCGGGTGCGCGAGCGCCTGGACCTCTTTTACGACCGCTACGTCCAAGACCTTCGCGCGGAGATCGCCGCCGGCGGGGGGATCGCGCTCCTGCCGGGAGTTTCGGAGCTGATCGGCCGTCTGAGCGACTGCTCCGAGGCCGTGCTCGGGCTCCTGACCGGGAACATCGAGATCGGCGCCAGGCTCAAACTGGAGCCGACCGGTCTCCTGCCGCACTTCCGCCTCGGGGCCTACGGCTCCGACGACGCGGATCGGGCCAAACTTCCCGGCATCGCCGCCCGCCGGGCCGAAGCCCTCGCCGGGCAATCGGTCAGCCCGGCGGAGGTCGTCGTGATCGGCGACACCCCTCTCGACATCGCGTGCGCCCGGGCCTACGGGGCGAGGGCGGTGTCGGTCGCCACCGGGGGACACGCCCTCCAGGAGCTGGCGGTCCACGGGCCGGATGTCCTTTTTTCCGATTTGGGGGACGCGAGCCGGGTGCTGACGGCACTCCTGGACGCCCGGCGGGAGCGATGAGACTCCTGCCGCTCTGGCTCCACGTCCTCGCGGCGGCCGTGTGGCTCGGGGGCCTCCTCTTCCAGAGCCACGTCCTCTTCCCGCTCCTGGCGACGAAGGGCCCTGCGGATGTCCTTCTCTCGGCGGTGAGGCGGTTCAGGCGGGTGGCCTGGACCGCCATGGTGCTCCTCGTCCTGACGGGACTCCACAACCTGACGCGCCTCCCACCGGTGGCCACCTGGGGCGAGATCGGGCTCCTGCGCGTTCTCGCCCTCAAGCTCTTTGTCGTCGTGGTCGTCCTGATGCTGTCGGCCCATCGGGACTTCGGCGTGGCCGCGCGGCTGATCCGCGAGGCGGGAGCGGGACGAAGCCCGGGGGACGCCCTCCGGGCGCTGGTCAGGCTGGACCGGGTGATCCTCCTGCTCGGAGTGGTCCTCTTGTACCTGGGGCTGGCCGTGAGCCGCGGGGGGATCTCTTAACCCAAGAGGCCGGTAATCCTGACCCCGGCGTTCTTGATCTTGTACCGGCGGTTGATGGTCGCCAGGAGGGCGGTGATCCCCTCGAGCGGGCCGGCGTTGGCGAGCGGCCCGACGTCCAGGACTCGGAGCCCCAGGCTCTGGCCAAGCTCGGCGACGGTGGCCTTGGCGGCCGGATCGTCGCCGCAGAGCAAGAGATCGCAGTCGAGCGGTTGCCCCGAGACCAGCTCGTGGGCGGCGATGTGATGGAAGGCGGCGACCACTTTGGCCTCGGGGCCGAGCAACCGCTGAGCCTCCTCCGCCGCGGAGCCAGCCGGCGGCGGAGTGAAGAGGCGCCCACCGCCGAACGTCAGCGGCACGACCGTGCTCACCACGACTTTCCCCCGGCAGCCGTCCTTCACTTCGGGGAGGGCGGCGGCGAGGCTTGTGGCCGGAAGCGTCAGCACGACCACCTCGCCCGCCGCGGCCGCGTCACGGTTCGTCATGCCGATGATCGAGGCGCTCTTGGCCCGGCCCCCCAGCTCGGCGGCCGTGGCTCGGGCGCGCGCGGCGTCGCGGGAGCCGATGACGACGGAGTGACCCGTGAGGGCCCAGCGGACGGCGAGGCCCGCGCCCTCGGGTCCGGTCCCGCCGACAATCGCCACCTTCATGTCGAACGGCAGCAGCCGCCGGCCTCGGGCGTCATGCGGCGGATTATGGCACACGTTCCCGCGGCCGATCAATGGCTCGGGCCTCGGAAGAGTTGCGGAGCTGGCCTCTTTCGCCCATGATGGCTCAATGCAGCGGGAACTTTCTCCGCCCCGCGCTGTCCAACCGGGCGAGAGGATCCGCGACGACTCTCAGCTAGTCCAGTCCCTCAGGCAGCGAGAGCCGGCGGCCTTCGAGAAGCTGGTGCTGGCCTACCAACACCGGGTCTTCAGCATCGCGCTCCGGATGCTCGGCGATCGGGGGGAGGCCGAGGAAATGGCGCAGGAGGTCTTCCTGCGCGTCCACCGCTCGATCCGGGAGTTCCGCGGGGAGGCCAGACTTTCCACCTGGCTCTACGCCATCACCTCCCGCCTCTGTCTGAACCGGCTGAAATCCCCCGGCCGCGCGCGCCGAGTGGGGGAGGGCGCTCTGGCGCGGATCGCCGACGCGCATGCGAATCCGGCTGCCGCGCTCGAAGCCTCGGAGCTCGAGGCGGTCTTGCACCGGGCCATCGCGGGGCTGGACGAGCAGCAGCGGATCGTCGTGGTGCTGCGGGATCTCCACGGGCTCGACTACGAGGAGATCGCGGCGGCCCTCGACCTTCCGCTCGGCACGGTGCGCTCGCGGCTGCACCGCGCGCGGGTGGAGCTGAAGAACCGAGTGGAGGCGTTCCTGGCATGAACTGTCACGAGGCGCGCGAGTTCTTCTCGGCAAAGGCCGATGATCTGCTCACCTCCGAGCAGGAGTCGATCGTGGACGGCCACCTTCGCGGCTGCCCCGGCTGCCGCGGGGAGTGGGAGCGCTTCAGCCGAACCCTGGTCCTGCTCCACGGGGTCCGGGAGGCACGGGCGCCGGCCGGCTTCGCCGCCCGGGTCATCCGGGCGGCCGAACGGCAGCCCTGGCATCGACGGCTTTTCCGGGTCCTGTCCGTCCCGCTCCACGTGAGACTCCCGGTGGAGGCCGCTGCGCTCGTCCTGGTCTCGACGCTCGCGTTCTTCCTCTATCGCCAGACGCCTGAGCTCGAGCGAGCGGTCGAGCCACCCACCCCGGCGGTGACGGCACCGGCCGCTCCACCTCCGGGCGAGTCCCCCGACTCCGAGCGGCTCGACGCGAAGGCCTCGCCGGCTCCTCAGGAAACGCTCCCGCCTTCCGAGGCGCGCGAGGGGGCCCTTCGGGACATCAAGGAGAAGGATCGGCCGGTGGCAAAGCAGGAGCCGGCCCCGCCGGAGGGGCCTGCGGTCGCGGACCGTCAGGGCGCCGAGCGCGAGGCCCGGAAATCGGCCGGCGCCCGGTCGGAGTCCAAGCTCGCGGCCCGGGCTCAGGGCCCCTTCCACCTGGTCGGACGGCTCAAGCCCCGGGATCGGGATGCCCTCGACAGCCAGTTGAGCGACGTCGTGAAGCAACTGGGAGGGATCCTGGTTCGTGACGCCGACCGCGTGAGGGCCGGGAGCATCGTCGAGGTCGTCGTCTCGCGCGAGGCCTACCCCCGGCTCGAGGCCCGGCTGCGCCAGATCGGGCAGTTCACCGTCGAAACGCGGGCCCGGACTTTCCCCGACCGACTCCGCGTCGCGCTTCGCATCGTGGAGTAACCGACACCCGCCCCTGGAACTTTCCGTCCTCCGCCCTGTCTAACCGGGCAGACCGATTCCATCGGCCAAGGAGGAGCAAGCGATGCGAAGCTTTTTAGCGATCTTCACCCTTGTCGTCGCCCTGAGCACGGGGGGCACGGCGTGGTCCCGGCCCGACCCGGCGCTCAGGGTGAGCACGCGGGAGGAGCAGCGGGACCTGGCTCTCACGATCTATAACGGCAACCTGGGTCTCGTGAAAGACACCCGCGAGGTGCGCCTGGAGAGCGGCCCCAGCACCGTCCAGTTCATGGACGTGGCGGCCTTGATCGACCCGACCAGCGTGCACCTCAAGTCGCTGACCGACGCTGCCGGGCTCAGGGTCCTCGAGCAGAACTACGAGTACGACCTGCTCTCGGGCCAGAAGCTCATGGAGAAGTACGTGGGGCGGAAGGTCCGGCTCTACCAGGGCAACGGCTCGTACCTGGAGGCGACGCTCCTGTCCACGAACGGCCCCGTCTACGATATCAACGGCCAGATCTACATGGGCCACTACGGGACCGTCGTGCTTCCCGCGCTGCCCGAGAACCTCGTGTCCAAGCCGACGCTGGTCTGGCTCCTCAGGAACGCCACGCCGGCGCCGCAGCGGATCGAGGCCTCCTACCTGACCGGCGGGATCACCTGGAAGGCGGACTACGTGATGGTCCTGAACGCGGCCGACGACCGGGCGGATCTCTCGGGCTGGGTGACCATTGACAACAAGAGCGGGGCGACCTACCGGGACGCGGCGCTCAGACTGGTGGCCGGGGATATTCACCGGGCGGCGGAGCTCGACCGGGGACGGCGGGCGATGGAGCTGGCGGCCAAGGCGGGGGGCGCCGAGCCGAGGCACGACTTCGTCTCCGAGGGCTTCTTCGAATACCACCTGTACACGCTGGACGGCCGCACTACGATCAAAGACAACCAGACGAAGCAGCTCGCCCTGATGGCGGCCAACGGCGTCCCCGTCGCCAAGCAGCTCATCTACTACGGCGCGCCGGACTATTACCGGACTCACTACGGCGCGCCGCTCTCGAACCAGAAGGTCAGCGTGTTCATCGAGGTCGGCAACAGCCAGGCGAACAACCTGGGCCTCCCCCTCCCGAAAGGGAAGGTGCGCGTGTACAAGGCCGACCGGTCGGGGAGCCAGCAGTTCGTCGGGGAGGACTGGATCGACCACACCCCCAGGGACGAGCGCGTCCGGATCAAGATGGGAGAGGCCTTCGACGTAGTGGGCGAGCGGACCCAGAAGGACTGGAAGAAGATCGGTGGGGGGCTCTATGAGGTCGAGTGGGAGATCTCGCTCCGGAACCACAAGAAGGAAGACGTCACCGTCACGGTTGTCGAGCCGATGCCGGGAGACTGGGAGGTGCTGAGGTCCACCCACACGGCCGAAAAGATCGAGGCCCACACCCTCCGCTACCAGGTCCCCGTGTCGAAGGAGGGCGCCGCGAAGATCACCTACCGGGTGCGGGTGCGGTTTTAAGGATCTGCCGACGGCCTAGCGCTTGCGGGATGAGATGCCCCCGAGCCCTCGTGCCACCAGGCGGCGAGAGACACGCACGCCAGACCGAGCGCCGCGCCCCCGAGCGCGTCGCCGGGCCAGTGGGCGCGGAGCACGATGCGGGCCACCCCGACGAGGGCGACGGCGAAGCCGGCGAGAATCCACAAAACGCTCACCCGCTTGCCGGCGTCGTGGAGCCGCCTGCCGAGGAGGTAGGCGGCCAGGAAGAAGTAGGCGGAGGCGGCCGTGGCATGGCCGCTCGGAAAGCCGTAGGCACTACCCATCGGGCGCGGCCGGCCGATGAGGTCCTTGCCCAGCCACTCGAGCAGGGGGGCCGCGACCATCACGCCCGCCCAGAGCCACCAGCGCCGGCGCGCCTTGGCCGGCGCGACCCACAAGAGGAGGAGTGTGGCCGGGAGCAGGACGCGTTTGTCGCCCAGGTAGTTGATCCAGCCGAAAATCGAAACGACCAGTGGTGAGCTCCGCTCGTCGATGGCCCGATACAGCCCGCGCTCTCCGGGAAGCCATCCCAGAGCGTAAACGACGAGCGCCAAGGTCAGAAAGACCCCGGCGCTGCCGATGAAGATTCTTCGCCAGCGTTCCGGCGCCAAGATCGCTAGTAGCTCGCGCTCCCCGAGTACCCTGCGCTGGCGACCGCCTTCCTGACGACGCCGCAGGCGACGCGGCCGCCCGAGTTGCCGGTCGGATCGGTCACCTCGTCGTCGGGGTTGGCGTGGATCACCAGCGCGCTCCCGTCGGCGTCGAAGAGGGAGGTCGGCCCGGCGCGCAGCGTCACCGCCTGGGTGACATAGTCGAACGACGCCGTCCCGTCCGCCCCCGCCTCAAGGTTGGGGAGATCCCCGGCGTGGGCGCCGGCCTGGCTTTTGAACCCGTGCTTCTTTCCTCCTGGATTGAAGTGGCCGCCCGCGGACATGAAGTCCGGTGGGTCACACTTGCCGACGGCGTGAATGTGGAACCCGTGCTTCCCGGGGGAGAGTCCGCGGAGCTGGGCCCGGACGCGGACACCGCTGGCGTCCTCCCAGAAGCTGGCGGTTCCCACCGCTTCTCCCTTGGCGTTCTTCAGGTCCGCCATTGCCTGTGGGCTCCCGGGCTGCATGGTCGCGCACCCGGTCAGCGCCAGTCCCAAAACGAGCACCGCGAATCCTTTCATCGCTGCCTCCCCTGTGAGCCGTGATCGGCGGGTGGACTATAGGCCGAGCGCTCGCTGGATGTCAAATGGAAGGCTCCGGCGACCGATCTCGATCGGCGCGCGCCTTGCGACGCACGAGCCTCTTCATGACGGCCGTCCCGCCGCCGGTCTCACCGTCCGGGAGTAGAAAGACGACGGCGATGAGCAGGACGCCGAGGATGAGGCCGTGGTAGAGCGTGAAGCGCAGGGAGACTTCCTGGAGCGCGACGAAGGCGAAGGCGCCCAGCACGGGTCCCAGAAAATGTCGGGTCGCCCCGCGGGCGGGGGAGGGCGTTCGCCTAGCGGGGCCGCAGGGCCATGCCGTGGGGCGCTTTGCCGACCGGGATCGCCCTGACCTGGCGGTGCGTCTTGACGTCAATCACTGTCACCACGTCGGCGTAGCGGTTCGTGACGAGGGCGTACCGTCCTGTCGGCTCCATCACCACCAGGTCGGGGTAGCCGGGCTGCGGGATGGTGGCGACCACCTTGTCGTCGGCCGTGCTCACCACGACAACTCGGTTGGCCTTGCGGAGCGTCACGTACAGGAACTGGCCGTCCAGGGTGAGGGTGGTCTCATGGACGATCCCCGTCACCGGAATCGTCCCGACCGCTTTCAGTGTGGCGGTGTCCACCTTGACGATGCCCTTGGCCTCCCCCGCGCCCGCGTAGAGGGTCTTTTCGTCGGGGGTGAGGGCGAGCCCCATGGCGTCGCCGCCCGTCCACACCGTGGCCACGATCTTGCGGGCGGTCGTATCGATGGCGGCACAGTTGCCGGCGGTCTCGCCCGAAACAAAGAAGGTCTTGCCGTCCCGGGTGAAAATGCCGTGGGCGGGCCAGGTGGAGACCTCGATGCGGCCGTCCACTTTTTCCGTCTTGAGGTCGTAGATGATGATCTCGTCGTTGCTCGTGTCGCTCGACCAGTCCAGCACGTAAAGGTACCGGCCGTCGGGGGAGAAGGTCAGGTTGTAGGGGTTGCCGCCGATCTGCACGCGTCTCAAGAGCCGTCCCGCCTCGGCGTCCACGACGCCCAGGTCGTGGCTCTTGTCGTAGACCACCCATGCCGTCTTCCCGTCGGGGTGGAAGGCGACCCGGTTGGGCTTGCCCTTCCCCAGGGGAATCGTGCCCGTCACCTCGAAGGTGTTCGTGTCGATGATGGAGATGGAGTCCGATTTCGTGTTGGTGACGTAGAGCGTGGCGGCTGCCGCGGGGGCCGCCAGCGCCCCGAGGGCCAGCGCCCAGCCGAGGACGAGCCCGGAGCGACGCGCGTTGGCCATGGAGCTATTAGAGCATGACCCGGCGGAAGCGGGGGATTCTTTTGGCACCGAGAGCCGGCGCGCTCCCGCCGGGCCGATGCTCACTCCTCTCTCGACGCCGCGTGATCGTCAGCGATCCACCGGGTACCCGCGCTTGGCCCAGCCCGGGAATCCCTCGTCCACGACGCTGATGTTCCGGTAGCCCTGGTCCCACAGGAACTGGAAGGCGGCCTGGATTTCCTCGGGCGGGCAGGCGCAATAGAGCATCACCCGCCCCGTCCGCGGGACCTCCTGATACCGCTTGCGGAGCTCCCGGAGCGGAAGCGAGCGGGCGGCGGGCAAGCGCCCGCGTTGGAATTCGTCGGGCGGCCGGAGATCGACGAAGATGAGCCGTTCCCCCTCGTCGAGCAGGCGCTTGGCGTACGGTGCGGGGACCGTGAGCACCTGCACGCCCGTGCCGTGCCCTGCCGTGGCGTGGGATGCGCCGGCGGCGGTCGCGAGGAGGCCGAGCGCGATCGCCCCGAGGAGCCGCCTCACGGGCTCTTCTCCTTCCGGAGCGCCACGAGCAGGAGACCCTTGTCCGCGGCCACGAGGGTGAACTGGACCCGGTCGCCGGGCGCGATCTCCTTCACGAGCCCCTGATCCTTCACGCGAAACGCCATCGTCATGGACCCCATGAGCCCCGGGATGGGCTCGTGCGTGATCATCACGAGCCGGTCGTTCGACCTCACCGCCCGGACGATTCCCGTCACCGACCAGCTCTTCTCGCCACCGGGAACCGCCGGCTTGCTCTCTCGGGCTAAAACCAGATCGCGCTCCAGTCGGCCGACGTCCCGCTGCCACCAGAGATAGCCCGAGAGCACGCCGACGCCGAAGGCGAGGTTGGCGAGGATCACGACCTTATAGAGACGCATGGAGCTTCTCTCGACGTTTCAATGCACGTGGTCGTCCGGCGCCGGCGCGCGGGGCGCTTCTTTGTCGAGAAGGTTGATCTCCTTGACCAGCCGGGGGATTTCTCCCCAGCCTGGCCGCTCGCCGGGAATCCAGCGAGCCCGGACGTACCCCTGGCGGTCGATGAGGAACTCCATGTGGGTCGGCGGCGGCGAGACGCCCTCGACGGCGAGCGTCCGGCGGAAGAGCGTGTAGGTCTCCACGATCTCCTGGTTTCCGTCCACGACGATGGGGTAGTTGGCCGCGTGGGCGCCGAGCTTCTGGTAGATCTGGGGGGCGTCCCGCATCGGTACTGCGAGGACCCTGGCTCCAGCGAGGCCGATCTGGTTCCAGGCGCGGTCGAGCTCTTCGAGGCGTGGCAGCGAGCCCGGCAGAGTGAAGAGGACGAGGTGCACCATCGCCCACCCGCGGTGATCCTTCAGCGTCTCCGCTGGACCCACGCCGATGCCGAAGGTGAAATCCGGGGCCACGAGCCACGGCTCCGGGTCTACCAGCGGCCCAAGCGTTCTGGCCTGCTCGGCCGCCGAGAGGGCCCGGAGGAAGTTGATCAGGTCCCAACGCTCCTCGCCGCTGAGGCGGTCTGCGAAGCCCGGCATCGGAGAGCCTTTGATTCCGTGCATGAGCCACCAGAAGAGATCGCCCGCGGTGTGGTCGGCGGTGTGCTTGGCCGTCAGGTCCGCCGGCTTCTTGCTGAGCTGTGGAGCCGCGGTCCCGTCTCCGTAGCCGTTCGTTCCGTGACAGACAGCGCAGTGCTGCTCGTAAAGATGCGCCCCCTTGGCGACGGAGAGCGCGGAGTAGGGAACCGCGGGGCGCAGGTACGTCGTCGGGTAGGCGTCAACAGCCAGGGAGTGGAGCGGGACGGCTCCGAAGAACCCCACCGCCGCCAGCCCGGCGCCGATCGCCCACGGGCGGTGCCGTCGTCTCCAGAGGCCGTACACGGCGACGGCTGCGCTGAGGAGCGCCCCCGCACTTCCGACAGTCACGGCCCCCCGAACGCCGGGGAGATTTTTCTTGGCCTCCCAGCTCAGCCGGAAGGGGAACGGCCACGAGGGTTGAGTGTGAAGCGCGGGAGGCGTGATCCCCAGAGCCCCCACGATGACGAGGATCGTGGCGCCGAGGCACGCCTCCGCGGTCACGTTGCGCGCGAGGCGGCGGAGCAGTTCCCTGAGTGTTTCCGCTGGGCCGGAGGCCTGTGCCGCCAGGAGCTGGGGCTTCAAGCGGAGGAGGTTACGGGCCGCGATCCAGATCAGAGGGAGGAGCAGGCCGAGCTTGAGCAGGAGGAGGCGCCCGTAGACCGTCCCGACGAGCGGGGGGAAGTCGCCCACGAGGATCCAGCCGTTCACAGCGCCGGTGAGGGTCAGGGTGCCAACACAGACGAGCCCCAGCACGGAGAAGCGGCGCGTCGCCTCCCGGCAAACAGCGGCCCACGGGGGATCCAGGGCCCTCTGGGCGCGCGTGAGGAGGAGGAAGAGCAGCGGAAGGCCCCCGAGCCACACCCCCGCCGCCAGGAGGTGGATCGAGTCGGCAGCCAGGTGGAGCACACGGACTTGCTCCCGCGTCGCCGCCGCGTGTCCGGCCCAGGCCAGCGCGGCGAGCAGTGCCCCGGCCAGCATCAGCCCCTCCAGGCGCAGCGCGATCCAGTCCTTCGCGTCCTGTTCGCGCTCGCGGAAGAGGAGGAATCCTCCCAGGAGGAGAGCAAGGGCGAGGCGGAGCTGCCAGACGTGCCCGAACTGAGTCCTGGTCAGTACGCTCCCGAGGACGTCGAGGGTAAGCGCCTGGCGGAGCGGCTTTCCCGTCGCGATGGCAGCCTGAGCCCAGAGCCAGAGGATTCCGGAGCCGAGGGCGATCAGGAGGCTCCAGAGCGAAAGCCGGACCAGGAGGCGATCGAGATCTTCAAAGGCCGGCCCGCGCTCGGGTCCGCCCTGCTTGAAGGCCGGCCGGGCCACGAGGAGGAGGAAGGCGAAGGCGCCGACGAGGAGGGCGAGCGCCCCCAGGTGAAGGGCTCGGAGCGAGATCACGAGGCCGGTCACCGGCTCCCTCGGATGGTGAAGGGGAACTGCTCCTCCACGATGTGGCCGTCCACGGAGAGAACCCGGTACTTCACGGCGTACGTCCCGCGAGGGAGGTTGGGAACCCCCACCGACAGCTTCCTGGGATCGTCAGGACCGACCTCCACATCCTGAAGGTCCACCTGCAGGTCCTCCTGACTCCAGGCCGAGAGGCTGGAGAACTGGGGCTCGAGCCGCCGCCCAGCCTTCGGGTCTCCGTCCGGGAACGTGAATTGCCTGATGTTTATGATCGTTCTCCGTGGTCATTCACAGCGTTTGATGAGGACATCCCACACCTTTGCGGGCCGGTCGGTTTCGTTTCTGACGTCATGCGGGGTGAGGCTCGGAACCCAATAGACGCCGCCGGCCTTGAAGGTTTCCACCCCCTTCGGGGTTTCCAGTATCACCTCCCCCTCGAGCACGATGCCGAGCTCGGGCTCCAGGCCGAGGTGTCGGCCGACGCCCGTACCAGGTTGATAGGTGAGAAGGACCACGCGGACCGAATCATTGTCCAACCCGAGATGACGCTGGGGAGGCTGGGCCCGCGCCGCGCCGTGGAGCAGCAGCGTTCCGAGGACGAGGGCGATCAGCGGCGCGCGGTTGGCCACGGCGTCAGGCCTCCTCAGGGAGCCACGCGGAAGGTGAAGTCGCCCTCGGTGACGTGGCTGTCCACGGAGAGGACACGCCAGATCACCTTGTAGGTGCCGGGCGGAAGCGGCTGAAGAGCGACGCTCAGCAGCGCCGGATTCGCGGGGTCCACTTGGCCGTTCCCGCGATCCACTCGCCCTCCGGCTTCGTTGACCACCTGGGCGCTACTGAACGCGGGCTCGAGGCTCTCGGTGAACCAGAGCCTGACCTGGGCCGGGGGAGTTCTCACGGTGCTCCCGACGCGGGGATCGGCTCGGTCAAGGAAGGCGTGGGCGCCGGCGCTGGTCGCCCCCCAGAGGAGGACGGCCAGCGCAGGGCCCGTGACTCCGAAGCCTCTTATCGTCAATTGCCGAAGACTGGCCGACCCAGGCTCTTGGGGAAGAGGTCGTCCAGGAAGAAGTGGAGAACGCCTCGGACGCCCACGTTCTTCCCCGTCCGCTCGTTCACCGGAACAATGGCTTCAAGCCCGATCTGAAAGTACTTGCCGGCCCAGATGACGCCGGGGTTCACCGTGCCGATGGTTTTCCCCCCCTTCCCGCGATCGAGGGGATTCTCGTAGGCCAGTTCCACCACCAGGATCATTTGGCTGAGCGGCTTGGGGAGGCCGACGTCTTTGACGAACGATTGGAGGTACGGCAGGCTATACTCGAAAACCACTCCCCACTCGAAGACGTTCGGATGCCGCTCCTTGTCGATGTCCACGTCCCCGGTGTCCTCGTCTACCGTGAACCTCCGTGTCACCTGGCGCGTCGGGATTCGAGCGCCGAAAGACCCGGTCACGGCGAAAGGTTTCAAGAACCACACCGCGTCGGGCAAGTCGCCGAACCCTTTTCCGAAGAGGAGCGCCGGCTTGACCGTGTCGAAGGAGTCGGCCCCCACCTTCTTCTGGCCGGTCCCCCCCACCTCCCAGCCAAGCGCCAGGGCCATGAGCGTCTCGTGCAGGTCGCTCTTGAAGGACTGATACTTGATGCCGACCTCCATGTTGTCGAATCCTGTCTGGGACGACTTGTCGTCGGGCTTCAGGTGGAGCAGAGTCCCACCAAGGGAAAGCCCGAAGTTCGGGGTGATGCGCTTGGCGAAGTCCCCGGAAATTTCAGTCCTCACGGTCGCGGGCTCCTCACCGCTCGCCGGCTCCTTGATGTGGGAGACTAACGGCAGCGACAGCTCGTCAGACACGAACGGGTCATCGACCGCAAGGGTCGTAGGGAAGAACCGCTTGCCGGCGAGCCCGTGGGCCGACGCCGTCGTGGCTCCGGCGGTCAACGTCATGACACAGAGGCAACCTGCGACAAGAAGCTTGGGTTTCATCCATACCCTCCCTCGCGCAGGTAGCACTCCCGGGCCAGGACGAGTCCTGCGCGGCCGAATGGTGGAGGCAGTGTTGGAGAACTACGCGGAGGGTACGGAGCGGGGCGGAGCGCGGCAGTGGCCGGAGGACAGGGCGGGCGACGGAAGAGGACCTCCGGCAAGCGGGACCTCGACGGTCTCGGTCGGGACCAGGTGGATGAGAGCGGGCGGATCGGCCTGAAGCGCCGGGTTGTGCTGGCTCTGGGCGAGGTGCGAGCACGCCGGAGGAGCGTGGTCCTCATCGAAGAGGTGGTGGACCAGGTGGGGGGAGAGCTCGATCAGGTAGGCGACAAACAGTGCCGCCACGAGACCGCCGCCGGCCCTGAGTCGCCAGGTGGCACCGAGCCTTCCGAGGGTGTGCCCCATCGTGTGGGAATTGTACACGATGTATCTCCCCCTCGACAACTCTCCCCGACGGCTGACCAGAGACCTGCTCACTCTCTCCTGCCGGCCCGGCTTTCGGCCGGCCGCGCGCGCCGGCGGGCGACTTGCACGATCCCTCCGAGGGCGAGCAGGGCGACCCCGAACGCGCAGACCACGGTCGCTCCAGTCGGAAGATCGAGCGCGGCGGAGGCGACCATGGCCAGGATGC
>JAHFDN010000031.1 GCA_023248995.1 Candidatus Rokuibacteriota bacterium
ACGTGGCGATGGCGGTGGAGCTGATCACGCCGATCGCGCTGGAGAAGGAGCTCCGATTTGCGATCCGGGAAGGGGGCCGGACGGTGGGGGCGGGCGTGGTGGCGGAGATCGCCGAGTAGGCTGCCATGCCGCGCGACATCATCACGCTGGCGTGCACGGCGTGCGATCGGCGCAACTACTCGACGACGAAGAACCGCCGGACGCAACCAGACCGTCTCGAGATCAAGAAGTACTGCAAGTGGTGCCGGAAACACACCCCGCACAAAGAAACCAAGTGACCTGGGGGTCGGGCATTTCGAGCGGTGGGTTGTTCGAGCGGCAGCTCTGCTGCCGCCATCGATGGGGGAGGCCTCGAAGGGGGCCGTCGAGGCCCCCTTCGAAAGATCCTAGGCGTGTAGCTCTAACGGCTAGAGCACCGGACTCCAAATCCGGGGGATGGGGGTTCGAATCCCTCCACGCCTGCCATGCTAAACGAGGCAAGGGGGACGGTCGCTTCGGGTTTCAGAACAGGAGGGAGTTTGGGGGATGAGAACCCCCAGACCCAGAGGGTTGGTAAGGGGGGCACGCCCCCTTACGTCTGGGGTGACAGCGAGCGGAGCGAGCGTCAGAGGGGCGGAGCCCCTATGAGGAGCGCCTTGAGGCCCAGGCCCCAAGGGGCGACGGGATGGGGGTTCGAATCCCTCCACGCCTGCCATTTTCGAGGATGACGTGGAGTATCTGGGGCGGATCCGGGAATTCTTCGGAGAGGTGATGGGCGAGTTCCGGAAGGTGACGTGGCCGGGCCGACCGGTGATCATCAACTCCACGATGGTCGTGCTGGTGGTGACGGGCCTCGCGGCCTTCTTTCTCTGGGTCGTGGACATGGGGCTGGCCCGGATCGTAGGAGTGATTCTGAGATGACCAACGAGACCAGCACGAAACAGTGGTTCGTCGTGCACACCTACTCCGGATTCGAGAACAAGGTGGCGGCCGCGCTCGAGCAGCGCGCCAAGATCTTCGGCCAGCAGGACCAGATCACCCGGGTGGTGGTGCCGGTCGAGGAGGTCGTCGAGGTTCGCAAAGGCCAGAAGCGGATCAGTTCCCAGAAATTCTACCCAGGATATGTGCTCGTGGAGATGGAGTTAACGGATGAGACGTGGCACCTCGTCCGCAGCACGCCGAAGGTGACGGGCTTCGTCGGGTCGGGAGCCAGGCCGGTTCCGCTCCCGCAGGAAGAGGTGGACGAGATCCTCCGCCAGATGGAGGAGGGCGCCGAGAAGCCAAAGCCCAAGGCCGTGTTCTCGAAGGGCGATAAAGTGCGGATCATCGAGGGCCCGTTCGTGAATTTTACCGGGACGATCGAGGACCTGAATCCGGAGCGAGGCCGGCTCAAGGTGATGGTGGGGCTCCTCGGACGGCTGACCCCGGTCGAGCTCGAGTACTACCAGGTGGAGCGCCTCTAGTGAAGAAGGTGCAGGCGGTGGTCAAGCTCCAGATCCCGGCCGGCAAGGCGAATCCGGCTCCGCCGGTTGGCCCGGCGCTGGGCCAGCATGGCGTGAACATCATGGAGTTCTGCAAGGGGTTCAACGCCCAGACGGCCTCCCAGGAAGGGTTGATCCTCCCGGTCGTGGTGACGATCTACCAGGACCGGTCGTTCTCCTTCGTGGTGAAGACGCCGCCGGCCGCGGTGCTCCTGAAGCGGGCGGCCGGGATCGCCAAGGCGTCTGCCATTCCGCACCGGGACAAGATCGGCAAGGTCACGCGCGCTCAGGTCCGGGAAATCGCGCAGACCAAGCTGCCGGATCTCACCGCCAACTCCGTCGACGCGGCCATGCGCATCATCGAGGGCACCGCCCGCAGCATGGGCATTGAAGTCGTGGGCTAGGGAAGAGAGAGGATCCGACGATGCCGACAGTCGGCAAGCGGTACAAGGCGGCGGTCGCGCTGGTCGACCCGACGAGGGCGTACACGGTGGAGGAGGCCATCGCCACGCTCAAGCAGACGCCTGGGACCAAGTTCGACGAGGGCGTGGATCTCTCGTTCCGCCTCGGGGTGGATCCCAAGCACGCCGATCAGATGGTGCGCGGCGCCGTAGTCCTGCCCCACGGGACCGGCAAGGTCGTGCGCCTCGCGGTGTTCGCGAAGGGGGAGAAAGAACGGGAGGCTCGGGAGGCCGGCGCGGATCACGTCGGCGCCGAAGACCTGATCGAGAAGATCCAGGGGGGATGGATGGAGTTCGACGCGACGATCGCCACGCCGGATCTCATGGGTCAGGTCAGCAAGCTTGGAAAGGTGCTGGGCCCGCGGGGCCTCATGCCCAATCCGAAGCTGGGCACGGTGACGTTTGACGTCGCCCGGGCCGTTCGCGACGTCAAGGCGGGGAAGGTGGAGTTCCGCGTGGACAAGGCGGGGAACGCGCACGTCGCCGTCGGGAAGAAGTCGTTCGCCGCCGATCACCTCGTCGCGAACGCGATGACGCTCATCGAGGCCATCATGCGGGCGAAGCCGGCGGCGTCGAAGGGACAATATCTTCGCTCGCTGACAGTGTCCTCCAGCATGGGCCCAGGCATCCGCATGGACGTGCAGCGGTTGGCCAACCTGTTCAAGAAGTGAGCGATAAGGAGGGCACGGTGCCGAGTCGCGCGAAAGTCGAGGCTGTCGAGAGGCTGAAGGCTCGCCTCTCCGGGGTCAAGACGGCGGTGCTCACCGAGTACCGGGGTCTGACGGTCCAGCAGATCTCCAACCTTCGCCGCCAGCTGAGACCGGCGGCGGCCGAGTACAAGGTGATCAAGAACCGCCTGGCGCGCCTGGCCCTCAAAGACTCGCCCCTGGACGGCCTCGGGCCGCACCTCAAGGGTCCGACGGGGCTCGTGATCACCAAGGAGGATTCCGTCGCGCTCGCCAAGACCCTTCAGGCTTTCGTCAAGGCCAATCCCGTGCTTCAGGTCAAGGTGGGGTACGTCGAGGGGCGACTCCTTGCGCCCGCCGAACTGCGCGCGATGGCCGACTTGCCGTCGCGTGAGGTGTTGCTCGGACAGGTCGTCGGGGCGCTCCGGGCCCCCCTGGCGGGTCTCGTCGGGATGCTGGACGGCATGCTGCGATCGCTCGTTTCGATGCTGGACCAGGTTCGCGCGAAGAAAGAGTCATCGGCCTCATAGTTCCAGAAAAAGGAGGAAGGCATCCATGTCGAAGGTGAGCGTTGACGACGTGCTCGAAGCGATCGATGCCTGGACCGTGCTCGATCTGAACCGCCTCGTCAAGGGGCTTCAGAACAAGTATGGCATTTCCCCCGTGGCGGCGATGCCCATGGCCGCGGCGGCCGGGGGGGCGGCCCCGGGAGCGGCTCTCGCGGCAGCCGAGGAGGAGAAGACGGAGTTTGACGTGATCCTGATCGCGGCCGGAGACAAGAAGATCCAGGTCATCAAGGTCGTTCGCGAACTGACGGGGCTCGGCCTCAAGGAGGCCAAGTCGGTGGCGGACGACGCGCCGAAGCCGGTGAAGGAAAAGGTGTCCAAGGCCGAAGCGCAGGAGATGAAGAAGAAACTCGAAGAGGTGGGGGCCACCATCGAGATCAAGTAGTCTTCGCATCGAGCGCGGCCGCTCCGAGGAGGGCGTATGGCAGGGGTAATTCAGTGCGGGCGTCGGACCAGGAAAGACTTCGGGAAGATCCCGTCCATCGTGGAGATCCCGAATCTCATCGAGGTTCAAAAGGGGTCCTACGAGGCGTTTTTGCAAAAGGATGTGGCTCCCGAGCGCAGGGAGGACAGCGGGCTTCAGGCCGTGTTCAAGTCCGTCTTCCCGATCTCGGACTATAACGAGAATGCGTCCCTGGAGTTCGTGAACTACCACTTCGCCGATCCCAAGTACAGCGTCGAGGAGTGCCACGACCGTGGGATGACGTTCGCCATCCCGCTCAAGGTCACGCTCCGCCTCGTGGTCTACGAGCATGACAAGGAGGCCAAGACGCGGACTGTCCGAGACATCAAGGAGCAGGAGGTGTATCTCGGCGAGCTCCCGCTGATGACCGAGAAAGGCACGTTCATCATCAACGGGACGGAGCGCGTGGTGGTCTCCCAGCTTCAGCGGTCCGCCGGCGTCTTCTTCGACGACGACAAAGGGAAGACCGTCGCCTCCGGGAAGCTCCTCTATTCGGCGCGGGTGATCCCGTACCGCGGCTCCTGGGTGGAGTTTGACTTCGACGCCAACGACATCCTCCACGTGCGCGTGGACCGTCGTCGGAAGATGTCGTCGACCGCCTTTCTCCGGGCGTTCTGGTTCCTGGCGCGGGGCTGTCACAAGCCCCAGGACATCCTGACGGACGAAGAGATCCTGGCGCTGTTCTACGACCTCGAGGAAGTGCTGTCCTTTGAAGACGGGATGGTGTGGAAGCGTCTCAACCCCGAAGTGCACGTGGACGAGAAGGTGGGCGCGGATATCCGGCCTCCCCGCCACAAGGAGCCCGTGGTCCAAGCGGGCAAGAAGCTTACCCGCAAGCTTATCGAGCAGCTGCGGGAGCTCGGCGTGGACCGGATTCCGGTGCGCGCGGAAGAGTTGGTAGGGCGGCGCACGGGCAGCCGCGTGGTGGATAAGGATACCGGGGAGGTCCTGCTGGAGATCAACCAGGAGATCAAAGACGATCACCTGCGGACGATCAGGGCGCACCAGGTCGCGCCCTTCAAGCTGCTGGTCACGAATCCGGCCAGGGCGGATCTCTCCATCGCCGAGACCCTCACCCGGGACGCAAAGGATCACGTGAAGGACCCCGACGAGGCCCTGGTGGAGATCTACCGTCGCCTCCGTCCCGGCGATCCGCCGACCGTCGAGTCGGCGCGCACGCTCTTCCGCGGCATGTTCATGGATCCCCGCCGGTACGACCTGGCCCGGGTGGGGCGCTTCATGGTCAACAAGAAGCTCCAGATTAACGCCCCCCTCAATGCCCGGACGCTCCGCGGCGAGGACGTGGTGGCCGTCATCCGTCATCTCCTGCTAGTGAAGCTAGGCTCGAGGGCCACGGACGACATCGATCACTTGGGCAACCGGCGGGTGCGCTCCGTCGGGGAGCTCCTCGAAAACCAGTTCAGGGTCGGACTGACGCGGATGGAGCGGGCGGTGAAGGAGCGCATGTCCATCTCCGACATCGCCAACCTCATGCCTCACGATCTCATTAACGCAAAGCCGGTTTCCGCGGTGGTAAAGGAATTCTTCGGGTCGTCCCAGTTGAGCCAGTTCATGGATCAAACCAATCCGCTGGCCGAGCTGACCCACAAGCGACGGCTTTCGGCGCTGGGGCCCCGGGGACTCTCGCGCGAGCGGGCCGGCTTCGAGGTGCGCGACGTCCACCCCACTCACTACGGGCGCATCTGCCCCATCGAAACCCCGGAGGGGCCGAACATCGGGCTGATCTCGTCGCTCTCCACCTACGCCCGGATCAACGAGTTCGGCTTCATCGAAACCCCCTACCGGAAGGTCGCCGACGGGATAGTGACCGACGAGATCGTGTTCCTGACGGCGCTGGAGGAGGAGCAATTCGTCATCGCCCAGGCGAACGCAGAGCTGGATAAGCGGAACCGGTTCGTGAAGGACCGCATCTCCGCCCGCAAAGGCGGCGAATTCAAGATGGTGCCGCCGGAAGAAATCCATTTCATGGACGTCTCCCCGAAACAGCTCGTTTCGGTCGCGGCTTCGATGGTGCCGTTTCTCGAGAACGACGACGCCAACCGCGCGCTCATGGGCTCCAACATGCAGCGCCAGGCCGTGCCCCTGCTCCAGCCCGAGGCGCCCCTGGTCGGCACGGGAATGGAGCACATCGTGGCGCGCGACTCCGGCGCGGTGGTGCTGGCCAAGCGGATGGGCGTGGTGGAGTACGTGTCGGCTGACCGCATCGTCGTGCGCGCGGAGAGCCGGTCCAAAAAGGCCGACCCGGTGCAGGACCTGCCGCTGGACATCTACAACCTCACCAAGTATCAGCGCTCCAACCAGAATACCTGCGTCAACCAGCGTCCCATCGTGCGCAAGGGCCAGCGGCTGCAGGCCGGTGAGGTGATCGCCGACGGGCCCTCCACCGACCAGGGAGAATTGGCCCTCGGGCGGAATGTCCTCGTCGCCTTCATGCCGTGGGGCGGGTACAACTTCGAGGATGCCATCCTGGTGTCCGAACGGCTGGCGAAGGACGACCGCTACACCTCCATCCACATCGAGGAGTTCGAGGTCCAGGCGCGGGACACGAAACTCGGGAAAGAGGAGATCACCCGCGATATTCCCAACGTCGCGGAGGAGGCGCTCAAGGATCTGGACGAGTCCGGCATCGTGAGGATCGGCGCCAAGGTGAAGGCCGGCGACATCCTGGTCGGGAAGATCACCCCCAAGGGCGAGACCCAGCTGACGCCGGAGGAGAAGTTGCTGCGGGCGATCTTCGGGGAAAAGGCCGGTGACGTCCGGGATACGTCGCTGACGGTTCCGCCGGGCATCGAGGGGACGGTCGTGGACGTGAAGGTCTTTTCGCGGCGCGGCGTGGACAAGGACGAGCGCGCCAAGTCCATCGAGGAGGAGGAGGTGAGCCACCTCGAGAAAGACTATCAAGATGAGATCGCGATGGTGGAGATGGAGCGCGACCAGAAGCTGAAGAATCTTCTGGTGGGCAAGACCCTGACTCAGGACCTGGTGGACCCGACCAACAAGAAGAAGCTGGGGAAGAAGGGCGACCGGATCGATCGTCCCTACCTCGAAAACTTCTCCTGGAACGAGCTGAAGAAGGTCCGCGTCAAGGAGGACGACGACCTGGCCGCCAACATCAAGCGGATCGAAGAGCTGGCCGGAGAGCAGATCTCCATTTATGAGACGATGCTGGACGAGCGTATCGCCCGCCTCCGCCGGGGCGACGACCTGGCGCCAGGGGTCATCAAGACGGTCAAGGTGTACGTGGCGGTCAAGCGCAAGCTTTCCGTGGGCGACAAAATGGCGGGCCGCCACGGCAACAAGGGCGTGGTCTCCCGGGTCCTCCCCGAAGAGGACATGCCGTACCTGCCCGACGGAACGGCGGTGGAGATCGTGCTGAACCCGCTGGGCGTGCCCTCCCGGATGAACGTGGGCCAGATCTTGGAAACCCACCTGGGCTGGGCGGCGCGGGTGCTCGGGCTCTGGGTGGCGACTCCGGTCTTCGACGGAGCCACCGAGGAGGAGATCAAGGACCACCTGAAACAGGCGAAGCTTCCGACCTCGGGGAAAACGCTGCTCTACGATGGCCGCACGGGCAAGCCGTTCCACCAGGAGGTGACCGTGGGGCAGATCTACATGATGAAGCTGGCCCATCTGGTGGAGGACAAGATGCACGCCCGCTCTATCGGCCCCTACTCCCTCGTCACGCAGCAGCCGCTGGGAGGGAAGGCGCAGTTCGGCGGCCAGCGGTTCGGCGAAATGGAGGTCTGGGCGCTCGAGGCCTACGGTGCGGCTCACACGCTCCAGGAGATGCTCACCGTCAAGTCCGACGATCTGGAGGGACGGAACCGCATTTACGAGGCCATCGTCAAGGGCGAGAACTTCCTCGAGCCGGGCACTCCGGAGTCCTTCAACGTGCTGGTGAAGGAGCTGAAGAGCCTGGCGCTGGACGTGGAGCTCTTTCAGAAGAACGGCAAGAAGTAGGGGAAAAAGGAGGCTCACGAATGTTGACGGATCGGCCGCTGGGCAGTCTGCTCAGGGAGGAGAAGCCCACCAAGGACCTGTGGGGACTCCTCGACCGGCATCCGAAGCCTATCACCTTCGACGCCATCCGGATCCGGCTGGCGTCTCCGGAAAAGATCCGCTCCTGGTCGCACGGTGAGGTGAAAAAGCCGGAGACCATCAATTACCGGACGTTCAAGCCCGAGCGGGACGGCCTGTTCTGCGCCCGCATCTTCGGCCCCACGAAAGATTACGAATGCGCGTGTGGGAAGTACAAGCGGATGAAGTTTGCGGGCGTCGTCTGTGACAAGTGCGGGGTCGAGGTGACGCGCGCCCGGGTCCGGCGAGAGCGGATGGGACACATCGAGCTGGCCTCTCCGGTTTCTCACGTCTGGTTCTTCAAGGGCCTGCCGAGCCGGATCGGCCAACTTCTGGACATGTCGCTCCGCGATCTGGAGAAGATCCTCTACTTCGAAGAGAACGTGGTGCTGGATCCTGGACGCGTGCCCGGCCTGAAGAAGAAGGATCTCCTGGCGGTGGACCGGGCGCGCAAGCTCGCCGAGGAGCACGGCCCCGACGCGTTCAAGGTCGGCATGGGCGCGGAGGCGATCCGGGAGCTCCTTCGCGACATGGAGCTGGAGAGCCTGGCCCCCGAGCTCAGGGCGCAGATGCTCGGCGAGACCTCGGCGCAGAAGCGGAAGAAGACCGTGAAGCGCCTCAAGGTCGTGGAGGCCTTCATCAAGTCCGGCAACCAGCCCGAGTGGATGATCCTGGAGGTCGTGCCGGTCCTCCCGCCCGAGCTGCGGCCGCTGGTTCCCCTGGACGGTGGCCGCTTCGCAACGTCGGACCTCAACGATCTGTACCGGCGCGTGATCAACCGAAACAATCGGCTCAAGCGTCTCATGGAGCTGAAAGCTCCGGAGATCATCATCCGCAACGAGAAGCGGATGCTTCAGGAAGCGGTGGACGCGCTGTTCGACAATGGCCGCCGGGGCCGCGTGATCACCGGTCCCAATAACCGCCCGCTCAAGTCCCTGTCGGATACGCTCAAGGGTAAGCAGGGGCGCTTTCGCCAGAATCTTCTCGGCAAGCGCGTGGATTACTCGGGCCGCTCGGTCATCGTCGTGGGCCCGCACCTCAAGCTCCACCAGTGCGGACTGCCGAAGAAGATGGCGCTCGAGCTCTTCAAGCCATTCATCCTCCGGAAACTGGAGGAGCGAGGGATCGCGACGTCCATCAAAGCGGCGAAGAAATACGTGGAGAAAGAGCACCCCGAAGTCTGGGACATCCTGGAGGAGGTCATCAAGGAGCACCCGATCCTCCTGAACCGGGCGCCGACGCTCCACCGCCTCGGGATCCAGGCCTTCGAGCCGATCCTGGTGGAGGGGAAGGCCATCGAGATCCATCCGCTGGTCTGCACCGCCTTCAACGCCGACTTCGACGGTGACCAGATGGCGGTCCACATTCCGCTCAGCATGGAGGCCCAGCTGGAGGCACAGGTTCTCATGCTGTCGGCCAACAACATCCTCTCGCCGTCGAACGGCTCGCCGCTGGCGGTCCCGACCCAGGACATGGTGCTCGGCATCTACTACCTGACTAAGGAACGGCCGGGCGTGCGGGGGGAGGGACGCCTGTTCGCCGATCCCGAAGATGTGCGGGTTGCGTACGACGCCGAGGACGTGGACCTTCAGGCGCGGATCCGGCTCCGCTGGTGCGGGGAGGTCATGGAAACCACCGTCGGCCGGGTGCTGCTCAACGACGTGATTCCGGAACCGCTCCGATTCGTCAACCGCGAGCTCAAGAAAAAGGAGATCACGGCCCTCGTCGCCGAATGCTACAACAAGCTCGGCAACGAGGTGACGGTCGCGTTCTTGGATGAGCTGAAGGATATCGGCTTCCGCTACGCGACCCTGTCGGGCCTGTCCATCGGCATCGACGACATGCACGTCCCGTCGGCGAAGGAGGAGCTCATCGAGGACGCCCGACAGCAGGTGAACGTGGTCGAGCAGCAGTACCAGGACGGAGTCATCACGAACGGCGAGCGTTACAACAAGGTCGTGGACATCTGGGCCCACGTTACCGAGCAGATCTCCGACGCGATGTTCCAGGAGCTCGAAGGGGGCGCGCAGGGCGGGGAGTTCAACCCGATCTACATGATGGCCGACTCCGGCGCGCGCGGGGCTAAGCAGCAGATCCGCCAGCTTGCGGGGATGCGCGGTCTCATGGCCAAGCCCTCGGGGGAGATCATCGAGACGCCGATCACCTCCAACTTCCGCGAGGGGCTCACGGTGCTCGAGTACTTCACCTCCACGCACGGTGCGCGGAAAGGGTTGGCCGACACGGCCCTGAAGACGGCCGATTCCGGGTACCTGACCCGGCGGCTGGTGGATGTGTCGCAGGATGTCATCGTGAGCGAGCACGACTGCGGCACCGTCAAGTATATCGACGTGACTCCCCTGGTGGAGGGCGGTGACATCATCCAGTCGCTCCGCGACCGCGTCCTCGGGCGCGTGGCGGCGGAGGACATCCGCGATCCGTTCGGGGGGGAGATCATCGTCCAGGCCAACTCGGAAGTCACCGAGGAGCTGGCGGTCAGGATCGAGGACTCGGGGCTGGAGAAGGTGCGGATCCGCTCCACGCTCACCTGCGAGGCCAAACGGGGAGTGTGTGTGATGTGCTACGGGCGCAACCTAGGCACGGGGCGCCTCGCCGAGCTCGGAGAGGCGGTGGGAATCATCGCCGCCCAATCCATCGGCGAGCCCGGGACGCAGCTCACGATGCGCACCTTCCACATCGGCGGCACGGCGAGCCGGGTCGTCGAGGCGTCCAAGCACGAGGCGAAGAGCGCGGGGGTCGTGAAGTACCACAACATGCGCACGGTCGAGAATCGAGACCGCGATCTCGTGGTGCTGAACCGAAACGGCGAGATCGTCGTCGTGGACGATCGGGGACGGGAGAAGGAGCGGTATCCGGTGGTGCCCGGGGCGCGCGTGAAGGTCAAGGACGGCAAGCGGCTCGCGATCGGGCAGGTCCTGGTGGAATGGGACCCGTTCACCACGCCGATCCTGACCGAGGTGTCGGGCAAACTCGTGTACCGGGATGTCGTCGAGGGCGTCACGGTCCGCGAGGAGTTCGACGAGGTCACGGGGCTCGCCCGAAAGGTGATTATCGAGGACGTCGAGGGCCGGCTCCAGCCGCGCGTCTCCATCGAGGACGAGAAGGGGACTACGGTCACTCAGAACCTGATGCCGGTGGGGGCGCACCTGCTCGTGGCGGACGGGTTGCACGTGTTTGCAGGCGACGTCATCGCCAAGATCCCTCGCGAGACGACGAAGACGAAGGACATTACTGGAGGTCTCCCGCGCGTGGCCGAGCTCTTCGAGGCGCGCAAGCCCAAGGAGCAGGCGGTGATCACCGAGATCGACGGGATCGTGGAGTTCGCCGGTTTCGTGAAAGGGATGCGGAAAATCGTGATCCGCGCCGATAACGGGGAGACGAAGGAGTACCTGATCCCCCGCGGGAAGCACATCTCGGTGCACGAGGAGGACCGGGTCAAGGCGGGCGAGGCGCTCATGGATGGCTCGCCGAACCCTCATGACTACCTGGCCGTGCTCGGGGACCGTGAGCTGCAGCGATACCTCGTGAACGAGGTGCAGGAGGTCTACCGGCTCCAGGGCGTCACGATCAACGACAAGCACATCGAGATCATCGTGCGCCAGATGCTGCGACGCGTGCGCATCGAGGAGGTCGGCGACACCGATTTCGTGGTGGGCGAGCTGGTGGACAAGTTCGTCTTCCAGGAGGGGAACGATCAGATGCTGGCCCAGGGCAAGCGTCCCGCAGCCGCCAAGCCCGTCCTCCTCGGGATCACGAAGGCCTCACTCTCGACCGATAGCTTCATCTCGGCCGCCTCGTTCCAGGAAACGACGCGCGTCCTCACGGAGGCGGCGATCAGCGGCAAGGTGGACGACCTGCGGGGGCTCAAGGAGAACGTGATCGTGGGGCGGCTGATCCCGGCAGGCACGGGGCTTTCGCATTACACCCGGGCCGAAGTGCTGGGCGCGGGGGCAGCCGAGGAGACCAAGCCTGCGGCGGAGCCGACGCCGGGCGAGCCGCCGGCCGAGGGGGAGACCCCCGTGGCTGCGGCCGGGTAGGATCGTTGGAGGCGGTGGGGATCAAGCGGTTGACAAAGTCGCTCTATCCTAGTATAAGGTAAGAGTTTTGGCTCTATTGAGGGCATAAGCGGACAATGCCGACCATAAGTCAGCTCGTACGGAAGGGGCGGCAGGCGGTTTTGAAGAAGTCCAAGACCCCTGCCATGGCGGGGAGCCCCCAGAAGCGGGGTGTGTGTATCCGGGTGTACACCACGACCCCCAAGAAGCCGAACTCGGCGCTCCGCAAGGTGGCCCGCGTGCGGCTGACGAACGGGCTTGAGGTCACCTCCTACATTCCGGGGGTCGGCCACAACCTGCAGGAGCACTCGATCGTCCTGATCCGCGGCGGCCGGGTGAAGGACCTACCGGGAGTGCGGTACCACATCATCCGGGGCATTCTCGACACCGCGGGCGTGGCGAACCGGAAACAGGGCCGTTCGAAGTATGGCGCCAAGGCGCCGAAGGCCGGCGGGGGCGCGGCCTGATGCGCGCATCTCGTTCGAGCGCGGGCTTGGCCCGCCTAACCCGGGAGGGGGAAGTTCCGAAGGGGGACGGCGTCTCCCTCCGAGGTAACTGATGCGGAGGGCAGGCGCGGCGCGGCGGGAGATCCTCCCGGACCCGAAGTACGGCAGCCGGCTGGTGGCGAAGTTCGTCAACATCATGATGACCTGCGGCAAGAAGTCCACCGCGGAGCACATCATGTACGGCGCGCTGGCGACGATGGAGGAGCGGAGCAAGCAGGACGCGCTGAAGATGTTCAAGCAGGCGGTCGACAACGTGAAGCCCGCGGTCGAGGTGAAGTCGCGCCGGGTCGGTGGCTCCACCTACCAGGTGCCGGTGGAGGTGCGCCCGGAGCGGCGCACGTCCCTCTCGATGCGATGGCTGATCGCCGCCTCCCGCCGTCGCGGCGAGAGGAGCATGGCCGAGAAGCTGGCGGGCGAGCTCCTGGACGCGGCCAACAACCGGGGGACCGCCGTCAAGAAGCGGGAGGATACCCACCGGATGGCGGAGGCTAACAAGGCGTTCGCGCACTATCGGTGGTAGCGAGGGATCGGTGAGAGGGGGGCCGAAGGGTGACCCCCCTCTTCTTCCGTCGAGACGGGCCGGAAATCTAGAAAGGACGAGGCAGACGACGTGGAACGGCAGTACCCGTTAGAAGGAACCCGGAACATCGGCATCATGGCCCACATCGATGCCGGGAAGACCACCACCACGGAGCGGGTCCTTTACTACACTGGCCGGTCGTACAAGATCGGCGAGGTGGACGAAGGCACCGCCACGATGGACTGGATGGTCCAGGAGCAGGAGCGGGGGATCACAATCACCTCCGCCGCGACCACATGCTTCTGGCGGGACTGCCGCATCAACATCATCGATACTCCCGGGCACGTGGACTTCACCGTCGAGGTGGAGCGCTCGCTGCGCGTCCTGGACGGCGCCATCGCCATCCTGGACGCCGTCGCGGGCGTGGAGCCCCAGACCGAAACAGTCTGGCGCCAGGCGGACAAGTACCAGGTCCCACGCATCGTCTACGTGAACAAGATGGACCGGGTCGGAGCCGATTTTCCCCGCTCCGTCGCCATGATCAGGCAGCGCCTGGGGGCACTCCCCGTCTCCATCCAGATCCCCATCGGGCAGGCGGATTCCTTCGTCGGCGTGATCGACCTCATCGAGCAGGTCGCCATCGTCTGGGACGATGGGGAGAGCATGGGTCAGCGGTTCGCGCGCCAGGAGATCCCGGTCGAGTACGCGGCCCAGGTCCGCGAGTACCGGGAGAAGATGGTCGAGGCACTCGCCGAGGTGGACGAGGGGCTCATGGAGCGGTACCTGGGGGACGAGAAGATCAGCCCGGAGGAGATTCGAGCGGCGCTCCGCTCCGGGACTATCGCCATGAAGCTGGTGCCGGTCCTGTGCGGCGCGTCGTTCAAGAACAAAGGGGTCCAGCCGCTCCTGGACGCGGTCGTGGACTTCCTCCCCTCCCCGCTGGACGTCCCGCCCATGCAGGGAGTGAATCCGGAAACCCGGGAGAATGAGGTCCGAGTGCCCGGCGACGATGAGCCGTTCGCGGCGCTCGCCTTCAAGATCATGAACGACCCCTACGTCGGGCAGCTGGTCTTCTTGCGCGTGTACTCGGGGACGCTGCCGTCGGGCTCCGGCGTCTACAACTCCTCCAAGGACAAGAAGGAGCGCGTCGGTCGCCTCCTGCGCATGCACGCCAATAAGCGGGAGGAGATCGACGCCGTGGCCGCGGGCGATATCGCGGCGGTCGTCGGATTGAAGTTCACGACGACCGGGGACACCCTGTGCGATCCCGCGCGCCCCATCGTGCTGGAGTCCATGGAATTCCCCGTGCCGGTCATTGCCGTCGCGATCGAGCCCAAGACCAAGGCTGACGAGGAAAAACTCGGCCTTTCGCTCTCTCGTCTCGCTCTCGAGGATCCGACCTTCAAGGTGACGGTGGATGCCGAGACCAACCAGACGCTGATCGCCGGGATGGGGGAGCTCCACCTCGAGATTATCGTGGACCGGCTGCTCCGGGAGTTCAAGGTCGAGGCGAACGTGGGAAAGCCCGAGGTGGCCTACCGAGAGACGATCCGCAAGAAGATGGAGGCGCGCGGGCGTTTCGTGAGGCAGACCGGCGGCCGCGGGCAGTACGGCGACGTGACCCTGGAGGTGGAGCCGGCGCCTCCGGGAGCCGGGTTCGAGTTCGAAAACCAGATCGTGGGCGGCGTGATTCCCCGCGAGTTCATCCCCGCGGTGGAAAAAGGCGTCCGGGAGGCGTCGGAGACCGGCGTGCTGGCGGGCTACCCGATGGTGGACCTGAAGGTGAGCCTGACCGACGGAAGCTACCACGAGGTGGACTCCTCCGAGATGGCCTTCAAGATCGCCGGCTCCATGGCGTTCAAGGAGGCCTGCCGGCGGGCCACCCCGGTGCTGCTGGAGCCCCTCATGCAGGTGGAGGTCGTGGTGCCCGAGGAGTACATGGGCGCCGTGGTGGGAGACCTGAACAGCCGCCGGGGGCGCGTCGTGTCCATGGACACCCGGGCGGGCTCCCACGTCATCCGGGCCACGGTGCCGCTGGCCACGATGTTCGGCTACGCGACCGACCTCCGCTCCATGACCCAGGGGCGCGCCACGTACACGATGCAGTTCTCCCGCTACGAGGAGGTGCCGTCCTCTATCGCCGAGGAGGTCATGGCGAAGGTGGCCGGCAAACCGCCCTCGCGCGCTGGTTCCCGCTAGTAACCCACGCACCGGAGGACGAGGCCATGGCCAAGGCGAAGTACGAGCGGACGAAGCCGCACGTGAACGTGGGGACGATTGGGCACATTGATCACGGCAAGACGACCTTGACGAGCGCGATCACGAAGGTTCTGCACACGAAGTACG
>JAHFDN010000004.1:0-61672 GCA_023248995.1 Candidatus Rokuibacteriota bacterium
GGGGATCGGGGGGAGGCTCGCTCAGGCGACGGAGGTCGGATTCCTAGAGGGAAGTGGCACGCTAGATTTTCTCACTGGTCAGACCGAAATCCACGCCCAGTCGCGGGTCCCATTCGATCCGGCCAACGGTGGGTGGGGCGTCGGTCAGATTTCGGGGGTCTTTAACATCGCGAATGGGTCCAACGGCGCAGTGGTCGGGAAGCTGGAGGGGTCCCTGGACTTTCGTTTGTTCAACGCGAACGTGCCGCTGGCTCCCACGTCCGGGAGCTGGACCACCCTCGGCAAAAAGCGAACGGGCGGCGGGTTCGTAGGGGCTGCCCTTGTCCCGTTCCCCTGCGCTCTTGGACTCGGGTTCTGCTACCTGGAATTGGATTCTAACGGAAATCCTACCGGTGGAATCACCCCACTCGTTGCGAACGAGTTCAACAAGCACGGAGTGCCGGTGGCGAAGTTCCTGTTCACTCTTTTCCAGTAGGGGAGATGCTGGCTGGCCCCAGAGCGGGCTGGCCCGAACGCTCGAGCATGAGGAAACGTCGGAGCTTTCTCCACGCGGGGGAGGCCGGGCGACTCCCGGTCCTCCCTCGCGGCAGTGTGTTTAGTGAACGAGGTGCGGAGACAGAGAGCTAAAACCCTTTAACCCCTCACAGCTATTCAAGAATCTCACCCTCACGTGTTACCCTTTGATCACCTGGGCGATCCGGCCGGGAAGGACTCGTGGGCTCATGGGGGTAACCACCTGCAACCTGTTCCCTCCCCTCACGTAGGGCCTGGCGCTGGCGCATGGCGGCTCTAGCGCAGCCGGCCGGCTCCTACGGCATCCCCCGCGTCCTCGCCCAGGGCAAGCGCGTGCGCCTCCGCACGTTCACGCGCGGGGACCTCCACTACCTGGGTCAGTGGTCCGACAGCCCGTTCGTGGAGAAGATGGTGGCGAGCGAGTTCCTCTACCAGTACAAGCACATCTACCATCGCCGTAACGACGTGTTCCTGGATTTTCTCCTCCGGGACTCGACCCAGCTGCCCGCGCTGATCATCCCGCGGGACAGGGAGCCGGAGCAGCCCGTGGGGTTCGTCCGGCTCTTCCAGATCAACCTGATCCACGGCTACGGCTTTCTCGAGACCGTGATCGTCGACCCCCACTCCTTGCGAAGGGGCTGGGGCATCGAGGCCTCGCGCCTGCTCTTGGCCTACGCCCTCGACCATATCGGGGTCCACCGGGTCGAGGCGAAGGTGTTCGCCTACAACCAGCTCAGCATCAACGCCCTCCGCCGCAACGGGTTCCGCCAGGAAGGGGTGCTCCGGGAGGCCTGCTTCAACGACGGCAAGTTCTGGGACATCCTTGTGTTCGGCATCCTCAAGGAGGAGATGGAGCAGCAGCGCAAGAAAGACGAGATTGTCCTGTTCCCTCCCGAGACGGAGGAGCCCCGGTGACCTTCCACCAGCTCGTTCCCCTGGTCGCCTTCGTCCTGAACCTCACGCTCGTGGCGGTCGTGCTGTACCGCGACCACCGGAGCCCGCTCAACCGCGTGTTCGCGGCGTTCGCCTCCGCGCTGGGGGTCTGGAACCTGGGCGTGTTCGTCCTCCGCTCCACGACGGAGGCCGGGACCGCGTTCGTGGTCGAGAAGTTTCTCCACATCGGCGTCATCCTGGTGCCCGTGCTCTACTACCACTTCGTCGTGATCTTCCTGGAGCTCGGCCCCCGACGGCGCGCGGCGCTGGCCCTCACCTACGCCCTGGCGGCGGGCTTCCTGGCCCTGAGCCCCACGCCGCTGTTCCTGCGGGGGGTGGCGCTGACCGAGTGGGGATTCGCGCCGGCTCCGGGCCCCGTCTACAATCTCTTCTTCGTCTACTTGCTGCTCCCCATCCTGGGCGGGGTGCTCGAGCTGGGGCTGGCCTACCGGGGCATGGACTCCGCCTTCCGCCGCAACCGCGCCAAGCTGATCATGGCGGGCTCGCTGATCAGTCTCCTGGGCGGGGTCGTGGACATCGCCCGGTTTGGGCTCAGGATGGAGTGGCTCTACCCGCCCGGGATTCCTGCCAACACGATCTTTGCCCTCCTGCTGGCGGTGTCCATCGTGCGCTACCGCCTGGTGGACGTGGGGATCGTGACCAAGCGGGTCGCGATCTTCGGGATGCTGCTCGTGGCCTCCGTCCCCCTCGTGATCGCGCTGGGTACTTTCGCCGAGCAGCGGTGGCAGCTCCGCTATAGCCTGTCGCTCCGGGAAGATTTCGTGCTGGCCTTCCTCTTGGCCGTGCTGCTGACCCCGCTGCTGCGCAGGGCCGAGGGGTGGCTGGACCGCCTGATCTACCGCAAGCGCTATGGCTTTTACGAAACCCTCTCGGACCTCCGGAAGCGGATGGGATCGCTGCTCGACGTCACCCGCCTGGCCGACACCCTGGTCCAGACCCTCGTCCACCGGATCCCGCTCACCCACGGGGCCCTCTACCTCTTCGACCCCGGCTCCGGCGAGTATCGGGTCCAGCGCGTCGTCTCCGCCGGCGCTATCGAAGGCAGGTGGCGGCCGCTCGGCGTTCAGGGGCCGCTCATCCGGTGGCTCAGGGACAACGACATCCTCGTGCGGGAGGAGATCGCGCTTCGCCGTCGCATGGCCGAGGCGCTGGCCGAGGCGGAGGACGATCTGGAGGCCATGCAGGTGGCGCTCCTCTTGCCCCTCAAGTCGGAGGGGCAGCTGATCGGCGTCCTGGCGCTGGGCGAGAAGCTCTCCGGCGAGATCTTCGACGCCGACGAAATGGAGCTCCTCGCGGTGCTGGCCGGCCAGGCGACCGTCGCGCTCCAGACGAGCCAGCTCTACGAGCAGCTCAAGCGCTCCAACGAACAGCTGGTGGAGGCCAATCGCCTGAAGTCCAAGTTCCTGGCCCAGTTCTCCCACGAGCTGCGCACGCCGCTGAACGCGATCATCGGGTTCTCGAAGGTCATGCTGAAGACGTCGGGCGCCGCCCTGTCCCGGGACCAGCAGGAGGACCTCGCGGCGATCCACGGGAACGGGCTCCATCTCCTGGCCCTCATCAACGACGTGCTCGACTTCTCGAAGATCGAATCGGGGACCCTGGAGCTGGAGGTTGCCCCGGTGTCGATCGACGAGCTGATTGACGAGTGCGTCCGGACCACGCTGCCGCTCACCCGGGGCCGCAACCTGACCATCAGCCAGGAGGTCGAGCCGGCGCTGCCGCCCGTCCGCGCCGACCGGACCAAGGTCCGTCAGGTGCTGTTGAACCTCCTCTCGAACGCCGTGAAGTTCACGCCCGAGGGCAAGGTCACCGTCCGCGCCCGGGCGGAGACGCACCGTCTCGTGGTGGGCGTCCAGGACACCGGGATCGGCATTCCCCCGGAGGACCAGTCGAAGCTGTTCCGCGCCTTCCAGCAGCTGAACGGCGGCAAGCTCCACCTGCCGCTCGGCGGCACGGGGCTCGGGCTCGTGATCTCCAAGTCCTTCGTCGAGCTTCACGGCGGCGAGATCTGGGTGGAAAGCCGCGAGGGGCAGGGCTCCACGTTCTCGTTCTCGCTGCCGCTCGAGCCGGTCCATGCTCATGAGGTGCGCCGTGGCTGAGTCCGGCGGGGCGGGGAAGGCCGTGAAGATCCTCCACATCGAGGACAACCCGGACAACCGGCGCCTGGTCCTCCGGCTCCTGGCCGCCGAGGGCTACGAGGTCCTGGAGGCGGAGGACGGGCTCGAGGGGATCGACAAGGCCGTGCGCGAGAACCCCGACCTCATCCTGCTCGACATCGGTCTCCCGCGCTTCGACGGTTACGAGGCCGCGGCGGCGCTCCGCGCCTTCCCGTCGCTCGCTACCACGCTCGTCGTGGCGCTCACCGCGTACACGAATCCCGGGGACCGGGAGCGGATCCTCACCGCCGGGTGCAACGGCTACATCCCCAAGCCGATCGACGTGGATCGCTTCCCCGGCCAGGTGGCCGAGTTCCTCCGGGGCAAGCGCGAGCACGTGGAGCCGGCCGAGCAGGGCGGCTACCTGCGCGAGCTGAACCAGCGGCTGGTCCAGCGGCTATTCAAGAAGATCCAGGAGCTGGAGAAGGCCAACCGGGATGTGACGGCCCGGAGCGCCCAGCTGGAGAGCCTCCATCGCATCGGGGAGCAGATCACCTCCCAGCTGAGTCTCGTGACGCTGGCGGGCGAGCTCCTGCCCTCGCTGGCGCCCCGCCTGGGCTTCGCGGACCTGGAGGTCTCGCTCGTGGACTCGGACACCGGGCGGCTGGTCACCTGGCCGGCCCCGGGCCCGCCGAAACCGGCCCCGGCGAAGGAGGCGGAGGGCCGGCTGCTCGAGGTGCCCCTCGCCATCCAGGGGCGCGTCACCGGACGGCTCCGGGCGCGCGTGGTGTCGCCGGACCTCTCGGCGGCGGATGCCGAGCAGATCCTCCGGATCGTCGCCAGCCAGGTGGCGGTGGCCGCCGAGAACGCGCGGCTCTACGAGGGGCTCCGGCGGCAGATGGACGAGCTCCGGGCCATGCAGGCCCAGCTGGTCCAGTCGGCGAAGCTCGCGGCCATCGGCGAGCTGGCCGCCAACGTCGCCCACGAGATCAACAACCCCATGACGAGCATCCTCGGCTACGCCACGCTGCTGCTCGATGAGAACGTGGAGAGCGGCACCCGCACCGACTACCTGAAGACGATCCAGAGCGAGGCGCTCCGGATCCGGGAGACCGTGCGGGCGCTCCTGGACTTTTCCCGCCAGCGGGATTTCACCAAGGAGCGGGTAGACGTGACCCAGGCCGTGAAGGATACCCTGGCGCTGGTCCGCCGCCACGCGACCCTGTCGAACATCGCCATCCAGGAAACGTACGATCCGGAGCTGCCGCTGATTGACGTGGACGTTCCCCAGTGTAAGCAGGTGTTCCTCAACCTCATCACGAACGCGCTGGACGCCATGCCCCACGGCGGCACGCTCACGGTGGCGGCCGCGCGGGAGGGGGAGCTCGTGCGGGTGGACTTCGGGGACACCGGCGCAGGCATCCCGGCGCCGAACCTGGGGAAAATCTTCGACCCCTTCTTCACGACGAAGCCCGCGGTGAAGGGGACCGGCCTCGGGCTGTCGGTGAGCCTGGGGATCATCCAGTCCCACGGGGGCACGATTGACGTCAAGAGCGAGGTCGGCAAGGGGAGCCTCTTCTCGATCAAGCTCCCCATCCCCACGACGCCCCCGACGTTTACCTGAACCTCGCCTGCAGCCAGCTGACGATCTCCTGGGTGGAAGAGTCCACCCCCCACAGCTCCACCACCCCCATCGCCTTGAGCTCCCGCATTTCCTTGGGCAGGATGGTGCCGCCGCCGATCACCGCGATGTGCGTGGCGCCGTGCTCGCGCAGGAGCTCGAGGATGCGGGGGAAGACGATCATCTGGGTGCCGGAGAGGATGGACAGGCCGATGACGTCCACGTCCTCTTGCACCGCGGTCGCGACGATCTGCTCCGCGGTCTGGTGAAGACCGGTGTAGATGACTTCGAAGCCGGCGTCGCGGAGCGCCCGCGCCACGACCTTGGCTCCGCGGTCGTGCCCATCCAACCCCGGCTTGGCCACCAGGATCCGGATCTTGCGCTCTGTCATGTTGTCCCCCCCCTCACCTTCATCCTCTCCCCCGGTGGGGGAGAGGGCAGGGTGAGGGGGCATCAGAGGCCCGCCTAAAAGACGATGGGCTCGCGGTAGACCCCGAACACGTCCTTCAGCGCGCCGACGATCTCGCCGAGGGTCGCGTGGGCGCGGACGCATTCGAGCGTCACCGGCATCAGGTTCTCGTCCGTCCGCGCGACCTCCCGGAGCTCCTCCAGGAGCTTGGCGACCCGGGCCGCATCCCGCTCACGCTTCGCCCGGGCGAGCCGCTCCTTCTGGAGCTGCTCCGTCCTCGGGTCCACCGTGTGGAGCGGGATCGTGGGCTCTTCCGGCTCGGGCTCGCGGTACCGGTTGACGCCGACCACGGTCTTCTCGCCTTTTTCCTTGGCGACCTGATAGCCGTAGGCGGCGTCGGCGATCTCTTGCTGGAAGAAGTTCCGCTCCAGCGCTGCGACGGTTCCCCCCATCTTGTCGATGCGCTCCAGATACTCCCAGATCTCCTTCTCGGTCTGATCCGTGAGGCTCTCCAGGAGATAGGAGCCGCCCACCGGGTCAATCGAGCTGGCGACCCCCGTCTCCTCCAGCAAGATCTGCTGGGTGCGGAGGGCGAGCTTCATCGCCTCTTCGGACGGGATCGCCAGGGCCTCGTCCATGCCGTTCGTGTGGAGCGACTGGCAGCCTCCCAGCACCGCCGCCAGGGCCTGGTACGCGGTGCGCGCGACGTTGTTGAGCGGCTGGACCGCCGTGAGGGAGGAGCCGGCCGTCTGGCAGTGGAAGCGCAGGCGCATGGACTCGGGCTTCCGGGCGCCGAACCGCTCTTTCATGATCCGGGCCCAGACCCGGCGCGCGGCCCGGAACTTGGCGATCTCCTCGAAAAAGTCCGAGTGCGAGATGAAGTAAAAGGAGAGCCGGGGCGCGAAGGCGTCCACGTCCAGCCCGCTCTTCCGCACCTCGTCCACGTACGCGATCCCTGCGGCCAGCGTGAACGCCGCCTCCTGGACCGCCGTGCTGCCGGCCTCGCGGATGTGGTAGCCGGAGATGTTCACGGGGTTGTAGTGCGGCAGGTGGCGGACCGAATAGAGGATCGAGTCGCGCACAATCCGGAGCGACGGCTTGACCGGATAGATCCACTCCTTCTGGGCCGTGAACTCCTTGATGATGTCGTTCTGAACCGTTCCCGAAAGCTGGTCCTTGGCAATGCCCCGCCGCTCCGCCAGCGCCACGTACATCGCCAGGAGGATCCACGCCGTCGGGTTGATCGTCATGGAGACGCTGATGGAGCTCAGGTCGATCCCGTCGAACAGCTCCTCCACGTCCGCCAGCGTGTCCACGGCGACGCCCTCCCGGCCCACCTCGCCGGAGGCGCGCGGGTCGTCCGAGTCGTAGCCCATGAGCGTGGGCATGTCGAAGTCCACGCTGAGCCCGGTCTGCCCCTGGGTGATCAGGAACTTTAAGCGCTCGTTGGTCGCGCGGGCCGTGCCGAACCCGGCGATCTGCCTCATCGTCCAGGGCTGCGCCCGGTACATGGTGGGGTAGGGGCCGCGCGTGAACGGGTACTGACCCGGGTACCCGAGCCGTTCGGAGTAGTCGAAGGCCTCGAGGTCCGCCGGCGAGTAGAGCCGGCGGATCGGCCTCGCCGAGAGCGTCGTGAACGAGCGCTTGCGCTCGGGCTTGCGGGCCTGAAAGCCGGCCAGCTCGTTCTTCTCCCACGCCTGGAGCTCCCGGCGGATCGCCTCGAGCTTCTTGGGATCAAACATGGCCGTTCGCGTTCCCTTCTCCCTAGCGGGTCGTCAGCTCGCGGAAGAGGTTCCGGTTGTCGATCACCCGACGGGCTTTGAACTCGGTGCGCTCGAGCTGATCCGGGGGCACGAGCTGGACGGTCGTCCGGACGCCGAGCACCGCGCGGAGCCGCGTCTCCATCTCGCGCCGGAGCCCCTCGGGGGCGCCGGCCTCGCCCCGGTATTCGGCCTGGACCACGAGCTCGTCCATGCTCTCCTCCCGGCTCACGATGATCCGGTACTCCTCGCCGACCCCGCGGATCCCGCGCAGGACCTCCTCGATGGCGCTCGGGTAGATGTTCTCGCCGCGGACGGTGAACATGTCGTCCACGCGCCCGTAGATCCCCTTCGGCAGTCGCGGATAGGTGCGGCCGCACTCGCACGGGTCGTCGGTCCAGGTGGCGAGGTCCCCCGACCAGAGGCGGATCATGGGCTGGGAGGTGCGCTCCAGGTGCGTGTAGACCGGCACGCCCTCCTTGCCGAAGGGAATCAGCTCCCGGCTCTCCGGGTGGAGAAGCTCCGCGTAGACGATGTCCTGCCAGAGGTGCATGCCGGTCCTGAACTCGCACTCGGCGTTGGTCATCCACGGCGTCATCTCGGCCATGGAGCCCGTGTCGAGACAGATGCCGCCGTAGGCCTCCTCGATCCGGCGCTTCGTGGACGGGATGCCGGCGCCGGGCTCGCCCGAGAAGAAGAGGATCCGGAGGCCGAACTCCCGGGGGTCGATCCCTTCGCCCCGGGCCTTGTCGGCGACGTAGAGGCCGTAGGAGGGCGTGCTGTAAAAGGCCGACGGCTTCATCTCCCTGAGCCACTTGATCGCGATCAGCGTCTGCCCGGGGACGCCGGCCCCGAAGGGAAACGCTGTGGCCCCGAGGCGCTCGGCGCCGGCGAGCGCGCCCCAGCCTCCCATGTAGAGGCTGAAGAAGGAGCCGAAGAAGACCGTGTCCGAGGGTCGGAGGCCGAATCCCCACATGATCCGCGCGTGCGTGTTGGCGATCCGCCGCCAGTCGTCCCTGCCGATGGCGAACGCGGTGGGCTTGCCGGTCGTCCCCGAGGTCCCGTGGATGTGAAAGACCTCCTCCCGGGGGATCGCCAGGTAGGAGCCGAACGGCGGATGCGCGGCCTGATCCTCGCGCAGGTCCTCCTTGGTCACGATGGGGACCTTCCTGAAGTCGTCGAGGCTCTGGATGTCGCCCGGCTCGAGCCCGGCCGCCCGCCACTTCTCTCGATAGAAGGGCGCGCGCTCCCAGGCCCAGGCCATGACCGCTCTGATCTTTCCGAGGATCCCCTGCTCCCGGGCCTCCGGATCCTGGCGTTCCCGATCCTTGAACCAGTAGCGCGACCCCGGCGCGGGCCGGTAGCGGTCGTCGTAGACGGGCGGCCAGTCGCTCATGGGGTGACGAACGCGCGGAGGGCGCGTCGGGCCCGGGCGTTGGTTCCGAGGAGAACGGTGTAATGGTTGGTGCCGGGGACGACGACCAGCCTGGATTTCCGGATGGCCCGGGCCATGGCTTCCGCCTCCTCCTGGGTCATCAGGCAATCGGTCGCGGTCAGGAGGCCGTCCGGGGCGCGGAGGATGAGGGTCGGGCACTGGATCCGGTGGTGGTGCGCCCAGAGCCGCTCCCGCGCGAGGCTGGCCACCTCCTCTTCGATCGCGTGCTTGGCCACCTTGGAGCGAACCGCTCCGCCCGGCAGGACTTCCACGTCGTAGCGGAAGTAGCGCTCCAGGTGCTCGTTCCAGCGGCCGGCGAACATCGGCAGGCCGCGGAGCAGCTCCAGGAACATCTCCATCGAGGGGAACTCCACGTCCAGGCGGTTCACCGCGGGCGCGAGGGAATCGAGCACCTCCGCCCTCACGTCGATGCCCCCGTCCACGAGGATCAGCTTCCTGACACGCCGGGGGAAGCGCGCGGCGAATTTGAGCGCGATGCTCGCGCCGAGCGAATGTCCCATGAGGACGGCGCTCCGGAGGCCGAACTGATCCAGGAGCCCGGCGAGGTCCTCCCCGTGAATGTCCAGGCTGTAGCCCTTGGGGGGCTTGTCGCTCTCCCCGCGGCCCCGGAGGTCGTAAGCGATCATCCGGCAGTCGGGGGTGAGGACGCTCGCGAGGCTCTCCCAAGAGGTGTGGTTGGCCGTGAGGCCGTGGACGCAGACGAGCGTGGAACCTCTCCCCGGCCATTCGCGGACGGCCAAAGACACCCCGTTCACCTGGACCTTGAGCAGCGGCGCCCTCCGGGGGAAATGTCGGTCCGCTTATTCTAGCGTAGATCGCTGGGCGAAGGGCAACCCTCCTACGGGGCCTTGAAGAAGCTGGCCACTTCGTGCTGGAAGATGTGGTGCCCCTTTTGCAGATGCATCATGTGGCCGGCGTCGGGGACGACCACGTACTTCTTGTACCGATTGGGAAGCTGCTGGAAGAACGGCAGGAGGCCGCTGAGGTCCGCCACGTCGTCGTATTCACCATGGATGATCATCGTGGGAACGGGGATCAGCCGGGGGTTCAGCATGGGCATAATGGTAACCATATCGAGCTGGGGGCCGGTGGCCGTCTTCCGCTCCACCTGCGCGGCGGCCTTGGCATAGGCGTCAACCACATCGGTGTCGTTGGCCTCCGCCGGGGCCATTGAGTAGAAGCGGGGCTTCCAGCCGGCTTCGGGGATGCTGACGTAGGGATTCTTCCTGAAAAAGTCGACCCTCGGCCGCCTCTTGGCAATATCCGGGCTGTCCACATGCATCTGGGCGTAGGTCACGTACTTCTCGACCTTCTTGGGCTGGGCCATGACGAACATCCCGCCGTACTGCGTCCCCCAGGACCAGCCCAGGAGGTTCACCTTCGAGCCTCCCCTCAGCTTCAGGACGTAATCGACCACGGCGTTGAGGTCCTCGCTCGCCTCCTGGGTGGTCATGTGGGCCTCCGGATGGGTGGAGCGGCCGAATCCTCTGGTATCGAGGGCAAAGACGTCGAAGCCTTCCCTGGCCAGAAAGTCCATGAGGCTGTATGAAGGTTTCCCGGGAACCCGCAGGTCGAAGCTCTCCTTGCCGGCCGTGGCCGAGCCGTGGGCCAGGACGACGATCTTCTTGCCGGACGGGCTGCCGGCGTACTTCTCCCAGAGGTAGATCTTCATCCCGCCGTGCTCGAGCCAATGCTCGACCCCGACAACTTCCTGGGCCACCGAAGGGGTGAACGAGGTGAGGATCAAAACGGCCAGAGCGAATCCTAGCCAAGCTCCTGGTTTCATCGATCTCTCCTCCTGTGTGGAACCGGAAACATCCGTAGGCCCGCGATCCTCTCGTCCGGCGTGGGGAAAGTATGCAAAGCCTAGCCTGAGGCTCAGGAGTGGTCAAGCACCATCTTGACATCGCCTCCGCAGGAGCATAGCCTGCCTCCACGACCTCGCTCCTCGTGGGGGGGAGCGGAGCGCGCGCGGGCACTTTGGCTTCGTTCATTACGGGGAGGATGACACCATGGAGCGGCAGGAGCCGGTGGATCTCGATCGCAGGGCAGTGCTGTTGGGGCTGGTAGGCGCGTCGGCGCTCCTCATGGGCAAGGGCAGCACGGCCCTGGCGCAGGAAGTAAAGGGGGTGAAGGTAAAGGTCATCAAGGAGGCCGGGTCATTGATCCCGGGCTTCCCCAAACTCCAACTGGTCGAGGCAGCATTCCAACCTGGGGCAGCGTTGCCCCAAGACACGATGAAGCACCCAATGATCTGTGAGTGTACTCTCGGCTCGTTGGAAGTGACGCAGGACGGTAAGACGTTTGCGGCGAAGAAGGGGCACATCTGGACGTGCAAAGCGGGCACGGTGGAGGGGGCCGTTAACAAAGGGACGACCGTGGCGATCATGCGTATGTTCTTTCTGATGCCGGCCTAACCTTGCACACACCGCGACCGGCCAGCGTTCGGACCTCGAGCCGAGCTGGTCCGTCACCGCGCGGACGTATCAGCCTGCCGTGAGATGCGTTCGCGATGCCCTTGCGGCGGAGTCACCGCTGGCCCTCCACCGTCGCCGAGGCTCGAAGGCTCCAGCTTAGACTTCGTCGCCGCCTCAAGGTCGGGGGGGGGCCGCGGCGGGTCCGGCTGGTAGCCGGCGGTGACTGCGCGTTTTCCCCCGACGGCCGGAGGATCTGGGCGGGGATTGTCGTCGTCCGGCTCCCTGAACTCGAGCCCGTCGCCCGCGCGTGGGCAACCGGTCGCGTGACGTTCCCGTACGTCCCCGGCTACCTCTCATTTCGAGAGGGGCCCGTCTTCATTCGCGCCGCCCGGCGGCTCCGGGTTCGCCCGGACCTCTGGCTCTTCGACGGGCAGGGGATCGCCCACCCGCGCGGTTTCGGTCTCGCCGCCCACCTGGGAGTCTTGCTGGGGGCGTCGAGCGTGGGGTGCGCCAAATCCCGCCTGGTGGGGGAGCACGCGGAGCCCGGCCGCCGTCGTGGTGAATGGGCCTCGCTCGTCTTCCGTGGGGAGCGGGTCGGGGCTGTGCTGAGGACGCGGGACGGGGTCCGTCCCCTCTACGTGTCGGTCGGCCACCGGATCTCGCTGACGGGCGCGCTCCGGTGGGTTCTGCCGTGCTGCCGCTTCCGGGTGCCCGAGCCCATCCGTCTCGCCGAGCAGCTGGTCAACCGGCTGAAGCCGGAGCGGCTCCGCTAATAGGTCCCGGGGCGGACCTCGCGATAGAGGGTCTTCAGCTTCTCCGGCGTGAAATCGCCCGCCCGGCAGGCGGCGATGATCCGGCGCTCGGCGGCTTCCACCTTCTGGACTCCTTCGGGAATCTTGGCGGCGATCTCGGGCGGGATGAGGACGATCCCGTGCTGGTCTCCGTGGAGCAGGTCGCCGGGCTTCACCCAGAGCCCGCCGACCTTCACGGGGAGACCGAAGTCCACCATGTGGACCCAGGCGTGGGACACGGAGACGTGGGCGGCTGCGAACTGAAAACCCAGGGCCCGCACCTCCTCCAGATCCCGAACTGACCCGTCGGTCACCACGCCTACGCAGCCGAGGGCCTTGTGGATGTTGGCCTGCACCTCGCCCCACTGGGCGCCCTGGCCGCGCGGATCGTCCAGGTCGTGGGCGACGATGACCCGCGGGGCCGGGATCGTCTGGATGAAATCCCACCAGGCAAACGTGCTCGCCCGGTGACCGTCCTGGGGCGACTGCTCAGCCCGGACCAAGGCCGTGACCGCGTAGCCCACCATGGGCCCCAGCTCGGGGAAGAGGGCGCGGATCTCGGATGACATGAACCCCTCGTGGCGCGGCCGCACGCCGAAGGTTTCGATGGCGTTGGCCACGCTGGGGCTGGTGATCGTGCCGAGCGCGTCGAGCTCGCGGGGTGTCAGGGGCATGGCGAGCACTCCTTTAAGGGGCGTCACCCTTTGCCGACGAGCTTCAGGAACTCGGCCTCGTCGAGCGTCGGGACGCCCAGGCGCCGCGCGTCGTCGGCCTTCGAGCCCGGCTCTTCGCCCGCGACCACGTAGTCGGTCTTCTTCGAGACCGAGCCGGTCACCCGCCCGCCGAGCTTGATGATGAGGTCCTTCGCCTCGTCACGGGTCATGCTCTTGAGCCCTCCGGTGAGGACCAGGATCTTCCCCGTGAGGCGCCGAGGCCCCTCGGCGATTCCCTCCTCGCGCAGCAGCACGCCGGCCTGCCTCAGGCGCGCGATCGTCCGGCGGTTGGCCTCCTCGGCGAAGAACCTGACGACCGACTGGGCGATCTGGGGGCCGATTCCGTAGATCTGCGCCACCTCGTCCTCGCGTGCCTTCTCGAGGCGCTCCATGCTGGCGAAGGAGGCCGCCAGGAGCTGGGCCGCGCGCTCGCCGACGTAGCGGATCCCCAGGCCGTTCAGCAGCCGCGCCAGGCCGCGGCTCTTGGATGCCTGGATGGCGTTGATGAGGTTCTGCGCCGACTTTTCGGCGAGACGCTCGAGGCCGGCGAGCTCGGCGACGGTGAGGTGATAGAGGTCGGCGAAGTCCCGGACGAGCTCCTTGTCCACGAGCTGGCCCACCACGGCCTCACCCAGGTGCTCGATGTCCATGGCGCGTCGCGAGCCGAAGTGGAGCAACCGCTCTTTGAGCTGGGCCGGGCAGGCGGCGTTGGTGCAGCGCCAGATGGCCTCGCCTTCGGGGCGATAGGCGCGCGCCCCGCAGACCGGGCAGCGGGTCGGCATGCGGAACGGCTCCGCGTCCGCAGGGCGCTTGGAGGCGACCACCTGCACGACGTACGGGATCACGTCGCCCGCCCGCTCGATCAGCACCGTGTCTCCGATGCGGATGTCCTTCTTCCTGACCTCGTCCTCGTTGTGGAGGCTTGCCCGGCTGACTGTCACGCCGGCAAGCTCGACCGGCTCCAAGAGCGCCGTCGGCGTGAGGGCGCCGGTCTTCCCGACGTTGATCTCGATCTTCAGCACGCGGGTGGTACCCTGGCGCGCGGCGAACTTGTAGGCGATAGCCCAGCGCGGGTGGTGGGCCGTCGCGCCCAGCCGCCGCTGCTGTTCGAGGGAGTTGACCTTCACCACCACCCCGTCCGCATCGTAGCCGAGGGCGTCGCGCTCGGCCTCGAGGGTCTGGCAGTAGACGGTCACGGCTTCGAGATCGCGGCAGCGCTTCGCCTTCAGGTTGGTCTTGAACCCGCCGGCCTTGAGTCCTTCGAGTGCCTCCCAGTGGGTCTTGAAGGGGAACGGGGCGGCGTGGCTCACGTGGTAGAGGAAAATATCGAGCGGGCGCCGCGCGGTGACGGCCGGGTCCTTCTGGCGCACGGCGCCGGCCGCCGCGTTGCGTGGATTGGCGAAGGTAGACTCGCCGGCCTCCTCCAGCTCCAGGTTGAGCTTCGAGAACGCCGCGCGGGGCATGTAGACCTCGCCCCGGACCTCGAGCTCCTCGAGGCCAGCGAGCTTTCCCCTGAGCGTCAGCGGAATTGACTTGATCGTGCGCAGGTTCTGAGTGATGTCCTCGCCGACGCGACCGTCTCCCCGGGTGGCGCCCCGGACGAAGCGCCCCCGCTCGTAGAGGAGCGCCACGCCGAGCCCGTCCACCTTGGGCTCGCAGACGTAGTTGAACTCCACCCCGGGCAGCGCGCGCCTGAGCCGGCCTTCGAACTCCCGGAGCTCGCCGGCGTCGGTGGCGTTGTCGAGCGAGAGCATGGTGACCTTGTGCTCCACCGAGGCGAAGACGTCCACGGGCTCGCCGGCCACGCGCTGGGTGGGGCTCGCCGGCGTGACGAGGTCCGGGTATTCCTCTTCGAGGGCCCGGAGCTCCCGGACGAGACGGTCGTACTCGGCGTCGGAAATCTCGGGGCGGTTTTCGACGTAGTAGAGGGAGTCGTGGCGGCGGATTTGCTCCCGGAGTTCCTCGATGCGCTTGGCAGCGTCGGCTTTTTTCGTCATGGCGGGTGAGGGAAGGATACCACAGGGGGGGATCGGCGACGAGCGGCGGAGCCCGTGCTACCATAGCGGCGATGAGCCCGCGCTCGCCCGAGACCACCGCGTCCGTCCAGGACTATCTGGCGGCGATCTACGACCTGGCCGGGAGCGGTAAACCGGTGATCGGGGCGCGGCTGGCCAAGCACATGAAGATCTCCCCGCCGGCCGTGACCGAAGCGCTCCAGCGCATGGCGCGCTCGGGGTATCTGCGCTTCGCCGCCGGAAAGGAGATCGCCCTCACCAGGAAGGGCAAGGCCATGGCCGAGGTGATGGCGAGACGCCACCGCCTCCTCGAGCGGTGGCTGACCGACATGCTGGGTCTCGACTGGACCGAGGCACACGAGGAGGCCCACCGCCTGGAGCACGCGCTGTCCCCCAAGGTGGAGGATCGGCTGGCCGCGATTCTCGGGATGCCCACCACCTGCCCGCACGGCAATCCCATTCCCGGGATGGCCGGCCAGTCCGCCGCGCATCCCTTCCCGCTCGACCAGGCCAAGGAAGGAACCACGGTCGTCGTGGAGCGGATCACCGAGGAGGCCGAGGCCGACCGGAAGCTCCTCGAGCACCTCTGGCAGAACGGCGTCAGGCCCGGCATGCGGCTCCGGATCCAGGAAGTCGCCCCGTGGGCCGGCACGATCACGACCACGAGCGACGGCAAGACGATCGTCCTCGGACTCCCGGCGGCGGGAAAGATCTGGGTCTATCAGCCGAAGTAGGGGGGACGAGGCGGGAGTCTTACCGTCCCTTTTTGGCGAGCCGGCTCCTGGCCTCCTCGATCATCCGGAGCGCGTGGTCGCGATCCTCTCCCTTCGGCATGAGCGCCACGAACTTTTCCCAGGCCTGAATCGCGCCCCTATCGTCCTGCTTGACCTCGTAGAGGATCCGGGCCTTGTCCCAGTAGGCGTGGGCGTACGTCGGGTCGATGGTGATGGCCTTGTCGAAGGCCTCGAGCGCGTTGTCGTCGTGGCCGGCGACGGACAAGATGACGCCCAGGTGGGTGATGGCGTCCACGTTTTTCGGATCGCGCTTGAGCACGGCTCGGTAGGCGGCGATCGCCTCCTGGTAGCGCCCGGCGTCCAGGCTCTGGTGGGCCGCCTCGAGCATGCCGCGGAAGATTTCGGGAGGGATCGGCTTCGACGGGTCGAGCGAGGGCCCCGCCGTGCCCGGCGCATCCATCGGCACCGGGAGGCGGCTGCCGGGGGGAGTCGTCGTCCGATCCGGCTCGGTGTAGCGGGCGACGCCGAGACCGAGGGTCAGGCCGAACACCAGGAGGAGGACGGCCCCGATGATCAGGGTGACGGGGCTTCTGGTCCACGCGCGCGGCCGGGCAGCGGCCCCGCCCTCGGCGGGCCGGCCCGGCTTCGTTTTCGGGGGCGCCGGCGGGAGGGTGTCCAGCGCCTGCAAGATCTGGGCGGCGTCCGACTCGTACCGGGACCGGAGGGACGCGTAGTCGTCGTTCGAGAGGTGGCCGGCCTGGTGATCGAACTCGAGTTCCCTGAGCGCCCGGTAGAGGAGGGATTTCTCCTCGGTGAGCTCGTCCCGCCGATCCGCCTGAACGGGGAGCAGCCCCGCCGGGGCCCCACCCCGCCGGAAGAAGGGCCAGAGGACGAACGCCGCGGCCGGCAGGGCGATGAGCCCGATGGCGATGAGGCCCGCGGCCGTCATTGTCCGAGCTCCGTCATCTCGCGCCGGATCCGCTCCCTCGTGGCGGGATCGACCGGCTCCGCGACCGGGCGCTCTCGCGTCCGGCGGCTCCACCGCCGCGTCAGCATCAGGATCACCAGGAGGCCCCCTCCGATCCCCGCGAAGGGAAGCGTCCAGACCAGCAGGTTGAACCCCCGGGGACGCGGGGAGAGGAGGATCCACTCGCCGTACTTCTCCACGAAGTAGGCCATCACCTGGTCGGGCGTGTCGCCGCCCTGAAGGCGCTCGCGGATGATCCCGCGCATCTGGTTGGCCATCTCCGAGGGGGAATCGGCCACCGAGAGGTTCTGGCAGACCACGCATCGGAGCTGGGCGGCGATCTGCCGGACGGTCTCTTCGTTCACGGCGCCGGGCGGAGGCGCGCCCCATGCGAGGACGGGCAGGAGGAGGGCGAGCGCGAGGGCCGCCCGCCTCATGAGCCTTCCTTCAGGAGACGCGCGACCTCGCGCATGAAGACGTCGTCGGTGACGGCGCCCACGTGCTTCTTCCGGATCCGGCCCGCGCGGTCGATGAAGAACGTCTCCGGCACGCCGTAGACCCCGTAGTCCACCGAAATCTTTCCAGTGGGGTCGGGGCCGTTGGGGAAGGTGATGGAGAACTGCTTGAGGAATTTGCGGGCGGGCTCCTCCGTGTCCTGGATGTCCACCCCCACCACCACGACGTCCCGATCCTTCCAGGTCTGCCACCCGCGCTCCAGGACCGGCGCCTCCTCGTAGCAGGCCGGGTAGCACCAGGAGGCCCAGAAGTTCAGCACGACGACCTTGCCCTTGAGATCCCCCAGGTGGAGGCGCCCGCCGTCGAAGAGCGCCACGGAGAACGGGGCGGCGGGTTTGCCCACGAGGGGCGAGGGGATGGCGCGCGGGTCCGTCCAGAAGCCGTAGGCCAGGAGCACGAGGAGCGGGATGATCGAGAGCGGGATGGCCCACTTCCCCCGGCGCCAAATTCCCTCGGAGGGGGGCTTCGCCCCCCCTCCGAGGCCTCCCCCCGGAGGGTTGCGCGGGCCGAGCCCGCGCTCGAACGCGTCCGAATCCACGTCCGTGGGAGTCCGCTGGGCCGGCATGCGCTCAGGTCTTCCGCGGCTCGGGGAGAATGGCGAGGGCCGCGCCGAGCGTCAGGATGAACCCGCCGATCCAGATCAGGGTGACGAAGCGGTTGAGCTGAACCTTGACGGTCGCCTGGCTTCCGTCCCGCGCGAAGTCCCCGAGTACCAGGTAGAGGTCCTCCCGGAGGCCCATCAGGTAGTCCACGGCGGCGATGGGGGTCTGCTCCTGGGGATAAAACTTCTTGGCGGGAGTCATCACGGCGAGCGCGCGGCCATTGTTCGCGACCGTGAAGGTCCCTGTCACCTTGAAGTGGTTCGACTCTTCCGAGGCCGCGAGCCCGTCGAAGCGGACGTTGTACTGTCCGATCTGGAGCGCCTCGCCGCGCCGGAGCGTGGTCTCCGTCTGGATGCTCCACGCCTGGGACCCCGTCACTCCCAGCGCGACCACCAGGATGCCCAGGTGGACCACGAAACCTCCGTAGCGCCGGTTCTGCCGCATCAAGAGACCGCCCATCGCCGGGAGGAGCCGTTCTCCCGTCCGGAGCCTGGCCCCCGTGGCGCGGTAGAAGTCCAGCACGATGGTGGCCGCGACGAAGACGACCAGGCTCAGGCAGGTCAGCGCCAGAGCGTTGGCCACGCCCAGGAGCCGGAACACGCCGGCCGCGAGGATGCCGGCTCCGACGGGGGCGAGGAAATTCCGGCGGAGGTTATCCCGGGAGGCGCGCCGCCAGGCGATCAACGGTCCCACGCCCATCAGGAAGATCAGCGCGAGAAAGATGGGGATGTTCACCAGGTTGAAGAAGGGCGCGCCCACGCTGACCTTGACGCCGCGAATGGCCTCGGAAAGGAGCGGGAAGATGGTGCCGAAGAAGACGGTGAAGGCCGCGGCGACGAGGAAGAGGTTGTTCAGGAGGAACGCCGACTCGCGTGAGACGATCGAGTCCAGCTTGCCCTCGGCCCTGAGCCGGTCGCCCCTGGCGGCGACGAGCCCGAACGCACCCAGGAGGACCAGGGCGATGAAGCCGAGGAAGAAGGCCCCGATCGAGCCCTGGGTGAACGAGTGGACCGAAGAGAGGATCCCCGAGCGGGTCAGGAAGGTTCCGAAGATGGTGAGGCCGAAGGTCAGGATGATCAGCGTCAGGTTCCAGAGCTTCAGGATGTGCCGCCGCTCCTGGATCATCACCGAGTGCAGGAACGCGGTGCCCGTCAGCCACGGCATGAAGGCCGCGTTCTCCACCGGGTCCCACGCCCAGTAGCCGCCCCAGCCGAGCACGTGGTAGCTCCACCAGCCACCGATCAGGAGCCCCAGGGAGAGGAAGTACCAGGCCACGATGGTCCAGCGCCGGGTCACCCGCATCCATTCGTCGCCGGTCCGGCCCGTGATGAGGGCGGCCATGGCGAAGGCGAAGGGGACGGTGAAGCCCGTGAAACCCAGGTAGAGCGCCACCGGGTGGGTGATCATCCCGGTGTCCTCCAGGAGCGGGTTGAGGCCGCGGCCGTCCGGCGGGATCGGCGCGAGCCGCTCGAACGGGGGCGCGGGAATCGTCATCACGAGGAGGAAGAAGGTGAGAATGCCCAGCATGACCGAGAGCACCCACGGGTAGAACTCCGCCTGCCGGGACCGGTACCGGACGATGATCAAGAGGGTGTAGAGCGACAGCATGGCCGACCAGAGGATGATGGAGCCCTCCAGCGCGCCCCAGAGCGCGGTGATCCGGTAGTAGAACGGCGTGCCGCGGTTGGTGTTGATCGCGACATAGCGCACGGAGAAATCGAAGGTGAGGAACGCGTAGACCAGGAGGAGCATCGCGGCGACGATCAGGACGAACGTCCCGATGGCGGCGTGCTGGGCCGACTGGATCAGGACCGGGCGGTTGGTCCGGGCTCCGATGGCGCAGGCGGCGCTCCCGTACAGCGCGAGCCCCAGGGCGACCGCGGTCATCGCGTAGCCGATCTCGGCGGTCATCGAGTTCCCGGTCCCTTCAGGGTGTTGAGGAGTTCCTTGTAGCCGGCCTGCGCCTCGTTCCCGTGCGGGGCTTTGTACTCCTCGGAGTGCTTGGCCATGATCAGCGAGGCCTTGAAGTAGCCCTCGCCGCTCCACGTTCCCTCCACCACGGCTCCACGCCCCTCGGCGAAGAGATCCGGCGGGGTGCCCTTGTGCCTCACGGGAACCGAGGTCTTGCCGTCCGAGAGGACGAAGGAAAGGTCCAGGCTGCGCGCCTCCCACTTGAGTGATCCCGGTGCCACCAACCCCCCGAGCCGGTACGCCTTGCCGGGCACCGGCTGGGCCTGGAGCTCGCTCGGCGTGACGAAGTACACCACCGACTGGCTCACCCCCGCGTACACCAGGTAGCCGAGCGCCCCCAGGATCACGGCGCCGCCGAGGAGGAACTTCCCGCGGTGGCTCACGCGCGCCTGCCCTCCTGGCGGGCCTTCCACTTGTGCAGCTCGGCTTCCCTGCGGATCAGGTGCCGCCAGTAGCCGAACAGCACGAGCACCGCGATCCCGTAGGCGGCCGACACGAACCCCCAGTGGTCAGGCACGGAGCTCGTCCTCCAGCCGGCGCACGGTCAGGCGCTTCGACAGCAAGTAGAGGAAGACAAGAAGGAGGGCGACCACGTTCACCAGCAGCGCGCGGAGCATGGCGGGGGCCATGGGCGCCCGCTCGGGGCTCAAGATCGTGGGGGGCTGGTGGAGCGTCCGCCACCAGAGCACGGAGAAGTGGACGATCGGAATGTTCACGGCGCCCATGATCCCGACGACGGCGGCGTACCTGGCGCCCCGGTCCCGCTCCTCGGCCATGCTGCGGAGCAGCAGGTAGCCGACGTAGACGACGAACAGGATGGCCGTGGAGGTCAGGCGCGCGTCCCAGGTCCACCACGTCCCCCAGGTCGGCTTCCCCCAGATCGAGCCGGAGACCAGGGTGAGCGCGGTGAACACGACCCCGATCTCGCCTGCGGCGTGCGCGAGCCTGTCCCACGCCAGGCGACGGGTGAAGAGGAACCCCAGACTCCCCGCCAGCACCAGCGCGAAGGCCACGTAGGCGGTCAGGATGGAGGGGACGTGCAGGTACATGATCCGCTGGACGTTCCCCTGGACGGCGTCCTTCGGGGCGTAACCGAACCCCATGGCGAGTCCCGCCAGGAGGCCCAGTGCCGCGAGCCAGCCGAGCCAGCGCGTCACGTCCTAGGCCTCGAGGATGAACTCGAACGTGAGGAGCCCCACGACGAGGTAGATGATGTCGGCGGCGGCGACGAGCTTGAGCCACTGGCCCACCTCGGCGAGCGGCAGCCCCTGGAGCACGGCCTCCGTGGCCTTCACGGTCGCCAGGAGCACCGGCACCTGGACCGGCAGGAGCAGGAGCGGGAAGAGCAGTTCGCGCGCCCGCACCCGGGCCGTCATGGCCGCGAAGAGCGTCCCCACCGCCGCCAGACCGGCCGTGCCCAGGATCATGACCACCGAGAGCGGCGCCAGGGCTGACCAGAGGTCCACGTTGTAGAAGATTCCGAACAGCGCCAGCAGCACGACCTCGACGATCAGCATGAGGAGAAAATTTCCCGCGAGCTTGCCCAGGTAGATGGCGCTCTTGTCGCCGGGCGTCAGCACGAGCCCTTCCCAGCAGTCGTTCTCGCGCTCGACGAGGAAGGTCCGGCCCAGCCCCAGGAGCCCGGCCAGCACGAAACCCAGCCACAAGAGGCCGGGGAGAGCGGCGGCGAGTCGCTCGCGGTCGGGGCCGAGGGCGAACTCGAAGAGGAGGAGGAGCAGGAAGGCGAAGAAGAACAGCGCGTTCAAGCTCTCCTTGCTCCGCCGCTCGGTGAGGAGATCCTTCCACAGAACGATCCAGGCGCGCCGCGCGAACATCATGCCTCGGAGGGGGGCTTTGCCCCCCTCCCGATTCCTCCCCCCGAGGGTTGCGCGGGCAAAGCCCGCGCTCGAAAGCGCGTGGTCCAGTTCGGATGCATGTACATCACGCGCCGTTCTCGGTGGAGAGCGCGTAGAGGCGGTGGAGTTCCTCCAGGTCGAGGGAAGCGCGCGCACGGTCCAGCGCGATCCTGCCGCCGGACAAGATTGCCACCCGATCCGCGACGGAAAGTCCGCGCCCGAAGCTGTGCGTGGCCACGATCACGGCGCCGCCCTTGCCCTTGAAGTCCAGCATGACCTCCTCGATCCACTTCTTGCCTTTCTGATCGAGCCCCGCGTACGGCTCGTCGAGCAGCAAGAGGCGCGGGGCACCGAGCAGGATCCGGGCCAGGGCGAGGCGCCGCTTCATCCCGCTGGAGAAGGTCCGCGCTCGCTCGCCCGCCACCTGATCCAGCTCCACGGCTCTGAGCGCGCTCTGGAGCGAAGCTTGGTCGGCGGGGAGCCCTGCCATGGTAGCCCAGAAGCGGAGGTTTTCCGCGGCGGTCAGGTCCTCGTACACGTAACTGCCGTGGGCCAAGAGCCCGACGCGCGCGCGAATCGACTCCACGTCTTTCGCCAGATCGAAACCGGCCACGCGCCCCCGACCGGCCGAGGGCCTGAGGAGCGTGGCGAGGATCTTCAGGAGCGTGGTTTTTCCCGACCCGTTCGCCCCGAGCAGCGCCAGCACCTCGCCCGCGTCGACGCGGAGATCCACGCGGTCCAGGACGGTATTCGGCCCGAATGCCTTCCGTACCCCCTGGATGTCAACGGCGTGCTGGGGCGCGGGCGGGGAAAGGTCCCGGGTCATCGCATTCAGCGCCGATCGTATCAGCCTTGACGGAAGTCTCCGTCGCGATCAGACGCGCATGGCGCGCAGGCGCGCGATCCGCTCTTCGATGGGCGGGTGGGTCGAGAAGAGCCTGAGCAGCGTCCGGCCGCTCAGCGGGTTGACGATGAAGAGATGCGCCGTCGCCGGGCTCGCGTCCATCGGGAGTGCCTGGGAGGCGGCTTCGAGTTTCCCCAGGGCCTTGGCGAGCCCCGACGGCTTGCCCGCGAGCCGGGCGCCGCTGGCGTCGGCCTGGTACTCCCGGGCGCGGGAGACCGCCAACTGGATCAGCATCGCCGCGAAGGGCGCCAGGATCGCCATCAGGAGCGCCCCGAAGACGCCACCCCCCTCCTCCTCGTCGTCCCGACGCCCGCCGAAGATCGCTGCCCACTGCGCCATGTGGGCCAGATAGGTGATGGCGCCCGCGAGGGTCGCGGCGATCGTCGCGATCAGCACGTCCCGGTTCTTCACGTGGGACAGTTCGTGGGCCAGCACCCCCTCGAGTTCTTCCTCGTCCAGGATCCGCATGATCCCTTCGGTCACGGCCACGGCGGCGTGCTGAGGGTTGCGGCCGGTGGCGAAGGCGTTGGCGGTCTCGCTCGGAATCAGGTACACGCGCGGCATGGGGATCGCGGCGCGGGTCGCCAGGGTGCGGACGATCCGGTAGAGCCCCGGCGCCTGGGACTCCTCGATCGGCTTGGCCCCGTACATGGCGAGGACCATCTTGTCGGAAAACCAGTAGCTGGCGACGTTCATGACCAGGGCCAGGAAGAACGCGACGAGCATGCCCTGCTGCCCGCCGACGGCCCCGCCGATCAGGACCAACAGGACCGTCAGGACCACCAGGAGCAGGGCCGTCTTGAAGATGTTCGACATGACACTCACCCCCCGGCTCGAAATGTAGCAGGGGACTCCTACCCCGTCAAGGAACCACCTTTCCCTTGACAATCTCGGGCGCGGACGTTTATACTGAGCCGATTTTGAAAAATCCCTTTGTTCATCGAAACTTAAGTTGAGTTTGCATGATCATCCGGGTATCGGAAATTCCCGACGCGGGACTTCAGGTGGAGGGGGTCCGGGACTTCCCGCATCCCTTCGAAGACCCGGCCTGGGCGCTCGAGGAGCTGTCGCTCTCCGTCCTCCGGGACAAGGACGATGTGCTCGTCCAGGGGTACCTGCGCGTCCGTGTGCCCCAGACCTGCGGCCGCTGTCTCGAATCCATTCCGGTTGACGTCACCGCCCAGGTGGACTCCCGGTTCTGTCCGCGTCCCCTCGTCCGCGGCGAGGAGCTCGAGCTGGCTCCGGACGACCTCGAGGTGGATTTCTACGCCGATGACCTCCTCGACCTGGACCGACTGATCCGGACGGAGGCCGAGCTCGGGCTCCCGATGAAGCCCGTCTGCCGGAGCGACTGCCGGGGGCTCTGTCCCGTCTGCGGCGGCAACCGGAACGTCACCCCGTGCGCCTGCGTGGAGCGGCTGCCCGACCCTCGGCTGGCCACCCTCAAGGACTTCGCGGTACGACTGTCCACTGGGGTCTCGGCTCGAACTTCCACACCATAGGGAGAAACGCGTCATGCCCCTTCCAAAGCGTCGCCATTCGAAAACCCGCGGCCGGAAGCGCCGGACCCATTACAAGCTGTCGGTTCCCACGCTCTCGGTCTGCCCCCAGTGCCGCGAGGCCAAGCTGCCCCATCGGGTCTGCCCCCACTGTGGGTACTACAAGGGGCGAGAGATCCTTTCCGTCGAAGGGGCATAGTCCGACGGTCCCCTGGGCTTCGTGCCCGCTTGGAGACCTTGGCCGATGAGGATCGCGGTTGACGCCATGGGAGGCGACTACGGTCCCGCCGTGGTCGTCGAAGGGGCCGTGGCGGCCGCGCGCGAGTACGGCACCGAGATCGTCCTCGTCGGCGACAAGAGCGCCATCGAGCGGGAAATCTCGCGGCTCCGCGCCGCGAGCCTGTCCATCACGATCCGGCACGCCTCCCAGGTTGTCGGCATGGCCGAGGCGGCGTCCCTGGCGCTCCGGCGCAAGCGCGACTCCTCCCTGAGGGTCGCGGCCGAGCTCGTCAAGGAGGGCGAGGCGACCGCTTTCGTCTCCGCGGGGAACACCGGAGCCGCCATGGCCATCGCCATGTTTGTGCTGGGGGTGCTCCCCGGCGTGGATCGTCCCGCCATCGCCGTCGTCCTCCCGAGCCTCACGGGCTACACGGTCCTCATCGACGCCGGGGCCAACCTGGATCCCAAGCCCCGCCAGCTGATCCAGTTCGCGGTCATGGGGCACGTCTACGCCCGCGACATCCTGGGAAAGCCGAAGCCGCGGGTCGGGCTCCTGTCCGTGGGCGTGGAGGAGGGAAAGGGGACCGATCTGACGCGGGAGGCGTTCGAAGAGCTCCGGGCATCGTCGCTGAACTTCATCGGCAACATTGAGGGGCGGGACATCTACAACGGCGAGTGCGACGTGGTGGTCACCGACGGCTTCACCGGAAACGTGGCCCTGAAGATCTCCGAGAGCATGGCGGAGATGATGGCGGTCATGATCAGGCAGGAGCTCGCCCGCGATCCCATCTCGAAGATGGGCGCGCTGCTGACGAAGTCGGCCTTCGCGCGGTTCAAGAAGCGCGTGGATTACACCGAGATGGGCGGCGCGCCGCTCCTCGGAATCAACGGGGCCTCGATCATCTGTCACGGCGCCTCTCCGGTGAAGGCGATCAAGAACGCGATTCGGGTGGCGTCGGAGTGGGTCCAGCTGGACGTGAACGAGCACATCAAGACCGCCCTGGAGGCCGAGGCCATGCTGGGGCGCGACGGGCGGGAGGGAGGCCGCGAATGAGGCGGGCCAAGATCGTCGGGCTCGGGGCCTACGCGCCGAAGCGGATCCTGACCAACAAGGATCTCGAGAGGATGGTCCAGACCTCCGACGAGTGGATCGTCCAGCGCACGGGCATCCGCGAGCGCCACATCGTGGACGAGAGCGAAGCGACCTCGGATCTCGCCGTCCGGGCGGCGCAGCAGGCCCTGGAGCGGGCGGGCGTGGAGCCGGAGGAGGTGGACTTTATCGTCGTCGGCACCACGTGCGGCGACATGGCCTTTCCGTCGACCGCCAACCTCGTTCAGCACCGTCTGGGATGTCGGACCGCGGGATCCGCGGATATCTACGCCGCCTGCACGGGGTCGATCTACTCGCTCTCCATCGGCGCCCAGTACATCCAGACGGGCAAGTACCGCACGGTGCTGGCCATCGGCGCCGAGGCGCTCTCGCGGATCAGCGACTTCACTGACCGCAGCACGTGCATCCTGTTCGGGGACGCGGCCGGGGCCGCCGTCCTCCGGCCGTCCGACGACGCTTCGGGTATCCTCGACACGGATCTGTACTCGGACGGGCAGTACTGGGATCTCCTCTACCAGCCTGCCGGTGGTTCCCGGCTCCCCGCGAGCCACGAGACCGTCGAACAGCGACTGCACTACGCGAAGATGAAAGGGAGCGAGGTGTTCAAGGTCGCCGTCCGCATGGTCGGGGAGAGCGCCGTGCGCATCCTGGAGCGAAACGGATTCAAGCCGGAGGACGTGGATCTCTTCATCCCCCACCAGGCGAACCTCCGCATCATCGAAGCGGCGATGAAGCGCCTCGGGTTCCCGATGGACCGCGTCGTCGTGAACATCGACCGCTACGGCAACACCGGCTCGGCCTCCGTCTACGTGGCGCTCGAGGAGGCGTGGTCCTTGGGGCGTGTCAGGCCGGGCGATCTGCTGCTCCTGGCGGCCTTCGGCGGCGGGTTGACCTGGGGCGCCGCGCTGATCCGCTGGTGATGCGTCTGGCTTTCGTCTTCCCCGGGCAGGGCTCGCAGGCGGTGGGGATGGGGCGCGGCTTCTACGACGGCTCCGCCGCGGTGAAAGCGCTCTACGAGGAGGCGAACGAGGCCCTTGGCTTCGACCTGGCGAGGCTCTCCTTCGAAGGTCCCGAGGCGGACCTGCAGTTGACCGCCAACACCCAGCCGGCCATCCTCACGGCCAGCGTGGCGGCGGCGACGGTTCTGGCCGAGCGGGACGTGGCGCCGGCGATCGCGGGCGGGCACAGCCTGGGCGAGTACTCGGCGCTGGTGGTCGCGGGCGCTTTCCACTTCGCCGACGCGGTCCGGATCGTTCGCCGACGCGGAGAATTCATGCAGGAGGCCGTGCCAGTGGGGACGGGCGCGATGGCCGCCGTCGTGGGATTGGAGCCGGCCGTCGTGAAGCAGATCTGCCTGGAGGCGCGCCAGGACGAGGTCGCCGAGATCGCCAACATCAACTCCTCGACCCAGATCGTGATCGCGGGGCACAGGGGCGCGGTGCAGCGAGCGCTGGCGCTGGCGGCGGAGCGCGGCGCCAAGCTGAGCGTGCCGCTTCCCGTGAGCGCCCCCTTCCATTCTCCGCTCATGCGGCCCGCGGCCGAGCGTCTCTCTGCCGCGCTGGCATCGGTCCGCGTGCGGGCGCCCAAGATCCCGGTGGTCAGGAACGTGGACGCGGGGCTCACGACGACCGCCGAGGACGTGGTGCCGTTTCTCGTTCGGCAGGTTGTCAGCCCCGTCAGGTGGACGGAATGCGTCGGGCGCATGGTCCGCGAGGGGGCCGACACCTTCGTCGAGGTCGGCCCAGGCCGCGTGCTCACCGGCCTCCTCAAGCGCATCACCAAGGACGCGCGGGGGTATTCCGTCGAGGACCCCGAGAGTCTGGAGAAAACCCTGGCCGCGCTGGGGAAGGGCTGATGGGCGGCAAGGGGCTCGAAGGGCGCGTGGCCATCGTGACCGGAGGGAGCCGGGGGATCGGCCGCGCGGTGGCGCAGTCCCTGGCGGAGGACGGGGCCTCCGTGGTAGTCTCGGGACGCGATGCGGCACGGCTCGCAGCCGCGGCGAAGGAACTGGAGGGGCTGGGTGTGCCGGTGCTCGGCGTGGTCGCCGACGTCGCGCGACGCGAAGATGCGGAGCGGCTCGTGGCCGAGACCAAGGAGCGGTTCGCGCGCGTTGACGTCCTGGTGAATAACGCGGGGATCACGCGCGACGCGCTCCTCGTCCGCATGAAGGATGAGGACTGGGACCTGGTGCTGGGCGTCAACCTTCGGGGCGCCTTCCTCATGACGCGCGCCGTGGCCAAGGTGATGATGCGCCAGAAGAGCGGACGCATCATCAACATCGCGTCGGTCGCCGGAGCCATGGGGAACGCCGGGCAGGCCAACTATTCGGCCGCCAAGGCCGGGCTCATCGGCCTGACGAAGACCGCGGCGCGCGAGCTGGCGCACTGGGGAATCCTCGTCAACGCGGTTGCCCCCGGGCTCATTGACACCGAGATGGCAGCGGCGATTCCCGAAGAAGCCCGCAAGGCGCTCCTGGCCCAGGTCGCGCTCGGGCGAATCGGAAGCGGGCGAGAGGTGGCGGAGGTGGTGCGCTTTCTGGCCGGCGACGGAGCAACGTATGTGACGGGTCAGGTGCTTCACGTCAACGGCGGGCTCTACATGTAAGGTCCCGGGATTCACTCGACACTCAAACGACCTTGGAGGTGACGGGTCCATGGCGAAACCGGTGGAGGAGCGGGTCAAGGAGATCATCTGCGAGCAGCTCGGGGTAGAGGAGGACGAGGTGACCCCGACCGCGAAGTTCATCGAGGACCTGGGAGCGGATTCCCTGGACACGGTCGAGCTCGTGATGGCGTTTGAAGAGGAGTTCGGGCTGGAGATCCCCGACGTGGAGGCGGAGAAGATCGTCATGGTCGGGGACGCCATCCGGTACATCAAAGACAACACCTAGCATGGGCACACGACGCGTCGTCGTCACCGGGCTCGGGGCGCTGACTCCGGTGGGCGGCTCCACCGAGGAGTACTGGGCCGCGCTCGTCGAGGGACGCTCGGGGATCGGGCCGGTCACGAAGTTCGATCCCAAGAACCTGCCGACGCGCATCGCCGGGGAGGTCAGGGATTTCGACCCCCTCAAGTGGATGGAGAAGAAGGAGGCGCGTCGGCTCGACCCGTACCTCAAGTACGCGATCGCCGCCGCGGCCATGGCCGTGGAGGACGCCGCGCTGAACGTCGAGAAGATCGAGCGCACCCGCTTCGGCGTTCTGGTGGGGTCGGGGATCGGCGGCATCACCACACTGCTCGATTCCCACAAGGACCTGCTGGACCATGGGCCCGGGCGTGTCTCCCCTTTCTTCATCCCGATGCTGATCATCAACATGGCCTCGGGGCTCATCTCGATGCGCTTCGGCGCCAAGGGGCCCAACTCCGCGGTGGTCACCGCCTGCGCCACCGGCAACCACTCGATCGGCGACGCGTTCGAGATCATCCAGCGGAACGATGCCGACCTGATGATCGCCGGCGGTGCAGAGGCCATCATCACCGAGCTGACCTTCGCCGGCTTCTGCCAGATGAAGGCCATGTCCACCCGGAACGACGAGCCGACGCGCGCTTCCCGCCCCTTCGACGCGGGCCGGGACGGCTTCGTCGCGAGCGAAGGCGCAGGCCTCTTGATCCTCGAGTCCCTCGAGCACGCGATCAAGCGGGACGCCCGGATCTACGCCGAGGTCGTCGGGTACGGCATGACCTCCGACGCCTACCACATGACCGCGCCCGACCCCGACGGCGACGGGGCCGCCCGGTGCATGGCCGAGGCCCTCCGCGACGCCGCCGTCGACCCGGCCGAGGTGGGCTACATCAACGCCCATGGCACTTCCACCCCTTACAACGACAAGTTCGAGACGATGGCGATCAAGCGAGTCTTCGGCCCCCACGCACGAAAGCTCGCGGTCTCCTCGACCAAGTCCATGATCGGCCACCTGCTGGGCGCCGCGGGCGGGGTCGAGGCCATCGCCACTATCCTGGCCATTCATCACGGGCTCTTGCCTCCGACGATCAACTACGAGAAGCCGGACCCCGAGTGCGATCTCGACTATGTGCCGAACCAGGCCCGGAAGCAGGAGCTGGAGGTCGCCCTGTCCAACGCCTTCGGGTTCGGCGGCACGAACGCCACGCTCGTCTTCCGCCGCTTCAGAGGGTAGGTGTCCCTTCCCGCCGATCCGATCGGGGCGCTGGAAGATCGGCTCGGGTATCGGTTCAAAGAGCGCGTCCTTGTGCTCCGCGCGCTGACCCACGTCTCCTATGCCAACGAGCAGCCGCCGGAGCGTGACAACGAGAGCCTGGCCTTCCTGGGCGATGCCGTCCTCTCCCTCGTTGTGGCCGAGCGTCTCTGGGAGACGGCAGCCGACGAGCCGGTGGGAGTCCTGACGCCGCGCCGCGCCTCGGTGGTCTCCGGGGAGAGCGTGGCGCGCTGGGCCGAGCGCCTCGACGTCGGGCCGCTGCTGCGTCTCGGTCGCGGGGAGGAGCTGACGGGGGGACGGACGAAAAGGTCGGTGCTCGCCACGGCGTTCGAGGCCCTGCTGGGCGCCGTGTACCTCGAGGGCGGACTTGCCGCCGCCCGGGCCGTAGTGAACCGATTCGCCGTGTGGTAACCTTCACCCATGCGCCTCTGGCCGTTCCGGCCCCGCCCGCGCTTCGTTGTTTCCGCGACGCCTCCCGAGGACGTGCTCGCCCTCGAGGATCTGCTCCGGCGAAACGTGGAGGATATCCTCATCGTCAAGGAGCGCCAGCTCCGAGGGCTCTCGGTCGCGTTTGGGGGCGAGCTCCTTGTCTCCCCGCCCCGCGCCCTCGACCTGCTTGAGGCGCGCTTCAAGCCCTTCGGCTACACGCCGTTCCTCCGGCGGGAGCAGGGGATGGTCTTCGTCCGGGCGCTGCCGCTCGCCGAGGTGACCGAGGCCGGGAACCCGCTGGTCAACCTCTTCCTCTTCCTCGCCACGTGCCTGTCAACGGTGTGGGCGGGCTCCGGGGTGCTGAACCCGTTCGCGGAGCCGTCGCGGCTGCTCCACGGCGTTCCCTTCGCGTTCACCCTTCTCGCGATCCTCGGCACCCACGAGTTCGGCCACTACTTCACCGCGCGTTACTACAAGGCCTCGGTGAGCCTGCCCTACTTCATCCCCGCTCCGCCGCCGTTCATCTTCGGGACCCTGGGCGCGATCATCAAGATGCGCTCTCCCGCCCGCGACAGGAATTCGCTCTTCGACATCGCCGTGGCCGGTCCTCTGGCCGGGCTGGTCGTCGCGATTCCGGCGCTTCTCCTCGGCCTGTCCTGGTCTCGCGTGCTCCCCATCCCGTCGGGTTTCGGTGGTTTGGTCTTCGGCGATTCCCTCCTGATGCGTTTTCTGATTTATCTGACGCTGGGGCCGGTTCCGTCGGGGATGGATGTCCTGATCCATCCAGTGGGGCTCGCCGGGTGGGTGGGACTCTTCGTCACGGCGCTGAACCTCTTCCCCGTCGGCCAGCTCGACGGAGGACGGATCGCCTACGCGCTCTTCGGCGCCTACCACCGGAGAGTGTCCATGGCGACGTTCGTCGCCCTCCTGGCGCTGGGAGTCGTCACCGGGTCGTGGAACTGGATCGTGTGGGCGGGGCTCCTCTTCTTCCTCATCGGGTTCCACCACAGTCCGCCGCTGGACGACGTGACCCCGCTCGCGCCGGGGCGACGCATTGTCGGGCTCGCCTGCCTGGCGCTCCTGGTGCTCCTCGTTCCCCCGGTTCCGATCGACGTGAAGTAAGTCTCAGGCTTTTGTTCCCTCTCCCGTTGATGTACTATTCTCCCGCTTCACCCAGAGCCGCTTTCCGGAGGGACCGGCCATGCGGGTCGCCGTGATCCAGATGAACAGCCGGGACGACAAGCCGGCCAACCTGGCCAAGGCGGACAGGCTCCTCGCCGAGGCCGCCAGCCGGGGTGCCGAGCTCGCCGTCCTGCCCGAGCTGTGGACCTACCTCGGCCCCAGGGACCGCCACGCGCAGGTGGCCGAGGCCATCCCCGGGCCCACCTCCGACTTCCTCGCCGGGATCGCGCGGCGTCACCGCTTCTCGCTCGTCGCCGGCAGTTACCTGGAGCGGGTGGCCGACCAGCCCCGTTTTTTCAACACCTGCCTCGCCATGACTCCGGACGGGGAGATCGCGGCGCGCTACCGGAAGCTCCACCTTTTCGACGTGGACGTGGACGGCTATTCCTACCGCGAGTCGACCACGATGGCCCCCGGCCGGGAGGTGGTCGCCGCGGAACTCTCGGGGATGCCGGTCGGGCTCACGATCTGCTACGACCTCCGCTTTCCAGAGCTCTACCGCCGGCTGGCCGTCGGGGGGGCGAAGATGATCACGGTACCCTCGGCGTTCACGCGCGAAACCGGGAAGGACCACTGGGAAGTCCTCCTGCGCGCGCGGGCGGTGGAGAACCAGGTGTTCATCCTGGCCGCCGCCCAGGTGGGGGACCATCCGCCGGGCAAGGCGTGCTACGGCAACGCCTTGATCGCCGACCCCTGGGGCGTGGTGCTGGCCCGGGCGGCATACCAGGAGTGCGTGGTGACCGCCGAGCTCAACCTGGACTACCAGGAGCAGGTGCGCAAGGAGCTGCCGTCGCTGGAGCATCGCCGGAGCGATCTCTTCGGGTTCTGAAAGGAGCCGCCGGTGCCGGGAAGGCTCGATCTGAAGACGTTGGAGTCGCTGATCCGGAAGGATCAGGTGGACACGGTCCTCACAGTCTTTCCCGACGGCCAGGGGCGCCTCATGGGCAAGCGCGTGGTGGGGCGCTACTTCCTCGACCACGTGGCGGGCGAAGGCGTCCATGCCTGCATCTACCTGTTCACCGTGGACATGGAGATGGAGCCGCTGCCGGGCTTCAAGCTGACCTCGTGGGACCGCGGCTACGGCGATATGAAGATGGTCCCCGACATGAAAACCCTCCGGCTCATCCCCTGGCTCCCCAAGACCGCGCTCGTGTTCTGCGACGTCTACACCGAGGAGGGCGAGCCGGTCGAGGAGGCGCCGCGCTGGATCCTCAAGCGACAGGTGGAGCGGGCCGCGCGCGCCGGATACGTGGTGAAGGTGGGCTCGGAGCTCGAGCTCTACATCTTCCGGGAGACCTTTGAGGGCGCCCGCGGCAGGCGTTACCACGGGCTGACCCCGGTCTCCGGGTACCTGGAGGACTACCATATTTTACAGACCACCAAGGAGGAGCCGCTGATCCGCGCCATCCGGAATGCCATGGAGGGGGCCGACGTCCCGGTGGAGTTCTCCAAGGGCGAGTGGGGGTGCGGGCAGGAGGAGATCAACCTCCGGTACGCCGAGGCACTGGAGATGGCCGACCGCCACACGCTCTACAAGCACGGGGTGAAGGAGATCGCCCACCTCCAGGGATGCGCGGTGACCTTCATGGCCAAGTACTCGAAGGACGCGGCCGGCTCTTCCTGCCACCTCCACTCCTCGCTCTGGGACCGGGCGGGCAAGAAAAATCTCTTCGTCGAGCGGGGCAAGCCGCACGGCTCGCTCCTCTTCCAGCACTGGCTGGCCGGCCAGATGGCCCTGGCGCGGGAGTTCGCGTATTTCTACGCGCCCACCGTCAACTCCTACAAGCGCTACCAGTCGGGCTCCTTCGCGCCGACGCGGATCGTCTCGGGGTGGGACAATCGCACGTGCGGTTTCCGTCTTTGCGGCGAGGGGAGCGGGTTCAGGGTGGAGAACCGGATCCCCGGGGCCGACGCGAACCCGTATCTGGCCTTCGCCGCGACGATCGCCGCCGGGCTCCACGGCATCAAGAACCGCCTGAAGCCGCCCAAGCTCTACGAGGGCAACGCCTACGCGGACGCCACGCTCCCCCAGGTCCCCAAGACGCTCAGGGAGGCCATTATGGAACTCGAGCGCTCAAAGGCCGCCCGGGAGGCGTTCGGCCCCAAGGTGCTGGAGCACTACCTCCACACGGCGCGCCTGGAGCAGCAGGCCTTCGACCAGGTCGTGACCGACTGGGAGCTGATGCGGAACTTTGAACGGATCTAGCGCGCCATGCCGATAACCTTCGCATCCCGGCGTTCTTGGTCGTCGCCGGTCCTCAACGTACAACCGCGTACGCTTCCGGCCGGCTCCTCCCTCGGGCCTTGGGCTGCTCGGTTCTCGCCATGGCGCAAGAGGGCGTGCATCTGATGGGCGAGTTGCCCGCCGTGGGCGCTGACGGGCTGGGGCCGAGGCTTAAGGGGAAGGTCGCGTTCATCACGGGCGCCGGGATGGGCATGGGGCGCGAAGCCTCCGTCCTGTTCGGCGTCCACGGCGCCAGGGTTGTCGTCGCCGACCTCAACAAGGACGCGGCTCACGAGACGGTCGAGGCGGTGAAGAAAGCCGGCGGTCAAGCCTGCGCCGTCCTGGGAGACGTGGCGGTGGAGGCCGACGTCCGGCGCATGATCGCCGAAGGCGTGGAGGCGTTCGGCGGGCTTCACGTCCTCTACAACAACGCGGGCGTTCTCTGGAAGGACCGCGACCGCTCCGTGCTCGAGACCGACGAGACCCAGTGGGAGCGCGTGGTGGCGATCAACCTGAAATCGGTCTTCTGGGTGACGAAGCACGGCATCCCTCATCTCCGGAAGGCCGGCGGCGGCTCGATCGTCAACGTGGGCTCGGTCTCGGCGCTGGTCGGGTTCACCCGCGCCCAGGACGCGTACACCGCCGCCAAGGGGGCCCTGATCTCGCTGACGAAGTCGCTCGCCATCCAGTTCGCGAAGGATGGGATCCGCTGCAACATCATCCACCCCGGGATCGTGGAGACCCCGATGCAGGCGCCGTACCTGACCGAGGCGCTCAGGAAGGAATTCCAGAGCGGCATCCCGCTGGGGCGAATCGCCCACCCCCGCGAGATCGCCAACGTGGCCCTGTTCCTCGCCTCCGACGAGTCGTCCTTCATGACGGGCGCCGAGCTTGTCGTGGACGGCGGCTTCACCGCCCAGTAGGGCCCCCGTGACGGCGACGGTTTCACTCCCCGAGGTGGACCGGGTCGAGATCCTCACCGTCCTCGACGTCTCCCTCGATCTCCTGATGGTGGGGAGCGACAGGGTCAAGCGGGTGGACATCGCCGGAACCATCGGAGAGGGGCGTTCGACCCTCAGGGCGGAGCACGGCTTCTCCAGCCTGGTGACCGTCGTCAAAGGTGACCGGAAAGAGTCCTTCCTCTTCGACGCCGGCTTGACGCGGGACGGGCTCCTCCACAACATGGACGTCCTCGAGGTCCGGCCCGGTGACCTCCATGCGGTCGTCCTGAGCCATGGCCACGCCGACCATGTAGGCGGCCTGATGGGCCTGCTCTCGCGAACCGGACGCCGGCGCTTCCCGCTGGTCCTACATCCGGACGCGTTCCTCCGACGGAAGGTCGCCCGTCCCGACGGCCCCGTGGTGCTGCTCCCGCCGCCGGACCGGCGGGGGATCGAGCGGGAAGGGGTCGAGATCGTCGAAGAGCGCGGGGCATCCCTTCTCCTCGGGGGCCTCGCGCTGGTCACGGGTCAGATCGCTCGAACGACCGAGTTCGAGAAGGGACTCCCGTTCCATTTCGCGCAGGTCAACGGCGAATGGAAGCCGGATCCGCTGATCCACGACGATCAGGCCGTCGTGATGAACGTCCGGGGAAAGGGGCTGGTGGTCCTCTCCGGCTGCGGCCACGCCGGGATCATCAATGTCGTGCGTCATTCTATGGCCCTTACGGGCGTCGGCGTGATGCACGCCGTCCTGGGGGGCTTCCACCTGACCGGGCGACACTTCGAGCCCCTGATCGGGCCGACGGTCGAGGCGCTCAAGGCGCTCGGACCGAAGCTGATCGTCCCGTCCCACTGCACCGGGTGGCGGGCGGTTCACGAGATCGCGCGGGCTTTGCCCGACGCCTTCGTTCCCAACAGCGTCGGCACCACCTTCCTCATCGGAGCGAACTGATGACTGAGCGCGCGTGGGTGCTCCTGAACCCGGGGCCGGCCAACACCACGCCGACGGTGAAGCAGGCGCTCGTGATGCCCGACCTCTGCCACCGGGAGCCGGAGTTCTTCCGGCTCATGCGCGAGTGCCGGGAAGAGCTGGTCCGCCTCGCGGGAGGGGGCCGGGAGTTCGTGGCGGTGGCCTTCACCGGCTCCGGGACGGCGGCTGTCGAGGCGGTGCTCTGCTCGGTAGTGCGCCCCGACCGGGCGCTCCTGATCGTGGACAATGGGGTCTACGGGCGCCGTATGGCTCAGATCGCCCAGGCGCACCAGATCCCCGCGGAGGTGGTCCGGCTCGACAACGTCACCCCGGTCAGCCCGGCCGACGTCGAGGCGCGGCTCCGGGCCCGGCCGGAGGTGAGCCACGTCGCGCTGGTCCATCACGAGACGACGACGGGATTGCTCAACCCCGTGTCGGCGGTCGTCCACGTCGCCGCGCGGAATGGTCGCCGGGTGATCGTGGATGCCATGAGCTCGCTCTTCGGGGAGCCGCTCGAGGTCGGGCAGGAGGGGCTGGACTTCGTCGTGGCCAGCGCCAACAAGTGTCTGCAGGGGATTGCCGGCGTGGCGTTCGCTCTCTGCCGCCGGACCGCCGTGGAGGCGTTGAAGGGGGCCGACCCGCGGAGCGTCTACCTCGATCTCTACTCCCACTACGTCGCCCAGGAGCAGGACAACACCCCGTTCACCCCGGCGATCCAGGTGTTCCACGCCCTGAGACAGGCGCTCCTGGAGCTGGAGGCCGAGGGGGTCGGGGCGCGGGTCAAGCGATACGCGGACGATGCCCGCGTGCTCCGGGAGGGGATGGCCCGGCTCGGCTTCGAGATCCTCGTGCCGGAGAAGGGGCGCTCGAACATCCTGACCACCTTCCGGCTCCTTCCGGGGCTCGAGTACGAGGCCCTCCACGACCAGATGAAACGCCGGGGCTACATCATCTACGCGGGGCAGGGAGAGATCCGCAAATTCGCCTTCCGCGTCTCCAACATGGGAACCCTCACCCCGGCCGACATGGAGGGGGTCGTGGCCGCCGTCGAGGCCTCGCTCATCGAGCTCGGGGTGCGACGGCCGTGAGGTGGTAACAGCGCTGTGACGTGTTTCGTGATAGGCTCCTGTCCGTCGCATCTCACACAAAGGAGGCTTCTATGAGGAGACCCAGCCGCCGTCTTGTCGTCCTCGCTCTGGCCTTGGCCATGCTCTCGGGCGCGGCGCTCGCCGGCCCGGCAGCGGCCAAGGACACCGTGGTGATCTACACCGCGCTCGAGAACGAGCAGATCACCGACTACAAGCAGGGGTACGAAAAGTCTCTCCCGAACATCGATGTCAAGATGCTGCGGTTCTCCACCGGCGACATCTCGGCCCGGTTCATGGCCGAGAAAGACAACATGCAGGCCGATGTGATCTGGGGAGTCGCCGCCACCAACATGCTCATCTTCAAGAACGCGGGACTGCTGGAGCCGTACGCGCCCAAGGGGCTCGAGCGGATCCAGCCGCTGTTCCGGGACAAGACCACCCCCCCCTCCTGGGTGGGGATTGACATCTACATGTCGGCCTTCTGTGTCAATACCGAGGTGGGGAAGAAGAATAACCTTCCGATGCCAACCTCGTGGGCCGATCTCACCAAGCCGGTCTACAAGGGGCACCTCGTCATGCCCAACCCCAACAGCTCGGGCACCGGCTATCTCTCGGTCGTGTCCATCCTCCAGCGGATGGGCGAGAGCGAGGGTTGGAAGTACCTTGATGCTCTCGACAAGAACATCGCCGAGTACACCAAGTCCGGTTCCAAGCCCTGCAAGGACGCGGCGGCCGGCGAGCGGGCCATCGGGGTGTCGTTCGAATACGTGGCCCAGGCGATGAAGAAGAAGGGGAGCCCGGTCGAGATGGTGATCCCGAAGGAAGGGGCCGGCTACGAGCTGGAGGCGAACGGCCTGACCCGGAAGGGCAAGAACAACCCGGCCGCCAAGCAGTTCCTCGACTGGGCGATCTCCAATGAGGCCATGGGTTTCTACGCCAAGTACTGGGCCGCAGTCGCGGTGGCGGGGTTCCCGGTGCCCGAGGGGCTGCCGAAGGACATCAGCAAGGTCGTGTACCCGAACGACTTCGATTGGTCCGGCAAGAACTACAACCGCATCCTGGCCGAGTGGACGAAGCGGTACGCGAAGTAGCGAAGAGCGCTACCAGGTCCCGCCGCCCGTCCTGACGCGGGCGGCGGGATCGTCCCTGCATGGCTTCCCCTGAGCCTCGTCCCCACGCCGTCGACCTGGACGGCATTGCCAAGAAGTTCGGCAGCGTCGTCGCACTCAAGAGCATCTCGCTCTCGGTGGGAGATGCGGAGTTCGTGTGCTTCCTGGGTCCGAGCGGCTGCGGCAAGACGACCCTTCTCCGCATCATCGCCGGTCTCGAGCGCCAGAACGTCGGCGTCGTGGGGATGGCAGGGCGGGATGTCTCGTCCCTCCCGCCCAGCGAGAGGAATTACGGCATCGTCTTCCAATCCTACGCCCTGTTTCCCAACCTCACCGTCGCCCAAAACGTCGCGTACGGCCTCGAGACGCGACGGGTCCCGCGGGCTCGGATTGCCGAACGCGTGGACGAACTGCTGGACCTCGTTCACCTGCGCCCCCACAAGCACCGGTATCCGGCGCAGCTGTCGGGCGGCGAGCAGCAGCGCGTGGCCCTGGCCAGGGCGCTGGCCCCGTCACCGTCGCTGCTGCTGCTGGACGAGCCCCTTTCCGCCCTGGACGCCCGCGTTCGCCAGTCTCTCCGGCTTGAGATCAAGGCCCTTCAGCGCCGTCTGGGCATCACGACGATCATGGTGACCCACGACCAGGAAGAGGCGTTGACGATGGCCGACCGCATCGTGGTGATGAACCACGGCGTGGTGGAGCAGATCGGCAGCCCGTTCGAGATCTACACCGAACCGTCTACCCTGTTCGTGGCTCGCTTCGTCGGCCACATGAACTTCATCCAGGCCACGGCGGGCGAGAAGCCCGGTTGGGCTCGGGTCGGCTCCGTGGAACTGCGGCATCGACCGGGCCCGCGGCTGCCGGTCGGATCCCGCCTGACGCTGGCGATCCGTCCTGAAGAGATCCTGATCGGCCCGGCTGCCCGGGACGGGGAGAACCGGATCGTCACGCGAGTTTGCGCGATCCAGTTTCTGGGTGCCTTCAGCCGCCTGGGTCTCGCCCTGCCGGGCGAGACCACGCCCACCCTGGAATGCGACGTCGCGGTGAATGCCCTCGCCGAAGTGGGTGTGCGTGAGGGGGCCGAGCTCCCCCTCGCGCTCAAACCTGAAGCGCTCCGGATCTTCTCCGACGGCGGTTGACCCCGGTGGCCATCCTCCCCGCCGACGCTTCCGCCGCGGCAATTCCCGACAGCACGGTCCGCCACCGGCTGGATGGCCAGACCGTGCTGCGCTATGTCCTGATCGGCCTGTTGGGTCTCTTTCTCTACTTCTTCGTGCTCTATCCGATGAGTCAGGTGCTCTGGCGCAGCCTGCTCGACAACGACGGCGGGTTCATCGGCGCCGCCAACTATGTCCGCTACTTCTCGACGCCCGCCATCGCCGCCTCGATCACCAACAGCCTGTACGTGTCGGTGGTGGCGATGATCATCACGGTCGGCCTCGCCTTTGTGTACGCGTACGCCCTCACGCGTACCCTCATGCCGTGGCGAGGGGTGTTCCGCGTCATCGCGATGCTCCCCATCTTCGCGCCCTCCATGGTCCAGGCCATCGCGTTCGTGTTCCTCTTCGGGAACAACGGGATCTGGACGCGCACGACGGGCATCAACATCGGGGTCTACGGCGCCAAGGGCATCGTCATGGCCGAAGTGTTCTACTGCTTTCCCCACGCCATGCTGATCCTGATTGCCGCGTTGAGTGCCTCAGATGCCCGGCTGTACGAGGCGGCGGCGGCGCTGGGAGCCTCCCGGCTCAAGACGTTCTTCACGGTGACCCTCCCCGGTGTCAAATACGGGCTGATGAGTGCCTGCTTCGTCGTCTTCACCCTGGTCATCACGGACTTCGGCGCGCCCAAGATCATCGGAGGGAAATTCTCCGTGATGGCGACCGAGATCTACAACCAGGTGATCGGCCAGCAGAACTTCACCATGGGCGCCACGGTGTCGGTGGTGCTCTTGATTCCCGCCCTCGTCGCGTTTGTCGTGGACCGCCTGGTCCAGCGGCGGCAGTACGCGTTAGTCAGCTCGTCCGCCAAGCCGCTGGAGCCGAGGAAGAACCCGCTGGTGGAGGGGGGCCTGTTCGCCTATTGCGTCATCATTGCGGCCAGCATCACGAGCATCTACCTGGTCACTCTGGTTGTATCGCTGGTCGCTCGATGGCCCTACAACCTCACCCTCACCCTCAAGCATTACAGCTTCGACGCTGTGGGCGTCTGGACGCGCCTGTTTGGCACCGTGTACGTCTACACCCCCTTGCTGAACAGCATCTACGTCTCGCTCCTCACCGCCGTCGTGGGGACGGCGATCGCCTTTATCGGGGCGTACCTGGTCGAGAAGTGTCGGACCGTCGCGAGCACGCCACTCTACATGATCTCGCTCCTGCCGTTGTCGATCCCGGGGATGGTGCTCGGGTTGGCCTACATTTTCACGTTCAACGTTTCAGGGAGCATCCTCAACCGCCTGTACGGGACCCTCGCCATTCTGATCATCTCCAACCTCGTCCACTACTTCACAGTCCCGTTCCTCACCGCCACCACGTCGCTCAAGCAGATGGACGCCGAGTTCGAGAACGTGGCGGCCTCCATGGGGGTGCCATTCTACAAGACGTTCTGGCGGGTCACGGTGCCCATCGCGCTGCCGTCCATCATCGCGATCAGCATGTACTTCTTCCTCAACGCCATGGTCACACTCTCGGCGGTGGTTTTCCTGGTCGCCCCGGGCACGGAGCTCGCTGCAGTGGCCGTGCTGTTGATGGATGACGCCGGGGACACCGAACAGGCCGCCGCCCTTTCGGTCCTGATCGTGGCGGTGGGCCTGGCGGTGCGATTCGTGTACTGGCTCGCCATGCGCCGGGTCACGCGGCGCGCCCAGGCCTGGACCCAGACGGCGCCCGACCAGCTCACCGTGATGGGGACCGGGTCGCTGGCATGACGACCCGACCGCCGGGATGCCTGGCGGACGCGCGAGCGGTAGCGAGCGACCTCTACGGGCACCCGACCCTTGCGGTCGGGTCGCGCCTTCGCTCGCATGTTGCGTGAAGTGAGGAGCGGAACCTGAATGGCTGACCACATACGGGTGGTCATTGTCGGGGGCGGCGTGGCCGGGTGTAGCATCGCCTACCATCTGGCCCGGATGGGCTGGCGCGACGTGGTTGTGCTCGAGAAGGGCGAGCTGACCTCGGGCTCCACCTTCCACTCCGCCGGCCTCGTGGGGCAGCTCCGATCCTCCGTCGCTCTCACGCGGATCAACATGGCCAGCGTGGAGCTCTACGACCGGCTCCGGGAGGAGACGGGCCGCGATCCGGGCTGGCGGAAAGTGGGGAGCCTCAGGCTCGCCTCGTCGAGTGCGCGGATGGAGGAGCTCAAGCGCCAGGCCGGCTGGGCCCGGACCTTCGGCTTCCCCCTGGCCCTGGTCAGCGCGCGCGAGGCCGTGGACCTCTTCCCGCTCATGAGTCCCGACGGCCTGGAGGGCGCCGCCTACCTCCCGACCGACGGTCACATCGATCCTGCCGGCTTGACGTACGCTCTCTCCGAGGGAGCGCGCCGGCATGGCGTGGCCTTCCGCACCGGCGTGCGCGTCCAGGCGATCATCGTCACGAAGGGACGGGTCTCGGAGGTCGCGACGGATCACGGCACGATCGCGACCGAGGTGGTCGTCAACGCCGCGGGAATCTGGGCGCCCGAGATCGGGCGCATGGTCGGCGTCCCTATTCCCGTCGTTCCCATGGCGCACCAGTACCTGACCACCAAGCCGATCGACGGCGTCCGGCGGGACTTCCCCACGATGCGCGATCCGGATCGGCTCGTCTACTTCCGCGAGGAGGTCGGAGGGCTCCTGATGGGCGGCTACGAACGCGAGCCGGCGCCCTGGGGACTCGACGGGATCCCCCCGGATTTCACCCATCGCCTCCTGACCCCCGATTGGGAGCGCTTCGGCCCGCTGATGGAGGGTGCGGTGTCCCGCGTGCCCGACATCGCGAAAGCGGAAGTGATCCGCCTCATCAACGGCCCGGAGGCGTTCACGCCCGACGGCGAGTTTCTTCTGGGCGAGGCGCCGGCGGTGAGGGGCTTCTTCGTGGCGGCGGGCTTCTGCGCCCACGGGATCGCGGGGGCGGGCGGCGTGGGGAAAGTCATGGCCGAGTGGATCGTGGAGGGAGAGCCGGGCCTGGACCTCTGGCGGATGGACCTGCGGCGGTTCGGGGGCCAGTACGCCGACGTCGGGCACACACAGAAGCAGGTGGTCGAGACCTACTCCACCTATTACGACATCCACTATCCGTTCGAAGAGCGGCAGGCGGGCCGGGGTCTCAGGCTGTCGCCGACCCACCCACGGCTCCGGGCCCTTCGCTGCGCCTTCGGGGAGAAGGCCGGGTGGGAGCGTCCCAACTGGTTCGAGGTCAACGTGGATGGCTTCACGCCGACGCACCACCCCCGCGGCTGGGAGCGCCGCCACTGGTCGCCGGCGATCGAGGCCGAGCACCAGTGGACGCGCGCGCGGGCGGGACTCTTCGACGAGACGTCCTTCAGCAAGCTGGAGGTGTCGGGCCCGGGCGCGCTGGCATCGCTCCAGAGGATCACCGACAACCAGATGGACAAGCCCGCCGGCTCGGTCACCTACACCCAGATGCTGAACGAGCGCGGCGGGATCGAGTGCGACCTCACCGTGACCCGCCTCGGGCCCGACCGGTTCTTCCTGATCACCGGGAGCGCCTTCGGTCCGCACGACCTGGCGTGGATTCGCTCCCACCTGCCGGGCGACAGCTCGGTCTCGGCGGAAGACGTCACCGATCGCTACGCGACGATCGGCCTCTGGGGGCCGCGCGCCCGCGAGATCCTCCACCGGACGACCGACGCCGACCTGTCGAACGCGGCGTTCGCCTACCTCACCGCCCGTCGCATCCGGGTGGGGGGCGTGGAGGTGCTGGCGCTCCGCGTGACCTACGTCGGCGAGCTCGGCTGGGAGATCTACGCTCCCATGGCGGACGGCCTCGCCGTCTGGGACGCCCTGTGGGAGGCCGGGCAGGAGTCCGGTCTGGTGGCCGCCGGCTATCGCGCCATCGACTCGCTCAGGCTGGAAAAGGGATATCGCTACTGGAGCGCCGAGGTCACGCCCGAATACACCCCCTACGAGGCGGGCCTTGGCTTCTGCGTCAAGCTCGACAAGGGGGACTTCATCGGGCGCGCGGCGCTGGTCGCCCAGCGGGAGCGGGGGATCGAGCGGCGACTCGTCTGTCTGACGCTGGGCGACCCGCTTGCCGTGGCCTTCGGCGGCGAGCCGATTCTCGGCGACGGGCAGGCCGTCGGCCGAGTCACGAGTGGCGGCTACGGCTACACGGTCGGAACCTCCATCGCCTACGGCTACGTTCCCGCGGCCGCCGCGACGCCCGGGACAGCCCTCGCAGTCGAGGTGTTCGGACAGGCCGTCCCCGCCGTGGTCAGCGAGGAGCCCCTGTACGACCCCAAGGGGGAGAAAACCAGGGCCTGACCGAGACCGACCGTCTAGGCCTCGCCGTGGATCCCGAACAGAGCGTCCAGTTTCCCGAGGTCCACCGGCTTGTGCAGGTAGTCCACCGCTCCCATGTCGAGGGTCCGCTGGGCGGTCTCGGCGTCGTCGAGGCCGGAGATCATGACCACGCAGGTCTCATCGAGCAGAGCCTTGATGCGGCGGAGCGTCGCGACCCCGCTCAGCCCGGGCAGCAGGATGTCCAGCAGGACGACGTGCGGGCGGAACTCCGGGATGCGGCGGAGGGCCTCTTCGCCGTCCCACACCCCGAGGGCATCGAAGCCGTTCTCGTTCAGGTACTCCGTGAGCATCTCCCGGACCACCGGCTCGTCGTCCACGACCAGGGCGCGGAGCCTGGACGGGGGCGGGGCTGGTCGGGCCCGGTGGTCGACTCCCGCGGGTGCCTCGGCCGGCCGGATGCCGGCCCTGGCCAGCGCGTCGGAGAGCTGCTCCAGCTCCACCGGCTTCGCGAAAGCCCCCGCTACCCGGAGTCCGGCCTCGCCGAGGACTTCCAGCGCTTCGGGAACCCCGCTGATCAGCACCACCACGATCGTGGGGTCGAGTTTCTTGATGCGTTTCAGCGCCTCGAGGCCGCCGAGGCGGGGAATGAACAGGTCGAGGATGATCGCCCTGGGGCGCCAGCGGGCGACCTGGAGGAACGCCTCCACGCCGGTGGCGGCCGTGACGACGGCGAACCCCTTCAGGGCGAAGTGATCCTTCAGGAGCTGAAGGACCCCCGAATCGTCGTCAACGCACAGGAGCGTCGGGGAACGGTCACCCATCCTGCGCCACCTCGTAGAATATTGTAACAGGGTCTAGGGCCTGATCCCTCGTTTGAGACCCGCGGCCAGGAGGGCCACCTTGGAGACCGACTCGGTGATCCGGTCGTCCAGCGCCATCGCCAGCGCTTCGCGGAACGGGACGACCCGGCGCTCGAAAAACTCGTCGTGATCGGACGGGAGCGGGTCGGCCAGAAGCTCTTCGCCCGCGTAGCAGTAGGCGGTCTCGTCGAGGTAGGCGTTGGAAGGGGAGAAGCGGCAGAGGAAAGTGAGGCGGCCGGCGCGGTAGCCGCCCTCTTCGCGGAGCTCGCGCTGGGCGGCGTCCTCCGGCGACTCGCCCGGGAGCGCCCCGCCGCCGGGCAGCTCCAAGGACTCCTCCCGCGTCAGGTGGCGGAACTGACGGACGAGCACGACCTGGTCCCGCCCCACGAACGGCACCACGCCGACCGTGACGCCCACCGCCAGGATCGGGTACGTCGCCTCGTCACCGTTGGGGAGTCGCCAGACGTCCTCTCTGAGCGTGAGCTTCCCGCGAGAGTGAATCGGCGTGGAGCGGACGAACGTCCACCCTTCTCGGCTCATGGGCTCCTCCCTCCGCTGTAGGATATCAGGAATTGACAGACCGTGAGGCGACCGGTATGGTTATCCCGGGATGCCGCGCGACAGGCACGTTGCCGGACTGATGGGAAAGCTGCTCAGGGCCATCGAGTGTTCCCTCGCCGCCACCGAGGCCGCGCGCGAAACCGTGGAAGAAATCCTCAAGCGGGGAGCCGACACGGCGATCTTCTTCGCCGGTGCCGGCGCCGAGACCCCCCCAGCCGAAGACGTCGTCCTCACTCCTCAGGATCGGGAGTTCCTCCGGACGCTCTCCATTCGTCCCGATTCTGTCTGATTCCCCATGCGCGGTCTTCTCCTCCTCGGGTGGCTCCTCCTTGTCGCGTTCCTGCTCTGGCCGATCCTCCGGCGCTTCTTGCCGCGCCAAGGCCGTTCGTCCGGTGGTGCCCGGACGGCGATGGGGAGGCGGGGCGAGCTCGTGAAAGACCCCGTGTGCGACACCTACATCCTCCGCTCGAGGGCCGTGACCCGCGAGCTCGCCGGGACCACCCACTACTTCTGCAGCCGCGAATGCGCGGCGCGCTTTGCCGCGATCCGCGGCGAGCGGTGAGCGAGGGGCCCCCGAGCATGTCCTCCTTCGAGCTTGTCGTCCTTGACCTGGACGGGACGATCCTTGACCGTTCCCTGACGCTGGACCCGGCGCTGGTCACCGCCGTCCGAAGGGCGGTGGAGCGCGGCTGCGCGGTCACGCTGGCGACGGGGCGCATGCCTGCCGCCACGCGGCCGTACTGGGAGCGGCTTGGCGTCCGGGCGCCGGTGATCCTCTACAACGGCGCCCTGGTGCGGGATCCCGGGACGGGAGAAAACCTGTGCATGACCGGGCTCCCCCCCGGGCTCCCGTGGGAGATCTATCCCATCTACGCCAACGCGCCGGTGCACCCGCTTTTCTATCGGGACGACGCGCTCTACTGTCTCGAGCTCACGCACCCCGTCCGGACCTACTGTCAGGAGATGGGAGTGACCGCCGAGACGATCGCCGACCCGGCATCCTTCCTGAAAGCCGGTTCCTTCATCAAGTGCCTCTTCATGGGCCATCCCGCGGATCTTGCCACGCTGCGGGCCGAGCTCGGGCCGGCCACGGACGCTGCCGGCCGTCTGGTTCTGAGCCGCACCGACTATCTGGAGCTGCTGCCCCGAGGAGTTTCCAAGGGGGAGGCCCTCAGGGTGGTGGCCGACCACCTGGCAATCCCGCTCGCTCGCGCGATCGCGGTGGGCGACCAGGAGAACGACCTGGAGATGATCCGGGCGGCGGGTCTCGGGATCGCGATGCCGACGTCGCCGCCGAACGTGAGGGCCGGAGCCGACCGCGTGGCCCCGTCGCCCGGGGCGGGAGGACTCCTGGCGCTGTTGACGGAGATCTGCCCCCAGTACTTCGCGTGAGCCGATGGCCCATCACCCGGATCCCTACCGCGCCGTTGATCGCCAGGTCGACCCGCTCAAGATGGTCAAGAGCCTGGAGGCGCGGGGGAGGACACCAACCCAGGTCCGGCTGCGTCGGCGGTTTCTGGTCTTTGCCGGGCTGCGTCCGGGTTGGAAGGTGCTGGAAGTGGGGAGCGGCACGGGCGTGGTCTCCCGGGACGTGGCCGCCCTCATCGGACCCACGGGCTCGGTGCTCGGGGTGGACCCGAGCCGCCTCTTCGTGCGGGAGGCCCGGCGGCTGGCACGCGAGAGCGGCTTGGGCCCCCGCGTCCGCTTCGAGGTCGGTCACGGCGCGCGCCTCCGATTCCGCGACGGTGCCTTCGACGCGACCCTGGCCGTGACCGTCCTCCTGCACGTTCCGAAGGCCCCGGAGATCGTCAAGGAGATGATCCGCGTCACGCGCCCGGGGGGTGTCGTGGCGATACAGGATCAGGATTTCGGGACGCTGGCGCTCGACCACCCCGACCGGCCGCTCACCGAAAAAATCTTCGACGGCGTGGCGCGGAAGATCTACGCGGACCCCTGGAGCGGCCGCACCCTCTATCGGATGCTGCGGCGCCTCGGCCTCGACTCCGTCCGTCTCCTCACGGATGTCTATCAGGACACGACGTTCGAGCCCTGGAGCCGGACTTTTCTCGAGCGACGCGCCGAGAACGCGGTGAAGTTCGGCCTCGTCAGCGCACGACAGGCCGAGCGCTGGCTGGCCGGGATCGAGGGACAGGCGTACGCGAGGACCTTCGTCATGACGCTGAACTTCTACGGCGCCGCCGGGGTCAAGCCGCAGGGGCCGCGCCGGTGAGCCGGCTCCTGGCTGTTCTGGCGACAGCGCTCCTGGCGCCGGTCGCGTTTGCGGCTGGTCCGGCTTTCGACGGCAAGGCCGCCATGGCGCACGTGGAACGGCTCGTGGGATTCGGCCCGCGCCCGTCGGGGTCGCCGGCCCTGGCCCGGGCCCGCGCCTACATCGTCCAGGAACTGAAGGGCGCCGGCGCCCGCGTCAGCGAACAGCCCTTCACGGTCCAGACGCCCGATGGCGCCATTCGCATGGTCAACGTCGTCGGCGAGTTGCCCGGTCGCGTGCCCGACGTCATCGTGCTGGGCGGCCACTACGACACCAAATTCTTCTCGACGTTCGCGTTCCTAGGGGCGAACGACGGGGGCTCCAGCAGCGGGCTGCTCCTCGAGCTGGCCAGGGCGCTCGGCAAGCGTCGCCGCGAGTTCACCTACTGGATCGTCCTGTTCGACGGCGAGGAGGCGCGCCGGGAGTGGAGCCCCACCGACGGGATTTACGGCTCACGTCATTTCGTCCAGTCCCTCGTCCGGGACGGGCGGTTGACGCGAGTGCGGGCGGTCGTCGTGGTGGACATGATCGGGGATCGAGAGCTCGACATCCGGCGCGAGGCCGCCTCCACCGCCTGGCTCACCGACGTCCTCTGGGGCAGCGCCCGGCGGCTCGGTCACCAGTCCCAGTTCCTCGACGAAGTCCTGGCCGTCGAGGATGACCACGTGCCGTTTCTCAAGGCCGGGATCCCGTCGGCGCTCGTCATTGACTTCAACTACGGACCCTACTGGCACACGCCCCAGGACACGCTCGACAAGCTGTCGCCCACGAGCCTCCAGATCGTCGGTGACGTCCTGCTCGACGCCCTCCCCGCGATGGAGGTGCTGCTGCGCCGCGGGGCGGGGCGAGAGGGCCCGCGATGATCCGCCGTGTGGAGTCTCCTTAATCTATAATGGGCGCCGGATTGGGCCGTGACAACCGCCGAATGACCGGAGGGGGTATGCGGGGATGCCTGCGGTTTCTCGCCCTCGGCTTGGTCCTGGTTCTGGAAGCGTCGTCGGCCTCGGCGGCGACCAAGGAGCTGGTGATCGTCACGTCCTTTCCCAAGGAGCTCTTCGAGGCGTACAAGAAGGCGTTCGAGGCGGCCCGGCCGGGCGTGGGCGTCATTATCAAGCCCCAGCAGACCAACGCCGCGATGACCTACCTCCGGGAGACGCGCGCCCGGCCCGACGCCGACATTTTCTGGGCGTCGGCTGTTGACGCCTTCCAGGTCCTGAAAGCGGAAGGGCTGCTGGAGAAGGTGAGGATGCCGGAGGCCCTCCTCCGACGCATCCCCAAGAGCATCGGGACCTTTCCCATTCACGACCCGGACGGGCACTACTTCGGGTTCGCGGTCTCGGGCTATGGTCTCATGTGGAACACGCGGTATCTCGAGCTCCACAAGCTCCCCGCGCCGAAGGAGTGGACCGACCTCGCCGACCCGCGCTACCACGGCCACCTGGTGATCTCCGCGCCCAGCCGGAGCGGGACCACGCACCTGACCATCGAGGTGATCCTGCAGGCGTACGGCTGGGATAAGGGGTGGGCGCTGCTCCTCCAGATGGGCGGCAACATGGGAGCGGTCACCGAGCGGAGCTTCGGCGTGCCGGAGGCCGTCATCTCCGGCCAGTACGGGATCGGCGTGGTGATCGACTTCTTCGGTCTGAGCGCGATCGCCTCGGGTCACCCCATCGCGTTCGCCTATCCCTCGCTGACCTCGGTGGTTCCCGCTTCGGTGGCCGTGGTCAAGGGGGCGCCGAACGGCGAAAACGCGCGCGCCTTCGTCGAGTACCTCCTCTCCGATGAGGGGCAACTGCGGCTCTTCTCTCCCGAGATCGGCCGGCTCCCGGTGGTGCCGGACCTCTACGCCCGGGCTCCCGCGAGCTACCCGAACCTGTTCACGATGAAGCTCGGCGGGGTCGGTTTCGACTCCAAGCTTTCCTCCTCGCGGCGGAACGTCGTCAATTCCCTCTACGATCACCTGATCACGTTCCGGCACGCGGACCTCAAAGCCGCGTGGGCGGCGATCTTCGCCGCGGAGAGCGCGCTTCAACGGGCCAAGGCGTCAGGACGGAGCTTGCCCCAGGCTGAGGCGATGCTGGCGGAGGCCAGAAAGCTCGCGACTTCGATGCCGGTGGACGCCGCCCGGGCCTCGGACAAGGAAGTGAACGCGGCCTTCAAGGACAAGCCGGAGGTCAAATCGACGCTCGAGACCGAGTGGGATAGCTTTGCCAAGGTCAGCTACGCCCGGGCCCGGGAATTGGCCGAGCGCGCGCTCCGCGGAGCGCGCTAGGGCTGAGGGCAGGGGTCAGCCGGACAATGTCGGTGCCACCGTGGCATGGCCACGCCGGGAAGCGTGCTCTAAGCTCGTAAAAGTGCGATGCTTGTCTCGTGGTTGTCGATTTGCATGATGAGACTGGTGGATGAACGCTAAAATCTTGTTCGCCGACGACGATCCGGTGGTGAGCCAGTACGTGGAGGTGGTCCTGAGACAGGCGGGCTACACGGTGCTGCTGGCAGCCGATGGCGTTGAGGCGATGGAACGGGTGCGGCAGTCGGCCCCGGATCTGATCCTCCTCGACGTGATCATGCCCGGCCTCGACGGGCTCGAGGTGCTCCGGGCGCTCCGTCAGAACCCGCATACCTCCCAGATTCCCGTGATCATGCTGACGCAGAAAGCCCACGTCGAGGACCTCGTGAAGGGATTGGAGTCGGGGGCGGACGACTACGTGCCGAAGCCCTTTGTGCCCGAAGAGCTTCTGGTGCGCATTCATTTGCTCTTGAAGCGCAGCGAGAAAGTCCGGGCCCTCGGACCGCTCATGGGGGTGCTGGGGGAGTGGTTCTCGGTCCAGGGCATCGAGCAGCTCGGCCACGAGCTGGAGACCGCGCGGGAGATCCAGTTCCGTCTTCTCCCGCCTTCCCTGCCCAATCTCGCCGGCGTGGACGTCGGGGCCGCCCTGGAGCCGACCAAGAGCGTCGGCGGTGATTTCTACGATTTCATCCCGATGCCGGGCGGCGTCGGGTTCGCGATCGGGGACGTTTCCGGCAAGGGGATCCCGGCAGCTCTGCTCATGGTGATGGTCCGGTCGCTGCTGCGCGCCACGGCGTGGGAGCACAGCGAGCCCGGGGAGATCATCTCGCGGGTCAATCGCTTCCTCTGCCGGGATATTCCTCCCTCGATGTTCGTGACCCTGATCTTCGGGGTGCTGACGCTGGGCGACGGCCGTCGGCTGAGCGTGATTAACGCGGGCCATGCCAATCCGCTGCTCCTGCGGCAAGGGGCGGCGCCGCGGCTCCTGACCGCGGGCGGACCGGTCCTGGGCGCTTTCCCGGAGACGAAGTACACCCACGAGGACCTGCTCCTCGAGGCCGGGGACCTCGTGGCGTTCTACACCGATGGGCTGGTGGAAGCCGTGGATGCGTCGGGGCGAGCTCTCGGGGTGGACGGCCTCGTGGCCCTGATCGAGCGGCGGCGCGGTGAGCATCCCCAAACGGGCGCACGGGCCGTGCTCGACGAGATCAAGAGCCGCGGCCGAGGCGGGAGCCGGGACGATTGCGCGCTCCTCATCCTCAAGGCGTAACGGACCCATGGCTGAGTCGGTTCGCGTCACGAAGATCCTGGTCGTGGACGACAACCCCGACAACGTGGAGCTGGGCCGGGTGGTGGTGGAGAGCGGCGGCTATACCGCGGTCACCGCCGCCGACGGGGTCGAGGCGTTGGAGCGGGTCAAGGAATCGCCGCCCGATCTCATACTGCTGGACGTCATGATGCCACGGCTCGACGGGTTGGGGGTGCTCCAGGCGCTCCGGGAAAACCCGGCCACCGCCCAGATCCCCGTGATCATGCTGACCGCGAAGGCGGCGGTCGCCGATCGGGTGCAGGGGCTTCAGCTCGGTGCCGACGACTACGTGCCCAAGCCGTTCGACGCGGCGGAGCTCCTGGCGCGAATCCAGACGTTGCTCAGGCGCAGCGAGAAGCTCCGTTACCTGAACCCCCTGATGGGCGTCCTCGGCGACTGGTTCTCGGCGCGCGGGATCGAGCGGCTGTCGCGCGAGCTTGAGGTGGCCCGCGAGATCCAGATGTCCCTCCTCCCCAAGGTGCCGCCGCCTACCCACGGGGTCGAGCTGGGGGGCGTCCTCTACTCCTCGGAGACCGTGAGCGGGGATTTCTACGACTTTCTGACGATGCCGGACGGGAGCCTGGGGATCTCGGTCGGGGACGTGTCCGGCAAGGGGATCCCGGCTGCACTCCTCATGATCATGGTGCGAACGCTCTTCCGCGTCACCGCCTCGGACGGCGACGCCCCCGCTCATGTGCTTTCCCGCATCAATCGCTACCTCTGCCGCGACATCCCGCCCTCCATGTTCGTCACCATGTTCTTCTGCCTCCTGGGGGCCGACGGGCAGCTGGTCTACGGCGATGCCGGCCACGTGAAGCCGATCCTGCTCCGACCGGGCCAGCCCCCCCAGACGCTGGAGGCCGAGGGGATGATTCTGGGCGCGCTGGAGGACGCAGAGTTCGACGAGCGCCGGATCCAGCTTGGCAAGGGCGACCTGCTCGCGCTGTACACCGACGGCGTTGTGGAGTCCGTGGGCGCGGACGGACGGATGCTGGGGATGGAAGGCTTTTGCGCCCTGCTCGAGGCGAACCGTCAGAAGCGCCCCCAAGCCATCGCCGAGGCCGTCGCGGCCGAGATCAAGAAAAGCCCGGGTCCTCTCCGCGACGACTTGACGCTCCTGGTCCTGCAGGCTTAGGTGGAGTTTGGGGAGTCCCGAGCTCCCTGCTATACTCGACAAATGCTGTGGGGAGCATTGAGTGTGACCACGTGATGACCGACGGGGGTTCGGAGGGGACTTTCGTATTGACGAGCGAGCCGCAGCACCTGGCTCGCCTCCGGGATTGGCTCCGGGAAGAACTCACGCGCCACGAGGTGGACGGTCGCGAGCAGTTCGGCCTGCAGGTCGCCGTGGGGGAAATCTGTTCCAATTCCATCAAGCACGCGTACGCTGGGCTCGGCGGTAAGCCCATACACGTCTCGGTCCGGTGGGGCGAAGACCGGGTGGTCATCGAGGTGCGAGACTTCGGCCGGAAGTTCGATCCAGAGTTGTATCGCCCGCCCGACCTCGAGGCGCTGCCCGAGGGAGGGGTCGGCCTCCACATCGCCAAACAATTCGTGGACGAGTTCTCGTTCGACGTGACTCAGGAGCAAGGGACGCGGTGGATACTGGTGAAGTACCTTCCCGGGGCTGAGCCGAAGTCGCGGACGCCCTAGTCTCTGGTAAGGAGGCGAGGATGGAAATCCAGGTCACTGAGACGAAGGGGGTCACCGTCGTGGTTCCCACCGGCGACCTCGACATGGAGGCCGCGGACCAGATCCGGCGGACCCTGACGGAGTTGATCGACAAAGGGCAGCTCAAGCTGGTCATGGACCTGGGGAGCGTGGGCTACATTGACAGTTCGGGGCTCGGCACGCTCGTGGCGGCCATGAAACAGGCTCGGGCCGCCGGCGGCAACCTCAAGCTCTGCGCGCTCCAGGACGACGTCCGTTCCATCTTCGAGATGACCCGTCTCATCAAGGTGATGGCCGTCCACGCCACCCGCCAGGAGGCCGTGGCTTCGTGGGGGTAAGCCCACTGACGCGTCGGAGGCCCCGCCGAGTCGACCCGGAGCGGTCTCCCACCCCGCAGCATCTCGAGCAGCGCCTGGCCAAGAACCGTCCCGCTGACGTCCGTTCCTGATCCCCGCGTGAATCGCGTCCTCGTCCGCCGCCCGAGGTTCTGGGACCCGGAGGGGATTCTGCTGCTGGCCCTGCTCCTCTTGCTGGCGGCCGGGGTCCTCTACCCGCTCCTCCAGGTGCTGCACGTGGCCGTGGCGAGCGAGGGCGGAGGGCTGACCTTCCGCCACCTGGGCGCTTTCTTCCAGCGCCCCCTGTTCCTGGAGTCCCTGGTCCATACGCTGGCCACGGGTGTTCTGGCGGTCCTCTTCGGCAGCCTGGTCGGCGTGCCCCTGGCGGTCCTGACCGTCCGCTACCGGTTCCGCGGCAGGACGACGCTCCAAACCCTGGCCTTGCTGCCTCTGGTGATTCCGCCCTTCGTGGGCGCTGTGGCCTTCCAGCAGATCCTCGGTCGCAGCGGCGTCATGAACCTGCTGCTCTTGCGGACGTTCGGAACGACCCTCCCGCTGATGGAGGGGCTCACCGGGGTGGTGCTGGTCCAAACCCTTCACTACTTCCCCTTCATCATGCTCAACACCGCCGCCGCTCTCGCCGGTCTGGATCGCTCCCTGGAAGAGGCGGCGCAGAATCTGGGATGCTCCGGTTTTAGGCTCTTCCGCCGCGTGCTGCTCCCCCTGGCGCTCCCGGGCTACGCGGCCGGGGCGCTCGTCACGTTCATCCGCGTCATTGACGACCTGGGAACCCCCCTCATGCTGAACTACACCACGCTGCTGGCCCCGCAGGCCTACCTCCGCGTCACCACCATGGGCCTGACCGACGTGGACGGCTACGTCATCTGCGTCATGCTCGTGGCGCTCTCGCTGGCGGCGCTCGCGGGCACGAAGGCGGCGCTCGGCCGCTGGGAGTACGCCGTGCTTCCGAGGAGCGGCGAGGCGGAGCCGCGAGCACTCCACGGCGCCCGCGCGGTCGGCGCGTGGGTCGTGGCGGCGGCTCTGCTCGTCCCCGCCCTCCTGCCGCACGTCGGCATCCTCGTTCTATCGGTCTCCAAGGTCTGGAGCCTCTCGCTCCTGCCCACCGTCTACACCCCGGGGAATTACGAGGAAGTCCTGTTCCGGACTCCGGGCTTCATCTGGAACACCCTCCGCTATGCATCGCTCGCAGCCCTCGTGGACGTGGCGCTGGGGGCTCTGATCGCGTGGCTTCTCCTGCGCGGCAGGGTGCGCGGGCGGGCGTGGCTCGACACGATTGCCACCATGCCGCTGGCGATCCCGGGGGTCGTGCTGGCGGTGGGCTACCTGCGGGTCTTCCACGGCTGGAACTTCCCCGGTCTGGGGGCGCCGCTCACGGCAACCTGGCTCATCCTCGTCCTGGCCTACTCCATGCGCAGGCTTCCCTACACCGTGCGCGCCGCGTACGCGTCCCTCCAGCAGCTGCCGGTCGCCCTGGAAGAAGCGGCCCAGAATCTCGGCGCGAACCGACTCAAGACCTTTGCGCGCGTGACCGGCCCGCTCATGGCCCGGGGGCTCTTGGCCGGCGGTCTCCTTGCCTTCATCACCTCGGCGGTCGAGCTCTCGTCGACCATCCTCCTGGTGCCGCGCATGGAGCTGGGGCCACTCTCGTACGGGATCTACGTCTACATGCAGTCCGCTGTCGGCCGGGGACCCGGCGCGGCCCTGGGCGTGATTGCCATCGTCCTGGTGGGGTGCGGGACCTGGCTGGCCCATCGGCTGGCGGCTCGGGGCACCGGGCTCCTCTTCCGGCTCTAATGTGCCGCGCCGATGATCCACCGCCGCTTCTTCAAGCCCCCCCGGGTCATTCCGCTGGCGCTCTTTCTCGGGACCTCCGCGTGGTCGTTCGTGTACGTGAGCCTGCCGTTCTACATCGAACGGATCTCGCCCGGCGATCCTGCCTCCACGCTTCGCTGGACGGGGTGGATCCTCGGGATCTCGCCGCTCGTCACCGTCCTCACCGGCCCGATCTGGGGCCGGATGGCGGGGAAGGGGAATCCCAAGGCCTTCTACGTGGCGGTTCAGATCATGCAGGGGATCGGCTTCGTCGGGATGGCCCTGGCGCGGAACCTGCCCGAACTCTTCTTGGCTCGCCTCCTCCTGGGGGCCATGGGGGCGGGCTCGACCTTCGCCTTCATGATCGCGGGGGGCACCCATGAGGACGACGTGCGTCGTGAAGTCTCGGCGGTTCAGTCGGCCATGACTATGGGCCAGATTCTGGGTCCCCTGGCCGGCGCCGTGGCCGCGGCCCGTATCGGCTTTGTCCCGTCGTTCGTCTTGGGCGGGGTGATCCTCTGGGGATGCGCTGGTCTGGTCCAGTGGGGGGTCCCGCCTCCAGAGCGCCTGCCGGGTGCGGGCGATGAACGACGCGCGAGTTCGTGGGGCCTGGTCGTGACGGTATGCTTCCTCGTTCTGGCCGGCTCGATCCAGGTGCTCTTCCTCCCGGCAGTGCTCCCCCAGATCCTTCCGCCGCTGGGCGTGGGCTCCACCGAGACGCTGGAGGTGGGCGGGCTGATCATCTTCGCGTCGGGGGTCGCCGCCGCGGTCGGGTCGCTGGCCGCGCCGCGGCTGGCCGACCTGATCGGAGAGCGGCGGACCGTGGTCTCCTTCTTGGCACTCTCCTCCGGCCTTCTCGCCTTGCTCGGGCTCGCGGGCAATGCCTGGAGTTTCGGGGCGCTGCGTTTCCTCCAGATGCTGGTCGTCGCTCCGATCTTTCCTCTGGCGGTGACGCTGATCGCGCGCCGGGCGGGGGGGGAGGCGATCGCCCTCGTCAACTCGTCGCGAATCGCGGCTTCATTCGTCGGCCCGGTGGTGGCCACCACGCTCCTGACGTGGACGACGCCGTCCCTCCTGTTCGCGCTGCTGGCCGTCCCGGGGCTTGCCTGCCTTCCCGTGGTGGGGCGGGGACGGACCTCGCGCCCAGGGGTCCGAGAGGGCACCCGGTGAGGGCCAAGCTCTCCTCGGAAGTCAGGCTCGAAGGGGTGGGGAAGCGGTACGGAGCGCTGTGGGCGGTGCAGGGGGTGTCGCTGGACATCCTGCCGGGAGAGTTCTTCACGCTGCTCGGGCCGTCCGGGTGCGGCAAGACCACGCTCCTGCGGATGATCGCGGGCTTCGCGCTCCCGGACGCCGGCCGGATTGTCGTGGACGGCCAGCCCATCGACCACATCCCCCCGTGGCAACGGGACGTCGGGCTCGTCTTCCAGCACGGGGCCCTCTGGCCGCACCTGTCGGTGAAGGACAACGTCGCCTTCGGGCTCCGTGAGCGGAAGCTGCCGCGGGAGGAGATCGCCTCCAGGGTTGCCGCCGCCCTGAGCCAGGTCGGCCTCGAAGGCTTGGAGGCGCGGCGGCCGTCGCAGCTCTCGGGCGGCCAGCAGCAGCGCGTCGCGCTGGCCCGGACCCTTGCAGTCCAGCCCCGGCTCCTCCTCTTGGACGAGCCGCTCTCCAGTCTCGATGCCCCGCTGCGCGCCCAGATGCGGCTCGAGCTTGCGCGGTTGCAGCGAGACCTCGCCATCACCACGATCTACGTCACCCACGACCAGGCCGAAGCCCTCGCCCTGTCCAACCGCGTCGCGGTGCTTCAGGCGGGATCGGTGATCCAGGAAGGAACGCCGGAGGAACTCTACCGGCGGCCCCGTAGCCGGTTCGTCGCGGAATTCGTGGGGGCGGCCAACCTCGTGCCGGCCGAGATCGTGGAGCTCAGGGAGACCGGGCTCCTGGTCGAGTTCGGCGCCGGCATCCGGCTTCCGGTCCCGGGCGACCCCGCCCGCTGGCGCTTGGGGAGCCGGACGCTTCTCTGCCTTCGCCCGGAGGCCCTGCGTCTCGAGGAAGCCGCGATCGGGCGAGGGATGGGGTTCGTCGGAACGGTGGCGTCCCGGGTGTTTGAGGGCGACCGCCACCTCTACGAGCTCCGGATCGGCGAGGGGACACTCCTCCGCGTGGAGATGCCGGCGCTGGGGGAGGGACGGATCTTCCGGCTGGGCGATCGGGTGCGGGTCGAGCTGAACCCCGAGAGCGCGGTGCTCCTTCCCCCGGAGTGACGGTCCCGCGCGCCGCCGGCGGGAAAGGACCTAGTGTTCTGTCTGGAAAGTCATGTTAACGAGAGCTGAAGGGCCAGCGGGTGGCGCAGCGAGCGGGGGGCCCCGCGGCGCGGAGCGGACCGCCTCTGGGCTGCCGGCATTCGGCATGAGCAGATACGGCGGAGACGAGGCGCCGGCCACGCGGGAGCGAGCACCGTGGGGCTGGGCCCCCGACGCGCTCACGCTGAAGGCGTGGCGCGTGGGGAGGGGGCGACAGGCCCTGCTGGCCAGCCTGACAGAACGCGACTTACGGGACGGAACACTAGAGGGTGTAGGTCTTGCCCTGCTCGAGGATGTGGATCCGGGCGGGGTCGATCTTCTGAAGCTCCTCGGCGGTTTCCTCGAAGAAGTGCGGCTTGATGTGGTAAATCCAGAGCGGGAGGTCCGGCGGCATCTTCTTCATCTCCCGGCCGAGCATGGCCGGGGTGAGGTGCTTCGACGCGCGCGCCAGGCCGTCCAGACGGTTGGGGAACGCGGTCTCGACGAGCACGACCTTGAGCCCCCGGAGCCCGCGGGCGGTCTCCCAGAGCTTCTCCGTGGGCCCGGTGTCGCCCGAGTAGACGAAGCCGGTCTCCCCGTCGTGGATGAGGAAGCCCACTGCCGGCACTGTGTGATCCACACCGATGGGGGTGACCCAGAGCTCGCCGACCCGCGACTCCACCTCCTCGGGGAGAGTCCGGTAGCCGAGGACGGCGTTCCGGGCGGTGGGAATGGTCGTGAAGTCGGGCCAGAGACTGTCGTTGAAGGCGTGCTTCTTGAGATCTTCCACCACCGGGGCGATGCTCGCGGCGATCACCGGCCGCGGGCTCGACGTGATGGCGAGCGTGTCGGTGAGGAAGGCCAGGCCCGTAATGTGGTCCAGGTGAGCGTGGCTGAGCAGGGCGTGCTCGATCTCCCTCTGCTCCTCGACGTTGAGCGCGCCCGGCACGGTGCCCGCGTCCACGAGCACGCGGTCGTTCACGAGGAACGCCGAGGGCCGCTGCCCCTGCCCCTCGCTGCCGTAGACTCCCAACACCTTGATTTTCATTTGACGAATTCTAGTCTAGCAGACCCGGCCGGTCAAGCCTTGGAATCCCGCGCGTCCGAGGATGCCCGCGCCCCCCGACCTGTGCTAACCTGCCAGCATGAAGTTTTTCCCCGATGCGGCCCGTCCGTGGCTCATCGGAGCCGGGGTGGGGGTGGTGGTCGCACTCGTCACCCTGCTCGGCGTTCTCGAGTTCCTGGAACTCAAGAGCCTCGACCTTCGCTTCATCCTGCGCGGGCCCATCCGCCCGGCGTCCCCGATCGTCATCATTTCCATCGACGAGGACTCCTTCGACGAGCTGGACCTGGCCTGGCCGTTTCCCCGGGCGCTGCACGGCCGGCTGTTGGACCTCGTGCATCGCGGGCGTCCCGCCGCAGTCGGCCTGGACCTCCTGTTCAGCGAGCCGAGCCTTCACGGATCCCGCGACGATCAGCTCTTCGGCCAGGCGATTCGCCGGAGCGGTGACGTGGTGGTGCTGGCGGCCGACCTCACGGAAACTCCCGGGGAGGGCTTCGTCAAGAAGGACCTGAATCCTCCGATCAAGGCGATCCGGCAGGGGGCGTACGCGTTCGGATTCGTGAACTTCCTCACCGATGACGACGGCTTCGTTCGCTCCGGAGAGATCAGCCGCCCGTACCAGAACGGCGTCGAGTCAAGTTTCGATCACCATCTTTACGACCTTGTGGTCAGGGCGGGCATCCCGGTCAAGCCGCTGCCCGCCGAGCCGTCCATTTTCATCAACTTCCGGGGGCCGAGGCGTACCTTCCCGGTGATCCCTTACTATCAGGTCGTCAACGGCGAAGTGAGGCCGGAGGCCTTCGCGGGTAAGATCGTCCTGGTGGGCGCCACGACTCCCGCTCTCCACGACGAATTTCCCACCCCGTTCTCCGGACAAGAGAAGATGCCCGGGGTCGAAGTCCACGCCAACCTCCTGGAGACGCTGCTCCAGGGGAACACGATCAGGCGGGTGCACCTCTACGTGGGAGCCCTGCTGGCCCTGTTGGCCGCATTCGTCGCGGCGCTCGTCACCTCCCTGACGCGCCCGATCCGGGCCTTCCTCCTGATACTGGTGCTGGGCACGATCTACGCCGCGTGCATCTTTTGGGCGTTCTTGACGTGGCACCTGTGGGTGGACGCGGTTCCGATCCAGGTCGCGCTCTTCCTCGGCTACGGGACGACCGTGGTGGTCGACTTCATCCGCGAGCAGCGCGAGAAGCGCCGGCTCTCCCGGTACTTTTCCCCGGACGTCATCAAGGAAATCCTCGCGACCCGGAAGGAAGCCTCGCTGGCGGGAAGCCGGCGCCGCGTCACCGTCCTCTTCTCGGACATCCGGGGCTTCACCTCGCTGTCGGAGCGGCTCGCCCCCGAAGAGGTGGTGGAGATGCTCCGGGAATACCTCACCGTCATGACGGAGATCGTGTTCAAGCACGGAGGGACGGTGGACAAGTACATCGGCGATGCGATCATGGCTCTCTACGGCGCCCCGTTCGATCAGCCCGACCACGCCGAGCAGGCGGTCCGGACCGCCCTGGAGTTCCAGGAGCAGGTCAAGGTTCTCTCCGAGCGCTGGGAAGGCCGGTGTGGGGTCCGGCTCCGCAACGGCGTGGGGGTCAACACGGGGGACGCCGTGGTCGGGACGATCGGGTCCCAGCAGCGGCTGGAGTACACGGCAATCGGAGACACGGTCAACCTCGCCTCCCGTCTCGAGGGGCTCACCAAAGAATTTCTCTCGCCCATCGTCATCAGCCAGAGCACCTACGAGGAGGTCAAGCACCTCTTCTACTCGCGCTACCTGGGCGAGGTGAAGGTCAAAGGCAAAGAGATCCCGGTGAAGATCTACGGGGTCGAGAAGGAAGAAGGCCGCCAGGCCGCGCGCGCGCCCCTCGACGGCCCGCTCACCATCGTGGACGAAGACGTGTCCATCGCGGCGGTGTTGACGGACTTGAGCCGCACGGGCGTGGCGGCGTGTCAGCTGCCCAAGCAGATTCCGGCGAATCGGATCGTGGGTATCCGGATTGACCTCCCGGGGCTGCCGGAGCCGCTCACGGTGGACGGCCGGGTGATCTGGAGCAGCGAGGATAAGGCAGGATTCGCGTTCGTGGGCCTTTCCCTCGAGGCCGAGAACCTCCTCGAGGACTTCGTCAAACGTCGAGGCCCGACCCCCAGTTCCTGACCCGGGCCTGACGGCTGCCTCGAGTGGGGGCTGACCGGCTGTCAGGTTTCGGCGGCGAGTGCCCCCCGGCATCCGCCAATCCTCGTTTCCCCCGTCAAGCGCTAAATCAGGGTGTCATCCTGGCAGAGACACTGCCATTTTGATCTCCGGCAGGGGGGCTGATCTTTATGGCCACGAAGTAAATCAATAAGTTGCACGACGCTCGCTGGGGGAAATGGCTGGCATGAAGGCTGCTAGGTTCCTTTCGAGCCTTCAAATCCCCTTCACGGTTAGCCTGGTCGGTAAGAAGTGAAGGAAGCGCCGGCAGGGCGAGAGAAAGCCCTGGCCGACGGTCGCTGCCCCGGAGACTTCGCGAGTGAGAGGAGTTCAGAGGCTGTTGCTGGTAGCCCTGGTAGCGGCCTTGGTGGGGGCAGTGGCCCCCGGGTCCGCCCAGTCGGAGACCGGGCGAAGCGCGGGCGCCGTCGCCTTGGTCACGGGAAAGGTGACGGTGACACGACTTCAGGGGACTCCCAGGCCCCTCAGGCTCCACGACACCCTCCACTGGCACGACGTCATTGACACGGGCAAGGGCAGCACGGCCCGGATCCTGCTTGACGGCAAGACGACGGTGACGCTCCGAGAGCTCTCGCGGGTAGAGCTGCGCGGGGAGGCAGTGGCCGAGGGGGTTCGTTACGTGGTGGACCTCGCGGCGGGGAAGGTTCGGATGTCGGTGGCGCGGATGCTGATGCGCCCGGGCGATCAGGTGGAAGTTCGAACTCGGAACGCGGTCGCCTCGGTGCGCGGGACGGATTTCATCGTCGAGACTGTTGAGCGGCCCGACCCGGCCAGTGCCTTCGGCGTGCTGGAGCTTCGGCGGGTGGCACCGGGGGTCCTGGGGGCCGCCACCCGTTCGGACGAAACTCGCGTGATAACCCTCGCCGGCACCGTGGAAGTGACGAGCCGGTTGGCGCCGCCAGGACAGGCGGAGCGCGTTTCTGCGCATGAGGCTCTGCAGGTAGGGATGCGGCATGATCCGACGCGGCTTCAGATCGAACCCGCCGCCCTCAGAGGGCTTCTCGAGGGGCTGACACCGCCGCGGCCGGAAGTAATTCCTGAATAAAGAAAAACGGATTGACAAGGGGCCCTGACTCCCGACTCCTGCAAGGTAAGGAGATCCCCCTCTCATTGATCCCCTCTTGCCAGGGTAGCCGTTTCATCAAGGTTGCCCTTCACGGCTTCCGCTCGGGAGTCGGGAGGAAGCGTCGCCGGGGTTCACTGGTGCCCCCCGGAGACGGGCGTGGTCCGGAGGGTCTCATGGCAAAGGCTCCTAAGCTCCTCTTGGTCGGAATCGCTGCCCTTATGGGGACAGCGCCCGTGAGCCTGGCGGGTGCCGAGGGCGTGAACGCCGCCGGTACCGTGACCGCAGTGGCGGGTCCCGTGACGGTGGCGCGTTTCCAGGCCTCTTCCCACCCCTTGAAGTTTCGGGATCCCCTCTACTGGCGTGACGTCGTCGAGGCCCAGCGGGACGGCATCGCGCGGATCCTGCTGGGGGGCAAGACGACCGTGACGGTGCGGGAGCTCTCGAGGCTGGAATTGCGTGAAGAGGCGGTGGCTGAAGGGATCCGGTACTCGGCCGAGCTCGTCGCCGGGAAGGTGCGGGCCTCCGTGGCGCGGATGCTGATGCGTCCCGGTGATGAAGTGGAGGTTCGGACGCGGAACGTGGTGGCCTCGGTCCGGGGGACGGACTTCATCGTCGAGACAGCGGAGCGGCCGGCCCAGGGGCGGCCGTTCGGTCTCTTGGGAGCCCGAGAGGTCGTGCAGGCGGTTCTCGATGGCGGAAACCCGTCGGTGGAGACGGTGGTGGTGACCCTGTCTGGCATCGTCCTAGTGTCGAACCCTCTGGTGACGGCGGGTCGGCGGGAGCGAATCGGGGCGTATGAGGCGGTGCGGGTCAGCGGGGGACAGGATCCGGCGAGATTCCAGATCACGGCCGGTGACCTGCGAGTTCTTCTTCAGGGCTTGACGCCGCCGCGCCCGTCGGAAGCCCGGAGCGGAGATAGGGCGGAAGCGGTGGGCCGGACGATTGAGCGGGCGGCGTTGGCAGCCTCTAGCCAGAGTGTCCCGCTAGGCTCGGCCCTGAGCAACGGGCAAGCCAGCGGCAGCGGCTCGACGCTTGATCAGGGGAACGGCAAAGCGAACGGGAACGGCCTGGCGCTCGGCCAGGGCGATGGTAAGGGCCAGGGCAACGGTCTTGCCCTTGGCCACGGCGATGCTCAGGGGTCAGTGGTCCCGCCGACGCCCGCCGCTCAGGTCGCCGGCCCTGGCAACGGCCAGGGCTCTGCAAACGGGTTCTGGCAGAGCAGAGGCG
>JAHFDN010000004.1:61772-90514 GCA_023248995.1 Candidatus Rokuibacteriota bacterium
CAGGGTAAAACGAAGAAATAGCCTCCGTCCGCCCGATCCTTGCTAACGTGGCTCGCCTGTGTGAAAATGAGCCGCCGAGGCCTTCGATGATCTTCCAGCAAATCGTCAACGAGGAGGCGGGCTGCCTCTCGTACGTGATCGGCTGCGGTCAGGCGGGCGAGGCCGTCATCGTTGACCCCGGGCGGGATCGGGTGGACGAGTATATCAGCCGGGCCAGGAAGAAAGGGCTCCGGATCAGCCACATCGTCGAGACGCATCTTCACGCCGACCATGTGTCCGGAAACCGCGAGCTCGCGGCCAGGACGCGCGCCCCGATCCTCCTTCATCACTCGGTCCACGCGGCGTTCGACCATACCGCTCTCCAGGACGGGGACGAAATCCGGATCGGCACGGTCCTCCTGAAGGCCCTCCATACGCCTGGCCACACCCCTGACAGCATCTCGCTGCTCGTGACCGACCTCAGCCGCTCCGGGGTGCCGTGGTTCGTGCTCACAGGGGACACCCTCTTCATCGGCGACGTTGGCCGTCCCGATCTGGGAGGCGAGCAGGCGGCTGGTGATCTCTACGAGAGCCTGGTCCGCGTGCTCCTGCCCCTCGACGACAGCGTGGAGGTCTACCCCGCCCACGGGGCCGGCTCCCTCTGCGGGCGGGCCATGTCCTTCAAGAGCGGGTCCACTATCGGCTTCGAGCGGCGATTCAACCCGGCGCTCCAGGCGAAGAGCAAGAGGGAGTTCGTCGAGACCATCATGGCCGGGCTTCCCCCCAAGCCGCCTTCCTTCGAGACGATCGTGGCCAAGAACCGCGGGCTCATTCAGGTTCGGGAGGCCAAGCCGTGTCCCCTGACCGCGAGAGAAGCGCATGAGGAGATCGGCCGCGGCGCCGCGGTCGTGGACGTGCGCGACCCGGCGGCCTACGGTCAGGAGCACATTCCCGGCGCCCTCAACGTGTGGATCGAGAGCCCGCAGTTCGGAGAAAGGGTCGGATGGTTCGTCCACCCCGGGACGCAGGTGATTGTCGTGGCCCAGGGACCGTCCGATCTCGAGCGCGCTCTCACGGGCTTGGCACGCATCGGCCTTGACGACATCCTCGGGTTTCTCCAGTGGGGCCTGATCGACTGGAAGAGCGCGGGGCTCCCGCTCGAGACCGTTCCCCAGATCACCGTGCACGACCTGGCAGGGTGGCTCGAGGAGGGACGGCAGATCACCGTCATGGACGTACGCGAGCCCTTCGAGTGGGGGGAGGGGCACATCGCGGGAGCCCTCCACATCCCGATGCGGGAAGTGCCGGCCCGACGATCGGAGGTTCCCGAGGATCGGCCAAAGGCCGTCGTCTGCTCCGGAGGCCTCCGGTCCAGCACCGTGATCAGCGCCCTCAAGCAGGCGGGGCTCTCGAACTGCTACAACGTCGGCGGGGGGATGGCCGCATGGCAGAAGTCCGGGTATCCGGTTGAGCGATAACGACTTCGACTACCCGATCATGGCGCGCGCCCTGATCCTGGGCGACAAGGACACCGTCGCGAAGAAGACCCGGGAGGGGCTCGACCTCAAGATGAACCCCAAGGACCTGATCTTCAAAGGCTTGATTCCCGGAATGGACGTCGTCGGCGAGAAGTTTCGCCGCAACGAGTACTATGTCCCGCAGGTGTTGCTCTCCGCCCGGGCCATGTACGCCGGCCTCGACCTCCTGAAGCCCCTCATCACAGCGTCGAAGACGTCCGACTACCTGGGTACGGTCGTGATCGGCACCGCCCAGGGGGACCTCCACGACATCGGCAAGAACCTGGTGGCGATGATGCTGGAGGGCGCGGGGTTCAAGGTCGTCAACCTCGGGCGCGACGTGGCGCCGGAGGTCTTCGTGGCGTCGGTGCAGGAGCACGGCGCCAACATCGTGGGGATCTCCGCGCTGATGACCACGACGATGCCGGCGATGAAGCGGACGATCGACGCGCTGGTCAAGGCCGGCGTGCGCGATCGGGTCAAGGTGATGATCGGCGGCGCGCCCGTTTCCCAGGCGTACGCGGACGAGATCGGCGCCGACGGCTACGCCAGGGACTCCACGCTCGCGGTGACGAAGGCGAAAGCCCTGGTCGGCAAGGAAGCGGTCGCCGCCGCGACCGCCTAGGGCGTCGTGCCGGGACGGGGCTGGGAGCTGATCGAGCGCGTCAGGGCCGGGGAGATCCTCGTCTTCGACGGCGGCTACGGGACCATGCTCTTCGCCGCGGGCCTCGCGGACGGCGCCTGCCCGGAGCTCTGGAACGACACCCATCCTGACGTCGTCCGGGGGATCCACGAGGGCTACTTCGATGCCGGCTCGGATTTCGTCGAGACCAACACCTTCGGTGGCACGCGGCTCAAGCTCGGCGCCTACAGGATCCCCGATCGGACCCGGGAACTCAACGTCAAAGGCGCTCGGCTCGCCCGCGAGGTCTGCCCTCCCGGCAAGTGGGTCGCGGGATCCATCGGCCCCACGAGCCATCTCCCCCTCGAGTACGAGCCGCTCGGCGACACCAGCGACGAGCAGTACTTCGAAAACTTCGTGGAACAGGCCGAGGCGCTGGCGGAAGGCGGCGTGGATCTCTTCGCCGTGGAGACCATGATGTTTCCCCAGGAGGCCACCGCGGCGATCCGCGCGTGCAAGGCGGTCGCCGATCTGCCCGTGATGGCCACGATGTTCTTCCAGTTCGAGGAAGAGCACGACCGGGACCGGACGATGTGGGGGGAGAGCCCCGCCGACGTCCTGAAGACCCTGCTCGCGGCCGGCGCCGACGTGGTGGGGATGAACTGCGGTCGGGGTCCCGACCGGGCGGTCGTCATCATCCGCGAGATGCGCCAGGTCAGCGACGCCCCGCTGATCGCGTATCCCAACGCCGGCCTGCCGATCATGAAGGACGGGCGTGTCACGTACGAACTGGGACCCGACGAGATGGCGCGCGAGTACCCCGCGCTCCTGGATGCCGGCTGCAACATCATCGGCGCCTGCTGCGGCTCCACCCCGGAGCACATCCGTCGCATCGCCGAGGTCGTCCGCCTCCGCAAGAAGTGATTTCGTCGGTTCTGAGTTCGACGCCGGTCGTCGTCCAAGAGGTTCCCCTCCAGATCGATCCCGCCGAGGTCTTGCGCTTCCAGGGCTACAAGAAGGGGCAGGACCGGCCCACGGCGGAGGTGGTCGAGATCTACGATCGGGCTCTCGAGGAGGCCCTGCGGCTGATGGCGCCTCGGGCGGTCTACCGGGCCGTTCGGGTCACGGGGCAGGCGCCGGATTGGATCACGCTGCCGGACGGGGTCGAGTTCCGCGTTCCGGAGATCGGCAGGCTCTGGGGCCCGCTCGAGGGCGTGGGCGTGGTCATTTGCACGATCGGCGGGCGCCTGGAAGTCCGGGTCGGCGAGCTCTTCGACGCGCGTGAATTTCCCCTCGCCGTGATGTTGGACAGCGTGGGGTCGGCCGCCGCCGAGTGTCTGGCCGAGTACATCAACGATTTGCTCTGCCAGGTGGCGATCCCCGAAGGCCTCAAGGTCACCAACCGGATCAGCCCGGGCTACGCCGGCTGGGAGGTGTCCGATCAGCGCCGTCTCTTCCGCCTCTGCCCGGGGGATCCGGTGGGGGTGGCCCTCCACAGCGAGTGTTTCATGACCCCGTTGAAGAGCATCTCGTTCCTCGTCGGGATCGGGCCGGCGGCGCGCGTGGACCACTATTTCACCCAGTGCCGACGGTGCTGGATGAAGGACTGCGCCTACCGACGGGCGCCGGTCGATCGGACGGTGCATCGGGGCTGAGCTCCGCGACCGGTCGGCTTTGCTTTTCCCGGGAGCCGGCGTTACCATGCGGGCACCGGTGGAGGCGGGGGAAAACGTGATCCTGGTCGGCTTCATGGGGGCCGGAAAGTCCTCCGTGGGGCGACTCCTGGCCAAGCGGCTCGGCCGTTGCTTCGTGGAGACCGACGATCTGGTGACCGCCCAGGAAGGCCGGTCCATCCAGGAGATCTGGAGGCTCGAGGGGGAAGCGCGGTTTCGCGAGCTCGAAGCCGGGCTGCTGGAGCTGCTCACGCTCAAGCGGGGTCACGTGATCGCCACGGGCGGCGGATTTCCGTGTCGGGAAGGGCGCATGGAGGTGCTGAAGGCGATGGGAACGGTGATCTGGCTCGCCGGCGACTTTGAGCGGCTCTACGAGCGGGCGCTCCAGTCCGGGTCGCGCCCCATGCTCGACGGCAAGCCCAAGGAAGAGGTGGCCGCGCTCTACCGGGCGCGCGAGCCGTATTATCGCCAGGCCCATCTCGTCGTTGACGCGACGGAAGCGGGGGTGGACCAGGTCGCGAGGCGGATCGAGGCGTGGCTCCGATCCCGGGAGCGGGTCGGCTGATGGGGGTGAGCCCGTTCCTGGACCGGCTGGGCGAAGGCCCGCTCCTCTGCGACGGCGCCATGGGGACGATGCTCTACGCGCGCGGCATGCCGCTGGACGCCTGCTTCGACGTCCTCAACACCAGTAACCCCACCCTCGTCCAGTCCATTCACGCCGAGTATCTCTCGGCGGGGGCCGACCTGATCGAAACCAACACCTTCGGCGCGAACCGGTTCAAGCTGGCGGTGCACGGCCTGGAATCCCGCGTGCGTGAGATCAACGTGCGGGGAGTGAAGGTGGCCCGTGAGGCGCGCGAGAGCAGTGGCCGGGACGTCTTCGTGCTGGGCTCCGTCGGCCCGCTGGGCAAGTACCTGGCGCCGCTCGGGGCCATCACCGCCGTCGAAGCCCGCGCCGCCTTCCGCGATCAGGCCGAAGGGCTTCTCGAGGGCGGCGTGGACGCGTTCATCCTCGAGACCTTCTCGGACCTCGAGGAGATCCGGCTGGCCGTGGAGGCCGTCCGCGGAGTGACGGACCTGCCGATCACCGCCCAAATGGCGTTCACCGAGGAAGGGCTCACGTTCACCGGGCGGACGGCCGCCCTGGTGGCGCGGGCGCTGCGCGGGCTGCCCGTGCAGGTCATCGGCGCCAACTGCTCGGTCGGCTCGAGCGTGCTCTACGACATCCTGGAGCAGATGCTCCCCGAGGCGGGCGGGCTCCCGATCTCCATCCAGCCCAACGCCGGCCTGCCGAGCCGCGCTGGGGAGCGGCTCATCTACCTCTCGTCGCCGGTCTACATGGCGGAGTACGCCCTCAAGATGCTCGAGGCCGGCGCCCGGATCGTCGGCGGCTGCTGCGGCACCACGCCCGACCACATCCGCGCCATGCGCGCGGTGGTGGATCGGCACGTGCCGAAGGAGGTCCGCGCCCGTCGGGTGGCGGTGGCGCCGCCGGTCAGGGAGGAGGCGCCGGCGCTCCGCACGGCCGCGCCCCCGACGACCCTGGCCCGGAAACTGGAAGCCGGCGAGTTCATCGTGACCGTCGAGCTGGATCCGCCGCGCGGCCACAACATCGAGAAGCTCGTCCAGGGAGCCAAGCTCCTCAAGGAGCGAGGCGTGGAGATCCTCGACATCAACGACGGCTCCCTCGGGCGCGTGCGGATGTCGGTTCTCCCGACCGCGATCCTGGTGCGGGAGGCCACCGGCCTCGACATCAACATGCACTTCACCTGCCGGGATCGGAACCTCATGGGGATCCAGGCGGACCTGCTGGGCGCCCACGCCGTGGGGATTCGGAACATCCTCGCCATCAAGGGCGATCCTCCCCGGGCGGGGGATTACGTGAACACCACCGCCATCTTCGACGTGAACGCCATCGGCCTGGTCCGGATCATCCGCGGGATGAACGAGGGGCGGGACGCCACCGGAAACCCCATCGGGGAGCCGACCAGCTTCACCGTCGGGGTCGGCCTGAATCCGGCGGCCGAGGACCCCGACAGGGAGATCCAGCGCCTGTTGCGCAAGGTCGAGGCCGGCGCGCGCTGGGCCCAGACCCAGCCGGTCTACGATCTGGGGGCGTTCGATCGGTTCCTCTCCCGGGCGGGGAAGCTGCCGATCCCGATCATCGTGGGGATCCTCCCGCTCCATTCGTACCGCCATGCCGAGTTTCTCCACAACGAGGTGCCGGGGATCCAGATCCCGGAGCCGGCCCGCGCGCGGATGCGGGAGGCCGGGGAGCGGGCGCTCCACGCGGGGGTCGAAATGGCCCAGGAGCTTTTGCGGGAGGTGCGCCGGCGCTACGGGGGCGCGTACCTGATGCCGTCCTTCGGCCGTTTTGAGGTCGTCGCGGAAGTGCTGGACGCGCTCCGCTGACCACGGCGAATCTCCAGACCAAAGGATTGATCGGAGGCCAGCCATGAAGCCGTTTGTCGTCAACCGCTACGGTCGGATCGTCTTCCCTTTCAACTTCATCCCGGAGCTCGACTTTTCCGTCTTCGAGACGCTCGAGCAGTTCGCGGCCGTCATCAAGCGGGACTTCGAGGAGAAGGCCCCTACGGAGACTGACATTGTCGCCCGGGTGGAGGCGCGGGGCTACAAGGGGCGCTACGAGTTGCTCCGGGACCTGGCGCTGAACCTCTTCTGGGTGAACCGCTACGCGATGACGATGTACGAGAAGCGGCCCACCCGATGGCGCGACGTGCCCCGGCAGCGCGACGACGTGTTCCTGCCGGTGTTCAAGTCGTGGGAGGGAGCTGAGCTGACGGCGGTCATCGAGGGAGGGTATCGCGAGCTCCCAGCGACCTGGGACGAGGGGACCGAGGACAAGATCTCGCGCATCCTGCTCGACGTGTTTCGCCACAAGAAGGGTGCCGGGGCGGAGCTCCCGGCCATCAAGCCGACCGTGCCGGAGATTCTCGCCAATCCGAAGAACCTCACCTACCACCTCCTGACTTTTGATCCGGACTACCCGGGGTACGGCCACGACGACATCATCGAGTGCACGCACGGGGTTCCCGAGCTCGAGGCCCTCCTGCGTCAGGCGATGGCGCTGCACAACCAGTACCGCTGGGATCGTACCAAGACCCGCCTGACCGAGGTGGGGCGGCTCCACGATGATGACTTCGTGGTGGTCTTCCATCCCCGGAACGACGAGGTCCTCCAGTTTATCCGCCGGGTGAAGGGCGGGCGCCCCGTCCGGCATGGGAAGCCGGTGCCGGCCGAGTCGCGGAAACCCGCGATCCCTTATCCGCCCGTGGAAGTCCGCAAGCGGTTCTCCGTGATGCCGCGACTCGAGGCCCTGGCCGTGTACAAGGGCGAGATCGTCTGCACCAACGACGACCTGATCCGGAACGCGGCGTACTGCTGGTCGCCCATGACGGCGGAGGAGATCCGGCAGAAGACCGGCATCGAGCAGCGGGTGTACACGGAGCTCAACCTGGACCACATCGCGCTCCTGGCGGTCCAGGCGGCGCTGGCAAAGTCCGGGCGCCGGCCGGAGGAGATCGGCGCCGTGCTCTTCTGCTCGTGCACCAGCGCGAAGATGATGCCGTCGGTGGCCACCTGGCTGTCCGGGCAATTGGGGATCTTCCAGACGCATGCCTCCTGCGACATCGTGGCGGCGTGCGCGGGCCTTCCGTACGGCCTCTCCGAGGCGGTCCGCCTGCTTCAGGAGGTCGAGCGCCCGGTCCTCTTGGTGTGCGGCGAGAAGTTCTCGGACAAAATCGGCACGGTGCGGACGTCCCGGATGATCTTCGGCGACGGGGCCGCGGCGCTCGTGCTGGGGCCCGCGCCAGCCGGGGCCGCGCCCGACATCGAAGTGCTCCAGACCTACGCCAGCGGGCCGATGAGCGAGGTGGACTCGATTATCTGGCCCAACCCGGAGTTCGACAACAACATCACCGTGTACGGCCCCGAGGTGAAAGCGCTCGTCAAGCGCTATCTCATCCAGATGATGGAAGAGCTGAAGGCGCTGCCTCACCCCGAGGGCAAGCCCGGCTCGCTGCTGGACGCCATCGATCTGGTCGTCCCTCACCAGGCGAATAAAACGATGGTCGTGAGTCTCGCGCAGGCCGCCGGCGTTCCGCCCGAGCGGCTCTACTTCGACATCGACCGGGTGGGTAATACTTCGTCGGCCAGTATTCCCATTGCACTCCATGATGCCGTCAGGGAGGGCGTGATCAACCGTCCGATGCGGATCTTCGCACCCGGGTTCGGTGCCGGAGCCGTGGGCGGCTACGCGGTCATGCGCTTCGACCCCGCCGTCGTCGCCTAGACCTCCTGGTGCTCGACACGAAGATCGAGGGCGCCACCGTCCTCGACGGCGCCGGCGCGACCGGGTTCCGGGCCGACCTGGGCATCGTCGACGAGACCATCGCGGCGGTCGGGGACCTGTCGCGGAAGCGGGCCGGAACTACCCTCCGCGCGTCCGGGCTGACGCTCGCGCCGGGGTTCATTGACATGCATTCGCATTCCGACTGGCGGCTCTGGGCCAACCCGCGCGCCGAGTCCAAGATCCGCCAGGGCGTGACCACCGAGGTCGTCGGCAACTGCGGCTTTTCCCCCGCCCCCGTGAATCCAACCTTTCGCGAGGAGCTGCGTGGCTTCGCCCCCTTCCTCCCCGACGGCATGGACTTTTCCTGGGGGTCCGTCGAGGAGTACTTGACGCGCTTCGACCGGGGCGGTGCGGCGGTCAACGTCGTTCAGCTCGTCGGTCACGGCACGCTCCGGGTGGCCGCCATGGGATTCGCCCGCCGGACACCGAGTGCCGCCGAGCTCACCCACATGCAGCGTCTCGTGGCCGAGAGCCTCGAGGGCGGGGCGTGGGGGCTCTCCACGGGGCTCATTTACGCCCCGGGCTCGTACGCCCAGACCGACGAGATCGTCGCGCTGGCCGAAGTCGCCGGGCGGAACCGCGGCTTCTACGCCAGTCACGTCCGGGGCGAGGGGGCGAACCTCCTGAAGGCCGTGTCGGAGGCGATCCAGATCGGCCGGGAGGGAGCGCTGCCGGTGCAGGTGAGCCACCTCAAAGCGGCGGGCCGACAGCACTGGGGGCGTGTCACGGACGCCTTGGCCTTGATCCACGCCGCGCGTGCCGAGGGGCTCGACGTCACCGCCGACGCCTACCCCTACACGGCCTCGAGCACGACCCTCCGCACGCTCCTGCCGGGCTGGGCCCTGGAGGGCGGCATACATGCGATGCTCGAGCGCCTCAGTGACCCCAAGACTCGCGCCCGGATCAGCGGGGAGATGGAGACGGGCAGGGCCGGCGAGGAAGATTTCGTGGCCAACGCCGGGTGGGACGGCATCATGGTCGGGTACGCGCCGAACCGACCCGAGGTCGAAGGCATGCGTCTCGGGGAGATTGCGGCAGCGTGGGGGCGGACCCCCGCCGACGCCGCGATGGATCTGATCGTCGCCGGCGACGGCAGGGCTTCCATGATCGTCTTCCAGCTCGACGAGGCCGACCTGCGGGTCGCGCTTCAAAGCCCCCACGTGATGATCGGCTCCGACGGCTCGGCGCTCAGCCCCGTCGGCGAGCTGGGCCGGGGCAAGCCGCACCCCCGGAGCTACGGGACTTTCCCGCGCGTCCTCGGGCGCTACTGGCGGGACCAGCGCGTGCTCTCCCTCGAGCAGGCGGTGCACAAGATGACCGGTTTGCCGGCGAGGAAACTCGGGCTCAAAGACCGGGGCGTCATCCGCGTCGGCGCCAAGGCGGACCTCGTGGTGTTCAACCACAAGACCGTGATCGATCGGGCGACCTACGAGGATCCCCACCAGTACGCGGCAGGAATCGAGTACGTGTTCGTGAACGGGCGTCTCGTGGTCAAGGGCGGCGAGCACACCGGGTCCCTCCCCGGGCGGGTTTTGACTCCGCCGTAGGACGGGCGGGGGACCCGGACCGGCGGCCGGATTACCCGTGCCGCGCCGTCGTCACTCCAAGCGCCCGCTTCAGCCCATGATCCTTTCGTACCGGCCGTAGTCGTGGGCGGCGTCCATGAACCATTGGACGATCTCGGGCTTGGCGCGGGGCGGCAGCTCGCAGGATGTGGAAAGGACGAAGCGGGAATGGCGGGCCGCGACGTCAATGCAGCGGCGGACCTCCGCCTCCATCTGCTCCCTGGTGGCGCGCTCGAAGATCGTCGCGTCCACGTTGCCGATCGTCACGACCTTCCTCGGCGCCGCCATCTCGACGAGCCGCTTGAGCTGGTCCACCTGCAGCTTCGGGTCGGCCTGCTGGTCGAGGTCAATGCTGAGGGTGCTGAAGCCCGCCTCGAGCAGGTCCTCGTAGATCTGGTGCGTCGTGCCGCAGATGTGCACGGTGACGTTGACCTTCTTGGCCCTGAAGTAGTCCACCACCTCCTTGTGGTAGGGCTTGATGAACTGACGGTACGTGTCGGGCCCGACGAGACTGCAGGAGGCCGTGGGGTCGGAGTATGACAGCCCGATCTTGGTTTTGATTACCGCGTCGCCAAAGCGCTTGGCATACTCGGTCGCGAAGCGCATCAGCGCGTGGATGAAGTCGGGATCTTCGAAGGTGTCGAGCAGCATCACCTCCGGGTTCCGCATGAGCATCGCGATGGTCCACGGGCCCACCAGCACCGCGCCGAGGGCGCTGGGAAAGTTGGCCTTGGACAGCGCCTCGCACTGTTCGAGGAACGCGGGGAGGCGGCCGTCCTTGTACGGATCGGGGATCTCCATCCTGGCCAGCTTCCCCTTGTCCTCCTGGAGCACGTGGGTGGCGATGGAGGGGACCACGTAGTCCGAGTACTTCACCTTGCAGCCGACCGCCTCGGCTTCCTTGGCCAGGTCGTTGTAGGCGAGCATGACGTCCGGCTGGTAGCGCTCGTAGTAGTTGAGCATGGCCTTCACGGCCTTCTTGGGGTCCGTGCAGTACTCCTCGATGGAGAGGCCGTCCAGGCACCCGGCGAAGGAGCCCGCGATGGGGTACACGGGGACCCGGTCGGCGAAGCTGCCCTTGTAGGCGGCCACCACGCGGTCCCGCGGCGTGTACTGGGCCTTGCCCTTCTGCACGTCCCAGAGCTTGTTCACCTCCATGTACCTGGGCGGCAGCTTGGCCTCGTACTCCATGAACTGGGTGATCGGATAGCGGATCCCGCCCTGGTGGGTGCCCTTGAGGCCCTCGAGGATCTCCTCCATCCGGTTCCAGGGAATCGTGAACGCCATCTCGTGGTCCTGGGTCTGGCCGAAGATCCGGTCGCCCGAGCAGGGAAGGATCACCTGCGGCTCCGCGCTCTGCATGGTCGTGACGATGATCTCCGAGCAGTCGATCCGCCCCTGGAACGAGGAGGTGAGCTTCCCGCCCCGCTTCCAGAGCGCCGCCTGCGCGAGCCGCATCACCTGGGCCGGGTTGGCGTAGATGACGACCAGGTGCGGCTCGAAGGTGGTCTTGTCGAGCGGGCAGACCAGGAGGCAGTAGTACTCGCCCGGCTTGAACTTGTCCACGGCGGCTTCCGAGCGCTGCCCGGCCTCCTTGGTCTCGGTGTAACTTCCCTCGCAGAGCGTTCCCGAGGTATAGAGGTGCGTCGGGCGGTCGAACCCGAGCGCGGTGATCCCGAGGGAGCAGATGTGGTCCTCGCGCGTCAGCGCGATCATCCACCCGTACCGCCGCGCCATGTCGATGACCTGGCAGTTCATGGAGAGCTTCTTGAAATCGCGCGCCGGCCGCTTCGCCTTGTCGGGGATCTCCTCCCCGGCCTGGAGCATGCGGACCGCCACCGGGAACGTCTGGGGCCGGATGTAGAACTGCAGTTCCTTGTCGGCGGTCTGGGGATCAATCATTCTCCACTCTCCGGAGGAGTCTGGTCACGCTTCACAGTAGCGGTCGGCACGTCTGCTGTCAAGCGACCCTCCCTGCGGTAGGCCCTTGACGGCGGGCCGGAGAACGGGTGGAATGAGACCATGCGTCGGCTGACCCTCCTGACCGTCTGGCTCGCCCTGATCGTGGGGTGCGCGAGCACCTTCCCGGAGTGGAAGCCGGACCGCTGCCATCGCGGCCAGGCGAATCGGCAGACCCTCAACTTCGACCTGATCTGCGTCCAATCTCCCTGATCGAGACGAGGAGGACCCCCATGATCAGTGCCCCCAGTGCCAGCTACAGCATGACCGTCCGGCTCGACATCGTGAACCGGCCCGGGATGTTGGGCAAGGTCACCTCTGCCATCGGCAAGGCCGGCGCCGACATCGGGGCCATCGATCTGGTCGAGGTGGGCAAGGACACGGTGACGCGGGACATCAGCTTCAAGGCCCGGGACGACAAGCACGGCACGGAGGTGGTGGACCGGCTCCGCGCCGTGAAGGGGGTCAAGGTCGTCAACGTCTCGGACCGCACCTTCCTGATGCACCTCGGCGGGAAGATCGAAGTGAAGGGGAAGATGGCCGTCAAGACGCGCGACGACCTGTCCATGGCGTACACGCCCGGCGTGGCCCGGGTTTCCATGGCCATCCATGCCGACCCGGAAAAATGCTATGCGCTCACCATCAAGCAGAACTGTGTCGCGGTGGTCACCGACGGGACCGCGGTCCTGGGGCTCGGCGATATCGGCCCGCGCGCCGCGATGCCGGTCATGGAGGGCAAGGCGCTGCTCTTCAAGGAGTTCGCCGGTGTGGATGCCTTCCCCCTGTGTCTGGCCACCAAGGACGTGAACGAGATCGTCCTGGTCGTGAAGGCGGTGTCGCCAGTCTTCGGGGGGATCAACCTGGAGGACATCTCCGCCCCCCGCTGCTTCACGATCGAGGAGCGGCTGCGCGAGGAGCTCGACATCCCGGTCTTCCACGACGACCAGCACGGCACGGCCGTGGTCGTGCTCGCGGCACTGCTGAACGCGCTCAAGATCGTCAAGAAGCGGATGCCAGAGATCAAGGTGGTCTTCAGCGGAGCGGGCGCCTCCGCCATCGCCACCGGGAAACTCCTGATGAAGGTCGGCGTCCGGCACATCGTCGGGTGCGACCGCACGGGGATCCTGTACAAGGGCCGCAAGGAGAACATGAATCCGGTGAAGGCCTGGTTCGCGGAGCACTCCAACCCTCAAAGCCTCCGCGGAGAGATCGGGGTCGCCCTCGAGGGAGCCGACGTCTTCATCGGGCTTTCCGGTCCGGGCGTCGTCACCCTGAAAGACATCAAGAAGATGGGTCGGGACTCGATCGTCTTCGCGATGGCCAACCCGGTGCCCGAGATTATGCCCGAGGAAGTGGGCCGCCACGTCCGGGTGATGGCGACCGGCCGGTCCGATTATCCGAACCAGATCAACAACGTGTGCGGGTTCCCCGGCTTCTTCCGGGGGATGCTGGACGTCCGGGCCCGGACCGTCAACGACGAAATGAAGATGGCCGCGGCGCACGGCCTCGCCAACATCGTCTCGAAGTCCGAGCTCAACTCCGAGTACATCACCCCGTCGGTGTTCGACAAGCGGGTGGTGCCGGCCGTCGCCTCGGCCGTGGCCCAGGCGGCCTACGAGACAGGGGTGGCGCGGCGCAAGCGCAAAGCGTCTTCCGTCTAGTGTTCCGTCCCGCAAGTCGCGTTCTGTTAGGATGGCCAGCAGGGCCTGTCGCCGCGAGCAGCCCCGCGGTGCTCGCTCCCGCGTGGCCGGCGCCTTGTCTCCGCCGTATCTGCTCATGCCGAACGCCGGCAGCCCAGAGGCGGTCCGCTCCGCGCCGTGGGGCCCCCCGCTCGCTGCGCCACCCGCTGGCCCTTCAGCTCTCGTTCATATGACTCTACAGACAGAACACTAGTGGCTACGTACCGGGTGGTTTTTTGGAAGGACATTCCCTCCCTGGTCCTGGCCCAGGAGGGCGACCGCACGGCCCGCGTCCCCCTGTCCCAGCGGTTTCAGGACTTGATTGACGCGGTCGCGATGCGCCAGGGCGTGACCGGGGCGGAGGCGTATCTGGAGGGGTGGCAGCAGGGGCCGGCGGGTGACCGACCTGGTAGCCCCGAGAGCGTGGCCGAGGCCGTGGCCGCCGACCTGGAAGCCTCTTTCGAGGAGGTCCTCCGGAAAACGCTCCTTCAGCCCTCCCCCTGAACGGCCCCCTCGCCTGGCCCCCTTCTGGCTGGTCGAAATTTGACAGAGACTGGCCGGATTGTCCCACTTTGCTACGCTTTAGGGCCCCGATCCGACGTCCGGGATAGCTGTATCTATCTGTTTTTAAAAGAAGTCTATCTTAATGTCCACTTTTGTGAATCGCGGCATGGCCATTGCACGTCCAAACGCAGGAATAAATCCAGAAACCCTATGTCAAAGGAGGGGATGGCCGTGGACGAGGTTCGTGACCGGATCGAGAAGGAACTGGGGAGCGTGATGAATCGGCTCCGCCAGATGGGAGGGGCCATCGTCATCGAGGAGTTCCCGGGGGCCGTTGGCGACAACAGCCCGTTCGCCGACCTGACCGAGGAGGTCCAGGTCCAGAGGGAGCGGGAGGTCAGCTTCGCCACCCGGAGTCTCCTTGTGGAGCGCGCCAACCGGCTGGCCGAGGCGCTGGAGCGGTTGCGCCAGGGCGAGTACGGGATCTGCGACGAGTGTAGCGAACTCATTGCCCCGGCGCGCCTCAAGGCGATGCCGGAGGTGACCACGTGCGTCCGCTGCCAGGACCGTCTGGAGCGGTCGGCCCGGCGGCTCGAGCCGGCAGCCGTCCTGTTCGGCGAGCCCGAGGAAGAGGACTAGTCTCGGCCGCGATCCGATCCGAGAAAATTCCCAAAGCCGCAACCTCCGGTTGCGGCTTTTCTTTGGCCGTGTGAGAATCGGGTTGTGCCGAAGCCCGGCCCAGAAATCTTTCTCCCGCTCGTGTGGCTGGTGGGGCGGACCTACTTCCGGGTGCGCTTCGAAGGGGGGGAACACGTCCCGCGCACCGGACCGCTCATCGTCGCGCCGAACCACGTCACCTACGCCGACCCGCCGCTCGTCACGCTCGGCGCGCGGCGTGCGATCTACTTCATGGCGTGGAACCGGCTCTTCCACGTTCCGGTCTTCGGTCCGCTGATCCGCTTTCTCCGGGCCTTTCCGGTCGAGACCGAGAGCGCCGACCCCGGAGCCACGCGCGAAGCCGTGCGCCTGCTCAAGACCGGCCAGGCGCTCCTGATCTTTCCCGAAGGCCGGCGCACCCTGGACGGCCGCCTTCAGCGCTTCAAGCCGGGAGCGTTCCGCCTGGCGTGCTCGCAGGGCGTCCCCATCCTACCCGTCACGATCGTCGGCGGCCACGACTCGTGGCCCCCGCAGCGGGCTTTTCCCCGGCCGGGCCGCATCACGATCGTGTACCATCCCCCGGTGGCCCCCGAGCCCGACGTCGTCCCTCGTCTCGCGGCGACCGAGCTCTCCCGACGGGTGGGCGTCGCGATCGCCTCGCGCCTACCGCATCATCAGCAACCCCTCGACTGAGGATGACGAGCCGGCGGGCGTGAACTTGTAGAGGGTGATGTCGGGCGAGGCGTCCTCGAAGACCACTTCTACGTGCATCCCCACGCGCGCCTGCCCGGGAGGGCAGCCGATCAGGTTGGACATGAGCCTCACGCCCTCGTCCAGGTCCACCAGCGCGACGACGTACGGCACGTCGGCGGCGAACGCCTCCGCGGCGGGGCGATGGCACACCGTGAACGAATAGAGGGAGCCCTTGCCTGACGCCGTCACCCGCTCGAAGTCGCCCGAAAGGCAGTGGGGGCAGACGGCCCGCGGATAGAAGCGGAAACGCCCGCAGGCGCGGCAGCGCTGGAGCATAAGCCGGCGCGCCTTGACATCCTCCCAGAATTCCCGGCTCTCGGCATCCGGCTGGGGTAAAGGTTTCGGCACGTCAGATCCTGCCCAGAAGGGCGGTGCCCGAGGAGGAGAGCGCGCCTCCGGTCCCGTGGCAGAGGGCCACGCGCGCCTCCTTCACCTGGCGAGCCCCGCACTCGCCTCTCAACTGGCGCACCCCCTCGATCAGCGTGAAGATCCCGAAGACACCGGGGTGGCAGTAGGAGAGGCCGCCGCCCTGGGTGTTCATGGGGAACGGGCCGCCCGGGGCGGTGCGCTGCGCGGAGACGAAAAGGCCGCCCTCGCCCTTCTTGCAGAAGCCCAAGTCCTCGAGGGTCAGGAGGACCGTGATCGTGAAGGAGTCGTAGATCTCCGCCACGTCCACGTCGTCGGGCTTGAGGCCGGCCATGGCGAAGGCGCGCGGCCCGGTGAGCGCGGCGCCGGTCACGGTGATGTCAGCCATCTGGCTGATGATCTGGTGGGTGTGGGTTTCGGCGACGCCCAGCACGGCGACCAGCGGCTTTTTCAGGTCCCGGGCCCTCTCGCGCGTGGTCAGCACCACGGCGCCGCCGCCGTCCGTCACCAGACAGCAATCCAGGAGGCGGAGAGGGGAGGCGATGAGCCGGGAGCTGAGCACGTCCTGGACCGTGATCGGCTCACGCATCATCGCCACCGGATTGAGCTGGGCCCAGCGGCGCGTGGCGACGGCGATCTCGGCGAGTTGCTCCGAGGTCGTGCCATAGACAGCCGTATGGCGCGTGGCGGCGAGCGCGTAGGCGCCGAGCGGCAGGGGGATGCCGAAGGGCCGCTCGTACTGGGAGCCGGGGAGGCGGGGATCTTCGGCGTGGCCGCCGAGGCGCCGGGACCCGTCGGAGGCCTGGGTGCTCCCGTAGGCGATCAGGGCCACCGAGCAGAGGCCGGCGCTGATGGCCGCGGCGGCGTGGCCGATGAAGGCGACGGGCGTGGAGCCGCCCATGTAGTTCGAATCGGAGTAGCGGGGCTGGATCCGGAGATACTCGCCGAACTGGACCGCCCCCATCGCGCCGAAACCGAAGGTGAAGAGGCCGTCCACGTCCGATTTCTGGAGTCCGGCGTCCGCGAGCGCGGCGCGCGAAGCCTCGGCGGCGAGCTGGATCGCGGTCTTCCCCGGCACCTTGCCGAGGTCGGACTCCGCCACCCCCGCCACCGCGATCCGCTCCCTCATGGCAGGGGATCAACCTCTCGAACGCGGTAGCCCGCCTCGCCGAGCCGCTGCTTGACGGCCTCGATCTGCCCGCGCCCCGAGGTCTCGAGCGTCATCTCCACCTCGGTCTCGCCGATGCGGGCGTGGGAGAAGGCGCGGTCGTGGCTGATGTGGAGCACGTTGGCGCGGGACTCGGCGACGAGCGCCGCGAGGCGCGCGAGCGCCCCCGGACGGTCCTGGAGCAGGACGGAGAGGCGCACCAGGCGGCCGTCCTTGACCAGGCCGCGCTCGATGATCCGCGAGATGACGTTGACGTCGATGTTCCCCCCCGAGAGGACCAGCACCACGGTCTTTCCCTCGAGGGCGACCTTCTTGTTCACGAGGGCGGCCAGCGTCGTGGCGCCGGCCCCTTCCACGACGGTCTTTTCGATCTCCAGGAGCAGGAGGATCGCGTTGGCGATCTCTTCCTCATCCACGGTGACGACGGCGTCCACATACTTTTTCACGAGCTCGAAGGGGCGCTCCCCCACCTCGCGGACGGCGATGCCGTCGGCGATGGTCGCCGCCGCGGGTAGCGTGACGCGGCTGCCCGCCGTCAGGGAGGCCTTCATGGCCGCCACCTCGCCGGCCTGGACCCCGATCACCAGGACTTTGGGCCTCTTCGATTTCACCGCCAGGGCGACGCCCGCGATCAGCCCGCCCCCTCCCACGGGCACGACGACCGCGTCCATGTCGGGGCACTGCTCGAGGAGCTCCAGGCCCAGCGTCCCCTGGCCGGCGATCACCTCCGGATCATCGAAGGGATGGACGAACGGCAGCCGGCGCTCGGCCTCGAGCCGCCGCGCGATGGCGTAGGCCTCGTCGTAGTTGGCGCCGGCCAGGACGACCTCGGCCTTGTGATAGCGCGCGGACGTCACCTTGATGAGCGGGGCCCACTCGGGCATCACGATCACGGAAGGGATCCCGAGCCGCTCGCTGTGGAAGGCCACCGCCAGGCCGTGGTTGCCGGCGCTGGCGGCCACGACTCCCCGGCTCCGCTCCGCTGCTGGAAGTGTCAGGAGCTTGTTGGCGGCTCCGCGCTCCTTGAAGGAGCCGGTCATCTGGAGGTTTTCAAGCTTGACGAAGCAGCGCGTGCCGGTGAGGCGGGAGAGCGTCTCCGAGTACGCGCACGGCGAGGCGTAGATCACCGTGCTGAGGCGCTGACGGGCGGCCTCGACGTCGGCGAGGGAAAGCACGCCCCGCACCTTATCCAATGCGCTCGGGGGTGTCAAGGCGACCCACCTCCCCTGAGCGCGGCGCGGTGATCGTGACACTCGCCGAGGCCGACGGTCGGGCCCGCTGTGCTATCATCTGCCGGCGAGATGGCGTCGTTTCGAGTGCTGCGTGAGCAGGTGATCGCGTGCCGCCGGTGTCCCCGGTTGGTCGCCCACCGCGAGGCGGTGGCCCAGGACCCGCCCCCACGCTATCGCGGGCAGGTCTATTGGGCCCGTCCGCTGCCGGGCTTCGGCGACCCGAAGGCCCGTCTGCTCATCGTCGGCCTGGCGCCGGCGGCTCACGGGGGCAACCGCACCGGCCGGATGTTCACGGGGGACGGGAGCGGCCAGTGGCTGATGGAGGCCCTGCACGCGGCGCGGTTCGCCAACCAGCCGTCCTCCACCCACGCGCGAGACCGGCTCCGGCTCCGCGGCGCCTACATCACCGCGCCCGTCCGCTGCGCGCCGCCCGCCAACCGGCCGACGCCGGAAGAGCTGGAGGCCTGCCTGCCGTTCCTCGTCCGCGAGCTCGAGCTGCTCCCCGAGGTGCGGGTGGTCGTCGCGCTGGGGAAATTCGGGTTCGACGCCTACCTCCGCGCCCGCGACATCGCCCGCCGGCCGGTACCGAAGCCGCGCCCCCGTTTTCGTCACGGCGGCGTCACGCGGTTTTCGGACGGGGTGAGGCTCCTGGCGTCCTACCACCCGAGCCAGCAGAACACGTTCACGGGCAAGCTCACGCGCGGGATGCTGCGGAGCGTCTTCAGGCGCGCTCGGGAAATCCTCGACGCGGCCCGACGCTAATCGGCCGGCAGGTCGTACGGCAGGCGCGGTCGGTCCGCGACGGTGAGCGTCACCTCCCGCGTGGCTCCTTCCCGGAAGACCGTCAGACGGAGCTTCTGGCCGGGCCCGACGCGCCGGAGCGGTTCTTTGAAATCCTCGGGTCCCTTGATGGGCTGGCCGTTGATCGCCGTCAGGATGTCGCCGCCGAGCAGAAACTCCTCACCCTGGATCGAGACCGAGAGGTGGCCGCCCTTGAGGCCGGCCTTGTCGGCGGGACTTCCGTCTTCGACCACCTCGACCAGAAAGCCCGGCGCCAGGGGCAGGCGCAGGAGGCCCAAGAGGCTGGCGGTGACCATCTGTCCCTGGATGCCGACCCAGGGACGGGTCACCCGGCCTGCCTCCCTCAACTGGGGCAGGACGGCCTTGGCCACGTCGATCGGGATCGCGAACGCGATGTTCTGGGCCTCCTGGGTGATCAGCGTCGTGACGCCGATCACCTGACCGCAGCGATCCAGCAAGGGTCCCCCGGAGTTGCCCGGATTGATGGCCGCGTCGGTTTGGATCATCGGTTCGTCGGAGGTTCCGGGCACGTCCGGCAGGACCCGGTTGATGCCGCTCACGATCCCCCGCGTCATGGTCTGGTCGAGCCCGAGCGGGTTGCCGATCGCGATGACCTCGTCGCCCACCTTGACCTTGGCCGACTCTCCGAGGGCCGCGCTCGGGAGCCGCGCGTGCCACGCGACCTTGAGGAGCGCCAGGTCCAGAACGGGGTCGAACCCCACAACCCGCGCCTCCGCCCGGTCGCCCGAATCCAGGGTGACGGAGATGCCGGTGGCGCCGTCCACGACGTGGGCGTTGGTCAGGATGTGGCCGCCGGCATCGAGGATGAAGCCCGACCCCACCACCGTGGTGAACCGGTTCTGGGGCTTGCCCTTGTTGATCTTGACGCTGCTGATCGAGACGACAGCCGGTGAGACCCGCTCGAAGATCGCCGACAGCGGCTCGGTGCACTCCCGGGCTCCCGCCTCTATCGGGGCCAGCAGCGCTGCGGCGAGCGCGGCAATGAGCGTCGCGGAGGGACGGCCGTTGGCGGAACTCACCCGCCCATGATACTACATACTCCCGTGCCTTCTCCCTACCTGGTCTGGAGCCTCCTCGTCTACGCCTGGGTCGCCAACTACATGATCCGCATGGCGCTCTCGTCGCTTCTGCATCCCATCATGGCGGAGTTCGGCCTTTCGTACGCCCGCGCGGGCTTCCTCGCCACGGCCTTCTTCTACGCCTACATGGCCATGCAGCTCCCGGCGGGGTTTCTGGGCGACCGCCTGGGACATAAGCGCGTGCTCCTCGGGGGAATTCTCCTGGGCGTCGTCGCCTCGCTCCTCACGGGGGTGGCCGGCTCCTTCGCCGCGCTCTTCCTCGCGCGGCTCCTGACGGGGCTGAGCCAGGGGTGCCTCTTCTCCAACGATCGGGTCATCATCGCGGCCTACACCCCCAGGGAAAAGATGGCCCTGGGGCAGGGCGTGTCCTTTTCGGGACCCGGCCTCGGCACGACGCTCGGCCTCTTGCTGGCGGGGATCCTGGGGGAAGTGATGGCCTGGCGCGGCGTGTTCATCGCCTTCGCGTTTCCGCCGCTCTTGGCGGCGTTCCTCCTCTGGCGGTTCGTTCCCGAGCCGGAGCACGCGCACATGACGGCCGGCGGGGGCTGGACGCTCCGGCGGGTGGCCGCGACGCCTGAGCTCTGGGTGCTCGGTCTGGCCGGGCTCACGCCGGTCTACCTGCAGTTCGTGCTCGCCACCTGGGGCCCGCTCATGTTCTCGGAAGTCGGCGTCACGGACATCGGGCGCTCGTCGCTGTACGCGAGCTTCCAGGGGGTGGCGGCGCCGTTCGGCCTCCTCGCCATGGGATGGCTCGCCGACCGCGCGCACGAGCGGCGCATCGCTCGGAAGGTGGTCATCGCGCTCACGATCCTCCTCGCGGGCGCGTCCATCGGGGGCATGGGGGCGGTCCTCGCGCGCGGAGGCTCCCCGGGTCTCGTTGCCTTCTTCATGCTGGCCACGAGCTTCTTCCTCTGGGGGACGTGGGGACCGTCCTACGCGCTCCTGGCCGAGCGCTTCCCGCCCGGCATCCTCGGCACGGCCTTCGGGCTGATGAACACCGTCTGCTTCGTCGGCGCGGTGGTGGGCCCCTTCTCCACCGGCTGGCTCAAGGACCTGACCGGCTCCTTCGCCGGCGGCTGCTACGGAGCCGCGGTCGTGGCGGGGCTCGGGGCGCTCCTGGCCATGGCGTATCCGCCCGCGTGGCGCCTCCGACTCGGCGCTGCGCTTGCCGCCCGGGAAGGCCGGCGGGTATAATCACTGCGTGAAAATCCTCCTTCGGTTCGCGGGCGTCGTTGCCTTCCTGCTGCTAGTGGCGGGCGTGCCCGCATGGGCGGGCGACGATGTCCTCGAAGCCACCCTGGACAACGGTCTCCGGGTGCTCCTCCTCGAGGATCACCGGAGCCCGGTCGTGTCGTTCCAGGTCTGGTACCGGGTCGGCTCGCGCAACGAGCGTCCCGGGGCGACCGGCCTCGCCCACCTGCTCGAGCACATGATGTTCAAGGGGACGGCGACGTACGGCCCCCGCATGTTTGCCAGGCTCGTGGAGCAGAACGGCGGCCAGGACAACGCCTTCACCAGCCAGGACGTCACCTCCTACTTCGTGAACATCGCCGCCGACAAGGTGGACCTGGTGATCAGGCTGGAGGCCGACCGGATGCACAACCTCCTCCTCGACCCGAAGGAGTTCGCCTCGGAGCGGCAGGTGGTCATGGAGGAACGACGCCTCCGGACCGAGGACGATCCGGAGGGGTTCCTCGGTGAGGAGCTGTCGGCCATCGCTTTCCTGGCCCACCCGTATCGCTCGCCGACCGTCGGCTGGATGGAAGACATTCGCCGGCTGACCGTGGAGGAGCTCCGCGCCTTCTACCGCACCTACTACGTGCCGAACAACGCCCTCGTGGTTGCCGTCGGCGACTTCAAGGCGCCCGAACTGCTCGAGAAGGTCCGCCGGAACTTCGGGCCGATTCCCCGCGGAGCGACGCCACCGGCGGTCGCCGTGGTGGAGCCGACCCAGAACGGCGAGCGCCGGGTCACCGTCAAGAAGGAGGCCCAGCTTCCCCTGGTGTTCATCGGCTATCACGTGCCGAACTACGCCTCCGAGGACGCGCCGGCGCTCGAGCTGCTCTCCACGATCCTCTCCGAGGGCCGCAGCTCCCGGCTCTACCGCCGGCTGGTCTACGAGCAAGGGATCGCGCTGACCGCCGGTGGCGACTACTCCTACTTTGCGACCGACCCGAGCCTCTTCTGGTTCTTCGCCGCGGCGCAGCCCGGTCACGCGCCCGAGGCGCTGGAGCGGGCGCTGATGCAGGAGGTGGAACGGCTCAAGACGGAGCCGGTGTCGGCCACGGAGCTCGAGCGCGCGAAGAACCAGATCGAGGCCTCGTTCGTGTTCCGGCAGGATTCGGTCTACAGCCGCGCCTCGACGCTCGCCCGCTTCGAGCAGCTCGGCGGCTGGCGCCGTCGGGACCAATTCGTCCCGGCGATCCTGGCGGTCACCGCGCAGGATCTGGAGCGCGTGGCGCGAACCTATTTCTCCGACGCCAGTCGCAACGTCGGAGTTCTCCTCCCCGTTCCGCCTGCCGGCCAGCCCGCTCCGCCGGGGGGCTGACCCCGTGATGCCTGCCACCCGTTCCCGCCTGGTCCGGGGCGCGGCGGCCGTGATCGTCCTCTTGGTCCTCGGCGTCGCGGGCTCCTACGCGGTCCGCCTTCTGAACTCCCGCGGCCGGCCAACGATTCAGGTCACGGGCAACATGGAAGCGACGCAGGTGGACGTGAGCGCGAAGATCACCGCCCGGATCATCTCCCTCAAGGTGCGCGAGGGGGATCGTGTCACGGAAGGCCAGCTGCTCCTCAGGCTGGACGATACGGATCTTCGCGCCGACACGGATCGCTCGGGGGCGGCGCTCGGGAGCGCCGAAGCGCAGCTCCGCGATCTCTTGGCCGGCGCCCGTCGGGAGGAGATTGAGCAGGCGCGCGAGGCGCTCCGGAGCGCCACGGCCACGCGGGTGTGGACGGAGCGCGATTTCCGGCGGGCCCAGGAGCTGTTCCAGAAGGAGCTGATCGCCACCCAGGACGTGGACCGTGCCCGCCAGGCGTACGAGGTGGCGGTGGCCCAGGAGCGCTCGGCCCGGGCGAACCTGGAGCTGCTGGAGGCCGGGCCGCGCCCCTGGCAGGTCGAGGCGGCCCGCGGCCAGGTGACCCAGGCGAAGGCGGCGCTGGAGTTCGCCCGGAGCCGGCTCGCCGAAGCGACCATCCTCTCGCCGATCAACGGGGTCGTCCTCCGGAAAAACCTGGAGGCGGGCGAAACGGCCAATCCCGGCGTCTCGATCCTGACGCTCGTGGATCCGACGGACCTCTGGCTCCGCGCCTACGTTCCGGAGACGGACATCGGCAAGATCAAGGTGGGGATGGTCGCGCGGATCACGGTTGACGCGTTCAGGGACCGGAGCTTCGCCGCCCGGATCACCGAGATCGCCTCCGAGGCGGAGTTTACCCCGAAGAACGTTCAGACGAAGAAGGAGCGCGTGAACCTCGTTTTTCGCATCAAGATCGCGGTGGACAACCCCGAAGGGTTTCTCAAGCCCGGCATGCCGGCCGACGCCGAGATTCTGCTGTGAACGAGTACGCGGTGGTCACGGAGGGGCTGACGCGGCGGTTCGGGAAGGTGGTGGCCGTGGACCATCTGGACTTCCGCGTCCGCACGGGTGAGCTGTACGGCTTCCTCGGTCCGAACGGCGCGGGAAAATCCACCACGCTCCGGATGCTGTGCGGCATCCTCGAGCCCACCGAAGGGCGGGGGACCGTGCTCGGCATTGACCTGATTCGCGAGCCGGAGCGGGTCAAGTCGGCCATCGGGTATATGTCCCAGAAGTTTTCCCTGTACGACGACCTCAGCGCCGAGGAGAACCTCACGTTCTACGCCCGCGTCTACATGGTGCCGCGCCCGGAGCGCGCGGGGCGGATCGCCCGCATGATCCGTCTGGCGGACCTGACGGGACAGGAGACGAAGCGCGCCGCCACCCTCTCCGGCGGCTACCGCCAGCGGCTGGCCCTGGCCTGCGCCCTGGTGCACGCCCCGCGCCTCGTCTTCCTCGACGAGCCCACGGCCGGGGTGGATCCCGTGTCGCGACGGAACTTCTGGGGGATCATGCGGCGGCTCGTGGACGAAGGGACCACCGCCGTCGTCACCACTCATTACATGGACGAGGCCGAGCTCTGCGACACCCTCGGCTTCATCTATCAGGGGAAGCTGATCGCCCACGGCACCCCCGCCTCCATCAAGCAGGAGACCTTCAGGCAGCCGGTGGTGGAGGTGGAGGCGGACGACCTCCGCCGGGCCACGGACGTGCTCGCCGAATGGGAGGCGGTGGAGGAGGTGACCCGCGTCGGCACGCGGCTTCGCCTCGTTCTCGCCGACCTGCGGGGCACCCCGGAGGACGTGGCCGCCTACCTCAAGCGGGCCGGCCTCGCCGTCGGGTCGGTCCGCGAGGTGGAGCCGTCGGTGGAGGACCTGTTCGTCTCCTTCGTGGACAAAGAGCGGAAGGCGCGGCTCCGGGAACAACTCAGAGCGGTCTAGTGATCCCCTCACCCTGCCCTCTCCCCCGGGGGGGAGAGGATAAAGGTGAGGGGCACGAGGAGGCGTCGGGTGGGGTCGAGGCTGTTCGGCATGATCGCCAAGGAGTTCATTCACCTCCGCCGCGACCCGCTGGCGGTGACGCTGGCTCTGTTCGTGCCGGTCGCGATGCTCTTCATCTTCGGCTGGGCCATCAACACCGACGTCAAGCACATCCCCACCGCGGCCTTCGACCAGTCCGGGAGCGTGGAGGCACGCACCCTGCTGGAGTCATTCCAGAACAGCCAGTACTTCGACATCCAGTACTGGGCGCGGAGCCACGCCGAGCTCACGCGGCTGATCGACGACGGGAGCGCCAAGGTCGGCATCGTGATCCCGCCCGACTACGCCAAGCGGCTCTCCCGCCAGACTGCCGAGATCCAGGTCATCGTGGATGCCTCGGATCCCCTGGTGGCGACCTCCGCGGTCAATGCCGCCGGCTCGCTCGGCGCCCAGCTCTCCCTCCAGCTCCTGACCCGGAACCTCCAGGGGATGCCGGTCCTGCGGCGGGACGTGCCGCCGGTTGACTTCCGCGTGCGCGCTTGGTACAACCCGGACTTGGTCAGTGCGATCTTCATCGTTCCCGGGCTGATCGGAGCGCTGCTCATGCAGACGACGATCACCGCGATGGCGGTGACCGTGGTCCGCGAGCGGGAGAAGGGCACCCTGGAGGCCCTCATCGTGAGCCCCATCCGGCGCTGGGAGCTGATGCTGGGCAAGATCATCCCGAACCTCCTGGTGGCCTACGGGCAGATCACGATGGCGCTCCTCGTGGCCTACTTCGTCTTCGACGTGCCGATTCGGGGAAACCTGGTACTCTTGTACGTGCTCTCGCTGGTGTTCATGATGGGGACGCTGGGCATCGGCATTTACGTTTCCACCGCGGCCCGGACCGTGCCGCAGGCCATGCAGCTGTCGTTCCTCACGTTCCTGCCGTCCATCTATCTCTCGGGGCTCCTCTTCCCGATCGAGGGGATGCCCCAGGCTGCCCAGTATCTCGCGCACGTCATCCCGCTCACCTACTATCTGCGGATCGTGCGCGGCATCGTGCTCAAGGGCGTGGGGCTCGATTACCTCTGGCCCAACCTCCTGCCGCTCGTGCTCTTCGGCGGGGTGGTGTTCACGCTGGCCGTCCTGCGGTTTCGAAAGCAGCTCGACTGATGTGGTGGCTCGCCCCCGTCCTCCTCGCACTCCTCCTCGCGACCCCGGCCTTCGGGGCCTCGCCGCTTCCCGCCGAGCGCTACGCGCTCCCCGACGGCGCGGTCCTCCTGGTGGCGGAGCGGCCCGCGATCCCCATCGTGGCGGTGCGCGTCTATCTCCCGGCGGGCTCCGCGTTCGATCCTCCCGAGGCACCGGGGCTCGCCAACCTCACCGCCGAGATGCTCACCCGGGGGACCGCTCGGCGCACCGGCCCCGCGCTGGACGAGACCATCGAGTTCGTGGGCGGGAGCCTGGACTCTCAGGCCGGCCGCGACGGGACGACGGTCTTGCTGTCCGTGCTCAAGAAGAATTTGTCGCTCGGGCTCGATCTGCTCTTCGAGGTGCTCACCGAGCCCTCGTTCCCCGCCGGCGAGCTCCCACGGAAAGTGAAGGAGATCCAGGCGGCGATCCACCGCTCGGAGGAAAGCCCGGAGAGCGTGGCCGGCCGCGCGCTGGCCGAAGTGCTGTATCCGGCCCATCCCTACAGTCACCCGGTGGCGGGCACGGTGGACTCGGTGGGCAAACTCACCCGCGACCAGGTGGTCGAGTTCTACCGCGGCCACTACCGACCGGACGGCGCCATCCTGGTCGTCGCCGGCGACGTCAAGGCGACCCAGATCCGGCAGGAGATCCTGCGGCGCCTGGCGCCCTGGCAGGCGAGCCGGCCCGCCCTGCCGCGACCACCCCAGGCGCCCGGTTCCCCGCCCGTCCTGTCCCGAGCCATCGCGCGGGAGTTGACGCAGAGCACGATCCTGCTGGGACGGCCGGCTGTGGGTCATGGGCACCCTGATTTCTATCCGCTGGTGGTGGCGAGCTACGTCCTCGGCGGGGGGTCGGCCTCGCGACTGTACACCCGGGTCCGCGAGGAGCGGGGGCTCGCGTACGACGTCTCGAGCCATCTCGCCGTGGGCCGGTACGGCGCCTCGTTTGTCGTGAGCCTCCAGACGCGGACCGACGGCGTCGCCGAGGCCGTGCGCCTCGTCCGCGAGGAGATGGCGCGACTGGGGACCGAGCCCGTGTCCGCCGGCGAGCTGGCGCTGGCCAAGGACTACCTCATCGGGAGCTTCGCCCTCAGGATCGACACGACGGCCAAGGTGGCCGGCCTGCTCCAGACGGTGGAGGAAATGGGGCTCGGCCTGGACTATCCGGTCCGCTATCGCCGGGGCATCGAGCAGGTGACGGCGGCGGACATCGAGCGCGTGGCGCAGCGGTATCTCGAGCCCTCGGGATTCTCGTCGGTGACCGTGGGGAAGCTCCCGTGAGGCGCCGCTCCGTCGTCGTGCTCGTCTTCCTCGGCTGCCTCCTCGGCGGCGCGCCCCTCTCCGCGGCCTCGTTCTCGCTCACGCCGCGCGAGACGCAGGAGGCGATCCGGTTCGGGCAGCGGAGCGTCGTCGCCGAGGATTTCGACCGCGAGTGGAAGCGCGCCAACGCGGCGGGGGAGACCGTCACCGTCGTGACGCCCTTTTTCCGGCTGGCTCAGGCGGCGCGGAACGCCGCGTTCAAGAGCGAGATCCTGACCCAGCGCGAGATCGACAGCCTCCTCAAGGAGCACCAGGGGAAGCTGCTCCTCTGGGCCTACCTCCGCGGGAAACGCGTGGACTTCGCCCACTGGTACCAGCCCGTCCTGGTGGTGCCGGGCAAGGGAGAGATCAAGCCGTCGTTCGTCCAGAACGAGCGGACGGCCCTCCGGCAGGAGGATGGGCGCTTCCTCTCGCGGTGCATTTACGCCTTTCCGGCGAACGACCTCCCGCCCAAGGGGCGGGCCACCCTGGTGGTCCGCGACCACGAGGAGCGCGAGGTCGCGACGTTCTCGATCGATCTGTCGGGCATGCGCTAAGGAGACGTTCATGGTGACCAAAGAGCGGTTCATGCAGGGGATGACGTTTTCGCAGTACCTGGACCAGATGGGGACCAACAAGGAGAAGTTCCTCGAGTTCCTCCAGGCGGTGAAGATCCGCCCCGAGGACCGCGCCGCCCTCACGAAGCTCGGCAAGAAGCTCAACGTCCTGGTCATCACCGAGGACTGGTGCGGCGACGCGCTGTACAACGTCCCCGTCTTCGCCAAGCTCGTGGAGGGCAATCCCAACGTCGAGATGCGGGTGTTCCTCCGCGACAAGAACCCTGACCTGATGGATCAGTACCTGAACCAGGGCCTCTACCGCTCCATCCCGGTCTTCGCGTTCTTCGACGAGAAGATGCACGAGCTCGCCCGCTTCATCGAGCGCCCGCCCAAGGTCACGGAGGTCATCGACAAGAAGATGCTCGAAGTGCGCCGGGCTCTCCGGGCCGAGCACCTGGAGGAGTGGCGCCAGGCCGTCGTGGACGAGGTGCGCGGGCTCCTGAAGGCCTGAGGCGCCGGAGCGCCGGTGAGGGCCCACGGCTGGGCGGGGCTCCTCGTCATCGGGGCGGCGGAGGCGCTCCTCTACGCCGGCAACCGCCCGGTCGGCGAGTGGTTCACGCCGATCGTCTGGACGGGCTACATCCTTTTCGTGGACGCGCTCGTCGCGGCCTGGACCGGGCACTCGTACCTCACGACGCGGCGGGGCGAGCTCCTCCGGGTCATCGTCGCCTCGATCGGCTCCTGGTGGCTCTTCGAGCTCTACAACGCCCCGCGCTTCTGGCGGGGCGGGGCCGACCTCGAGGGGCTGTGGTGGCACTACGGAAACCTCGAGCCGAATTTCCCGCTGCGCCTGGTCGGCTATACCTGGTCGTTCGCGACGATCTTCCCGGCGCTCTTCCTCACGGCCGAGGCCCTCAGGGCCACGGTCCTGGCCGGCCTGACCGGGCGCCGGCCGCTCAGCTTCCCGGCCTGGACGCGCCCCGTGTCCATTGCCCTCGGCGCCGTCATGGTCGTCCTGCCCCTGCTGGTCGTTTCCCCCTGGCTCGTCCCTCTCGTCTGGCTCGGGTACATCTTCCTCCTGGAGCCGCTCAACGAGCGGCGCGGCGCTCCCACCTGGCTCACCGAGATCGCGGGGGGCGACTACCGGACGCTCGCCTCCCTCGCGGCGGGCGGGCTCTGCTGCGGCGCGCTCTGGGAGTTCTG
>JAHFDN010000032.1 GCA_023248995.1 Candidatus Rokuibacteriota bacterium
GCAGACCCGATCTTCCCCATCCCGGGCTGGAGCAAGGTGTAGCCAGCTTCCCCTCGATTTCTCTCCCGACGTTAGCAGTTCATTAGCAAAAACGACGATGGGGTCAGCCAGGTGCGGCTGACCCCACCGTTGTCCTTGGTTGCGGGGGTCGGATTTGAACCGACGACCTTTGGGTTATGAGGGGAAATCCAACCGCGAAGCCAACCAAGACGAACCAAGCCAAACCAAGGATGACCCCGACTTAGGAAACTATCACTCCGTTCGCCTTTGGGCCGCTTCGGTTGGGCTACTTCATAGTTACTTCATAGCCCGTCGCCTAGGGGACAACCGGGAGGAGAAACGGTGTCACTGCGTTGACAGTCCTGGGGCAGCAGCGAGCCGGTGTTCCCTCCCTAACCGCCAGGATTTAAAGGGCGTGTCTGCTGGCATAGCCTCTGCTTTCCGAGCCTGGGAGGCTCGCCCGGGAGGATTGGCGAGCCCAAGGGGAGGAGCCCATGGACATGTTTCCGATGCCGACGAACATGACTTGGACCCAACTCATCGGCGCAGGGATCGCGCTGGGCGTCCTAACGCTGCTAATCGAGGCGGCCTTCGCCGCGGCTGATACCGGGCGTTAAGCGTTATGCTGTTCCTCATTTGGCAATGAGCGATCTGCAATCCAAGCCTGGAATTGTCGTTAAGGGAATTACGTTTCTGGGCATCATTGTCGTCGCGGCAGCCTTGATACTGTTCGAATCGCCATCGGGGCGAACTGCTGCACTGTTAGCTGTCTTGGTCTGGGCGGCATGCAGGTTCTATTACTTCCTGTTCTACGTTCTAGAGCGTTATGTCGATCCGAGCTTGCGATACGCCGGTATCATTGCGTTGATCCGGGCTATTCTGGCAAAGCGCTGTAAATAGTGTGGACTTCGAGCGCGACCTCGACGATTACATCAAGCAGTGGAAGGCGGAGCTCTTGGCGGACGCCATTCGCTACGGTAGGCGGCCACGACAGCAGAAAGAGCACCCAAGCTGAACGCGAATGGCAACCTCGCTGTATCAGGAATGAGTAGATGGTGACCTCCTTTCGGCCCCGTTCGGCAGGATCACCCGCCATGGCCTTTATGCCAGCTACGCTCGCCAAGGCTGAGGCAGGAGATGCAAAAGCCCAATATCATCTTGGGCTGATGTATCGTAGTGGTCATTTCATGGAACGCACTCAATGGTTCGCGTTGGCGGCTGTTCACGGGGAGCAGGTGGCATTTTTAAATCGCGAGGCTTTGGGACCCCTGATGACCTCCAAGCAAATCACTGACGCCAGGAAGAGGGTTGAGGATTTTGTGCCGAAGAAGAATCCGCCGAAGGATTGAAGCATGACAATCGACGAACTTCAGGGTGTATTGCGTGCCGAAAAAAACATAAAAGAGAATGTTTGGGCCATTGAACCTGAGTCCGTTCCTGACGGAGTGCTGGGTTTGAAGAAAATTGAGGATGGCCGCTGGCAAGTAATCTTAAATGAACGGGGTTTGCGCCTGATCAATCGAACATTCCAGAATGAAAGTGATGCCTGCAGGTTCTTTCTAAGATCGGTTTTAGATGATCCAACCTTTTGGACTGCGGTTCCAATCGTGGAAACCCCCTCTCAGCCCTATCAGGCTTATTTGACCAGGCACCTTGAACTTCTGGCACGGTATGGGTTTACAAGAGGAGAGGGGAATTTCCAGTTTTGGTATTTCTTGATTTTCGTAATCTTGTTTGTGGGGATCAGCATTGCGCCGCTTTTAGTGTGGGCGTATTGTTCATTTTTATGGGGATTGGTGGCGAGACTTGCATACATCCTTGGCTGGGTCTTTTTTGGGTTCTCGAAGGTATCATCCCGTTATGACCGCTTCATCAGTTACCGATTCGGTTGGGTCACATGCGGGCAGGCAATAATTGTGTATTTTTTTTGTGGGGGCTTTGTCGGACTTTTCTATGCTGTGTCTTTGGCCGGGCTCGTGGCAAAATTGCTCCACCTGAGATGACCCCCGTGCAGATCGCCGAGGTGAAAAAACGAACTGCTGCATTTGGTCCGAAGAAGAATCCCCCGAAGGATCCCGAGGGAAACCAGAATCGCCCGGATGGCCCCGCGCGCGCCGCGTCCGAGAATGCCCATTATGCCGCCTGCGCTCGCTCAGGCGACGGTTTCGGCCACGTCCACGGAATTCCTCACCCGGACCACGATCCGTCTACAATGCCTTCCCTTTTGCGGCTTGCCCCTTCAAGAGGAAGGTCTTCGGAAACTCACCTTCGCCACACACTTTGAACGATCCGAAGTCCTTGTACCACGGGCCGTCAGGTGCCTCCGGCTCAGATTCGCGCCACAGTTTCAGCTTATAAAGGTCTTCCGCTGGTATTTGCCGGTCCGCGACCCGATCGAACAAGTGCTGCCGGAGAATCGGTGGAAGATTGGTCCACCGAATCTTCGGCATCAATCACCGAACGTCATGCGCGCGAGTTCTTCTTTCAACCGCTTCCGTTCGGCAGCGTCTCGAGATTCCGTAAGTCGATTTACGAGCGAAAAGAAACGTTCCTTCTCGCCTTCTTTGGATTGAAGACCGGCCTCGATCAAATCTACGAGCACGCGATTGGCGCTCGTCTTCCTCGTCTTGGCCAACGCGCGCACACGCTTGGCAATACCGGTCGGGATGGACACGCTTTGACGAACAGATCTTTCTAGTTCAGCCATGTCACTATATTACACCATTGTGCACCAGACTGCACCATCTGAGCACGCACCCTGGATAGGCTTCGGTAAGGCGTGAGGGCGCCAGGAGTACCCAAAACCCGACCGTTGGGCTGGAAACCCAAAGGGGCTACGGCATCAACCGTAACCCCCTTGATCTACGTGGTTGCGGGGGTCGGATTTGAACCGACGACCTTTGGGTTATGAGCCCAACGAGCTACCGGACTGCTCCACCCCGCGGTGACCTCTCGCACGATACCGGATCAGGGGGCATGTGTCAAGCAAACGACCCTCCCCTCACCCAACCCTCTCCCCTGAGGGGAAAGGAAGATCAGGGGCACCCTCACCCCGACCCTCTCCCTTTCAGAAGGGAGAGGGAGAGCCTAATAGACGGGGCGGGCGCCCTCGCGGATCCAGGTCAGGAAGTACCAGAGGGCGCTGGTGAAGACGGTCCCGGTGGTGAGGGTGAAGAGCGTGGCGCCGATCACGGCGATGTGGTCCATGAGCCGCGGGATCCAGTTCACGGTCACAAACTTGAACGTGATGGCCGCGAGCGTGAGGCTCCCGAGCGTGGCGTGGGCGAGGACCCGGGGCTGGGCGGGATCCACGTAGCCCCGCGTCACGCAGTTGTAGGCGATCGAGACGAACAGGACCAGGATCACGTCCCCCTGCCGCCGGTGCCAGCGAGCCAGGAACGCGGCCTGGCCGGGGAAGAGCCGGATCTTCCCGTAGAGCTGGAGCATGATCAGGAGGTTCAGGACGGCCAGGGCGAAGGCCACGCTCGCCCCGACGCTCTTCCAGAAGACCCAGTCCAGCGGCTCGCTCAACGGCTGATCCGGTCGGTCTTGGCCGCCTCGTAGCGGCCTCTCCGGACGAGCATCCAGAGCACCCGCCACGCGCCCCGCGTCGCCAGGAGCCAGTAGGTCTGGCAGCGGAAGATCCCCCAGAACTTCTCGCGGAGACTCTTGCGCCTGAGGTCCACCGGCTTGGGGAGGAACGGAGCCAGCTCCTCGATCAGCTCCTGGGTCATGATCCCGCCGACCCAGATGGTGAGCCCGAGGGCCACGGTGGGGAAGGCCACCGCCAGGAGGAAGAGCCAGACATGGTCCCGGTACTGATAAGCCAGGTGCCAGCCGAGGAAGCCCACCACGGGATAGACGCCCGCCGCGACGGGCCACTCGACGACCTTGTTGCCCACGTGGCGGCAGAGCTGGGCGAGGTTATAGGCCGTCGGCGCCCGCCGCCAGATCCGCCAGAGGGGCCGCACGTCGTCGAGGACGCCCTTGTACCAGCGCGCGTTCTGCCGGACGATCTTCTCCGGCATCTCGGGCAGCTCGTTCACCTCGACCATCGGCATCGCCCGGAGCAGCACGCCGCGCGCCCCCAGCTCGTAGCCGAGCGTGGAGTCCTCGGTGGCCCCGGCCGTGGAAAAGCCGCCGAGCGACAGGAGCGTGTCCAGCCGGACGAACTGGTTATGGCCGAGACAGATCTGTGACCGGCGGAAGAAGAGCTCGAACAGGGGTCGGAGAATCGGCGCCAGGCGCGGCAGGCGCGCCGAGAGGCCGTCGATGAACCGGACCCGCTTGACCTCGTTGATCAGCCGCGCGATCGACACGCGGATGAAGATCGAGGACTGCTGGATGGCGCAGATCTTCCCGCGCACGCCGAGCCGCCGGAAGTTGGCCAGGGAGAGCGTCACGCCCTGATACGCGCGCGCGCCCCGCCCCGCCAGCACCTCGCCGGCGATCCAGCGGTAGACGTTCGGGTCCGGCAGCGAGTCGGCGTCGCTCACGCCCACGAAGACCCGCGACGGGTCCGCGGACTCGCCCAGGATCTCCCGGAGCGCCTCGGGCCGGAGGGCCCAGTTGAGCTGATGCGCCTTGCGCCCCTCAGCCGGCATCGCCAGGTGCCAGAGCATCTTCTGGGCGTAGGGCGGCAGCTCGGCGCGGAAGCGACGGACGAGCTCCCCGGTGGAGACGCCCATGGCCGGATGGGGCGACCGTTCTTCCTCCTCCTTGGTCACGACCACGACGTGGAGCCGCGCGTGGGGATAGCGCGAGGCCAGGAGCGCCCCGACCGTGACGGCGATCTCCGGCTCCTGGTAGGCGGGGACGAGGTGCAGGAACGTCGGCGCCCGCTCGTCTTCTTCGAGGTCGGCCTCGGGCGGAAGGCGGTCGAGGGAGGCATAGGCTTCCTTGACGAAGCGGACCGTCGTGAGCATTCCCTTCCAGTCGATCAGCAGCTTGAGCGCGGCGCGTCCGTTCAGGAGGAAGGTGAGGGCGAAGAGGAGAGGGGTCAGATCCATCTCAGCGCTTGTCCGCGGGGAACTTCAGCACCTTCTCGCCTCCCTTCACCATGCCCAGCTCTTCCCGGGCGAGCTGCTCGACGAGGGCCGGGTCGTCGCGCAGGCGGTCCACCGTCCGGCTCAGCTGGTCGGCCTCCGCGCGGAGCCGCTGGATGTCGCGCTCGAGCACCTCCACCTCCCGCTTCATCTGCCAGACGCGGACGAAGCTCGTCCCGCCGAAGACGAGGAGACCGACGGCCACGAGGCCGACCGCGATGCCGGCCAGCGCCCGGCGCCTCACGGGAGCCTCCGGCCGAAGATCGCCCGGCCCGGCCAGGAGGCGGCCTCCCCCAGCTCCTCCTCGATCCTGAGGAGCTGGTTGTACTTGGCCGTGCGCTCGCTGCGGGCGAGCGACCCGGTCTTGATCTGCCCCGCGTTCACCGCCACGGCCAGGTCGGCGATGAAGGTGTCCTCGGTCTCGCCGGAGCGGTGCGAGATCACGGTGCCGTAGCCGGCGCGCTTGGCCAGCTCGATGGCCTCCAGGGTCTCGGTCAGCGTGCCGATCTGGTTCACCTTGATCAGGACCGCGTTGGCCACGCCCCGCCGGATCCCCTCCTGGAGGATGGCCGGGTTGGTGACGAAGATGTCGTCGCCCACGAGCTGGACCCGCGATCCAAGCCGACGGGTGAGGGCGATCCACCCTTCCCAGTCCGCCTCGCCCAGGCCATCCTCGATGGAACAGAGCGGATACCGGTCGAGGAGCGACTCGTAGAAGGCGAGCATCTCCTCCGACGTCCGCGCCTTGCCTTCCGCCCGGAACCGGTAGCGGCCGCCCTCGAAGAACTCGCTGGCCGCCGGGTCCAGCGCGACCAGCGCGTCCTCGCCGGGCCGGTAGCCGGCCCGCTCGATGGCTTGAAGCAGGAGGTCCAGGGCCGCCGTGTTGGACCCGAGCGCCGGCGCGAAGCCGCCTTCGTCCCCGACCCCCGTGGAGAGCCCCTTGTCGCGGAGCAGGTCCTTGAGAGCGTGGAAGACTTCGGCCCCCATCCGGAGCGCCTCGGAGAAGCTCTCGGCGCCGGCGGGCACGAGCATGAATTCCTGGATGTCCAGGCCGTTGTCGGCGTGGACGCCACCGTTCAGCACGTTCATGAGCGGCACCGGCAGGAGCCGGGCCCCGGCGCCCCCGAGGTACTGGTAGAGCGGAAGCCCCGCCTCCTCGGCGGACGCGCGGGCCACCGCGAGGGAGACGCCGAGGAGCGCGTTGGCCCCCAGCGCCGCCTTGTTGGGCGTGCCGTCGAGCTCCAGGAGGATCCGGTCCACCGCCGCTTGCTCCGTGGCCTCCTCGCCTTCGAGCTCGGGCGCGATGACGTCCACCACGTTCTTCACCGCCTGGCGCACGCCCTTGCCCCCGTACCGCTTGCCGTCGCCATCGCGGAGCTCGACCGCCTCGCGCGCGCCGGTCGAGGCGCCGGAGGGGACCGCGGCCCGTCCGAAGGCGCCGCTCTCCAGAAGCACCTCCACCTCCACGGTGGGATTGCCGCGGGAGTCGAGGATCTCACGGGCGCGGATCTCGGTGATGGCCGACATTCAGGAGCGCCTCTGGAAAATGAAATCCGCCAGCGCCCGGATGGGCTCGGCGCGCGGCCCGAGGGGCGCGAGCGTCGCCTTGGCGTCCTCGATGAGCACTTTGGCTTTGAGCCGGGAGGCCTCCAGCCCGAAATGCTCGGGATAGGTCACCTTCTTCTTCCGCCGGTCGCTGCCCGCCGTCTTGCCGAGCTCGGCGAGGCTCCCCTCCACGTCCAGGATGTCGTCCACGATCTGAAAGGCCAGGCCGAGGGAGGAGCCGGCCTCCCCGATGGCCTTGAGCGCCGCCGGGGAGGCGCCCGCCAGGATGGCCCCGGAGCGCAAGGCGGCGCGGATCAGGGCGGCGGTCTTGTGGCTGTGGATGTACTCGAGCGTGTCGGCGTCCACCGACTTCCCCTCCGACTGGATGTCCACCACCTGCCCCCCGATCATGCCGAAGGTCCCCGCCGCCTGGGCGACCTCCGTCACCACGTCGAGGGAGGCGTTCTCGGCGAGGAGGGCGAAGGCCAGGGTCACGAGCGCGTCCCCCGCCAGGATCGCGATCGCCTCGCCGAACACCTTGTGGCTCGTGAGGCGCCCGCGCCGATAGTCGTCGTCGTCCATGGCCGGCAGATCGTCGTGGATCAGCGAGTAGGTGTGGATCAACTCGAACGCGCACGCCGTCGGCATCACGGCGTCCATCGAGCCGCCGACGGCCTCGCCCCCCGCGATGACCAGAATGGGGCGCAGGCGCTTGCCGCCCGCCAGGACGCTGTAGCGCATCGCCTCGTGGACCGTGGCCGGCGGCGTGTCCGCGGCAGGCAGGAAGCGTTCGAGGGCGGCGTCCACCGCCCGGCGGCGCTCGGCCAGGTAGGCGTCGAGGTCGAAGCTCACTTGCCGTCCTCCCCTTCGCCCTCCAGGCTGAAGGGCCGGGTCTTGAGGAGGCCGGCCTCGTCCTTGGTCAGAAGCTCGATCCGGCGCTCGGCTTCCTCGAGATACTTGGCGCAGCGGCGCGCCAGGCCGATGCCCTCTTCGAACGCCTTGAGCGACTCCTCGAGCGGCAGGTTGCCCGACTCGAGCGTGTGCACGATCTCTTCCAGCCGGGCGAGGGCGTCTTCAAACTTGAGGTCGGTCATCACGCTCCCTCACCTCGGTCACGCGGGCCCCCAGCGTTCCTTCGTGGAGCAGGACGAGGACGTCGCGCCCCGGCTCGACCTGCCGGCTCGACCGGACAATCTCGCCCGAAGGGAGCCGGGTCAGGCTGTAGCCCCGTCGCAGGACCCCCAGCGGGGAGAGGCTCGCGAGCTGGCCCACCACCGTCCCGAGGCGGTGGCGCGCGCGTTCCGCCGAGTGCTCCATCGCCGAGTGGAGGCGCCCGCCGACCTGATCGAGAAGCTGGGCGCCGCCCGAAATCCTAGCCAAGGGGGTGCGGGAAAGCAAGGAATTTGTCGCGAGAAGCGCGCGATGGCGGGCTTCCCGGCGCGCCCCCACGAGGCCGGCGGCGAGCCGCGCCGTCAGCTCGTCCAGCCGCCGCGCGAGATCGCGCACCGGGCGGGCGGGATCCATGAGGACTCGCCGTCGCGCCAGGAGCTCCACCCGCTCCCGGTGCCGGAGGACCCGCTGGCGGGCCGAGCGCGTCAGGCGGTCGTAGAGGCCCACCAGTCCTAGGGTCACGGTCTCCTTCTCCTCCACGACGAGCTCGGCCGCCCCCGAGGGCGTCGGCGCCCTCAGGTCCGCCACGAAGTCCGCGATCGTCACGTCGGTCTCGTGACCCACGGCCGAGATGACGGGGACCTTGGAAGCCGCGATCGCCCGGGCCACCGACTCGTCGTTGAACGCCCAGAGGTCTTCCAGCGAGCCGCCGCCGCGGGCGACGATGATCACGTCCAGGTCCCCCAGGCGGTTCAGATCGTGTAGCGCCTCGACGATCTCGCCCGGGGCCTCGTCGCCCTGGACGCGCACCGGCGCGATCACGATGTGGAGGTCGGCGAAGCGGCGCGCGATGATCTGCAGGATGTCGCGGACCGCGGCCCCACCGGGGGAAGTGACGACGCCGATCTTCCTCGGGAAGCGCGGCAGCGGGCGCTTGCGCTCGGGGTCGAAGAGCCCCTCGGCGGCCAGCTTAGCTTTGAGCTGCTCGAAGGCGAGCTGGAGCGCCCCGAGCCCCTTGGGCTCCAGGAGCTCTACCACCAGCTGGTACTCCCCCCGCGGCGCGTAAAGGTCGAGCCCGCCGAACGCCAGCACCTGCAGCCCGTCCTCGGGCTCGAACCGGATGCGCCGCCCCTTACCCTTGAAGAGGACGGCCTTGAGCTGCGCCGTCTCGTCCTTGAGCGTGAAGTAGGCGTGCCCGGCGGAGGAGGTCCGGAAGTTGGAGATCTCGCCCTCGACCCAGAAGGCGGGGAACTGGGCCTCGAGGACCTCTTTGATCCGCGCGGTCAGCTCGGAGACCGTCCAGATGTGCTGCTCGTCACTCATCGACCCGCCTCCCCGAATGCCGACGGGTCCTGTCGAAGTGACGACGGGCGGCGGCGGGCGGGGAGCCCCACGGCGCGGAGCGCACGACCCACCCGCGAGGGGTGGGTGCCCGCAGAGGTGGCTCGCCTTCGCTCGCGCTTGCGGCCAGACAAGAATCCGGCCTCGCGGGAGTGAGCACCGTGGGGCTGGCCGCCGACAGGACCCGTCGTCACTTTACACGGCACCGAGGTGGCGGCGCGCGGCCTGGAGCGTATTCTTCATGAGCATCGCGACCGTCATCGGGCCGACCCCGCCGGGCACCGGCGTGATCGCGCGGGCGCACTTCGACACCAAGTCGAACTCCACGTCGCCCACCAGCTTGCCGCTCTCCAAACGGTTGATCCCCACGTCCACCACCACGGCCCCCTCCCGCACCATCTCCCCCGTGATCACCTGCGGGCGGCCCGCGGCCACGCACAGGACCTCGGCCCGTCGCGTGTGGGCCGCGAGATCGCGGGTGCGCGTGTGGCACATGGTCACGGTCGCGTGGCGCGCGAGGAGCAGTTGCGCGAGCGGTTTGCCGACGATGCGCGAGCGCCCCACCACCACGGCCTCGGCCCCCTTGAGCTCGACCCCGTAGTGGTCGAGGATCTCCATGACCCCCGCCGGCGTGCACGGAATGACGGTCGGCGTGCCCGCCAGGAGGTGGCCCAGGTTCGTCGGGTGAAAGCCGTCCACATCCTTCAGGGGGGCGATCGCCTCAATCGCTTCGTCCTCGTCGCACTCCTGGGGGAGCGGGAGCTGGAGGAGGATGCCGTGGACGGCCGGATCGGCGTTCAGCCTGCGGAGGAGCGCCAGGAGGTCGGGCTGGGAGAGGCCCCCGGGATAGAGGAAGTCGCGCGAGGCGATGCCCACCTCAGCGGCCATCTTCTTCTTGGTGGCGATATAAATTCTGGAGGCCGGAAAGTCCCCGACCAGGACCACCGCGAGCGTCGGAGTGGCGCCGGTCCGGTCCCTGAGCGCCGTCACCCCCGTCTTGACCTCGGCGAGGACCTTCTGGGCCACGACCCTGCCGTCGAGAATCTGAGCCGTGGATCGCTCCGCTCGCGCTTGCGACGGTTCAGTTGGCCAGCGGAGCGCGGAGGCGCCGGATCTCCAGGGCCTTGCCGCTCTCCGGATCGATCCGGACCAGCGCTCCGTGCACAGCCGCGGGGCCCCGCGCGGGCTCGAAGCGGTTGGGCATCTGGGAGAGGAATCGCTGGATGGCGAGCTCCCTCTCCACCCCGATCACCGAGTCCACCGGCCCGGTCATCCCCAGGTCGGTGATGTAGGCGGTCCCGCCCGGAAGGAGGCGCTCATCCGCGGTCTGAACGTGCGAGTGCGTGCCGAGGACCGCGCTGACGCGGCCGTCGAGGTACCACCCCATGGCCTGCTTCTCCGAGGTCGCCTCGCCGTGCATGTCCACGACGATGACCCGGGTCTCCTCGCGGAGCCGCGCCACCTCCTCGTCAGCCTTTCGGAACGGGCAGTCGGTGCTCGGCAGGAAGACCCGGCCCATGAGGTTCAGGACGGCGACCTTGTGAGGGCCGGCCTTGACCACGACGGAGCCGACGCCCGGGGTTCCCGCCGGGTAGTTGGCGGGGCGGAGCAGCAGATTTTCCTTCACGATGTACTCGATGATCTCCTTCCGGTCCCAGATGTGGTTGCCCGAGGTCATCACGTCCACGCCGCTGTCCAGAAAGCTCCTCGCGATCTGCGGGGTGACCCCATAGCCGGCGGCCGCGTTCTCGACGTTGACGATGGTAGCGTCCACGTCGTGCTCCCGCTTGAGCCCCGGCAGGAGCGCCAAGAGCGCCTTGCGGCCGGGTTCTCCGAAGACGTCCCCGATCGCGAGGATCGTGAGGGGCTTCGTCACTTGGCGATCTCCACGGCGCGGGTCTCGCGGATGACCGTGACCTTGATGTGGCCCGGGTACTGCATCTCGCTCTCGATGCGCTTGGAGATCTCCTTGGCCAGCTGGTGGGAATCGAGGTCGGAGACCACGTCCGATTTTACCAGGATCCGCAGCTCGCGCCCGGCCTGGATCGCGTAGGCCATCTCCACGCCCTTGTACGACGTGGCGATCTCTTCGAGCTTGGCGAGCCGCTTGATGTAGGACTCCAGCACGTCGCGGCGGGCGCCGGGCCGGGCGGCGGAGATCCCGTCAGCCGCCTCCACGAGAACGGCCTCGATGGTCTGCGGCTCGATGTTCTCGTGGCCGCAGAGCGCCGCGTTGATCACGGCCGGCGACTCGTTGTACTTGGTCAACACCTGCTCGGACAGCTCCGGGTGGCTCCCCTCCTGCTCGTGCGTCAGCGCCTTGCCGATGTCGTGGAGCAGGCCCATCCGGCGGGCCAGCTTGGCGTCCGCCTTGATCTCCGCCGCCATCATCCCCGCCAGCCAGGCCACTTCCTTCGAGTGCTGGAGGCAGTTCTGGCCGTAGGAGGTGCGGAACTTCATGCGCCCGACCAGGCGAACGAGCTCCGGGTGCAGCCCGTGGACGTTCACCTCCATGCTGGCCTTCTCCCCTTCCTCCCTCAGCATCTGGTCCACGTCCTTCTTGACCTTCTCCACCACTTCTTCGATCCGCGCCGGGTGGATCCGGCCGTCGGCGATGAGGCGCTGGAGGGCCTGCCGCGCGACCTCGCGGCGCAGGGGGTCGTAGGCGGAAATGAGGATCGCCTCGGGCGTGTCGTCCACGATGATGTCCACGCCGGTGGCCTGCTCGAGTGCCCGGATGTTGCGACCCTCCCGACCGATGATGCGCCCCTTCATGTCGTCCGAGGGGAGGTCGAGGATCGACACCGCCGTTTCGATGGTGTAGTCGGGGGCCAGCCGCTGGATCGTCGTCGCCAGGACCTCTTTGGCTTTCTGGTGGGCGGTCTCGCGCGCCTCTTCCTCGAGGCGCATGCCGATGAGGGCGGCCTCGCGCCGGGCCTCCTCCTCCATCTGCCCCAGGAGCTGGCGCTTGGCCTCCTCCGCGGTGAGCCCGGCGATGACCTCCAGCTTCCGCCGCTGCTCTTCGGCCAGGTGGTCCAGGCGCTCCTCTCTCACCCGGAGCCCCCGCTCAAGCTCGGCCGCTTTCTGCTCCCGGGCCTGGAGGTCCTTGAGGCGCCGGTCCAGCTCCTCGAGCCGGCGGGCCAGCTGCTCCTCTTTCTGGAGAACCCGTCGCTCGATCTCCTGAATTTCCCGCTGGCGCTGGCGGACCTCCTGCTCCGACTCCGTCCGCGCCTTGAGGAGGAGCTCCCTGGCCTCGATGGCGGCATCCTTCTTCCGCGCCTCGGCGTCGCGTTCGGCCTCTTCGACCAGCCGCCGGGCGTGGGCGCGCGCCGCTCCGATGCTGCGCTCGATGATGAGCTTCTGGACCAGGAACCCGAGGGCGAAGGAGAACAACGCAACAACGGGGACCAACCAGATCAAGGTCATCGTCATGGCCATCTCCAACAGGGCCCCCACCCGCCTCGCCGCGCCTTCTCCGTGGCTACCCGGCGCGGGCTCCCGGCCCGGGAGGAGTCACCCTGAACGCTTTCGATCCATCAATCCCGGACAGCAATCAACTGCCGAAGAAATCTCCAGAATTATAGGGTATTTCGATCGGAGGAGTCAAGAACACTTGCCTCCAAGAGGTGCCTGAAAGCACAAACGGCGGGCCGTCAAAGCCCGCCGTCGCGGAATCTTCCCCACCTCTGCCGTGTGCCGATGGTGTTTCGAACCTGGTCTCACCAGGTGGGTGCTATATAGGAGGGCTTTAGGCTTCCCCTTCTCGGAGGGGCATGCACACCACCCTCACAGTCAAGCCCCCGAATGTATGATTGGGTTGAAACTTTCCTCCGGCATCACCTGCAGCGCAGGGAATCGATCCAGGTCATTTTGTAGCCCAGCCGGACCCCCTCGTCAAGGGAAAACTCACGAGGGGGGGGCGACCTTGTCCAGGAGCTCGAGGAGGGCACCGACCCGCTCCGTCGCCTGGCCTTCGACCCGGCGGCTCTGGTCTCGGCCCCGGAAGAGCTCGTCGGCGATGTAGAAGGCCGCGAGCACCGCGAGCTTCTGGGGGTCCTGGGGCCCGCCCTCCTTCTGGATCTGCCGGATCGTCTTCTCCACGTGGGCGACCAGGTGTCGGACGTACTCGGGGGTCGCCTCGCTCCGGATCGTGTACTTCTGACCGAGAAGGCTGAACTCTACCCGGGTGGTCTTGCTCACGGCGCCTCCAGCTTGTCGAGCTCCTTCAGGATGGTTTCAACCTGCGCCAGCACCTCTTTGCGCTCCTGCCGGAGCCGCGCCAGCTCGCCGCGCTCCTCGGACGAGGCGCTGGCGCGCGCGCGCAGGTCGTCCAGCTCACGCGCCTGCTCGGCGACGCGCTTGTCCAGCGTGGCGCGCTCGGCCTTGAGGCGCGTGATCAGCTCGCCCGCGCGGCGGACGGCCTGCTCCAGCCTCTGGAGCCGCTCGCCCAGTCCCTCGGCCATCACGTCCCCCGCACGTCAATCTGGAAGCGGCTCTTGACAGCCTCGACGATGGCTCCGTGCAGCGCGTTGACCTCCTGATCGGTCAGCGTCCGATCGTCGGCTTGGAACACGAGACTCCACGCCACGCTCCTCATGCCGGACTCGACGCCCTTTCCGGCATAGACGTCGAAGAGCGTCACGCTCCGGAGGAGCGCGCCCCCCTGGCGCCGGATCTCGCCCTCCACGTCGTCGACCGTCAGCTCCTGGGGCATCACGAAGGCCACGTCGCGCTGGACGGCGGGGAAGCGCGGCAGCGCCCGGTACCGGACTCTGCGGGGCGGCAGCACTCCCAGCCGGTCCAGGGAGAGCTCCGCCAGATACACGGGGTCGGCGAGATCATACCCTTCCTGCGGGCCGAGGGCGAGCTCCCCGAACCACCCCGCCACGACCCCGGCGACGATCAGCTCCCCGCTCCGCCCTTCCTCGAGGAACGTCGCGCCGCCTTTCCGCACCTCATGCTCCTCGGCGCCGAGCGTGGCCAGGACGTGCTCGGCCAGCCCCTTGGCATCGTAGAGGTCCACCGGCTCATGCCCTCCGAACCAGCTCCGGGCGGCGCGGCACCCCGTGAGCGCGAGGCCGACCAGCACCTCTTCGCGCGCCAGCCCCTCGGGGCCGCCCGAGTGGAAGACACGCCCCACCTCGAAGCAACGGACGTCCGGGCTCTGGCGGTGGCGATTGGTCGCGAGGACCTCGAGGAGGCCCGGGACGAGCGTGGGGCGCAGGATCGAGCGCTCCTGGCTCAGCGGGTTTCGGAGCGCCACGAGGTCGACCGAGGCCGGATCCCATCCCAGAAGACGCAGCCGCTCGGGATCCACGAAGCTGTAGGTGATCACCTCGGCCAGCCCCGCCGCGGCCAGGGCCTGCCTGACGCGGGCCGCCCGCCGGAGCGAGGCCGGCTGGCGGACCAGCGTGAGCGATCCGCCGGGGAGCGTGGAGGGGATCCGATCGTATCCCCAGACGCGGATCACCTCTTCCGCGAGATCGTCCTCCAGGAAGATATCGCGCCGGAAGCTGGGGACAACGATCTCGGCCGGGCTCTTGGCCTCGTCCACGGCGAAGCCGAGCCGCTGGAGGATATGGACCACCACCTCCTGGGGAGGGCACACCCCGATGACGCGCTGGATCCGCTCGAGCCGGAGCGGGACGCGCGGGTGCGGGCGCGGCGCTGGATAGACGTCGAGGGCGCCCTTCGCCACCGTGCCGCCGGCGAGATCGGCCATCAGCTGGGCGGCGCGATCCAGGGCCTCCTTCAGGCCTTCGATGTCGGCCCCGCGCTCGAAGCGGTAGGCCGCCTCCGTGGCGAGCCCGAGGCTCCGCGCCGTCCGCCGCACGGAGGCCGGGTTGAAGTAGGCG
>JAHFDN010000048.1 GCA_023248995.1 Candidatus Rokuibacteriota bacterium
GAGCGGGTCTGCGGGATCCCCAAGGACCTGTTCCTGAAGGTAGCCGACATCTTTTGCTCAGCCTCGGGCCCCGACAAGACGGCGACAATCTCTTACGCGCTTCAGCTCAACCAGTCCACCAACGGCGTCCAGCAGATCAGGGCGCTCTGCATGCTCCAGATGCTCCTGGGGAACGTCGGCCGGCCCGGCGGCGGCGTGGTCGCCCTTCGCGGCCACTCCAACGTCCAGGGTGCTACGGACTTCGGCACCCTCTACCACATGCTCCCCGGCTACCCGCCGATGCCGCTCCAGGGGCCTCACCCGACCTTGATGGACTACCTGGAGAAGACGACGCCCAAGGGCGGCTTCTGGGTCAACAACCCCAAGTTCGTGGTGAGTCAGTTCAAGGCCTGGTGGGGACCCGCCGCGACGAAGGAGAACGACTACGCCTACGACTATCTCCCCAAGCGGGAGAAAGCGGACGCTTATTCCCACCAGCACTTCCTGGTGGCGATGCTGAAGAAGCAGGTCAAAGGGTTCATCGTGATGGGCCAGAACCCGGCGGTGGACAGCCCGAACGCCAAGATGGCCCGCCAGGCATTGCGCGCGCTCGAGTGGATGGTCGTCGTGGACCTGTTCGAGACAGAGACGGCGGCGGTCTGGAAGGAGCCGGGCATCGACCCCAAGTCCTCCAAGGCGGAGGTGTTCTTTATCCCCGGCGCCCCGGCCGCCGAGAAGGACGGCTCGATCACCAACACCATGAGAATGGCCCAGTGGCACACGAAGGCCGTCGAGCCTCCGGGCGACGCTCGCTCCGATGCGGCCTTCATCGTGGACGTGGGCAATCGGCTGAAGGCGCTCTACAAGGACTCGAAGGCCAAGAAGGACCGGCCGGTCCTGGATCTTGTGTGGGACTACCAGCCCGAGGGGCCCAAGAAGGAGCCCAAGATAGAGCTGGTGCTGAAGGAGATCAACGGCTACGCCACGAACGACATCACCGACAAGGACGGCAAGGTCCTCTTTAAGAAGGGCGATCACCTGAAAACCTTCGCCCAGCTGAGGGACGACGGCCTGACGGCGTGCGGCAACTGGATCTACGGCGGCATCTACCCCGAGGAGGGGAAAAACCTGGCCGCCCGGCGCGGAAAGTCCAAGGAAGGCGACTACCTCGCCCATGAGTGGGGGTTCGTCTGGCCCGCCAACCGCCGGATCCTCTACAACCGCGCCTCCGCGGATGCCAGCGGCAAGCCGTGGAGCGAGAAAAAGAAGCTCATCTGGTGGGACGCCGGCGAGAAGAAGTGGGTCGGGCTGGACGTGCCCGACTTCGGCCTGGCCATGGCGCCGGACGCGCCCCGCGCGAAGGAGGGGCTCCTCAAGGGGATCAGCGGCATCGATGCGTTCATCATGAACTCCCACGGAAAGGGACAGTTCTTCGCCTCCGTCCTGGACGGCCCGTTCCCCGAGCACTACGAGCCGTTCGAGTCGCCGACGAAGAACCTCCTGTCCAAGGTGGACAACAACCCGGTGGCCAAGGTTTTCGACCCACCCGGCGACCTGAACAAGCTCGGCACGCCCGACAAGTACCCTTACATCCTGACCACCTACCGGCTCACCGAGCACCATGCGGCCGGCATGTCGCGGCACGTGCCCTGGCTCTCCGAGCTCTTCTACGGCCACTTCGCCGAGATCGGCCCCGAGATGGCCAAGGAGCTGGGGATCGCCAACGGCGACATGATTACGGTGGAGACGCCGCGCGCGAAGATCAAGCTGCGGGCCATGGTGACGGAGCGGATCAAGCCGTTCATCATCAACGGCAAGAAAGTTTACCAGGTTGGCATCCCGTGGCACTGGGGGTACCAGGGCGCGACGAAGTCGGCCCGGGGGGACATCACCAACGACCTGGTCGCGAGCCTGGGAGACCCCACGACGTTCATCCAGGAGTCCAAAGCGCTCCTCTGTAGCGTCACAAAGGGGGTGGCCTAGCCATGGCACGCACCGTCGCGATGTTCACGGATGTCTCCCTGTGCATCGGCTGCCGGGCCTGTCAGGTCGCCTGCAAGCAGTGGAACCAGCTTCCCGCAGAGGAGCCCGAGTGGACGGGTACCTATCAGAACCACGCCAACTTCACCGACAAGAGCTACCGCCTCGTGCGGTTCTTCGAGCAGAAGGACGACAAGGGCGGGCTCCAGTGGAACCTGATGTCCGATGTCTGCAAACACTGCGCCGAGGCAGGGTGCCTTGAGGCCTGCCCGACCGGCGCCATCTACCGGACCCAGTACGGCACCGTCAACATCAACCAGGATATCTGTAACGGCTGCCGGTACTGCGTGTCGGCCTGCCCGTTCGGCGTGGTGGCCTTCAACCACGACACCGGGCGCGCGAGCAAGTGCACGTTCTGCAACGACCGGCTCCACAACGGCCTCGGCCCGGCCTGCGCCAAGGCCTGCCCGACTGAATCCATTCAGTTCGGCTTCAGGGACGAGCTGGCGGCCAAGGCGCGCAAGCGTGTCGAGGAATTGAAGAAGATGGGGTACAAGAACGCCCAACTCTACGGCGAGGACCAGAACGGCCCGCTGGGCGGCCTCAACGCGTTCTTCCTCCTCCTGGACAAGCCGTCGGGGTACGGTCTGCCGGTGAAGCCGCGGCTTCCCCAGAACAACGTCTTCGTGGACTCGCTCCTCTCCATCGGCTCGGCCCTGCTGGTCGGCATCGGGGCGATCGTGGCCTTCAGGGAGCGGGGCGGAAAGGAGTAGCCGATGCCACTCCTCCAGAGCGCGGACTGGCCGCTTCTGATCGACCTTTATTTTTTCCTGGCGGGGCTTGCCGGCGGGGCGTTCGTGATCGCCGCGATCGCCGATCTGCTGGGCGGGGAACGCAACCGCAGCGTTGTCAGGGTCGGCTACTACCTGGCTCTCCTCGCTGTGATCCCATGCCCGATCTTCCTCATCGTTGACCTGGGGGTGCCGAGCCGCTTCCTGCACATGCTCATGAGCCTCAAGCCCGACCAGGCGATCGGGGCGGCCGCGATCAACATCGGGCAGTTCCATATCAAGCCGTTCTCGCCGATGAACATGGGCGCCTGGGCCCTCCTCGGATTCAGCGCCCTTGCCTTCCTGGCAGCGCTCTCGGTGTTCCTGGAGGACGCCAAGCGGGGGCGCGACCTCTCCGCCTTCCGCGCCACCGTGGGGATCATCGGGGGGTTCTTCGGCTTCTTTCTCGCGGCCTATCCCGGCGTGCTCCTCGGCGCCACGGCCCGGCCGCTCTTCCAGAACGGGAGCTTCCTCGGCGCCCTGTTCCTCGCCGTCGGGGCCAGCAGCGGGGCGGCGGCCATCGCGCTGATCCTGTCGTTCCTCGGCCAGGGGGCCGGCGGAACGCTGGGCCAGCTCCGGCAGATCATTATCCCAGCCCTGCTGCTTCAGGCCGCGACGCTTGCCCTCTTCCTCCTGAGGGTCGGCATGTCGGGCGGCGAGGGCGCGGCCCAGTCGCTGGCGCTGCTCCTGAGCGGCCCCTACAGCCTGATCTTCTGGGTGGGCGCGGTGGCCGTGGGCCTGGTCGTTCCGTTCGTCCTTCAGATCGTGACGCGCCAGCCCGGGCTCGTGGCGATCTCGGCGGTCCTGATCCTGGTCGGCGGCTTCCTGGTGAAGTACGTCATCATCGCCGCCGGCCAGGTCGTGTTGTCCTAGAGTCTCATGGCGTGTGAGATGGCGAAGAGGCCCCCCGCGGGGCCTCTTCATTTTTGAGGACGATGGAGCACGTGACGGCGGAGCAGCTCAAGCGGGAGCAAGAAAACACTCTCGGCTCCCCGCGGATGCGCTACGGTATCCTCTCGCGCATCCTGTTCGTCGCGATGGACCTCCTCTACGGCCGGCGGCGAACGCTGTCGAAGTTCAAGGTCCTGGAGGTCATCGCCCGGGTCCCCTACCAGTCCTGGGAGCACGTGGCCTACATCGCCATCACCCATACCCACGCACGCCCGGACTTCGCCCGCCGCGTGTTCGACCGCGTCAAAGAGAGCCGGGTCCAGCAGGACAACGAGCAGTGGCACCTGCTGATCCTGGAGGAGCTCACCGACAAGAAGGGCCTCCACGAGAGTTTTGTTTGGTACCGGCTCATTCCCCAGGTGATCGCCTTCGTGTACTACCACATCTCCTGGCTGCTGTACGTGATCCGGCCCGCGTGGAGCTATCTGATGAACGCCCACTTCGAGGACCACGCCGAGCACGAGTACATGGCATATGTCGCCGAGAACCCCGCTCTCGAGAGGGAACCTTTCGAAAGTATGTTTGCTGACGACTACGGCAAGTTTGCCTCCCTGGCCGATCTCTTCCGGCAGATCGGCTACGACGAGCGGGTGCACAAGGAGGAGAGCCTGGCCCGGATCACGGCGGCGCGCTTCCACTAACCCCGTCTCCGGGCATATAATAGCCGCACGATGCGTAGCTTCGTCCGGTTGCACGGTGGCAAGGCGGAAGAGGTCAAGGGGGAGATCGTCCGCGAGCAGCCGCTCGTGATCTATGTCAATGGCCAGAAGTTCGTCACCCTCCTCTGCTCCCCCCTCAAGCTCGATTGCCTGGTCGTGGGGTACCTCTGGCTGGAGAAGGTCATCGGGTCGCTCGACGAGATCAGGCACCTCGACGTCTCGGAAGTGGACGGCCGGGCGGACGTGGTCCTCGCGCGCGAGGTCGAGCTACCCACGGAGCGCATCCTCACGTCGGGCTGCGGGGGTGGCATCACCTTCCGGATCGACCCCCGACTGTTTCCCC
>JAHFDN010000005.1:0-74868 GCA_023248995.1 Candidatus Rokuibacteriota bacterium
GCGGCGCAGGGGGCGGCGTGGGCGGGGGCGCCGGCGCGGCCTGCGCGGCCGGCGCTTCCTTCTTCGCTTCAGCCGGGGGCGGAGTCGCCTCGGGCGGGGCGGGGGGCGGCGTGGCGGCTTCGGGAGGCGTCGGGGCTTCGGCGGCGGCTTCGGCTGGGGGTTTGGGAGGGGGTGGTTTCCGGGGAGGGAGAAGCGTGCACCCGACCAGGGAGAGCATCAGGAGGCCACCGAGCCAGAGTCCCCGGCGGCGAGGCCTCATCGTCTCCTTTCGTCGTCAGCGGGAGGGGGCATTCCCCACCGGAGGGGTCACCGGCGCCTGGGGTCGGCGGAAGAGGGTCGGAGACGGCGGCTGGGCGGGCGACGACGGGACCACCGCCGGAGGCCTCGCGCCGCCTCCGGGTGGCGATGGCTGGGGCGTCGGCGCCGCGGCCACGGCTTTCGATTTGGTCGGGTCCCGGAGGAGCACCTCGAACGTTTCGTCGCCGCGGCGGATCACGACGCGGTCGGCCTCGATTCGCTCCACCTGACCACCCGCCACCTGGTCGCCGAGCTTATAGCCCGCCACCTTTTTGGTCACCGGGTCCTCGAGAAATGCCGCCTGGGCCCCCTGCCTCAGGACGATGCCGTAGAGGACCGGCCGGCCGGTCGTCGGGGCGGCCGTCGCCATCTCCGAGCGGCCCGGGTTGAAGAGGTTCCGCGTCGCGACGATCTCGTAGGTGTTGAGCGGGGGGGACGGACGCGGGCCTTCTTCGGCCGGCGAGCGCTCTGCTTGGACGGCTTTGTGCGGAGGCGGGACGGGGAACTTCGGAGCGGTGAGGAAAGTTCGGGCGATCTGAACAGAGGACACGACTCCTGCGGTCACCAGGACCAAGTTCAGCAGGAGCAGTCGCCTCGACATCATCTATCCCTTGGGCGCGCCCTCGGGCTTCTCCCCCTGTTTCTGCGGCTGAGCGCTGGGCAGGATGTATCCAGACACTGTCAGCGTCGTCAGCAGCTCTTTCGGCTGACCTACGCTGACCACTCTAACTTTTAAGTCCTGGACGGTCAAGATTTTTGTCGTTCCTTCGAGGCGATAGAGCAGCTTCACGAGGTCGCGGATGCCGCCGGACACCGTGATTTCCAGCGGGATTTCCAAGAGCGCGCCGCGCTCCACCGGGGAGAGGATGCGCTCGCTGCGCACCTCCACGTTGGACTGCCCCGCGAGCTCCTTGACGAGCTTCTGGAGCTCGGATGCCGCCAGCGGTGGGGTCGCCCCGGGCAGGAGGTGCGCGGAGACTTCTTCGACGGCGCGCGAGGTTTCTTGGAGCCGGGCCGTGTAGGGCTGCCGCTCGCCGAGGAGGGCCCGGCGCTTGGTGAGGATCGCCTCCCGGGCGGGGATCAACGCCGCCTGCTCGCGCGCGCGCGCGAGGGCGGGCTCGACCAGATAGATGTAGCCGGCCACGAGGGCGGCGACCCCGGCGGCCGTACCGATGAAGGTACGCTCCCGTTTCGACAGGGCCATCATCGCGCGGGGGCTCCTCGCGGCCTCGCCGCTCCCGTGGCTGCCGGGGGCGCCGGGGCCGGGGGCTTGACGGGAGTCTCCCAGGCCGCCTTGATCCTGAACTGCTCCTTGTCGCGCCCCTTGGTGACGGGCGAGGCGAACTCGACCTTCTCGAGGTTTGCCGAGGCCTCGAGCAGCGGGATGAGCTGATTGGCCGCGGTGGCCTGGCCGGTCAGCTCCACGCTCTGGGGGTCCAGGTTCAGTGTCGTGAGCCAGGCGTCCGGCGGGATGATCTCGGTCAACTCGCGGAGCAGGGGGAGCGGGTGGAGGCCCGAGGCCCGCGCGGTCTCGACTGCCTTCAGGAGCCCTCGCTTCCGGTCCAATTCGGCGACCAGCCGCTCCACGGTTTTCACCTCGGGATCCAGGGTCCGGATGGCGGCGTTCAGCCGCGCCAGGTGGCGCGAGGATTGGTAGCCGTGGGCGAAGAGGACGCCGAAGCCGAGGAGCGCCGCGAGGGCGAGGTTGACGGCGGTCACGAGTTGCGCCGGCGAGAGCTCGCGAGGTCTGAGGGCGGGCGGCAGGAGGTTCAGCGGGCGGTGACGGGGCCCGAGCGCTCCGGCGAGGGCCAGGAGGGTGAGCCCGTTGGCCCCTTCGCCGAGCGCGGCGAGGGCGGCCCGAGCCCGGGGGGACAGGGGTGGCGGCGTCGCGGGAGCGCCCAGGGCCGCGAGCTCAGCGGAGCCTAAGAACTTTTTGGCCTCATCCCCTGAGACCCAGAGCCCCCCCGGTGCGTCCCAGCGGAGGAGCATCAGGCTCTTGGCGATCTCGGTGGCCAGCGCCGCGTCGTCGGCGACGGGAACGCTTCGGCTCAACCGAAGGCGCGGGCCCTCGAGGAACAGCACCTCCGCATCGTCGCCGACCAGGTGGGCCCAGACCACGTGCTTCGTCCGAAGCTCCCGTCCGACGAGCGCGACCAGGTCGTGGCAGGCCACGGTCAGCACCTGCGGGGCGAGCCGGGCCTCCTCCAGAAGGCGGAGGGCGCGGTCCACCGTGCGGCGCTCTGCGGCCACGAGGAGCACGCGCTGGGGCTCGCCCCGGCCGGCCGGGAGCGGGAGGAAGTCGAAGACGGCCTCCTCGGCGGGAAACGGGAGGTGGCGCTCGAGCTCGAAGGCGACCATCTGGGCGAGGTTGCCCTCCGCGGCGGGGGGGAGCTCGAGGATCTTGACCGTCGCGAGCTTCCGCTGGAGCGCAACTCGCACCCGGTGGACGCTGAGCCGCCGCGCTTCGAGCTCGGCTTTGAGGACCGCGGCGGGGTTCTCCTGCGCCTCGAGCGTGAAGGCCTGGCGCAGCCGGCCCCGCTGGAGCGCCACGACGGCGAGGCCCTGGTCCCTGAGGACGATGCCGACCTGGAGCCCGCCGATCACGGCCGCCCCGGGGTCGTGGGGTTCCACGCCAGCACGAGGCCGCTCGGCTGGCCGGCCGCATCCGTGGCCTTCTGAACGATCGCGACGGCGTGCGCGACGCGCTCGCCCCCGACGAAGCCCTCGGCCTCGACCCGAAACGTGCGGGTGGAGACCGAGAGGCCCCGGCCGGAGAACTGGGGCGGAACTGTTGGGTAGGGCCTCAGGGCTCGGGACTGGACGATCTGGGAGATCTCGGCCTCGGACAGTGCCAGCGCCTTGAGGACCGTGGGGGAGGCGGTGTTGATGTTCACCTGGCCGGCGCCGCGCACCGTGACGAACTCCGCGAGGCCCGGCTCGCCGCTCCTTCCGAAGAAGATCTCCGGCGTCACCCCGTGGATCTGGAGGAGTTCCGTCACGTCTTCGAGATTCGCGTTCCGCGCGCGGTAGGGGACCGGGAGCCGGAGGTAGTCCTCGCTCTCCGCCCCGTTGGCGCGGCGCAGCTCGTTGGGATCCTTCCAATCCTGGAGCGAGTCGTTGATGACGTCGCGCTTCTCCTTCGAGACCGCGAGCGCGGTGAGGAGACGATCCACGCGGTCCGGGGGCGCCCCGTTCAGGTTGATGCGGGCCTCCTCGTCGGTGATCCGGTAGGAGAACGTGCCGCGCCCGAGGGGCACGTCGGCTCGCGCCAGGCGGGGGAGCGCCCGATCCGGCAGCCGGTAGAGCGTCAGGACGCCGTCGGCGAGGCCGACGAGCTGGGAGTCCGTGACAATCTCGCGGATGGCCTGCTGGACGGCGGCCTCGGCCAGGTGCCCGCCGATGATGCCCTCCCGGTAGCTCCGGACCATCGTCGCCTCGAGCCGCATGGAGAACGCGAACTCCGTCACGATGACGCTCAGGAGCGCCAGCACCAGCGTGACCGCGAGGAGCGCGAATCCGCGCTGGCCGCTCACGGCGTCCTCACCGGGATGGAGATCGTGAGCGGCGGCAGGGATTGGACGCGGCCCCCGGGCGCTGCCGTGAGCGTGATCTGGACCGCCTGGGGCAGCGCGCCTTCCGCCGCGCCGTCCCAGCGCTCCTCCCAGCCTCCGTCCCGCCGGAGGTAGCGGAACTTCATTGCCGTCACGGCCTGATCCACGAAGAGCGGCTCGGCGTCCTCGAAGGGCTCGAAGTTAGGGAGGGCCTTCTGGGTGATCGCGAGCCCTCGGGTTTCGCCGTCGCGCCACGCCAGGGTCACCGCGGCGAACGCCACCGGGGCGGCGAGCGGGAACGGCGGCGAGAAGGTGACGAAGGAGAGGCGGCCCTCTTCGCCCATGAACTGGACCCGCGCCGTCCCGCCTTCGGGCGGGCTCTGGTGGTAGGGGAACGTCGCCGCCACCGAGCCCGCGAGCAGCTCCGAGAGGCTCCTCAGGTGCTGGTGCACCTCGGCGCGCTCCTCCCCCTGGTGCCAGGCGGCGAAGCCGACTCGGAGGGCGCCGAGCAGGATCAGGACGAGCGCAGCCGCGATGGCCAGGGCGAGCAGGAGCTCGAGGAGCGTGAATCCGCGCTCCTTCATTGGGGCAGCGGCTCCCGCGCCGTGCGCAGGGTGGCGACCTCGACGGTTCGGTTAGCGCCCCAGCGCACCTCGACGCTCAGGCGGTAGAGGCGGATGGGAGCGGTGCTGACGACGGTGAGCTCCTCCGGCACCGGGACCACCGTCGCCCGGCGTTCCCACTGGAAGACGCCTTCCTGGCCCGTCTCGATCCCCTCGCGGACGGTTTCCACCTCCCGCGCCTTCTGGTCCGCCAGCAGGACCGCCTGCTGGTAGTCCCCTGACACCTTGAGGAGGCGGAGCCCCTGGGCGAAGAGCTGGATTGCGGTGACCACCGCCAGGCTCAGGATCGCCAGGGCCACGAGGACCTCGAGAAGCGTGAACCCGTGCTCGCGCTTCATCAGCCTGCCCGCGCGTTGGTGACCCGCCCGGTCAGCGGATCGACCCGCACCGAGTAGGCGCGCCCGTCGGCGCCCACGAGGCGAAAGCTCCCGCCGCTCGAGACGCCGCGCGAGGAGAAGGTGATGGTGAGGCCGGTCGACGACTCGGCCTGGAGAGTGACCCGCGGGGACAGCCGGCGGCTCAGCCGCGCGCTGTCCGCTCCGGTCGCCTTGAGGGTCAGGAGGTGCGCGTCGGGGCGCACGCTGACCTCCTGGGCCTCCCGCCGCGTGATCGCCTGCTGCCGGGCGTAGCGGAGAAAGGCCGAGAAGGCGGCCACGTCGGCCCGGAGTTGGACCGCGTCAACGCCGCGACCGACGGCGGGGAGCGCGAGGCCGGCCACGAGGGCCATGATCAACAGGACGAGGATGAGCTCCAGGAGCGTGAAGCCGCGCTCCCTCACTTGACGTCCCACGAGCCGATATCGGCGTTCTCCCCCTCGCCGCCGGGCGCCCCGTCGGCTCCGTAGCTCCAGATGTCGTAGTCGCCGTGGTCCCCCGGGCAGCACTTGTAATGGTAGGGGTTCCCCCAGGAATCTTTGGGGATGGCGGGCTTCTTGAGGTAGGGCCCGTTCCAGTTGGCGGCGCCGGGATTCCGCACGAGGGCGTCGAGCCCCTGGCCCGCGGCGGGGTACGAGCCCACGTCGAGGCGGTACTGGTCGAGGCCGGCCCCCAGAAGCTCGATCTGCGCCCTGGCCGCGGCCTGTTTGGACTGGCCGACGCGACCAAAGATGCGCGGGCCGACCAGGCCCACGATCAGCCCGAGGATGATGATGACGACGATGAGCTCGATGAGCGTGAACCCGCGCTCGTCCCGGAGGCGCACCCCCTCACCTTTATCCTCTCCCCCTCGGGGGGGAGAGGGCAGGGTGAGGGGGACCGGTGCAATCGAATTCATGACGGAATCTCGCTGATGGAGAAGATCGCCATGGCAATCGCGACCACGATGAAGCCCACCAGGACGGCCATGAGGACGATGATGCTGGGCTCCAGGAGCGTGAGGAACCGCTTCACCTGGTTCCGCACCTCCACCTCGAAGGCTTCGGCCACTTTCAAGAGCGTCTCCTCCAGCCGGCCGGTCTCCTCGCCGACGCGGACCATGTGAAGGGCGAGCGGTGGGAAAGCGCCGCTCTCTCCCATGGGCCCCGACAGCCCGGCCCCGCGCTTGACGGCGGCGACGAGGCGCTCCACGGCGAGGGCCAGGACGCGGTTCGACACGATCTCCTTCACGACCGCCAGCGCCCCGAGGACAGGGACGCCGCTCCGGAGGAGCGTGCCCAGCGTCCGGCAGAAGCGCGCGACCTCCGCCTTGCGAATCACGTCGCCGACGAACGGGAGCCTGAGCGTGGCGCGGTCCCACTTGAGCCGCCCTTCGGGCGTGGCGACGAGGAGGCGCGCACCGAGCGCGGCGGCTGCCGCCCCGCCGGCCAGGGCCCACCAGTAGTCCCGGAGGGTCGAGCTCACGCCAAGGACGATCTGGGTGGGCAGCGGCAACGCTTGGCCGAGGTCGGCGAAGATCTCGGCGAAGCGGGGGATCACGAAGGTGAGGAGAAAGGTGATGGCGCCCCCCATGGCGACAAGGAGGATGATGGGGTAGATGAGCGCGGACCTGATCGCCTCCCTGAGATCCTGAGACGCCTCGAGGAATTCGGCGACGCGCCGGAGCGTCACCTCCAGCACGCCGCCCTTCTCGCCCGCCCGCACCATGTTGACGTAGAGGCGGGAGAACGGGTGCGGGTGGTGCTTGGCCAGGGCGTCGGCGAAGGACGCCCCGCCCCTCACGCTCTTCAGGAGGTCGCCGACGACGGCCTTGAGGCGGGGGCTGGGTGCCAATTCCTCGAGCACGGACAGCGCCCGATCGAGGGGCAGCCCGGCCTCGAAGAGGGTGGCGAGCTGCTGGGTGAAGGCCACGAGGTCGCGGTTGCCGACGCCGCGGGCCGTGAGCTGGCGCCAGAGCCCGGCACGCTCCGCTTGCGCGGCGACCTCGATGGGGTAGTACTCCTCCCGGTGCAGGCGCTCCACCACCGCCCGCTGGTCGGGGGCCTCCATGACCCCGGCGATGGTCTTGCCCCGCTGGTCCGCCGCCTTGTAGACGAAGACCGGCATCCGCTCCCCTTACTCTTCCTCCTGGGTCACGCGGAGAACTTCCTCGATCGTGGTGATGCCCAGCTTGGCTTTGACCCAGCCGTCCTCGCGGAGCGTGCTCATCCCGAGCTCGCTGATCGCGCGCCCGCGGATCTCGCCGGCGGGCGCCTTGCGCACGATGAGGCTCCGCACCTCTTCGCTGATGACGAACAGCTCGTAGATGCCCGTGCGTCCCCGGTAGCCGGTGCCGCGGCACTGGTCGCAGCCCGCGCCCTTGAACAGGGGCCGGCCCTCCTCACCCGGCCCCTGCCCGGCCGGCTCCAGCGCCTCCGGGAGCCCCAGGGCGCGCAGGTCGGCGGGATCGGCAGCGTGGGAAACGCGACACGCCAGGCAGATCCGGCGCACCAAGCGCTGGGCCAGGACGCCGTGGAGCACCGAGGAGATCAGGTACGGCTCGCAGCCCATGTTCTCGAGCCGCGTGATCGCGCTGGTGGCGTCGTTGGTGTGGAGCGTCGAGAAGACCAGGTGGCCGGTTAGGGCGGCCTGGATGGAGATCTCGGCGGTTTCCAGATCGCGGATCTCGCCGACCATGATGATGTCCGGATCCTGGCGGACGATGTGGCGGAGGCCGTTGACGAACGTCAGGCCGATCTTCGGCTTGACCGCGATCTGGTTCACGCCCTTGAGCTGGTACTCCACCGGCTCCTCGATCGTGATGATCTTCTGGCCCGGGGAGTTGATCTTGTCCAGGGCGCCGTAGAGGGTGGTCGTCTTCCCCGAGCCCGTGGGCCCCGTCACCAGCAGCATCCCGTGGGGCCGCACGATCAGGCTTTCGAAGAGGCGGCGCGTGTCGGGCGCGAAGCCCAGCTTCTCCAGGGGCAGGAAGATGGACGAGCGGTCCAGGAGCCGCATGACGATGGATTCGCCGTGAACGGTGGGAATGGTGGAAACGCGGATGTCGATGCGGCGGCCGCCGAGCGTCACCCGGATCCGCCCGTCCTGCGGGAGCCGCCGCTCGGCGATGTTGAGCTCCGCCATGATCTTGATCCGCGAGGTGACCGCCGCCTGGAGCCGCCGCGGGGGAGATTCTTGATCGAACAGGACGCCGTCGATGCGGTAGCGGACGCGCAGGCTGTCCTCGAAGGGCTCGATGTGGATGTCGGAGGCCTCGGCCATCACCGCGTTCTCGATGAGAAGATTCACCAGGCGCACCACGGGGGCCTCGAAGGCCATGTCGCGGAGCTGGTTGATATCCTCCTCTCCCTCGCCGCCGCCGCCCTCCTCCCGGATCCCTTCCACGATGCGCTGGAGCGGGCTCGACGCCCCCGCGCCGTAGGTCCGCTCGATCGCCTCCAAGATGGCTTCCTCCGGCGCCACGGCCAGCTTGATCCCGGGCCCGATCGACTGGCGGAGATCGTCCAGGAGCAGCGGGTTGGCGGGATCGGACGTCGCGACGGTGAGGATGGACCCCTCGATCGAGATCGGGCAGACGCGGTAGTGGCGCAGGTACTTCGGCGAGAGGTTCTTGACGAGAGGGGCCGAAGAGGGAAGCTCCTCGCGCGTGAGATAGGGGAGACCCTGCTGCTGGGCGAGGGCCCGGAGCACGTCGTCCTTTCCCACCGCGCCCATGGCTACCAGGACCTCCCCGATGGGGGCCCGCGTCGCCTTCTGACGGGCGAGCGCCGCCTGGAGCGTCTCCGGCGTGATGAGGCCGGCGTCCAGGAGCACCTGTCCCAGGGGCGTTCTCGTGACGGTAATCGCCATTTGCGGTCGGCGCGCCTCTCTCTTTCAACACTACCCAAGGGAGCGGAAACCCACAAGTAAAAAAGGGGTTCCGGTCCCATCGCCCGCGACGGCTTGACAGGGCGAGCCCCGGGCATTAGACTCGCCCACCTGCTCACCCGTCGGTGAGCGGGCCCGGAGCGAGTGATGACCCCGTACGCGTGGAGCCTGGTTCTGGGGACCGTGGCTGGCCTGGCCGACGTCGCGGGCGCCCTGATCCTGACCGGCAGACGGCGGTGGGACCGCGCGGCCCTGAAGTACTTCCTCGCCGTGGGCGCCGGCTTCATGCTCGCGGCGGCGTTCGTCAGGATGCTCCCCGAGAGTGTCGAGAAGCTTCCCCACGCTTTCTTCTTCGTCCTGCTGGGCTACTTCGGCATCCACCTCTTCGAGCACACCGTCGCGCCGCATTTCCACTTCGGCGAGGAGGTCCATCCGGAGGCGCTCATTCATCCGTCGGTGGGCTACCTGGCGTTTGTCGGCCTTGGCGTCCACACGATCTTCGACGGAGTGGCCATCGCCTCGGGCTTCATCATCAGACCGGGGCTCGGGCTCCTCCTCTTTTTCGCCGTGCTGCTCCACAAGCTGCCGGAAGGTTTCGCCATGGCGTCCGTCATGCTGGCGGCCGGGCGGACGCCGCGGGCCGCCCTGGGCGCGGCCGTCGCGCTCGGCGCCTTCACGGTGGCCGGCGTGCTGCTGACGTCGCTCTTCACCCAGTTCGTCGGATACGCGCTCGCACTCTCCGCCGGCGTGACGATTTACGTGGCAGCCTCGGACCTGATCCCCGAGGTGAACCGCGAGCCCGGCCCGGGCGTGGCCTGGGCCGTGTTCGGGGGGCTCGTGCTCTTCGCCGGCGCGGACGCGGTCGTCACGACCTTCGGCCTCCACTAGCCCCGCGGGTCGCTTGCCGGTCGGCCCTGCTTGGTGGTATCCTGATGCGCTTTCACTCCGAGAACTCGGATCATCCCGGGAGGATCAGGTGGCGAGACGGTCGGTTGCGCTTCTGGCGGGGAGCCCGGGCAGCCAGGGGGCAAAGATCAGGCGCGCGCTCGCCCGCCTCGGGTGTTCGGTCAGGACGGTCCGGCCCGGCGAGGATCTCCTTCGTGCGGTCAAGCAATCGCGCCCCGACGTGATACTCCTCGGCGCCGTCCGGGGCGACGGAAGCCGCGTCACCCTCTGCCGGCTCCTCAAGCACGACCCCGACGCCCGGTCGGTCCCGCTCCTGGCCCTCCTCGGCTCGCGGCCGAGGCCCGAGCAGTGGAGCCAGGTGGCCCTCGCCGACGAGGTGATCCGGGAGACGGTGCCCGCCGAGGAGATCGCCGTGCGGCTCCGGACGCTCGCGAGGCTCCGCCGATTGACCCGGGAGACGCGGCGCGCCCTTGGGCTGCTTCGGGCGCAGGCGCGCGTGGATGATCTGACCGGGCTCGCCACCCACGGCGCCTTCAAGGAGCGCGTCGAGCGCGAGTTCCAGCGCGCGGCCCGCTACCGCCGGCCGCTTTCGCTCCTGATGGTGGACGTGGATTACTTCAAGCACTACAACGACAGCTTCGGCCACCCCGCCGGTGACCGCCTGCTCCGTCGCGTGGGACGGCTCGTGGCCGGGGAGCTCCGGCGCGTGGACTTCGGGGCGCGCTACGGCGGGGACGAGTTCTCCGTGATCCTGCCCGAGACTTCCAAAACGGCCGCGGCCGTGGTCGCCGAGCGGATCCGGCGCTCCATCGAAAAGCACCCGTTTTCCCACCGGGAATCGCAGCCCCTCGGGTGCGTGACGGTGTCCGTCGGCGTGGCGACGTTCCCCGAGGACGCCGGGGCGAGCGTCAAGCTCGTGGAGGCTTCGGATCGCGCGCTGTACCAGGCGAAGAACGACGGGCGCAACCGAGTCCGCGGCGCTGGCGCGGGGGCATCGCTCGGGGCGGGCGCGTCGTGAAGCGGGCCATTCTCGTCCTCCACGGGCCCAATCTGAACCTCCTCGGCAGCCGGGAACCGGAGGTCTACGGCCGCCTGACGCTGGCGCAGGTGGATCGGGAGATCAAGCGCTACGGGCAGGCGCGCGGGGTCCGCGTCGAGTGCCTCCAGTCCAACCACGAGGGCGAGCTGATCGAGGCACTCCAGACGGCAAGCCGGAAAGGGTTCAGCGCGATCGTGTTCAATCCCGGCGCCTTCACGCACTACTCCATCGCCCTGCGCGACGCGGTCTCGGCGATCTCGCTCCCCGTCATCGAGGTCCACCTCTCCAACGTCCACGCCCGAGAGGAGTTCCGCCGTCACTCCGTCATCGCGCCGGCCGCCCGCGGGCAGATCTCCGGCTTCGGACTTCGGAGCTACCTCCTGGGGATCGACGCCGCGCTGGGGGCCCTCGGATCCCACCGCGAGTCGCGGGGGGGCCGGCGGTGAATGGTCCAGAACGTCCCGGCGTCTAACCAGCACTGGAGTCGCCGAGGCGGAGCGGATGAGAGCTCCGTGTGAGCTCGGAAGACCGCGAGCTGGTTGAGCGATGTCGGGCCGGGGATCTGGAAGCCTTCGAGCGGCTGGTCGAGAAGTATCGCCAGCGCGTCTGGCGGTTGGCGTTTCAGATCCTCCGCGACCGCGAAGAGGCGCAGGACGTGGCGCAGGAGGCATTCGTCCGGGTCTTTCAGTCGTTGCCCGCTTTCCGCGGTCAGTCCGCTTTTTACACCTGGATGTTCCGGATCGTGGTCAACCTCGCCATGGACCGACAGCGGCAGCGGGGTGTGCGGGCGCGCGCCCTGGGCGGCGAGGCGGTCCCGGAGGAGGAGTGGCAGCGAACCCTGCCGGATCCCGCGGCGGGCCCCGACGCTCGAGCGACCCGGGCGGAGGAGCGTGAGCTCGTCCGCCGGGCGCTGGATTCCTTGCCGCCCAACCATCGAACCATTATCATGCTGAGTGATATCGAGGGGCTCACCTACCGGGAAATCGCCGAGGTGCTCAGGATCCCGCTGGGGACGGTGATGTCGAGGCTCTACAACGCGCGCAAGCGCCTCCGAGCGCTCCTGCGTCCGCTGCTGAGCCTGCTCCTGGCCGCGGGCCTCGGCCTCGCCCCGGCTGCCCTCTGGGCCCAGCAGCTCGTGCCCTGCTCGGTCCGCGTGCTCCTCCAGACGCGCCCGGAGTCCCCCGCGACGCCCCCCGCCACCAGCCAGCTCTCGGACCCGTACATGCGGAAGTTCCAGCGGCAGTTCCCCAACCGCCAGTACGAGGAGCTCGACCAGATCCAGGCCCGGGTTCCCGTGGGCAAGGCTCAGCGCTTTCCGCTGCCCGGCGGTCGCGATCTGGAGATTCTTCCCACCGGCGTGAGTGCGGCGATGGCGCGCGTGAGCTTCGCGATCCTGAACCGGGGGGCGCGGGAAGTGGCGGTCAGCGCCGACATGCCGCCGGGCAAGCCGTTTTCGATCGTCGGGCCTCCGCAGGGGACGGGGGTGCTCCATCTGGTGATCGTCTGCGGGGGGTAGGCCGGCCTATGAGCGAGGAGAAGTATTTCCAGGAGCGGGCCCGCATCGAGCAGGGGCACGTCAAGTACCGCGACAAACTCAAAGAGGAGGGTAAGCTCTTCGTCCGCGACCGCCTGAAGCTCCTCCTCGATCCGGGGAGCGAGTTCGAGGAGGACTGGCTTTTCGCCCGGAGCCAGGAGCCCGACACGCCGGCCGACGGGGTGGTGACCGGGATCGGGAAGGTCGGCGGACGCAGCGTGGCCGTCATGGCGAACGACTACACGGTCAAAGCCGGCTCGTGGGGCGAGAAAACGATCCAGAAGATCCTGCGGATTCAAGAAAAGGCCCAGCGGCTCCAGATCCCGCTCCTGTACCTCGTGGATGCGGCGGGTGCCAGGATCTCGGAGCAGATCAAGATCTTCCCCGGCCGGTTTCACGCCGGGCGCATCTTCTATCACGAGGTCCAGCTCTCCGGCGTCGTGCCCCAGGTGTGCGTCCTCTTCGGGCCGTCGCCGGCCGGCTCCGCGTACCTGCCGGCCCTCACCGACGTGGTCATCATGGTGGACGGCAAAGCCTCCCTCTACGTGGGCTCCCCCCGGATGGTGGAGATGGCCATCGGGGAGAAGGTCACCCAGGAGGAACTCGGTGGCGCCCGGATGCACTGCACGGTGTCCGGCTGCGGGGACGTGCTGGCCGCCTCCGACGAGGAGGCCATCGAGACGGCCAAGCGGTACCTCGCCTACATGCCGCAGAACTTCCGGGAGCCGCCGCCGGCCCTGGAGCCGTCCGAGCCCAGGCCCGGGCGCTCCATTGACGAGATCGTCCCGTACGACCAGCGGAAGTACTTCGACATGTACGAGGTGATCGACCGCCTCATCGACGCCGGCTCGTGGTTCGAGATCAAGCGGCTCTTCGCGCCCGAGGTCATCGTCGGCTTCGCGCGTCTGGCCGGGCGCGCGGTCGGCATCGTCGCCAACCAGCCGAAGGTGAAGGGGGGCGTGCTCTTCGTAGACTCGGCCGACAAGGCCGCGCGCTTCATCTGGCTCTCGAACGCGTTCAACATTCCGCTGGTCTACCTGGCCGACGTGTCGGGCTTCATGGTGGGGTCGAAGGTGGAGCGGGCGGGGATCATCCGCCACGGGGCGAAGATGATCTTCGCCACCGCCCAGGCGACGGTGCCCAAAATCACCGTCATCGTGCGCAAGTGCTACGGGGCGGGACTCTACGCCATGTGCGGCCCGGCCTACGAGCCCGACGCGGCGCTTGCGCTGCCGCAGGGGCAGATCGCGATCATGGGGCCGGAGCCGGCGGTGAACGCCGTCTACTACAGTAAGATCATGGAGCTGCCGGAGGCCGAGCGGGCCGACTTCGTCCGAAAGAAGCGCGAGGAGTACCAGGCCGACATCGACGTCTACAAGCTCGCCTCCGAGATGCTCGTGGACGACATCGTGCCGGGGTCGCTCGTGCGCTCGGAGCTCAAGAAGCGCCTCCTCTACGCGGAGACCAAGGTGCACGACTTTCCCGTCCGCCGCAACGGCGTGTATCCCGTGTAGACGGGCCGGATGAAACGGGACTGGCTCGGTCTTCTGGTGATCGGCGTCTCGCTCCTGAGTCTGCCCTTTGTCCTCCCCCACGTCGTCGAGGACTTCGCCGAGGAGATCACGCACCGGGTCGGCCTGTCCACGGCCAGCGCTGCGTTCCTCCTGGGCGGCTACTTGGCGCTCCAGTCGCTCGGCCTGGTCCTGGTGGCCCTCCGCCGGCGCGCGGGATTCGTCCTGACGTTCTGGATCGGGCTGATCTGGGTGTCGGGGGCGGTCCTCGACCACGGCCCCGCAGTCTGGCGGGGAGGCTTCAGGAGCGGGACGCTCTCGGTGCTCTGGGTCGTGGGGCTCGTGGTGGGCCAGAGCGTGAGCGCCGCGCTGGCGGCCTGGGGCGCCTGGGGGCATCGTGACCGAGGGGGGCCGGGATTAGCGGACTGATCGCCGCCGTCCGCTTCCTCACCATCGTTCCCGTTCCCGGCCGCGCCCGTGAGGGACCGGACGCTCTGGGACGGGCCGCGGGTTGGTTCCCGCTGGTCGGTCTGGCGCTGGGCGGGCTTCTCGCCGTCGAGGAGCGTCTGCTCGCCGGCCTGTTCCCGCCGCTTCTGACGGCCGCTGTCGTCCTGGCGATGTGGAAGGTGCTGACCGGCGGGATCCACCTGGACGGCCTGGCCGACAGCCTCGACGGGCTGACGGGGCGGAGTCCCGCCGAGCGCCTCCAGATCATGGGCGACAGCCGGATCGGGGTGTTCGGGGCCGTCGGGCTGATCTTCCTGCTCCTCCTGGAGCTGGCGGCGCTCGCCGAGCTGCCGTTTCCGCTCCGCGCCCGCGCGCTCTTGCTCGCCCCGGCCGTGGGGCGCCTGACCCCGCTGCTCCTGGCCCGCACGTTCACGCCCGCGACTCCCGGCGAGGGCTCAGGAGCCGCCTTCATGGGGGCCGTCACGCGCGGGGCGCTCGGGCTCGGCCTCGGCGTGATCGCCGCGGCGGGCGCGATGCTCGCCGGCCTGCCGGGACTCGTGGGCGCGGCCGTCGGGCTCGGGTTGGCCTGGGGGCTGGCTCGGCTTTTTTCGCGACGGCTCGGGGGGCTCACCGGCGACAGTCTGGGCGCGGCCGTCGAGTCGGGGGAGCTCGGCGTCCTCCTCGCCCTGGTGTCCCTCCGCCATCTTGCTTGATGGCCTCGACGTGGATCTACCTGGTGCGCCACGGCGAGGTCCTCGGGGCCGAGACCCGGCGGTTCATCGGTCATCTGGACGTCCCGCTGTCCCGGGAGGGAGAGGCGGCGATGGAGCGCCTGGCGTCGAGGCTGGCCGGCGTGCCTTTGGTGGCGGTCTACGCGAGCGACCTCGGCCGATCCAGGCGGAGCGCCGAGATCATCGCCCGCCTGCACGGCCTGGAACCCGAGCCCGTTCCCGCGCTCCGGGAGATGGCGATGGGGCGCTGGGAGGGGCTCACCGCGGACGAGATAAAGGCCCGGGAGCCCGAAGCCTTCAAGGAGTGGATGGCGCGCCTGGGGGACTTTCCGTTTCCCGGGGGCGAGGGCGTTGTCGCCCTGCTGGCGCGGGTGTGGCCCGCGTTTGAGCGCATCCTGAGCGCCCACGAGGGCGACCGCGTGGCGGTCGTCGGACACGGCGGGACCAATCGCGTCATCCTTTGCCGCGCCCTGGGCCTCCCGCTCGCTCGGGCGCTGGCCTTCGGCCAGGACTACGCCGCGCTCTCGCTCCTCGAGTGGCGCGGCGGACGCTGGGTCCTGCACGTCCTGAACCAGACCGAGGCGGGCACCGGCGGTGCTACTTTGATCGGGTGACGGCCCAGGCACCGGAGCCGAGAAACACCTGGGCGATGGTTGCCCCCACCAGGGCGAGGACGAACTCGTAGCCTCCAACCTGGGCCACGCCGGCCGCGGCGTCCACGATCACGCCCTTCAGGAAGAACCCCTGGTGGAGATGGACTTTCACGAGCGCGCCCAGCATGAAGAGGGCGTTGGCCGCGGCGGCCCAGCGCGTCCAGAACCCCAGGATCAACATCAGGCCGCCCAGCCCGTGAGCCGCGATGAGCAGCCAGGCGACCGCCACCGACGCCGGCAGCCCCGCTTTGCCCATGAAGGCCGCCATCCCGGCCGGGCTGAAGACGAAAAGCCCCAGGTAGGCGTGCATGACGTAGATGATGCCGAGCGTGACCCGCAGTATGGTCGCACCGAACTCCTTCATCAGTGACCCTCCGTCCTGAACCTGGGGATTAGCCTTTGCGGTCCGAGCGCGCGCGGTGCGCCTGATAGGTGCCGAAGACCCTGACGTTCATCTCGCGGCACGCGGCCCGCGCCTGGGCCTGCCGCTCCGGGGTGTCGGCCAGGAGCAGGAGGGCCTGGCGACCGATTGCGGCGTGGCGATACTCATCGGGAAGAATCTGCGTCCGGTAGAGATGGGCGGTTTCGGGATCGAGGTCCTTGGCCAGGCGGATCAGCGTCTCGAAGCCCTCGCAGGACTGGGTCTCGCCGGCGAACTGGAACATGGCGAGCTTCTCCACCGTCGGACGGGCGCGGCAGGCCACGAGCCAGTCGAAGAGCGCCTGCCACTCGGGCAAGGGCTCGTAGGCGTCGGCGTCTTCGCCGAGCTCCCGGAGGCGCTGGCGGAGGAGCTGGTAATGCCGCTGCTCGTCTTCCAGCTGGCGGGGGAGCAGCTCGCGGATCTCGCGCTCCCGGACGGTGGGGATCCAGGCCGCGATCAGCTCCACCGACCGGAGCTCGTTGTACACGCCCTGGCGCATCCGGTAGCGAATCTGGGAGAGGAGGACCTCCGGCGGGGCGTCGGCATCCAGGCGGACGTCGCGGCCCACCCAGAACGCCTTGTTCTGCTCGGCCAGCTCCTTGACGAAGCTCTCGGTCCCGCGGTCACGGCTGCGCGTCATGCGCTCTCACGGTGCCCCCTCACCTCTGTCCTCTCCCCCCGAGGGGGAGAGGGTGGGGTGAGGGGGTTCAGGGTTTCCGGAAGAGGATCGCGCCCATGAACGACTCGGCGCTGGAGCCGGTGTCGTTGCTGTCGATCCCGACGGAGACGCCGCCAAGCTCTCCCGGCTCCTCCCGGTAGATCCGCTTGTAATCCTCGTAGACGTTGCGCGATTCGCTCATCCAGCGATTGAGGTCTTTGGTCCCGGACCGGACCACCACGTATGTGACCCGGGAGGTCTTCTCGCTCCCGACGATGGTCCCCTCGGGCGCGGTCGTATCCCACACGTACCCGATGATGCGGGAGCGGAGCGCTTCGGGGAAGCGGGGAAAGGTCACGTAGAGCTGGGCGGCCTGATCGTCCGTGGCCTGCTTCCGCGAATCCGCGCCGGCCGGGAGGACCACGGCTTTCCACCGCCACTCCAGGATCGGAGTGTCCTTCAGTTTCACCTGGACATCCTTGGAGATCGTCGAGCCGTCGTTCCTGCTCTTGAGGTGGAGGACCTTCGCGGGGCTCTCCTCGACCACCGTCAGGTCGTAGGCGGGGCTTCCCCAGGTCTGTCCCTTCCATCCCTCGGGAATTCCCCGGGCGCCCACCTGGTGCTTGCTCCAGTCCTCCACCACGAGGACTCCGGGCTGGGCGGAAAGACTGGCGGCGACCGCGAGGACGAGAGCGGGGAGGAGCCAACCCAACGCCTTCATCGCTTTCGCGACCGCGCCAGAGCCATGGCGGCGACCGCGCCGTATCCTTCGAGGAGCCGGAGCTGCTCCTCCGTCAACGCCGCCCGGGCGCCCAGGTGCAGGACGCCGAGCAGCTTTTTGCCCGCGAGGAGCGGCAACGTGAGGCTCGCCCTGATCCCGAACCGGCGGTACCAGTCGGCGTCGCCGGCCAGGGCATGGGCGGGCGCGTCCGCCGTCACGAGCGGCTTTCGGTGGAGGGCGGTCCAGCCCGGGAACCCCGAGCCGTACCGAAGGCTCCTCAGCCTGGCCGGGACTCCGCGGTCGGGGGGGTCCGCGTGGAGGAGGCGGAGCCGGCGGCTCCCGCCGTGCGCGCTCCACACCGCGCACCACGGCGCGTCGAGGGCTCGCCGGCAGCCCTCGGCGATCAGCTTCAGCACCAGCGCGCGCCCGCGCCCCTCGGTGACGGCCTGGGCGGCGGCCAGCAGGCTCCCGAGCTGCGCCGCGCGCGCCTCCTTGTCCCGGAGGAGGCGGGCGTGACCGATCGCCAGCGCGGCGTGGTCGCAGAAGGTCTCCAGGAGCGAGAGCGGGCGGGAGGAGAGCGGCGTCCCCATCCCGACCGAGAGGACCCCGACGAAGGTGTTTTTGAAGCGGAGCGGGAAGGCGTAGATGCTCCGGATTCCCCGGCTTTCGGCCCACGTCCCGCTGACCAGCCGCGGATCGGACAGGGCGTCGTCGAGGTAGAGCGCGTGGCCGTGCTCGGCCACCCACCCGGGGAGCCCTTCCCCGTAGGCGAACGTCGCGCGGAGTGGGCGCTTGGGTCCCGCCGGCTCGAGCGAGACGATCCGCGTGAGCTGTTTCGCCGCCGGGTCGGCGAGCCAGATCACGGTGGCGAGTGCCCCCGCGAAGGACTTGGCCGCCTGGGCGACCATGGTGAGGGTCTCCTCCAATTCGAGAGGCTCGGCGAGGACCTTGGCGAGCGTGAGCAGGCGGAGCAAGTCCATGTTGAGTGTCTGGAGGCTCTGCCGGACCTTCGCGTGCTGGAGCGCCGTGGAGAGCTGCTGTTGGAAGGTGGTGAGCGAGGAGTCGGGGACGCGCGGCGGCGCGGCGCCGGCGCGGAACATGGCGACGAGAAAACCGACGAGTTGTCCCTCGCCCCCCAGCGGGACAAAGATCCCTCCCGCGATCCCTTCCACGTCGAGCCAGGCGTGAAGTCCCTCGAGCCCCGGCGGCCCCTCCTTGCCGAGGCGGATCGGCCGCGTCAGCCGGTCGGCGGAGCGCCCCTCCAGATGGAAGATCTGCGGGAGCGTCTTGGCGGTCGCCGGACGGATCCCGCGAATGGAGACCACCTCCAGCCTCTTGGCGTCGTCGGTCGCCAAAGAAGCCATTCCCGCGGGGGCTCGCGCGACTTGAAGCAGACCGTCCATCGCCCGGGTGAGGATCTCTTCGGGCGAAATCCTCCGGGTGGCCGCCTGGCTCAACTGGCCGAGCACGGCCTCGATAGAGGTGTCGCGTCCTTGGAGATCGACCATGCCGAGGGCGGGCCCTTTCCAGGGCCATTATATCTTTCTCCCTCGCCCTCTGTCCCGACCTGCCCAGCTGGCCGTGCACCTACTGGCCCGCCAGGGCCCCGACCTGTGCAACCCCTGGCGCCTTGCGGATGCCGAGCTCGGAGGAACCTGTTGCAGAATCAGCCCGTTCGGGTGGGAATGCCGGAGGCACGGCTCTTGCGTGAGGAGCGGTCGCCTCCCTTCCTGCGGGTGGGCGGGTCGCCGGCGGTGGGCAGGCCGCCACGATCCCGCATCCCCGGGGAAGGGAGTTGCCTTTTCGAGGAGGCTTCAGTAGAAGGAGTCCGTGGAGCGAGTGCGGCTGGATAAATGGCTCTGGGCTGCCCGGTTCTTCAGGAGCCGGGGCCTCGCCGCGGCCGCCTGCCACGGGGGCAAGGTGGATGTCAACCGAAGCCCGGCGAAACCCGCCAAGTTGATCGGCCCCGGGGACACGCTTCGGATTACCCTGCGCGGCGGGAAAAAGATCATCAAGGTGCTGGCCTTGGCGGAGCGGCGGGGCCCGGCGCTCAGGGCCCAGCTCCTTTTCGAGGACCTCACGCCGCCTCCGCCCCCCGAGCCGCTGCGGATGCCTCCCCCGGTGTCCCGGCCGCGCGGGGCGGGCCGCCCGACCAAGCGGGAGCGCCGCCTGCTCGACCGGCTCGGCCGCTGGTAACCGCCCGCCTGGCGCTGCGCCTCCGCGGCGGAACATGAGCCGGCTCCCGCCTTGACAACCGTGTCCCCTTCCGGGTAGCCTTCCGACGTCGGCTGCGTCCGGGTGGCCCGCGCGTGCGGGCCCCAGGGAAGGCGGTGCGAATCCGCCGCGACCCCGTCACTGTAATCGGGGACGAAACCCACGACGGCCACTGGCCCGGTTAATCCCGAGCTGGGAAGGCGTGGGGAGTAGGAAGATCCGAGAGCCAGGAGACCTGCCCGGACGCGTAGGATCACGACCGGTCTTCGCGGGAGGGTCCGGGCTTTGTCTTCTCGCCCTGTTTTTCCGGCCCGCTTCCCTCTCACCCTCTCCCCGTGACGATGGGCCCATCGTCGCTTCTCATTGTCGGTGGGGCCCGGAGCGGCAAGAGCCGCTATGCCCTGACCCAGGCTCGCGCCGCCGCCGGCCGGGTGGCCGTGGTGGCGACGGCGGAGCCGCTCGACGCCGAGATGGCCGCGCGCATCGCCCGCCACCGCCGGGAACGTCCCGCCTCCTGGCTCACGGTGGAAGAGCCTCTGGAGCTCGTGGCGACCCTCAGCCGTCTCCGCGGCTCGGTGGATACCGCGCTCGTGGATTGTCTGACCCTCTGGGTCTCGAACCAGCTCCAGCGCGGCCTCGCGGACGAGGCGATCCTCGCCAACGCCGAAGGCCTCGCCAAGCTCGCGGACGAGCGCCCGTACGGCCTCATCCTCGTCTCCAACGAGGTCGGGCAGGGGGTGCATCCCGCAACGGCGTCGGGACTTCGCTTCCAGGAGTTGCTCGGCATGGTGAACCAGACCGTGGCTCACGCGGTGGACCGGGTCGTCCTGATGGTGGCCGGTCTGCCGCTTACCTTGAAGGAGGCGCGCCCACATGACCGAGCTCGGGAAGGTTCTTAGCCGGATCGTTCCGCCGGCTCCCGATCTCGGGCCACGGGCGCAGGCCCGCCTGGATCAGCTGACGAAGCCTCCCGGCAGCCTGGGCAGGCTCGAGGAGCTGGCGCGCCGCGTGGTCGAGATCACGGGCAATGACCCCCCCGCCATCGGGCGTCGGGTCATCTTCACCCTGGCCGCCGACCACGGCGTTGTCGCCGAAGGGGTCAGCGCCTACCCCCAGGTCGTCACCGCCCAAATGCTGGAGAACTTCCTCCGGGGGGGCGCGGCCATCAACGTCCTGGCGCGCCACGCGGGGGCCGACATCATGGTGGCCGATCTCGGCGTCGCCACGCCCGTCTCTCCGCGGCCGGGGCTCGTCGCCAGGCGGATCGGCCCGGGGACCAGGAACATGGCGCGCGGGCCCGCGATGACGCGCGACGAGGCGGTGGCCGCCATCGAGGCGGGGATCGGGCTCGTGGAGGCCGAGCGCTGCCAGGGGATCGACCTCGTCGGCACCGGCGAGATGGGGATCGGGAACACCACGGCCGCCAGCGCGATCGCGGCGGCGCTCACCGGGGCGCCAGTCGAGGCGGTGACGGGGCGGGGCACGGGGATCGACGAGGCCACCTGGAGGCGGAAGGCCGACGTCGTCCGCCGCGCGCTCGAGGTGAACCGGCCTGATCCCAAGGACGGCCTGGACGTCCTCGCCAAGGTGGGCGGTTTCGAGATCGGGGGCCTGGTCGGCGTCATCCTGGCGGGTGCGGCGCGACGGATTCCCGTCGTCCTCGATGGCTTCATCGCCGGCGCCGCGGCGCTGATCGCGGTGACGCTCAGGCCCGAGGCCGCGCATTGCCTCCTGGCCTCCCACTGCTCGGCGGAGCCGGGCCACCGCGTGATCCTCGAGCGCCTGGGCCTCCGGCCGTATCTCGACCTCGAGATGCGGCTGGGCGAGGGCACCGGCGCGGCGCTGGCGTTCACGCTCATCGAAGCGGCCGTCAGGGTGTACCGGGAGATGGCGACCTTCAAGTCCGCGGGCGTGTCCGAGAGGCAGCCGTGATCCGGGCCCTGGTCGTCGCGGGGGTGTCCAGCGGGGTCGGCAAGACGACCGTGACGCTCGGTCTCCTCGAGGCGTTCCGGCGACGCGGCCTCAGGGTTCAGGCCTTCAAGGTGGGCCCGGACTTCATTGACCCGGGCTTCCACCACCAGATCACGGGCCGCCCGTCCTACAACCTGGACGGATGGATGTGCCCGCGCGAGCGCGTGGTCGAGACCGTCGCGCGGCAGGCCGCTCAGGCGGACCTCGCTCTGATCGAAGGGATGATGGGCTGCTTCGACGGCCTCGACGCCAAGAGCGAGGAGGGCTCCACCGCCCAGGTGGCGAAGTGGCTCGGCGCGCCGGTCGTGCTGGTCGTGGACGGCGGGGCCATGGCGCGGAGCGCGGGGGCGGTGGTGCTCGGCTTCGAGCGCTTCGATCCCGAGCTCGACGTGGCGGCGGTGATCTTCAACCGGGTGGGCGGCGAGGTCCACTGCCGGTGGCTCAGAGAATCGGTGGAGGCGGCCTGCCGCGCGATCCCCTTGGGGTTTGTCCCGGCGCGCCCGTCCTTGTCCTTGCCCGAGCGCCATCTGGGTCTGGTCACGGCGGCGGAGGGCGCCCTCGGGCCAGCGCTGCTGGACGAACTCGTCAGCGTCGTCGAGGAGTCGGTGGATCTGGATCGTCTTCTGGCTCTGGCACGGAGCGGTCTCGCGCCGCGGCGGGAGGCGCGGCGGGCGTCGCCGGTCAGAGACCACGGCCGGAGGCCGAGGGCCGCGATCCGGATCGGCGTGGCCCGGGATGAGGCCTTTCAGTTCTACTATCCGGCCAACCTGGATCTTCTCCGGAAGGCGGGCGCCGAGCTGGTCCTGTGGAGCCCCCTCCGCGACTCGGACCTTCCCGACGTGGCCGGGCTCTACCTGGGCGGCGGCTACCCCGAGGTGTACGCGCGCCGGCTCGCGTCGAACGCGACCCTGCGCCAGGCGATCGGGGCCTTCGCCGCCTCCGGCGGCCCCATCTACGCCGAGTGCGGCGGGCTCATGTACCTGGCGGCGGCCCTCGAGGATGAAGCCGGGGAGCTCCATTCGATGGTGGGCCTCCTTCCCACGACAGTCAGAATGAAGCCCAAGCGGCTCACCCTCGGCTACACCGAGGTGGAGATCACGCGCGAGACGCCGCTTGCCCCGGCGGGGACCGTCGTGCGGGGCCACCAGTTCCATGCGTCGCGGATCGAGCCCGTGCCGGCATGGGTGCCGCGAGCGTATGCCGTGCGGACGGCGAGCGGCGGAGTTCCCGGAGACGAGGGCTACCTGATCGGGAACGCGCTCCTGAGCTACGTTCACCTGCACTTCGAATCCAATCCCCGGATCGCCGCGTACCTGGTCGCGAGCTGCCGGAGGCACGCCCTCGGCCGACGGAGGCGCCGGTGAGACGCCTGGGAGCGTCCCTCGGCTGCCTCCTGCTCCTCGCGGGGCCGGCAGGGGCCTTCGCCCTCAAGGATTCCCGCGGGCGGGAGCTCGTTCTGCCGGCGCCGCCCCAGCGGATCGTTTCGCTGGTCCCGAGCGTGACCGAGATCGTCTACACGCTCGGCGGCCAGGAGCGGCTCGTCGGGGTGACGGACTTCTGCGACTGGCCCCCCGAGGCGACGAAGAAGCCCCGCGTGGGGAGCATGCTGGCCCCCAACCTGGAGATCATCGTCGCCCTCCGGCCCGACCTTGTCGTGGCGACCAGCGAGGGGAACCGTCAGGAAACGTTCGAGCAGCTCGAGCGGCTCAGGATCCCGGTGTTCACCGTGAATCCGCACCGGCTATCGGACGTGATGGCGGTCATCGCCCAACTGGGGGAGCTGACGGGGCGCCGGGCCGCCGTCGGCCCGCTGACCCGGGCGCTGGCGCGGCGGATCGCGGCCGTCGAGCAGGCGGTCGGGGCGCACCCGCGCCCGAAGGTCCTCTACGTCCTGTGGCCGGACCCGCTGATCGTGCCCGGACGCGAGGGGCTGGTCACGGAGTTGATCCAGATGGCCGGCGGAGACAGCGTGACGGCCGGCGAGCCGTCCGCCTATCCGCGCTTCAGCCTGGAAGCGGTCGCCGCCCGCGCCCCGGAGGTCATCATTCTGGCTCGTCACGGCGCGGACCGGACACCGCTCTCCCGCGCCCCCTGGGAACGGCTCACCGCGCTTCCCGCGGTGCGAGCGGGGCGCATCCACTCCGTGGACGGGACCTATCTCCACCGGTACGGGCCGCGCGTGGTGGACGGGCTCGAAATGCTCGCCCGGGTCATTCATCCCGAGGCATTCCGATGATGGCTGCCCGGCGGCTGACTCTGGCCCTGACGACGCTGGGAGGGCTCCTCCTCCTCACGGCCGCGGCGGCGCTCTTCGTGGGGAGCGCGCCAGTCTCTCCCCGCGCGGTGCTCTCGGTGCTCGGCGGGGAGAAGAGGGAGGGGATCGAGGCGGTGGTGGTGCTCAGCCTTCGGCTGCCCCGCATCGCCGTGGCGCTCCTGGCCGGCGGGACCCTCGCCGTCGCGGGCGTGGCCTTTCAGGCTCTCACCCGCAATCCCCTGGCCGATCCGGCCATCCTGGGGGTGGCGAGCGGGGCGGCCTTCGGCGTCGTGGTGGGGCAGCTCTTCGGGCTGGGCTCGGACCTCGTCGCGGCCGTCGGGCTCTCCGCCTTCGCGTTCGCCGGCGCCATGGTGGCCGCAGGAGCGGTCTACGCGATCGCCGCCACCGACGGCCGTCTGCCGATCCAGACGCTCCTCTTGACGGGAGTCATCGTGGGGCTCTTCTTCTCCGCCGCGATCACGGTCGTCATCTCCCTCTTGGATTTCAACCGGCTCGGCGGCGTCATCCACTGGCTCCTGGGGAACCTGGCGCCGGTCTCCGCCGGCTCGCTGGCGGTCTTCGCGGCCCTCGCGGCGCTGGGGGTCTGGCTCGTGCTGGGGCGCGCGCGGGAGTTGAACCTCCTGGCGCTCGGGGAGGAGTCGGCGCTTCAGCTCGGCGTGGATGCCGAGCGGCTGAAGCGGCGCATCTTCCTCGGCGCCTCGCTCCTGACTTCGTCCGTGGTCGCCTTCGCGGGCCCGATCGGCTTCGTCGGGCTGATCGTTCCCCATCTGCTGCGGGGGCTCCTCGGGCCGGACAACCGCCTGCTCGTCCCCGCCGCGCTTCTCGGCGGCGGCGTCTTTCTCCTGCTGGCGGATACGCTCGCGCGCACGATCGTCGCGCCGGCGGAGCTGTCGGTGGGCGTGATCACCGCGTTCTGCGGCGCCCCGTTCTTCGTCTACCTCCTCCGCATGCGCTACCGGGGGGTGCCGTGAGCCCGCTGGTGGAGGTCCTGGGTCTCGAGTTCGCGTATCCGCCTCCCGAGGGCAGGCGGGCCCGCGCCTTTCGGCTGTCGAGCCTCGCGTTTTCGATCGCGGCCGGGGAGGTCCTCGGCCTCATCGGACCCAACAGCGCGGGCAAGACGACCCTCATCCGCCTCCTCACCAAGGTCCTGGAGCCGACAGGGGGCCGCATCGCTTTGGACGGGACGTCCCTTGGGACGCTCAGCCGTCGGGAGCTCGCCCGGCAGGTGGCGGTCGTGCCCCAGGAAGGCCCTCCCGCGTTCTCGTATACGGTCGAACAGCTCGTGCTGATGGGCCGCTACCCCCATGCCCCCGGGCGCTTCTTCGAGCGCCCGGAGGACCTCGCCGTCGCCCGCGAGGCCATGGCGGCGACGGGCATGCTCGATCTGGCCTCCGTCGCGGTCGAGACCCTGAGCGGCGGCGAGCGCCAGCGCGCGATCGTGGCCCGGGCTCTCGCCCAGGAGCCGCGGCTCCTGATTCTGGACGAGCCGACGGCGCACCTGGATTTGCGCTATCAGGCGGAGGTGGTCGGGCTCCTGAGACGCCTGAACCGGGAGCGCGGGATGACGATTCTGCTCGTTTCCCACGACCTCAACCTGGCGGCCGAGCTGTCGGATCGGCTGCTGCTTCTGGACGCGGGGAAGATCGCGCGGGTCGGCTCCCCCGAGGAGGTTCTCGACGAAGCCCTTCTGGCGGAGGTCTACGGGTGCCCGGTGAGCGTCGAGAAGAGCCCCGGGAGCCGGCGGCTCCTGGTGCAGGTGGCCTGGCCCGACGCGTCAGATGAAGGAGGGTGATAACCAAGGCGATATACGCTCCAAGGTTCGCCCCGGGTTCAGGGAAGCCGGTGAGGCTCGCATGAGCCAAGGCCGGCACGGTCCCGCCACTGTAAGTGGGGAGCGGCGCCCAGATCCGCACGCCGGAGCCACTGTCCGCACTCCCGCGGATGGGAAGGCAGGGTGCCCGCGACGATCCACGAGTCAGGAAACTTGTCCGGGGCGGTGGCATCCAACCCTTTCGAGGCAAAAGGAGTGGGGCAATGGTCCAAGTCCTCTGGATGGCGTTTTTGGTGATGCTGACCTCGGCTGCAACAGCTGGAGCTCAGGAAGTGAAGAGGCTGGAACCGGTGGTGGTGACCGCTACCAAGATCGAGACCCCGCAGGAGCGCCTCGGCGCCGCGGTGGACGTGATCACCGAAGAAGACCTAAAGGCTCACAACTACGAAACGGTCGGGGATGCGCTTCGCCAGGTTCCGGGCGTCGAGATCCAGCGGTCGGGGAGTCTCGGGAAGCTCACTAGTTTAAGGATCCGCGGCTCGAGCACCTCGCAGGTCCAGGTGCTAGTGGACGGTATGAGGGTCAAGAGCCCGACGGCGGGCAGCTTCGACTTCTCGGACCTCTCGATTGATCAGATCGAGCGGATCGAGATCGTCCGCGGGCCGCAGTCGACGATCTACGGGGCCGACGCCATCGGCGGCGTCGTCCACATCATCACAAAGCGCGGGCAGGGGCCCTTCTCGGCGACCGTCTCCACCGAGGCCGGCAATTACGACACGCTCCGTGAGCGGTTCGGGTTCGGCGGAAGCTACAAGATCTTCGACTACGCGGTCTCGGGCTCGTGGCTCGAGAGCAACGGTCAGTTCAGGAACGACGGCTCCGAGCAGCGGGCGGTGACGGGACGCTTCGGTGTCACGCTCCCGGCGAACGGCCACGTCTCATTCAGTGCGCGCTACAACCGGACCGCCCACGATCTCCCGGTGGACACGACCATCCCGACCAGCCCCTTCTTCATCCTCGACCCCGACACGAAGACGCAGACCGAAACGACGATCCTGAGCCTCCAGTGGAACCAGAAGCCGGTCTCCTGGTACGAGCTGAACGTCCGCTTTGGCCAGTTCTGGCGTCACCTGGGCTTTCAGGACCTGTTCACCCCAGCCGATGTCGCCGCGGGCAACTTCGACGCGTTCGACTCCCACTCACATATCAATGACAAACGACGGGAGGTTGAGCTGATCAACTCCTTCCACGCCGGCAAGTGGAACACGCTCTCCGTCGGACTCGAGCACCGCAGGGAGGCGGGTCAAGAGCTCCAAACGGGGCTGCTGGTGGCCGGCGATCGCGTCGCGTTCACGAAAAAGATCGATGTCGGCTCGATCTTTGTCCAGGACGAACTTCGCCTCTTTGACCGTATCTTCCTCTCGGGCGGGCGGCGCGACGAGGACAACAACGCGTTCGGCAAGGCGACAACCCACCGGGCCGGGGCAGTCGTCCTCGTCAGGGAAACGGGCACCAAGCTCCGCGGGACCTGGGGCGAAGGGTTCCGGGCCCCCACGATCGACGACCTGTTCTTTCCGGGCTTCAACAATCCTAGCCTCAAGCCCGAGCGAAGCGAGAGCTGGGATTCGGGCGTCGAGCAAAAGCTTTGGAAAAATCGCGTCCGACTCGGGGTCACCTACTTCGAGAACAAGTTCAGCGACCTGATCCAGTTCCAATCAACGCCCTGCCCGCCCGGGGACCCCTTTGGCTGTCCCGTCAACGTCGCCAAGGCCCGGACGGAGGGGGTCGAGTTCACCTCGGCGGTCGATGTGCTCGACAACCTGTTCTTCACGGCGAATTACACCTTCACGGATAGCAAGAATCTCACTACGGGAGATCCGCTCCGACGGGTCGCGCCTCACCGCTATAACTTCGGCATCACGTGGGAGCCGGTTCGCGCCCTGAGCCTCTTCACCCAGGTGAATGTGATATCGAGCCAGTTCGAGTCCCAGAGCCTCCCGCACAACCGCGGCTATCACCGGCTCGACATCGGTGGAACCTACCGCATCGCCGAGAAGCGAGATGGCTTTCCGGGTCTCGAGCTGACCGCCCGCGTCAACAACGCGACGGACGCGCGGATCTTCGAGGCGTTCGGCTTCCGCGCCCTCGGGATCAACGCACTGGCGGGACTTCAGGCGCGGTACTGACCGACGGAGAGACCAATGGTCGAAAAGAAAATCATCAAGGAGCCCAAGAAGAAAGGCCTGATCATCGTCCACACGGGCGACGGCAAGGGCAAGACCACCGCCGCTCTCGGCATGGCGTTTCGCTCGGCAGGTCACGACTACCGCGTCTTCATCGGCCAGTTCATCAAGGGGAACCGCCACTACGGCGAGCTGGTGACGGTCGAGCGGCTCAAGGAGTGGATCGAGATCCATCCCATGGGCGAGGGGTTCACCTGGGAGACCAAGAGCCGCGAGCGCGACACCCAGAAGGCCCACGAGGCGTGGGCGTTCTTCAAGGAGCGGCTCCTGTCGGGGGAATACCGGCTCGTCATTCTCGACGAGATCAACTACGTCATCGACTACGGCTACCTGCCGGTCGAGTGGGTCGTTGAGACCCTCGGCCAAAAGCCGCCTGATACGCACGTCGTGCTCACCGGCCGGAACGCCCATCCGCAGATCGTGGAGATGGCCGACCTGGTGACCGAGATGCGCATGGTCAAGCACCCGTTCAGGGACCAGGGGATCCCGGCCCAGAGCGGCATTGAATTCTAAGGTGGGGATGATCGAGGGCATCGAAGTTGGGGTGGATCGGGAGGCCGTCGTCGTCACGGCCGCGCATCCCCTCCGCGTGCTGTCCTCGGCGGTCGTCGGCGGCGGAGTCGTCGAGGCCCGGGCGATCGTGAACCTCCACGTTCCCAAGAACTATCCGTGCGGCGATCCGGAAGCCGACCTGGCTCGCTTCTGTCACCGGCGCGGGATCCCGCCGCCGTACGTGGGGCTCCTCACCTCCGCGTGGACCGAGAAGGCCGAGATCTCCGTCGAGGCGGCCCAGGGGGTGACGGCTCTCGCGATCGTCACGGTGGGGCTCGGCAATCCCGTGGAAGCGGGGCGAAGCCCGGTGGCGGCCTCCAGGCCCTCGACGATCAATATCATCGTCGTCTGCGACGGCGACCCCGAGCCGGCGGCCCTGGTGAACGCCGCGCTCACGGCCACTGAGGCCAAGACGCTGGCACTGGTCGAGGCGGGGGTCCGCTCGCCGGAGGGCGGTCTCGCCAGCGGGACCTCCACGGATGCGGTGATCATCGCGGCGACGGGGCGCGGCGGCCGCCACCGCTTCGGCGGCCCTCTCACCGACCTCGGGTGGGTCGTCGCCCGCGCCGTCAGATCCGCCCTCGACGTGGGGATCCGGCGGTGGAACGAAGACAACCGATGACGGGCAGGCGCCCGATTCTGAGCTTCTTGGGCTCGTTCGCCCTCCACGGCTTCGCCGTCCTCGCGGCCCTCGCGTGGTCCTCGCGCGAGTCGCCTCCCGCCGCCATGATCGTCGAGCTGGGAGAGGCGATCCGGGTCGGCGGGACAGCGTCCGCGCCGGGCGCGGCCGGCGGCGAGTCCCGGCCGCCGCGGGTCCGGGAGCGCCCACGCCGTCCGGTCCCCGTGGCGAGGGCGGAGGTGGGGGCAGAGGCGCTTCCGCCCGAGTGGATCGCGGCCCCCGAGCCGTCTCCGAGACAGCACGATCGCCCTCCGACGTCGCCCGACGGCGAGGCGATGGAGGTGATGCGGACGGATGGAGGATCCATTCCTGACGCCGTCGGCGGCAGACTGCCGCGGGGCGGCCCCCTGGCGATGCTGGTCCCGTCCTTCGGCGGGGAAGGAGGCGGGGGCGCGGCAACGGGCCTGACGGCGAGGGGGACGGGGGCGGGAGAGGGGGGCATCCCGCCGGGGTTCGGCCTTTACCTCGCGCGCTTCAGGCAGCGCATCCAGGAGGCGCTCTACTACCCGCTTTCGGCGCGGCGGCGCGGGCTCGCGGGGACGGTCCAGCTGGAGATCGAGCTCCTGCCGACGGGCCGGGTGGCCGCTGTCGTCCTGCTGAGTTCATCCTCGCATTCTGTCCTCGATGAGGCCGCGATGGACACGGTGAGGAGGCTCTCGCCGGGGCCCTTTCCGCCGGAGGTGCCGCCGCGCCCGCTCAGAGTCCGCCTGCCGATCGTCTTCGGGCTCAAATGAGGGTCCTCCTACTGGCGCTCGCGCTGGACCTGCTCCTGGGTGACCCGCCGAACCGCTGGCACCCCGTGGCCTGGACTGGCCGCCTCCTCGCCTGGGGACGGAACCATTGCCCGGCGGCGGGGCCGCCTCGCCTCGTGGCGTATGGCGGGGGCTTCGTGGCGGGCACCGTCTTGCTGGTCGTCGTAGTCGTGACCGCGGGCTCGTGGCTCGCTCCACGCCTGGGATGGGCGGGGATGCTCGTCGAGGCCGCGCTGCTCAAATGCGCGTTCTCGCTCCGGGGGCTCGTGACGGGGGCGTGCGAGGTGCGGCGGAGGCTGGAGGCCGAGGACCTGGTAGGAGCCCGGGAGCGGGTGGGCCGGGACCTGGTGAGCCGTTCGACGGAGGCACTCTCGGCCCCGCTCGTGGCCTCGGCGACCGTCGAGTCAGTGGCCGAGAACCTGACCGACAGCGTGCTGGCCCCGCTCTTCTTCTTCCTGATCGCCGGGCTGCCGGGAGCCTGGGCGTACCGCGTCGTGAACACGGCGGATGCCATGTGGGGCTACCGGGAGGGCCCGCTCGAGTACCTGGGGAAGGCCGCGGCGCGGCTCGACGATGTCATGAACTGGATTCCCGCCCGCCTGGCGGCCGTCGCGGTGGTCCTGGGCGCGCTCGTCGCGGGACATTCGGCCCGCGGTGCCTGGCGCGGCATGTGGCGCGAGCACGGCCGGACCGGAAGCCCCAACGCCGGCTGGACGATGGCGGCGATGGCGGGGGCTCTTGGGGTGAGGCTGGAGAAGCCGGGCGCGTACCGGCTCGGATCCGGCGCGCTCCCGTCGGTCCGGGCGATCGGCGAGGCCGTCAGGGTGATGGTGGGTGCGAGCGGATTCGTCGTGGCCGCTTCTCTCGCTGTCGCCGCCCTCCGTGGGTGAGAAGGTGGCGCGGTCCCTGATGATCCAGGCAACGGCCTCGCACGCGGGCAAGAGCCTGCTCGTGGCCGGACTCTGCCGCCTCTTCCGTCAGGAGGGGCTCCGCGTTGTCCCGTTCAAGTCCCAGAACATGGCCCTCAACGCCTACGTCACCCGGGACGGCGGCGAGATGGGATGGGCTCAGGCGATGCAGGCCGAGGCTGCGGGGGTGGAGCCCCGGGTGGAGATGAACCCGATCTTGATCAAGCCCCACTCGGCGGAGGGGAGCCAGGTGATCCTCCTCGGGACAGTCTTCGGCCGGGTCGGCGCGGCCGAGTACTACGGGCAGGTGGCCCGCCTCTGGCCGGCTGTCGTGGAGAGTTACCGGCGACTCGCCGCCGACGCCGACCTTGTCCTGATCGAGGGGGCCGGCAATCCCGCCGAGCCGAACCTGATGGAGCGGGAGATCGCCAACATGGCCGTGGCTCGCCTGGCCAAGGCGCCGGTCCTCCTCGTCGGGGACATCGACCGCGGCGGGGTCTTCGCCAGCCTGCTCGGCACGCTGGCCCTCTTGAGGCCGTCGGATCGTCGGCGGGTGCGAGGGCTCATCATCAACAAGTTCCGGGGGGACCCGGCGCTCCTCGCCTCGGGCGTCGAATTCCTCGAGCGGAAGGCGCGGCGGCCGGTCTGGGGCGTGGTACCCCTGCTCGCCCGCCTCTATCTTCCGGAGGAGGACAGCGTCGCGCTCGACGAGGTCAGGGATGAGCCGCCCGGCGGACCGACGCGGGTCAGGGTCGTCGTCGTTCGACTCCCGCACATCGCCAACTTCACCGACTTCGCCCCGCTGGAGCGGGAGGCGCGGGCGGAGGTCGTGTACGCCCGCCGGTCGGCCGAGCTTGCCGGCGCCCACCTGGTCATCCTCCCCGGTTCCAAGGACACCATCGCCGATCTCCGGTTCCTCAAGGCCGAGGGCTTCGACGGGGCGCTCCGGGAGCACGTGGCGCGAGGCGGGTCGATCGGCGGGATCTGCGGGGGATTTCAGATGCTCGGCCGCTCGGTGGCCGATCCCCAGGGGGTCGAGAGCGGGGGGACGGAGCCCGGCCTCGACCTCCTGCCCGTGACGACGACCCTCGTGCCTCCCAAGATCACCCGGCGGGTCCGCGCCCGGCTCCTCCCGGGCCCGTGGGGGAACTCGAGCGGAGAGTGGGAGGCCTACGAGATCCGCATGGGGCGCACCGTCACGACTGGCACGCTCGCGCCGCTCTTCGCGATTCGCCGGGATGGAGCGGGGGCCGTCGAGGAGACCGACGGGCAGGTGACGGCCGACGGCCGCGTGTGGGGGACGTATCTTCACGGCTGTTTCGACCCCCGGGAAGTACGGGACACTCTCCTGGCCTGGCTCTCGGGCCTGTCGCCGAACCGCGAGGCTTGGCCGTCGGGCGACTACCGCGCCCTCAGAGAGACCGCCTACGAGTCCCTCGCCGAGACCCTCCGCCGGACGCTGAATCTGCCCGCCATCCGAAGGCTCATCGGCCTTTAGTCCGCTTCCCTCCCGAAATTCTTTCCGGGCCGGTGCGGCGCGGCGGTATCATGGCGTCGTCGCCGCCCATGGCGGCGACTCGTGTCTTTAGGGACCCCAACATGGGTTTGAACGTCACCGATTCCCTCTCCGATGCCTTGAAGGCGGCCCTTGCCGGAGCCGGGCTCGAAGCGCCCGACGAGGTCCTCTGGGAAGTCCCGCGGGAGGAGGCGCACGGCGACTACGCGACCAACGTCGCGATGCTCCTGGCCAAGGGCGCACGGCGGCCGCCCCGCGAGGTGGCGCAGCTGCTCCGCCAGCATTTTCCTCCCGTGCCCCAGGTCCAGAAGGTCGAGGTGGCCGGCCCCGGCTTCCTCAACGTGTTCCTCGCTCCCGATTGGTGCTCAACAGCCCTGGGCGAGATCCTCGAGGCCGGGGAGAGCTACGCCCGGAGCGACCGGGGACGGGGGAGCCGCGTCCAGATCGAGTTCGTCTCCGCCAACCCCACCGGCCCGCTGGTCGTGGCGAACGCGCGGGCGGCGGCGGTGGGCGATTCGCTCACCCGGATCCTGGCCGCCCAGGGGTACCGGGTCTTCCGCGAGTACTACGTCAACGACGCGGGCAACCAGGTGCAGACCCTGGCGCGGTCGCTCGAGGCGAGGATCCGCCAGCAGCTGGGCGAGCAGGCGGAACTTCCCGAGGACGCCTATCCCGGCGAGTACCTGGTGGAGCTGGCCAGGGAACACCTGGCCACCGGGGGCTCGAAGATTCTGGCGGCACCCGATGGCGAGCGCCTCGATCGGCTCGGGCGCTTCGCGGTGGAGCGGATCACGGCCGACCAGCGGCGAGTCTTGGGCGCCTACGGCGTCGAGTTCGACCGCTGGTTCAGCGAGCGGGCACTCCGCGAGAGCGGGGAGGCCGCCCGGGTGCTCGAGCGGCTTCGCGAGCGCGGGTACGTGTACGAGGCAGAGGGCGCCGTCTGGTTCCGCTCCACGGCGTTCGGGGACGATAAGGACCGGGTCCTCGTGAAGTCCGACGGCGAACCCACGTACTTCGTCAGCGACATCGCCTACCACGTCAACAAGATCGAGCGCGGCTTCGAGCGGCTCATCGACCTGTGGGGGCCCGACCACCACGGCCACGTTCCCCGGATGAAGGCGGCCCTCCGGGCCCTGGGGTACGCGGAGGGCCTCCTGGATGTCCTGATCGTGCAGCTCGTGAGCCTGCTGCGTCAGGGCCAGCCGGTCAGGATGTCCAAGCGCATGGGCGAGTTCGTCACGATGGAAGAGCTGATCGAGGAGGTCGGCCGGGACGCGGCCCGGTTCACCTTCCTCACGCGTCGCCACGACAGCCCGCTCGACTTCGACCTCGAGGTGGTGACGCGGCAGACCGCCGAGAACCCCGTCTATTATGTGCAGTACGCGCACGCCAGGATCGCGAGCATTTTCCAGCATTTGAGGGAACGGAAGCTCCCGCTGCCCGACTGGCAGCGGGTGGATCTCCTGCGCCTGAGCCTCCCGGAGGAGCAGTCGCTGATCAAGCGCCTACTCCAGCTGCCCCACGTGGCCGCGGGCGCGGCGCGGGCCCTCGAGCCCCACCGGATCGCCTACTACCTCCAGGAACTGGCCGGCCTCTTCCATCCGTACTATAACCGCCATCGCGTGATCGGGGACGACCGCGCCCTGACAGAGGCCCGACTTGCGCTGGTGGCGGGCGTGGGGCTCGTCGTCCGGAATGGCTTGGATCTCCTGGGCGTCTCGGCGCCGGAGAAGATGTGATGGCCGGGCGGAACGGCCGTCCTCGACCGGGCTCGCGCCGCGGCGGTCGCCAGGCCGTCTTCCTGGCGGTGGTGGGCCTGGCCTCCCTGTCGCTGGCGTTCGGGCTGGGCCTCCTGGTCGGGCGCCAGTGGGGGCGGGGTCACCCGCCGAAGGCGCAGACGGCAGAGCCCAAGCGGGCGCTATCCGGCCCGCGGCGCGCGCTGAGCGACCCCCAGGCCGAGCAAGCACCCCAGATCCAGGAGAAGCTCACGTTCTATCAGACCCTGACCGCGCCGCTCGCCGCGCCGCCGCCCAAGCCCCAGTCGAAGGAGCGCGACGAGCCGGCCAAAGGCTCGCAGTACACCCTTCAGGTCGGCGCCTACGGCGGCAAGGTCGCGGCCGAGGAAATGGAGCGCCAGCTCAAGGACGCCGGCTTGGAAGCCTACGTGGTGACGGGCGGCGGGGACGACGGCCGGACGACCTACCGGGTCCGGGTGGGAAGCTTCGGGACCCGCGCCCAGGCCGAGGAGGTGGCCGAGCGTCTTAGGAGTGAGCGCGGCCTCGTGCCCTTTGTCACGACGCGGTGACGGGGTCGATCCGGCGTGGGCCCCCGTCTGGGACGAGTGCTCATCACCCCGGAGGAGATCGGCGAACGCGTCCGCGAGCTGGGGCAGTCCCTCTCGCGCGACTACGCCGGGAAGGACCCTCTGCTCGTCGGCGTGCTCAAGGGCGCCGTGGTCTTCATGGCCGACCTGATGCGGGCCGCCGACATCCCGCTGGCGGCCGACTTCATCGCGGTCGGGAGCTACGGCGGAACGACCCGCTCCTCGGGAGTGGTCAAGATCACCGCCGACCTGTCCGTCTCCATCGAGGAGCGCCACGTGGTCATCGTCGAGGACATCATCGACACCGGCCGCACTATCGGCTACCTCAAGCGTAACCTCGAGACCCGCCGCCCGGCCAGCCTCCGGGTCATGGCTCTCCTGGACAAGATCGAGCGACGCGAGGTCGAAGTCGAGCTCGACTACGTGGGGTTCACGATCCCCAACCACTTCGTCGTCGGCTACGGCCTCGATTACCGGGGGCGCTACCGGAACCTCCCGTGCGTCGCCGTGCTCGAAGAAGAGCCACGGGGCTGACCTTGTGGGCTCGAGCGCCTGTGCTATAATGAATGCGCCTTTTTTTCTTTTCCCATCGAGTGTTGTCCGCGGGAGCGGGGGGCCCGGAGGGTGCAGGTGAGAGCGCCGATGAATCAGTTCTACAAGAACATGGTCCTCTGGATGGTGATCATCCTCACGATGATCCTCATCTTCCAGCTCTTCCAGGCGAACCAGCCCGTCAAGGAAGAGATCGTCTTCTCGGATTTCCTGAAGAAGGTGGAGAGCGGGGAAGTCCGGGAGGTCACGATCCGGGGCAACACGGTCACCGGGCGACTGTCCGATAACTCGACGTTCAAGACTTATACGGTGGACTACCCGGACCTGGTGAAGATGCTGCGTGACCGCGGCGTCCGGATCATCGTGAAGCTGGCGGACGGCAACCCCTGGTACGCGATCCTCCTGCAGTGGATCCCCATGCTGCTCTTCATCGGCGTCTGGATCTTTTTCATGCGCCAGATGCAGGGTGGTGGCGCGAAGGCGCTCTCCTTCGGCAAGGCGCGGGCGCGGCTCATTTCCGAAAAGCAGAACAAGGTGACTTTCCAGGACGTGGCGGGTGTGGACGAGGCCAAGGAAGAGCTGCAGGAGATCATCGAGTTCCTGAAGGACCCGCAGAAGTTCCAGAAGCTCGGGGGCAAGATCCCCAAGGGCGTGCTGCTGGTGGGGCCGCCCGGCACGGGGAAGACGCTCCTGGCCAAGGCGATCGCCGGCGAGGCCAACGTGCCCTTCTTCTCCATCTCGGGGTCGGACTTCGTCGAGATGTTCGTCGGCGTCGGCGCCTCCCGGGTGCGCGACCTCTTCGGGGAAGGCAAGAAGCACGCCCCGTGCATCATCTTCATGGACGAGATCGACGCCGTCGGCCGGCACCGCGGCGCGGGCCTCGGCGGCGGTCACGACGAGCGCGAACAGACGCTGAACCAGCTCCTCGTGGAGATGGACGGCTTCGAGACCAACGAGGGGGTCATCCTGATCGCGGCCACCAACCGGCCCGACGTGCTCGATCCGGCGCTGCTCCGGCCCGGCCGCTTCGACCGCCAGGTGGTGGTGCCGCGTCCGGACGTGAAGGGACGCGAGGAGATTCTCAAGGTCCATGCCCGCCGGATCGTGCTCGCGCCGGACGTGGAGCCCAAGGTGCTCGCCCGGGGCACGCCCGGGTTCTCGGGCGCCGATCTGGCCAACCTCGTCAACGAGGCGGCGCTCTGGGCGGCCCGGCAGAACAAGAAGGCCGTGGAGATGCTGGACTTCGAAAACGCCAAGGACAAGGTGCTGATGGGGGTGGAACGCCGCTCGATGATCATCAGCGAGGACGAAAAGCGGACCATCGCCTACCACGAGGCCGGACACACTCTCGTCGCCGACTTCCTGCCGGGCACCGATCCGGTGCACAAGGTCACGATCATCCCGCGCGGGCGGGCGCTCGGACTGACGCAGCAGCTCCCCGTCGACGACAAGTACAACTACTCCAAGGAATACCTGGTCAACCGGATCACCATTCTCCTGGGTGGCCGGGCCGCCGAGGAGGTTGTGCTGGGGCAGCAGACCACCGGGGCGGGGGACGATCTGGAAAAGGCCACGGAGATGGCCCGGAAGATGGTCTGCGAGTGGGGGATGTCGGAGAAGCTCGGCCCCCTCACGTTCGGCAAGAACGAGGAGCACATCTTCCTCGGACGCGAGGTCGCGCGACACAAGGACTACAGCGAGGACACGGCGATTCTCATTGACGCCGAGATCAAGCGGATCGTCACCGACTGCGCCGCCAAGGCGCGGCAGATCCTCGAGGAGAACCTGGAGCGGCTCCACGCCCTCGCGCGCGCCCTTCTCGAGCGGGAGTCGCTCGACGGGGAGGAGGTCTCCCGCATCCTGCGCGCGTCCACGCTCCAAGGGGCGCCCGCGCCGGCGTGATCTCTCGGAGTGGGGCGAAAGCCCCCCTCCGCTTCCACCATTTCTTCCCTCTCCGGGTCGGTGTCGTCGGTGGTATTTTTGTCTTCGAGGCTCGAATGCGGAAGCGGGCGATCCTGGCGGGCGTCGAGGTTGGCGACGGGAAACCGGTTGCGGTGATCGGCGCGATCAACCTGAGCCCGGAATCCTTCTACGGGGGGTCGGTCGTGCACGATCGGGACCGGCTCCTCGCGACGGCCGAACGAATGGTCGAGGTGGGAGCCGTCGTGGTGGACGTCGGCGGCATGTCCACGGCGCCCTACCGGGAGACCTGGATCTCGGAGGCGGAGGAGACCCGGCGGCTGGCCGGGGCCGTCGAGTGGCTGGTGACGAAGCTCGCCGTTGCCGTTTCGGCCGACACCTGCCGGGCGGGCCCGGCGCGGGCGGCCCTCGAAGCGGGCGCGGCCATCATCAACGACGTGAGCGGGCTGACGGCGGACGCCGGGATGGCGCCGCTCGTCGCGCGGACCGGGGCGGGTCTGATCGTGATGGCCAGCCCCCGACCGCCGGCCGTCCCCGGAGGGGAGCCGATCGACGCCGTCGCGGCTCTCCTCAGGGAAAGCCTGGCGATCGCGCGGGGGGCGGGGATCGAGGTGGAGCGGATCGTGGTGGATCCGGGCATCGGGTTCTTCCGGACGGCCGATCGGCCGTGGTACGAGTGGGACTGCCAGATCCTGCGGGAGCTGGGCGCCCTGGGCGCGCTCGGCCGGCCGATCTCGGTCGGCGTCTCCCGCAAGTCGTTCATCGGCGCCGTCGCGGGGTCGGCCGAGCCGGGGGAGCGCCTTCCCGGGTCGCTCGCCGCCACGGCCGTCGCCGTGTACAACGGGGCCCACGTCGTCCGCTGCCACGACGTGGCCGAAACCCGCCAGGCGGTGCGCGTGGCCGAAGCGATCCGCGGGCAGGAGTGAGATCAGCCCATGTGGGAGATCCTCTACGGGCTCAGGTGGCGCGACGTCCTCGACATCCTGCTGCTGGCCGTCGTCCTCTACTGGATCCTGCTCACCTTCAAGGGGACACGGGCGACGCAGATGCTGGTCGGCGTCCTCCTCCTGGGCGGTGCCACCGTGGCGGCCCGCCACTACGAGCTGTTCGGAACCAGCTGGATCCTCGAAAATTTCTGGGCCTACTGGGTGCTAGCCCTCATCGTGCTGTTCCAGCCCGAGCTGCGGCGGGTGCTGGCCCGGGTCGGTCACAGCCGCCTGCTCCAGGGGGTGTTGGGGGCCGGCCACCGGGAGCGCGGCGCCGTCGTTGACGACGTGGCGCAGGCTGCCGACTCGCTCGCGGCCAAGCGGATCGGCGCCTTGATGGTGCTCGAACGCAGCACGGGGCTCCGCCAATACGCGGAGCTGGGGGTGCCGCTCGACGCGCTCGTGTCCTCCGATCTTCTGGAGAGCCTCTTCCATCCGTACTCGCCGCTCCACGACGGGGCGATCGTCATCCAGGGAAACCGCGTGGTGGCGGCCGGCTGCTTCCTCCCCCTCTCGCGCAACCCCGAGGTGGGGCGCGAGCTCGGCACGCGCCACCGGGCGGCGCTCGGGCTCAGCGAGGAAACCGACGCTGCGGTGCTGGTCGTTTCGGAGGAGACCGGGCGCGTCTCGCTCGCGGTGGAGGGTCAGATGGAAAGCCCCCTCGATCGGGGCGAGCTCCGCCGCCGGCTGACGGGCCTCCTGGCCGGGGGCGGGGTGGCCCCCCGGGCGTCGTTCCTGGACGCGCTCATGCGCCGCTGGGCGACGGAGAGGAAAGCCGAGCGTCATGGACGGGCGTAGCCTCCGCGGCTGGCTCACCGGAAACTGGGAACTCAAGATCCTCTCGCTCTTGGCGGCGAGCGTCCTCTGGTTCCTGGTGGTCAGCGGGGAAAAAGCCCACGTGCGGCTCGCCGTCCCGGTGGAGTTCGACGCGATCCCGGCCGGCCTGGAGCTGGCGGGAGAGCGTCCCGAAAGCGTGGACGTGGAGGTTCAGGGCCTTCGCTCGAGGCTGGCCCGCCTCTCCGGCGAAGACCTCCGGGCCTCCGTGGGCCTGGCCGGGGCCCGCGCGGGGGAGAGTACGATTCGGCTCCTGCCCGAAAATATCAGGGTGCCGAGAGGCGTGACCGTGGTGCGGGTGAGCCCGTCCCGGTTGCGCGTGGTCCTGGAGCCTTCTGAAACGGCCATGGTCCGCGTCGTCCCGCGCTTGACAGGCCAGCCGCCGGCGGGGTACCGGGTGGCCCGGGTGCTCGTGAGCCCGGCGGAGGTCGAAGTCCGCGGCCCTCGGAGGGAGGTCGGCCGGTGGAAGCAGGTGGAAACCGATTCGATTGACCTCTCAGGCCTCACGGGGACCCTCACCCGCCGGACCTCGCTCGACGCCCTGGGCAATTCGGTCCGCCTCGTCCGCGATAGGAGTGTCGAGGTCACGATCGAAGTGGCCGAGGAGCTTGCCACGCGGCGGATCGTCGGGGTGCCGGTTCGGGTCGCCTCGGTCGCCTGGGACGCCCGGCCGGTGCCGGCCACCGTGGACCTGGTCGTCCGAGGCCCGCTCGCCCGCGTCAAGGAGCTGACTGCCTCCCAGGTCGCCGCCGTGCTGGTTCTCAAAGGGCTCCGCCGGAAAGTCTACCGGTTGGCCCCTACGATCACGCTGCCGCAGGGGGTCGAGTTGATCCAGATGGACCCGCCCCGCGTCACGGTCGAGGCGGTAGGCTCATGACACGGCTCTTCGGGACCGACGGGATCCGGGGCGTGGCGAACCAGCCGCCGCTGACCCCGGACATCACGTATCGTCTCGGGCGGCATCTCGTCGCGACGCTCCTCGAGCGCCAGGGGGTCTCGCGGGTGCGGCTGGTCGTCGGGCGCGACACGCGCCTGTCAGGTCCCATGCTGGAGGCGGCGCTCGTGGCCGGCGCTCTGTCGGCCGGGGCGGAGTGCTACACGGTGGGAGTGCTCCCGACCCCGGCGGTAGCCTTCCTCGCGCGCCACCTGGAGGCCCACGGCGGCGTCGTCCTCTCGGCCTCCCACAATCCCTTCGAGGACAACGGCATCAAGCTCTTCTCCCCCGACGGGACGAAATTCCCCGATGCGTGGGAGGAGGAGATCGAGGCGCGCCTCGAAGCTCCCGATCGCGCGCCGCAACCGACGGGAGGCGCGCTGGGGCGCCTCGTCGTCTACGACCGGGCCGAGGCCGATTACCTGGCCTTCTGCCGCCGCGGAGTGGACCTTCGGCTGGACGGCCACGCCGTCGCGCTCGACGCGGCTCACGGCGCGACGTATCGTCTGGCCCCGCGACTCTTCCGGAGCCTCGGGGCACGCGTCATCGCGCTCGGGGTGCGACCCGACGGGACGAACATCAACCGACGTTCCGGCGCCCTCTACCCCGAGACGCTACAAAAAAAGGTGAGGGCGAGCGGGGTCCAGATCGGGCTCGCCTTCGACGGGGACGGGGACCGGCTGATCTCCGTGGACGAGACCGGGGAGATCAGGGACGGCGACTATATCCTGGCCATCTGTGCGCGCCACCTGGCCTCGCGCGGCCAGCTCAAGGGCAACCTGGTGGTCACCACCGTCATGGCGAACCTGGGCTTCGACCGCTCGCTCGCGGAGGCGGGGATCCGAACGGTGAAGACCCAGGTCGGTGACCGGTACGTGCTGGAGGAGATGCGGAAGGTCGGCGCCAACGTGGGCGGTGAGCAGTCCGGGCACCTGATTTTTCTCGAGCGCTCCACCACGGGAGACGGCCTGATCAGCGCGCTCCAGCTCCTCCTCGTCATGCGGGAGACCGGCAAATCGCTCTCCCAGCTTGCCGGTTGCCTGACCAAGTTCCCTCAGGTCCTGCTCAACGTGCCGGTCAGGACGAAGCCCGCCCTGGAAGAGATTCCGGGCCTCCAGGTCCGGCTCGGGGAGATCGAGGCAGAACTGGACGGCAACGGGCGGGTCCTGCTCAGGTACTCGGGCACCGAGCCGCTGGCGCGGATCATGATAGAGGGGGAGGACCAGGGCCAGATCGAGACGCTGGCGCGGGGGCTGGCGGGCATCATCGAGCGGGCGATCGGGAGCCGGAGGGCCCGGTGACGATCAAGGGCGTCGGCGTGGACCTGGTGAGGATCCCCCGCATGCGTAGGGTGGTGGAGCGCTGGCAGGATCGCTTCCTCCAGCGGGTCTTCACCGCGGAGGAGATCGCCTATTGCCAAGGGCGACGCGACCCCGTGCCGCACCTGGCCGCGCGCTTCGCCGCCAAGGAAGCGGGCCTGAAGGCGCTGGGGATCGGGCTTCGCTTCGGCGTCAGCTGGCGCGAGCTGGAGGTCCGCCGCGAGCGGGGGCAGGCGCCTGTCCTGGTCCTGTCGGGGAAGAGCCGGAGCATCGGCGAGTCGCTGGGGGGCGCCCACCACCTCCTCTTGAGCCTCACTCACGACGGGGAGTATGCGTTGGCCCACTGCCTCCTGGTGGGCGAAGACACACCGGGGCCGTCCGATGAGAGGGCTCGCTAGGGGCGTGGCGATCCTGTCCCTCCTCGCCCAGGGCTGCGCGACGGTCTCCGTCGAGCGCGAGTCGCCGCCGGGGGTGGGCCGCCTTGCCTCCCACAAGGGCCGGGCGGGACTCGTGATCGGGGCGCCCCACGGGACGACGGATGAGTACACTGACCGGATCAGCGCGGACCTCGCCCGCCGGACCGGCTTCGGGCTCGTGGTTGCGACGGGGTACAGCGACCTCGACGGCCGGCGCCGTCGCTTGAACGTCAATCGCCCGACCGAGGGTGTGCCCGGGGGGTCGGCGGGCGAGGAGGTCTACACGGAGAGCGCCCGGGCCGTGTACGAGGCCTACCTGAGCCGGGTCAGGGAGGTCGCGCAGGGGCCGCTCGACCTCTACGTGGAAGTGCACGGCAACGTCCGGCCGGAAAGCGCGGGGCGGATCGAGATCGCGACCGTCGGGGTCAGCCGTGAGGACGCCTGGCGGCTCAGGGCCCTCCTGGAGCTGCTTCGCGACGCTCACCTCGGGGAAGACTCGAACGTGCCGCGCCTCGAGGTGCTGGTGGAACCGCTCGACCGGCTCTACTGGACGGCGTCGGCCGTCAAGCAGGTGGGGATCCTGAGGCTGCCCAGGCAGGCGATCCACATGGAGCTGCCCCGGGCCGCGCGGACTCTCGGGCGGGAGGTCTATACCGACGTGCTGACCGAATTTTTGACGGAGGCATCCCGCCTCCTCCTGAGCGAGGGTCGCTAGCGCCGTGCTGCCGGTGTTCACCGCGGAGGAGATGCGCCGTCTGGACCGGCGGGCCATCGCGGAGCTGGGCATGGCCGGGACGGCGCTCATGGAAGCGGCCGGGAGCGGGGCAGCCCGCGAGATCCGGTCGGTCTTCGGTCCCCTCCGCGGGCAGTCGGTGGTGATTGTCTGCGGCAAGGGCAGTAACGGCGGCGACGGCTTCGTCGTGGCACGCCACCTTCAGAAGGGCGGGGCGCGGCTCGGCGTCTTTGTCCTGGGACGAGTGCCTGAGGTCAAGGGCGACGCGGCCGCCAAGCTCCGCGAGTTCCAGCGGGGGCGGGGCAGGGTGACGGAGGTCACCGGCGAAGGCACCCTGCCGGCCGTCGGGCGGGCGCTCCGGGGCGCGGATTTAGTCGTGGATGCGCTCCTGGGCACGGGGCTCGCGGGCCCTGCCGAGGGAGTGATCGCCCGGGCCATCGAGGCGATCAACGCGAGCGGCCGTCCCGTCGTCGCCCTGGATCTCCCCTCGGGGCTTTCCTCCGACGGCGGGGCGCTCCTGGGCCCGACCGTCACCGCCACCCTCACCACGACGTTCGCCGGGCTCAAGCGGGGCCTCGTCCTCTACCCCGGCGCCGCCCGTGCAGGAGAGGTGCGCGTCGTTTCCATCGGGATTCCTCCCGCCGAGGTTCCCGAGGGGATTTCCGTCTTCCTCCTCGAGGCCTCTGACATCCGTCCGCTCTTCCCGCCGCGCGCCCCCGACGCGCACAAGGGGATCTTCGGCCACCTGCTGGTCGTCGCGGGCTCTGTCGGGAAGACCGGGGCGGCGGCCCTCGCCGGTCGGGGCGCGCTCAGAAGTGGGGCGGGGCTCGTGACGATCGCCTGCCCCGCGAGCCAGCAGCCCGTCGTGGCCGCGCTCGGCATGGAGACGATGACCGAGCCCCTTGTCGAGACGCCCTCCCAGTCGCTCGCCCTCAAGGCCAAGGAGCGGATCCAGGAACTGGCGGCGCGGATGGAGGCCGTCGCGCTCGGGCCCGGCATCTCCCTCGACCCCGAGACCCAGGCGCTCGTCCGCGAACTGGTGACGGAGCTCGCGCGTCCTCTCGTGGTGGATGCCGATGGCCTCACGGCCCTGGCCGGGCACGTGGACCTCTTGAGACATGCGCGCGCACCCCGGTGCCTGACGCCCCATCCCGGGGAGATGGCGCGGATGCTGGGGAGGCCCGTCGCCGAGGTCCAGGCTGATCGGATCGAGACCGTGAAGAGCTTCTGCCAGCGCTACGGCGCCTTCGTGGCGCTCAAGGGCGCCAGGACCGTCATCGGCGACCCGCGCGGGCGGATCTTCCTGAACCCGACGGGCAATCCGGGGATGGCGAGCGGCGGCGCGGGCGATGTCTTGACGGGCATGGTCGGCGCCTTCCTCGCCCGCGGGATGGAACCCCTCGAAGCGCTCCAGGCGGGGGTGTATCTCCACGGGCTCGCCGGGGACCTGGCGCGGAGCGAGATAGGCGAGGAGGGGCTGATCGCCGGCGACATCGCGGAGGCGATTCCGGGGGCGATCACCCAGGTCCGGCGTGGCGGCGGCTAAGCTGCGCTACGAGAGCCGGAGTCCCGAGGAGACGCAGCGGATCGGCGAAGCCCTCGGCCGGCGGCTCAGAGCCGGCGACGTCGTGGCCACGATCGGGGAGCTGGGAACGGGGAAGACCTGCTTTCTCCAGGGTCTCGTGCGGGGCCTGGGGGTTGAGGAGCCGGCCACGAGTCCGACCTTCGTTCTGCTGAGCCACTACCGCGGGCGGTTGCCCGTGCATCACCTCGACGCCTACCGGACCGGGAGTCTCGACGAGCTCCTCGACTTGGGCCTGGAGGAGTTTTTTTACGGGGACGGCGTGACGATGGTGGAGTGGGCCGACAAGTGTCTGCCGCTCCTTCCCTCCCACACGATCACGGTCAGGATCTCCGGGCTCGGCGGCGAGCCGCGCGAGATCGTGATCGAGGGGCTGCCCGAGGACGTATCGCTCTCGTGACATTGACGGGCCCGGGCCGGCGTGCTACGAGGCTCGGTGACCGTATGAGCCCCGCCCGACGCATGCGCGACTGGCCTCCGGAGGAGCGCCCCCGGGAGCGACTCTACCGGAAAGGCCCGGACTCCCTGGCCGACGCCGAGCTTCTCGCCCTTCAGCTGGGCACCGGCACTCGGGGTCAAACGGCGGTGGACGTCGCCCGGGAGATGCTCGCCCGCTACGGCTCGCTGTCGGGCTTGGCCCGGCGGGATGTGGCGGAGCTCACTCGGATCCCCGGGGTCGGGCGCGCCAAAGCGGTGAGGCTGGCCGCGACCTTCGAGCTGACCCGGCGCCTCCGGTCCCGCGGCACCGACGGTAAGGTCACACTGGGAAGTCCCGAGCGCGTCTACGCCCACTTCGGCCCGCTGATGGAGGACCTTCGGAAGGAAGTGTTCCGGGTGGTCCTCCTCGACGCTCAAAACGGGCTCATCAAGGACGTGGTGGTCTCGGAGGGGACGCTCTCGGCGAGCCTGGTTCACCCCCGGGAGGTCTTCAGGCCCGCCATCCTCGAGTCGGCGGCCTCGCTGATCCTGCTGCACAATCACCCGAGCGGAGACCCAACGCCGAGCCGCGAGGACCTGCGCCTCACGCGCCAGCTGGCCGAATGTGGCAGGCTCCTGGACCTGAGGATCCACGACCATGTCGTCCTGGGCCAGGGCCGGTTCGTCAGCCTTGCCCAGCGGGGTATCCTGGAGGCATGAACGTGCAGGGCGTGGCGATCCGGGCGGCCTCTAGCCCTTGGCCAGCTTTTCGACCTCCCGCTTCGGCATCGCCTGGATCCGGCTCAGGAGCGACTTCACCTTCCGCTCCGATGCGTGGTCGGCCAGGATCAGCTTCTTGGACTTGGTTCCGGTGTCGATGTAAGCGACCCAGTCATCCAGATTCGGCGTCCCCCGCCACGCGATCGTGAGCCCGCTGAGCTTTAAGCGACGCCGTCCCTCGATCTTCGCGAGGGGTTTCCTGCTGGCCTCCATGAGCGATCTCCCTCACGCCTGCGTCACGACGTTCACCGCTCGCAAAAAACTGACTCGCTGAGCATGAGATCGACAACGGCACAACACTATTGGCGCGCAAAAAAATTGTCAAGGGCTCGTTTCGCCGCATTCGGCGCGACTTCGCGCGGGGTGCCCTCGCGGAAGCCTTACCAGATCGGCGAATTTTCGCGCCCCCCTCGCGTGTGGACGGCAGGACCGGCATTTGCGGCGCGCCTCGTCCCGAGAGCGCGTCAGGACGCGCAAATTCGGCGATTGTGGATTCGTGTGGATAAGTGGATAACCTGTGGGTATCACCGGGAGGTCTCTCGGCTCCGGAGGTCGTCGAGACGCTCGAGCCCCTGCCGATCGAGCTCCTCGGAGAGCCTGTCCAGGATTCGACGCGCGAGGAGGGGGCCCTTCGTGACGAATCCCGTGAAGTAGCCGCAAGCGTTGGCCCCTGCTAGGAGTAATGACAGCGCCTTGTCTGGTGCGTCCACGCCCCCTGTGGCGATGATCTGGAGCTTTTCCCCGAACCGCCGGCGGATTCGGCGCACACTGTCAAGGGTGTCGGGGAAGAGCTCCGGGCCCGACAACCCGCCCGCCCCCTGGGAGAGGCGGGGCTCGGCGACGCGGCGGGTGTTGCCGTAGTTCACGATGCGGATCCCGTGGGCCAGGGCGGCGGGAATGATGGCTTCTTCGTTCCTCGCGCGGAAGTCGGGCGAGAGCTTGACGATCAGGGGCATGGCCGTGGCCCCGCGGACGGCTTTGAAGAGGGATGTCACCCCGTCCGGGCTCTGGCTCCACTGGTAGACCAGGGCGGTGTTGGGAGAGGAGATGTTGAGCTCGACCAGGTCCCCGAGCGAGCCGAGCTCGTGCACGAGCCTCACGTACTCCTCGATGGATTCGCCCGCCACCGACACGATCAGCGGCACACGGCGGGGGAGCGCGGCGAGGGCCACCCGGTAGGCGTGGAGACCGGGGTTCTTGAACCCGTTACAGTTGATCAGGCCCGGGCCCGCGCCCGTCTCGATCCTGACGAGGTTCGGCTCGGGGTGCCCTGGGCGCGGGGAGACCGTGACGCTCTTGGTCGTCACCGCGCCGAACCCGAGCCCCATCGCCCGCCGGAGGATGGCGAGGTCCTCGTACATCGAGGAGAGGATCAGCGGGTTCGGGAGCCGCACGCCGCCGAGCATGACGGCGAGCCGCGGATCGCGCGAGCGGAAGAGGGGAAGGCGGTCCAGCGGAAGCCACCGGAGGGTCGCCTGACCGAGCGCGACCGCGGCGGGCTCCGGGAGCCGGCAGAAGAGGCCGCGGTAGATCGCCCCGTAGATCCGATCGGCGACGCGCGCCATGGCCTCGCCTCCCCGGGGAGGATACACTAGGGCCGGGAGGGCAGCAAGCAGCCGCCGTGGCGCCGCCGGACCGCTTCGTGATCGACACCATGCTGGGGAAACTCGCGCGGTGGCTCCGCGCTCTCGGCTACGATGCGCTCTACTTCAGGGCCGCCGAGGACCGCCAGCTGCTGCGCCTGGCCCGCGCCGAGGGGCGGACGCTCCTCACGCGCGACGCGAAGCTCGCCCGCCTGGCCGGGTCGGGAGGTCTCCTGATCCGCGCGAACGAGGTGGAGGTGCAGATCGCCGAGGTGGTCGAGCGCCTGACCCTCGCCCCGGGCCGTGAGAACCTCCTCTCGCGCTGTCTCGAGTGCAACACGCCGCTCGAGGATCGCCCGAAGGAGACCGTCAGGGGACTCGTGCCGGAGCACGTCTTCGCGACCCAGGAGCGTTTCGTCGGCTGCCCCGGCTGCGCTCGCATCTACTGGCAGGGGAGCCACGCCGACCGCATCCTGGCGCGCCTGGAGAAGGTGCTGGAGCCCCCGAGCGATTCGACGCGGGCTTGATTTCGCGAGGGCGCTTTGCTAAGGTGGGACTCCCTTACGGACGATTAGCTCAGTTGGCAGAGCGCTGGCCTCACATGCCAGAGGTCGCAGGTTCAAGTCCTGCATCGTCCACCATCGAACGCGAGCGCTTCCCGCAGAGGTGACCGATGGCCGCCTCCTTAGAGCCCCTTTTCCGTCCCGAGCGGATCGCGGTCATCGGCGCATCGGCCAATCCCGAGAAGATGGGCTTCCAGATCTTCCGGAATATCCGGGACGCCGGCTTCGCGGGAGAGATCATCCCGGTCAACCCCAAAGGGGAGGAGATTCTGGGGAGGGCGTCCGTCCGGTCGGTCGAGAATCTCCCGGCGGGCGTTGACCTGGCGGTCGTCATCATCCCGGCGAAGATCGTTCCGGGCACCATCCTCCAGCTGGGCGAGCGGAACGTCCGCGCGGCGATCGTTATCAGCGGCGGCTTCGCGGAGTCCGGGGAGGACGGGGCCGCCCTCCAGGAAGAGCTGGCCCGGAATGCCGCCCGGTGCGGCATCCGGCTGGTGGGCCCGAACTGCCAGGGCGTCAACTACCCGTACCACAACGTGTGCGCGTCGTGGCCGCTCATCACCAAAAGAGGCGAGATCGCGATCGCCTCGCAGAGCGGCACGGTCGGTGCGGCGCTGAGCGACTGGGCGTCCGAGGACGGCATCGGGTTCTCCGCGTTTGTGAGCATGGGGAACCGGGCCGACGTGGACGAAGCCGACCTGATCGACTTTTTCGCCGGCGACCCGAACACGAAAGTGGTCGCCCTGTACATCGAGGGGGTGAAGGACGCGGGGAAGTTCCTCGCGGCCGTGCGGAACTGCCGGAAGCCCATCGTGATCTTCAAGGCCGGGCGCACGGAGCGGGGCCGGAAGGCGGCCGAGTCACACACCCGGTCCCTCGCCGGCAGCGACGCGGTCTACGACGGGGTCTTCCGGCAGTTCGGCGTGCACCGCGCCTCCACCCTGGAGGAGCTGTACGACTTCGCCAAGGCGCTGGCCTACCTTCCCGCCCCGGCGGGCCCGCGGATGCTGATCGTCACCAGCTCCGGCGGCGCGGCCATCATCGCGACCGACGTCGCCGAAGAGGAGGGGTTCAGCGTGAGCCCGCTCCCGCCGGCCCTGGCGGAGAGGTTGCGGGAGATTCTCCCGTCGTACTGCATCGTCGGCAACCCGCTCGACCTGACCGGCGATACCGATGCCGAACGCTACCGGAAGGTCCTCGCGGCGGCGGACGGGCACTACGACGTGGTCATGTCCATCTTCGGCGACCCGATCCCCGGAGCGACCGCCGTCGTGCGCCCCGGCAGGTGCGATCTGGTGGCCTACCTGGGCGGGGCGGAGGTGGAGCGGGCGGAGCGGCGGCTTCTGCACGAAAAGAAAATCGCGGTCTTCCCCACGCCCGAGCGGGCGGTCCGCGCCCTCGCCTGCCATGCGCGCGTTGATCGCGCGAGGTTCCCTCGGGAGTCCGACCGGCCGCAAATCCCGCCACCCGCCCCCGGGGGCGGGCAGGGGCTCTCGCCGGCAGAGTCCATGGACCTCCTCGCCCGGAACGGATTCCCGGTGGTCCCGTTCCAGCGGGCGGGGACGGCGGAGGAGGCAGTCGCGGCGGCCCGGCAGATCGGCTTTCCGGTCGCCGTGAAGATGAACTCGCTCGACGTGACCCACAAGAGCGACGTCGGCGGGGTCGTCCTCGGTGTGCCCGGTGAGGCGGACGTGCGGAAGGCGTTTCATGCCATCGGCGAGATCGTGAGCCGGCTCGGGGCGAGGGACGGCGGGGTTCTCGTGAGCGCGATGGCGCCTCCCGGACAGGAAGTCGTTGTCGGAGTCGCGAGAGACCTCCAGTTTGGCCACGCGGTGATGTTCGGGCTCGGGGGCGTCCTGGTGGAGGTTCTCCGGGACGTCGCGTTCCGGATCGTTCCGTTGAGCGAAGAGGATGCGGCGGAGATGATCGCGGAGATTCGGGGAGCGCGGGTCCTCCGAGGCGTTCGAGGGGGAAAGCCCGCCGACGTGGCCGCTCTAGGCCGGCTGCTCGTGCAGGTGTCCGATCTGGTCTTGAAGTGCCCGGAGGTCGAGGAACTGGACCTCAATCCGGTGATCGTGCACGAACACGGGCTGCGGATCGTGGATGCTCGGGTCGTCCTGGGAGGGCGCTCTTTCTAACTCCTTGATTTTTCGCCCGATTGCCTCGTTAGCTTGCCCCGCCATGTCGCGAAGTCTACAATGAAATTTAAGTGTGCAGGTTGCTACGATGCTGAACGCTTTGCTCATCGCCCTCGGGGGGGTCTTCGGAGAGCCCTTGCTGACCCTCCTCGTGATCCTGATCCTCATGCTGACGCTGGTCCTCGGCGGGGAGAAGGAATGATCCCCCCGGTGCCGGGCGTCAGCACCCGTTGAGGAGCCGCAGGAACTCCGCCAGCTCCGGCTGCGAGACGTCCGGCCACTGGCGCACCTTCTCCGAGACCTCGTCCGGACGCTCTTCGATCGCCCGCGTCACCCGCGCGAAGACCTTGAGCAATTGCCGCGCCTCGCGGTCCGCCTTGGCCTGCGCGATCGGCCCGACCAGCGTGCCCGCGATCCTGAGGAAACGGCTGTTGAGCCTGACGTAGCCGGTGATGGTCGTGCTGACGAGCGTCCGTCCCGCGTCCGAGGGACGGAAGCCGTACTCCATGACGATCACGGCCTGTCCGTGGATGTCCGGCAGGAGCGGTTGCTCGAAGCGACCGCGCGCGAGCATGACGCGCACGCCGGGCTCACTGTGGACCACCTCGAAGTGTCCCTTGGCACCCCAGCCGTCGTCGAGAAAGAGGCCCTCGGAGGTGTGCCAGACACGGTACCGGGCGAGCCGGAGGGCCCGCGTCATGTGAGTGGCGAACTCGGGGTGATCCAGCAGGTATTCGAAGACGTCGGGCCGGCCGACGTAGGGCTCGGCCTCCATCCGCGTTGACACGAACGCGTTGTCGATGACCTCCTCGAGCTTGAGCCGCTCGGTCGGCCTGATCTGCTTCGGAAGCGAAAGGGCGGGCGGGGGTGCGGCAGCGGCCGCCGGCCAGAGCGCCAGGGCGGTGCCGAGGGCGAGCGGGGCGATGAGGGGACCGAAGCTCTGGCTCATGCGCCTCCATTAAACCATCCGGCGCGTTCGCGTTCCAACGTTGCCGGTCGCCAACTTTTGGTTTTCCGTCGATTCTCCCGTATAATTCCGCTCATATCCGTGAGGGTCTGGAGCCGGGCCAGGGCCGTCACGGCCTCGGTCCAACCCCAAGGGAGCGCGGGCCGCCATGTTCAATCTCAGGGAGATCCGCTGGAAAGTCGCCCCGAATATCGAGATCACCGTGGAGCCGGACCGGAGCCTGCTGGTGCCCCTCCACCGGTTCAACCAGGTGCGTGTTCCCGTGGAGTCGAACCCGGTCGCGGCGGCCTTCGACGGCACACACCTCTGGGTGGCCAACAGCGGGGCCGACTCCGTCAGCAAGATTGACATCAGCACCAACAAGGTGGTGGCGAGGGTGCCGGTGGGGATCAACCCCTGGGACATCGTGTTCGACGGCACGCACCTCTGGGTCAGCAACCTGGTGGACAACACTGTGAGCAAGATCAACGCGGCGACCCATGACGTGGTGGACACCATCGGCGTCGGCCGGTCTCCCCACGGCCTCGCGTTCGACGGGGCGCACCTCTGGGTCGCGAGCATGGTGGACAACACGCTGTCGAAGATCGACGCCGTGACGAACGTCGTCGTCGCGAGCGTGGAGGTGCGGCGGTGGCCGTCGGGCCTGGCCTTCGACGGCAGCCATATCTGGAGCGCCGACAGCGGCTCCAACACGGTCACCAAGGTGAACGTGAGCACGGACGTGGTCGTGACCACGGTCGTGGTGGGGAAGGCACCTCACGGGATCGCCTTCGACGGGCAGAACATCTGGGTGGCCAACTCGCAGGCCAACAACGTGAGCAAGATCAACGTCACCACCAACCTCGTGACGGCGACCGTGCAAGTGGGGCGCGAGCCCACAGGTCTCGTCTTCGACGGCACGCACGTCTGGGTGGCGAACAAGGCCGGGACCGGCGTCATGAACACCGTGAGCCGGATCCACGCGATCTCGAACGTGGTGACCGCGACCCTTGGGGTTGGCCGGGAGCCGGCCGGGGTGGCGTTCGACGGCACGCACCTCTGGGTGACGAACTTCGGCCAGAACAGCCTCAGCAAGATCCTCGGGCTTCCCTGGTAGGCCGGCCTTAGCCGGTCTATCGCCGCATCAGGCGCGTCAAGAGGCGGGAGACCGCGGCGTCCGTCAACTCCTGAGGGGACAGGCGGCGCGCTCGCCCTTCTTTGGTGCACGGCGCGTCCACGTCGGTGACCGTGAGGTTGGCGTCCGGGGGCTCCAGCAGGAGTCGCCTCCCGTCAGTGACCCGCAGCACCTCCAGGGTGATGGCCACCACGGTCGTCAACGCCGAAAAGGGCCGGGCCGTCCCGCGGCAGAAGGAGAGGGTGCGGCGGCTCAGATGCATGTCCATCACCAACAGCACGTCGGCCTGGAGACTCCGCGCCCGCGCCAGGGCGGGAGCCCGGTCGAGGCGGTCAATGGGGGCCGACGCCCCGCGGTAGACGGGCAGCGCGCTCAGGCTGACATCCAGCGGGAAGATGCCCTGGCCGTTGAGGCTGTCGATCAGCCCCGTCTCGAGTTCTTCGGGGAAGCTGGCCCGCTCCTGACTCGTGAAGTCGCCTTCACCGAACCCGCTCTGATCGAGGGCCACCTGGAGGAGCACGGCCGGCCGCCGGATCTCTTGGGGGCGGTAGGCCGGGTCGCGCACGGCTACCGGTGCCGATGGGCCGACGCACCCCTGGAAGAGCCAGAGAGCCGAGAGCAGCGGGCCAAACCGGAAGAAGCGCATCTCAAGGCCGATGCTCGCGCCGGCGCCCCCGGGTGTCAAGGAGATCCCGCCTCTTCGGGGTGTGGTATCATCGGTTTTGTGAGGATCCTCTTTCGGTGCTTCGTGGTGATGGCCGGCTTGGCCCTCCTGACCGGGGGCCTGGCGCCCGCGTCGCTGGCCCAGGGCCAGGTCGAGATCACCGCACCGCCCCCGGAGCGGGCTCCGCGCCCCGAGTTCATCATCCCCGGGCAGCCGCCCGACGTCACGCGGCCGCGGGAGCAAGAGTTCTACGCGGATGACATCCGGGTCCGCCACGACCCGGCGTTCATCGTCCCCCTCTCGGCGACGGTGTCCACCGGCCCCCGGACCGCGGCCCGGTTCGGGCTCTCCCTCTGGACGGCCCCCCAGGGACGCGGCAACCTGGTCTACGCCCACGAGGTTCCAGGCTGGCTCGCCATCGGCTTCAGCTTTGTCTGGGACATCCCGGTCCAGCCGGAGAGGCCTGCGTCCCCGCCGCCCGCGGCGCTTCCCCGGTAGGGGAGCGTCGTTCCTCTTTCCGCCTCGCTCGCGCGACGCGCGCCGTTCTTGACGCAGGCGAGGCACTTGTCTTATTGTCATAAGACAGTAAGCCATGAAACTCAGGCTGAACCGGAAGGCGCCGCTCCCCGTCCACGCCCAGCTGAAGGCGCAGCTGGCGCACCTGATCGAGACGGGTCGGTGGGCGGCGGGGACCCGGCTGCCGACGGTTCGGCAGTTGGCCGGGACCCTGCGCATCAACCGAAACACGGTGTCGAAGGTCTTCGGAGAGCTGGAGCGAGAGAGGTACCTGTCCTGCGAGCGCGGGCGGGGGACCTTCGTCTCCCCGCGCAAGCGCGAGCGGAAGCGCGCCGGGCTAGGACCACTGCTGGCGACGATCGACGAGGCCACCCGCGCAGCGCGTCGGCTGGGCCTGGCGCCCGCGGCGGTGGCCGCGGCGGTCTACGCGCGGGCCCTCTCCGGTCCACCGGCCAGGCGGCGGCGGTCGGTGCTCTTCGTCGAGTGCTGCCGGTCCCGCCTTCAGCACCTGGGCCGCGAACTGGCCGGGGCGCTGCCGGCTCGCGTGGAGTCGCTGCTCCTCGAGGATCTCCGCCGGCTCGCCCGGCGGTCTCCGCGCGCGCTCCGGCGGTACGCCCTGGTCGCGACGACTTTCTGCCACGTTAACGAGGTGAAGAGGCTCTTGGGAGGGAGCGCGTTGGACGTCGTGGGGCTCCTGACGGCGCCCCGCCAGGAGACGCTGATGCGACTGGCGGCGCTGCCCCGAGGGGCGAGGGTGGCGGTCACTGAGGGAGTGAGACTCGCCGTCGGCAGTGCAGGGCTGACCCACGTCCGCCTCCTTCGGAGCCCGGGAGCCCGCGCGCTGCGTCGAGGGAAGCCCGCCGTGGTGGTCTGCTCCAGCCGCGCCGCCCGGAAGCTCACCCTGGTGGCCGGTCGAGGGGCGGAGGTCGTCGTGGACGACGGGCGCCTGGACCGGGCGGGGATCGAGACGATACGGCGGAGGCTCGAGCCCTAGCGGGCGAGCCCGGCGTGGGTCTGCTCCACATGCGCCAGCGAGCTGTGGCTCTCCGGCCAGTCGTAGGCGATCGGGCCCATCCCCCTGTTGATCGTCGCCACGCAGAACTCGGCGGTCTTGTACTCCATCCCGTCGGGGAGCCCCACGCGGACCTTGTGCGCCGCGCCGGTGGCCAGGTTCCGGATCGGCTCGGTCACCGTGTCGAGGAAGCCCGGAATCGTGACGTGAGCCTTCCGCCGCCTTAGATCGTGCTCGAAGTGGATGGAGACGACCTTGGGCTCGAGCACCTTGGTGACGAGCGAGGCGAGAACCTCGAACCAGGGGTTGCCGGCCTTCCCGCTCACGATCTGGAGCAGGGCCTCGCGCTGGGCGGGCGTGGTCTTCTCGTCCAGGAGGGTGAGGACGGTGCCGTTCCCCTCGTGAAGCGGGCCCGGCCAGTGGTACTGGACGGCGAACTTCACGCCGTTCATCTTCGTCTTTCCGAAGCTCCCCTCCTCGACCAGCATGGCCGCCATCCCCTCGCACTTCGTGTGGGTCGGGCGAGCCCAGAAGTCGCACGGACAGCCCGGGTCGCAGTTGCAGTTCTTGATCCACTTCCCTTTGAGTCGCCACTTGATGGTCGCCATGGTTTCCCTCCCTTGCTCGATAGCTAGAGCGCCCGCGCGATGAGCCAGACGCCCCACGTGATCAGCAACCCGCCGGCGAGCCGGCTGACGGCCCGCCCTGGGGGCGCAACTTTTTCGAGGAGCACGAAGGCGGCGAGGGCCGCCGCCCAGAGGAGGTTCATGACGCCGGCCACGAAGAGAAGCGCCATCAGCACCCAGCAGCAGCCGACGCAGAAGGTCCCGTGCCTCACCCCCATGAGGAAGGCTCCGAGGGCACCTTCCCGCCAGTCGGTCATGATGAACCCCAGCGGGGACTGGCAGCGCACGAGGCAGGCGTTCTTGAGGGGCGTGAACTGGTAGAGGCCGGCGGCGAGGAGGAGGACGCCGCCGAGCCACGGGGCGACGGCGACGGCGGGTCCGGAGATGAGCGCCGCCGCGTGAAGTCCCGACTGCCCCAGCGTCGCTCCCAGGCTGAAGGCCGCCCACACGGCGAGGTACCCGAGGAGGAAGAGCCCGGTGCGGACGACCGGCGTGTTCTCGACCATGCGCCGCCGGTTGACCGTGGCGAAGATCAGGAGCATGGGCGTGGCCGAGGGGACCATCATCGCGACCATCATCACCGCCCACATGAGGAACGTCAGGGCGAAGTCCGGCAGGCTCCAGGGCTTCATCCGGGGCAACGCCAGGGCCATCTCGGCCATGGCGTCCATCTCGCGACTCAAGCGGAAGATGTAGACCCACGCGAGAGCGCCCACGACGAGAAGACCGGTAGCGACGATCGCCCGGTCCCGCCGGATCAGCCGATCCACCGTGGGGTTCACGTCTTGGTCCCCTTGACCCGGGCGATGTTGGCGGTCGTCAGCGGGCTCGGCACCCCACGCATCATGACGTTGACGCAGGCGACCTTCCCGGCCTTGAGCGCGCGCTCGAGCGCCGGGCGGAGCTCGGCCGGGTGCTCGACGTGCTCGCCATAGCCGCCCATGGCCTCGACGACCCGGTCGTAGCGGACCTGTCCGAGCTCGACGCCGGTGGTGCGGTCGTAGAACGCCGCCTGGAGCTCGCGCTCCATGCCCCAGCCGCCGTCGTTGCCGACGACGACGACCACGGGGAGGTTGAAGCGGAGGGCGGTGTGGAGCTCCCACGAGTGAAAGGCCATCCCGCCGTCCCCCATCAGGACGACGACGGGACAGTCGGGCTTGGCGAGCTTGGCCCCGATGGCCAGGGGGATCGAGGCCCCGACGGTCGCGAGCGGTCCCAGCCGGATCCAGTGCCCAGGCTTTCTCGCCGGCAGCCCGAGGCGGCACCACTGGGCGAAGTCTCCGCCGTCGATGGACCAGACCGCGTCCGAATTGACCGCTTCCCGGACTTCCTTGACGATGCGGAGCGGATGGAGGGGGGCCGCGTCGGAGCTCTCGTCCTTTCTCCGCGCTTCGGCCGCCGCGCGCCGCGCTCCTCTGAGCCGCTCGACCCACGGCTTCTCCTTCCAGCCCTGCCGCGCCCGGGCCGCCGCGGCCAGCTGCTCGAGGACCTGGCCGGCGTCGCCCTGGATCGGGAGCTGGGCGCTCCGGTTCTTCCCCAGCTCGGGCGCGTGGATGTCAACCTGAATGAGCGTGGCGTCGGCGGCGAAGAGGTTGCCGTAAGCCAGGCGGAAGTCCATGCGCTTGCCGATGAGGAGCACGACGTCCGCGGCGTTGATCTCCCGCGCCACCGGGTTCAGGATCGGGTCCGCGTAGCCGAGACAGAGGGGATGCTCGTCGGAGAGGCTGCCGCGCCCCAGGCCGATCGTGAAGCAGGGGAGGTGCGTCAGTTCGATGAAGCGTCGTAGTGCATCCCAGGAGCGCCCCCACCAGACCCCGCTCCCGGCGATCACCGCGGGGCGCTCGGCGCGCTCGAGCAGGTCGAGCGCACTCTCGACCGCCCACGGCGGCGCCGCGGGCGGGCCGCCTTTCAGGGGCCCCGGAATCACCACCGCGGAATCGTCGAGAGGGGCCTCCAGGACGTCGCTCGGGATCGTCAGGTGAACCGGGCCGGGGCGACCGCTGATCGCCTCGCGGTAGGCGAGCGCCGCGTACTGGGGCAGGCGGGCCGGATCGTCCACGAGGCGCGCCCACTTGGTCACCGCGCGGACCATGTCCACCTGGTCGATCTCCTGGAGCGGTCCCTTGTCCCGGAGCGCTCGCTCGAACGTCCCGCTGATGGCGAGGACGGGGCTGCCCGCCATCCAGGCCGTCGCGATCCCGGTGATGGAGTTGGTGTGGCCGGGCCCGCCGGTCACCACGGACACGCCGGGCTGCCCGGTCACGCGCGCCCAGCCGTCCGCCATGTGCGTGGCGCCGGATTCCTGGCGCGTGTCCACGATCGCGACCCCCTCGTCCACGCAGGCGTTGAAGACGGCGTTCACGTGATCGCCGCAGAGGCCGAACAGGCACTCCACGCCGTGGCGTTTGAGCGTCCTCACGAGGAGATGAGCCGCGGTGACCTTGGCCATGGGCACCCCACGATCGGAGAGCAGTCAAAAGCGCGCTCAGTATAGGACGAACGGTATCCTCTTGACAACGCAGGGCGCATCCCCCTAGGATGATGGCGGTATTGATCGGCCAACCCGCTGGCAGCTGCTGCGACTGGGGGTGAAAAAGGATGGCATGGGAAGCGCCCGCCTTCGTCGAGATCAAGATGGACGCCGAGATCAACTCGTATCAGGACGATTTTGATCGGGACGATTCCGACGGCATTTAAAAACTAAGTTTCATCAGCTCTGGGCAGCCCTTCTCAACGGTTCTGACCGCCGGGGGAAGGGCTGTCGTGCCTCAGGGGGTCGATGGTGCTCATCCGGGTGTTGGGTTCGGCCGCAGGAGGAGGGTTCCCCCAGTGGAACTGCGGCTGCCTGAACTGCCAGGGCGTTCGGGAAGGCACGATCCGGGCGGTGGCGCGAACCCAGGAGTCCGTTTCCGTGAGCGCGGACGGCAAGACGTGGTTCCTGCTCAATGCCTCCCCCGAAATCCGGCAACACATCGAAGGTTTCCCGCCTCTTCATCCTCGCAAACCGCGCGACTCGCCCCTCGAGGGCATTCTGCTGACGAACGGCGACCTCGATCACTGCCTGGGGCTCTTGTCCCTCCGCGAGTCTTACCCGCTTGTCCTCTATGCGACAGAACGCGTGCGCCGGGGCTTCACGGAGGGCAATGTTCTCTATCGAACGCTGGAGCGGTTCCCCGAGCAGGTGACATGGCGCACGCTCAAGCTGGGGCGGGAGGAGGAGATGACCGCCGGCGGCCGTCCGAGCGGCTTGTCGATCGAGGCGGTCGCAGTGCCGGGGAAGCGGGCGCTGCACCTCGAAGGGCTCGTGACGCCGGATCCGGAGGACAACGTGGGGTTCAGGATCCGTGAGTCGGCGACCGGCCGCGCGCTGGCGTATTTTTCGGCTGTGGGGGCTGTCACGCCGTCCGTCTGCCAGGCGCTTGAGGGCGCTGACTGCGTCTTCTTCGATGGCACCTTCTGGTCGAGCGACGAGCTTCCTGCCCTCGGGGTGGGGACGAAGCGCGCCGAGGATATGGCTCACGTTCCCGTGGGTGGTGAAAAAGGCAGTCTCGCGCTGCTGGCTGGCGTGGGCGCCCCGCGGAGGATCTACATCCACCTGAACAACACCAACCCCCTGCTGAGAGAGGACTCGCCCGAGCGCGCGCGGGTCGAGACGTGCGGCTGGGAGGTCGCGTACGACGGGATGGAAATCGCTCTATGACGGAAGATCGCAGCCGGCCGCCACTCTCCCGGGAGGCATTCGTCGACTGGCTGAAACGCGAGGGGCAGAGTCGCTACCACGACAGCCATCGCTATCACGTCCTGATGCACGACGGCAAGCTCACCAAGCTCCAGCTCCAGCAGTGGGTCCTGAACCGCTACTACTACCAGACTCGAATCCCGATCAAGGACGCGATCATCCTTTCCAAGTCCGAGGACCCGGCCTTCCGGCGGTTGTGGATCCGTCGGATTCGCGACCACGACGGCGACGCTCCGGGCGAAGGCGGCCTGGAACTCTGGCTGCGCCTGGCGGACGGCGTCGGGCTCGACCGTGAGGAGGTCCGAAGCTTCCGGTCAGTACTGCCCGGCGTGCGGTTTGCCTGCGACGCTTACGTGGAGCTCGTGCGGGAGCGAAGCCTCCTCGAAGCGGTCGCCTCATCCCTGACCGAGTCTTTCGCGCCGGACTTGATGTCCAAGCGCGTGCTCGCCTGGGAGCAGCACTATCCGTGGGTGAGCCGGGAGACGCTTGAGTACTTCCGTTCTCGGGTGCCGCGCGCGCGGCGTGACTCCGAGGAGGCAATGAACCTCGTCGTGCGGCAGGCGACGACCTACGAGTTGCAGGCGCGGTGTGTTGCGGCGCTGATCCGCAAGACCGAGATCCTCTGGCAGCTGCTCGACTGCGTGTACGCCGCGTACATCGAGCCCGGATGGGGGCTCCTGGGCGGCCGCGCGTGATCTCGGCGGAGAGCCGCCCCCGGCTTGCGGAGAAAGCGCGTCTCAGATTCGACCGCAAAGCGCAGCAATACCTCTTGCTCTTCCCGGAGCGGGGGCTGGCGCTGAACCCCACGGCGGCGGAGATTCTGAAGTTGTGCACCGGAGAGCACACGGTCGAGGCCATCATCGAGCGCCTCCTCGAGACGTACGATACCCAGCCGCGGGAGGCCGTCGAGCGGGAGGTCGTCGCGTTCCTGGCGGGGATGGCAGAACGCGGTCTCGTGAAGGCCGGGCGATGAGCTCCGAGGTCCGGCCCTACACGCTCGTCGCTGAGTTGACGTACAAGTGTCCGCTCCGATGCGTCTACTGCTCGAACCCCCTCGACTATGGGCGCCATGCCGACGAGGTGGACACGGGGACTTGGCTCCGGGTCTTCCAGGAGGCCGAGGACCTGGGGGTCGTCCAGCTCAACCTCACGGGGGGGGAGCCGCTGATTCGGCATGATCTCGAGGCACTGATCGAGGAGGCCCACCGGCTGGATCTCTACACGAACCTCATTACCGGCGGGATTCCGCTCACCGTCGAGCGCCTCACCCGGTTCCGGGCGCTCGGCCTCGACAACGTGCAGCTCTCCATCCAGGACGTCCGGGCCGGGGCATCCGACCGCATCGCGGGGCTCCGCTCGTTCGACCGCAAGCTGGAAGTCGCGCGCTGGGCGAAGAACCTCGGGTTCCCGCTGACGATCAACGTGGTCCTGCACCGGGACAATCTGGACCGGGTGGCCGACGTCATCGCGCTGGCCGAGGACCTCTCCGCCGACCGCCTCGAGCTTGCGAATGCGCAGTACGTCGGCTGGGCGCTCCAGAATCGCGCGGCGCTCCTCCCTACTCGTGAGCAGCTCGAGCGGGCGCGCGCGATCGCGGCCGCGGCCCGCGCGCGGCTTCGCGGCACGATGGAGATCTTGTTTGTCACGCCCGACTATTATTCGGAATTTCCGAAGGCCTGCATGGACGGCTGGGGGCGCCGGTTCGTCGTGGTGAGTCCGGACGGGCTCGTGTTGCCCTGCCACGCGGCGCACACACTTCCGGGCCTTGAGTTCGAGAGCGTCCGGCAGCGGGCGCTCGGCGACATCTGGCGGGACTCGCCGGGCTTCAATGCTTTTCGGGGGGAGGCCTGGATGCCGGAGCCGTGCCGGAGCTGCGACCGCCGCGCCATCGACTTCGGGGGTTGCCGCTGCCAGGCCTTTCACCTCACAGGCAAGGCCGCGGTGACCGATCCGGCGTGCCGTCTGTCGCCCGACCATGGGCTGATTGAAGCGGCTCGTGCTCAGGCGCTTGAAGCGGCCGGAAGGGCGATGCCTTTGGAGTACCGGGCGCGAACGGTGTCTCTCCGGGGATGAACAGGCGCGTGGATCCGACTCTGGTCATTCTGGTGTCGCTCGTGGTCCTCGCCGCCCTGCTCGGGTTCGTGAAGGACTCGACGCTGCCCTTTCGCGGGCTCATGGCGAGCGTCAAGCTCGCGCGCGGCGTGGGGGTGGAGCTCCTCCTCGGCTTTGTCCTTGCCGGGCTCCTGGAGGTCCTCCTTCCGCAACCGGTCCTGTCGCGCTGGCTCGGCGCCGAACGTCTGGGGCAAGGGATCGTCGTCGGGTGGGCCGCAGGCCTCGTGATTCCCGGCGGTCCGTACCTGTTCTTCCCGGTTGCCGCGAACCTGTTCCGGAGTGGCGCGGCGCCGGGACCGCTGATCGCGCTGCTCACGGCGAAGACCCTTGTGAGTCCGATCCGCATGCTGACGTATGAAGCACCGCTCTTGGGCTGGCCGCTCACGCTCGCGCGGTTCATCCCCGGGGTGTTGCTCCCGCCGGTGATGGGCGTGCTCGGGCAATGGCTCTTCACGGTGCTGAAGGGGAGATAGGTACCTGATCCCAGCCCGCTTGACAGGACGTGGGAAGGTGTATTAGGTTTACGGCCAAATCCCAAACGCCCCTTATTCTTCTCTTCACAATCCCGAAGGAGGACAGCCATGGCAGCAGCGAAACGGTGGATTCCCCTCAGCCTTCTCGGGCTCCTGCTCCTGCTGGTCGCGGGCGGGGCGGGGGCGGGTCCGGCGGGGGAGTGGACCCCGGTCACCGACGACCGGCTCCTGAACGCCGACCGGGAGCCGCACAACTGGCTCCAGTACTACCGGACGCACAACGGCTGGAGCCACAGCCCGCTCAAGCAGATCGACACGCGGAACGTCAAGAAGCTCCAGGTGAAGTGGATGATGTCGCTCGGGGAGCTCGGCGAGCAGCAGAGCTTCCCGATGATCAACAACGGCATCATGATCGTCACGGCCGCCAACATCCCGCACAACACCGTGTACGCGCTGGAGGCGGCGACGGGACGGCTCCTCTGGAAGTGGACCCGCAAGACACCCGAAGACCTGACGGCCTTCGCCCGTATCCATCCCCAGAGCCGCGGCGTCGCCCTTTACGAAAACACGGTCATCGTTCCGACCCTGGACGCCAAGCTCATCGCGCTGGACGCCAAGACGGGCAAGCAGGTCTGGGAAGCGACGACGGCGGATTACAAGGACGGCTACTACCTGAACAGCCCGCCGCTCGTCGCCAAGGGCCTGCTCATCACCGGCCCCGCGGGCCCCGGCGAGATGGGAATCCGCGGGTGGGCAGCAGCGTTTGAGGCCAAGACCGGCAAGGAAGTCTGGCGGTTTTCCACGGTGCCGGAACCCGGCCAGCCCGGTGGAGATACGTGGGCCGGCGATTCCTGGCAGCGCGGGGGCGGCTCCATCTGGCTCCCGCCGACCTACGACGCGGGGACGGATACGGTCTTCTTCGGCGCCAGCAACCCCTCGCCCTTCATCGATTCCGTCCGCAGGGGCGACAACCTGTACACCAACTCCGTCCTGGCCGTCGATCGCGCGACGGGAAAGCTCAAGTGGTACTACCAGTACGTGCCCAACGACGCCTGGGACTACGACACGATGAACGAGCACACCGTGCTCACGATCAAGCAGAACGGCAAGGAGATCCCCGCCATCCTGTCGTTCCAGAAGCCGGGCTTCATGTACGCGCTCGACCGGCGCGACGGCAAGCTGATCTACGCCAAGAAGTTCATCAAGAACGTCGATTGGGCCGAGGGGATTGACATGAAGACCGGCCGACCCATCGAGGCGGCCGGCAAGCGTCCTGTGATGGGCGGGGAGAAGGTGCCGATCTGTCCCGCCCTCCTCGGCGGGCGCAACTGGGTGCCGTCGTCCTACAACCCCGAGACCGGCCTCGTCTACGTGCCTACCATGGAACTGTGCATGAAGTATGGGTACGTCAAGGAGGTCAAGTGGACGCGGGGCCTCGCCTACGTGGGTGTGAGCTGGGACGCCGTGATGCAAGGCGAAAACGCCGGGGCCATCCGCGCGTACAACCCCAACACCGGCGATATCGTGTGGGAGCACTGGGTGAAGGCGCCACCGATCCACTCCGGGATCCTCTCGACCGGCGGCGGGCTGGTGTTCTTCCAGACCATGGAGGGGCAGTTCAAGGCCCTGGACGCCAAGACGGGGAAAGTGCTCTACGAGTTCAACGCCGGCAACCTCGCCTCGACGGGCCCGGTCTCCTACGCCGTTGACGGCAAGCAGTATGTCGCGGTCGTCGTCGGCGGCAAGACCAGGATCCGCGGTTGGTTAGGCGCGGAGCGGAAGCTCGACCACCTGCTCAACATGAACTTCAACGGCTTGTTGATGGTGTACGGACTGCCGGACTGAGAGTGTCGGGAGTTCGGACCACTCTCCTTTTTCTCTCTCTCCTGGTGGGCCTCGTCGGTTCCGGCGAGGCCCGCCAGGCCAAGACCCTGGCGGAGATCACGTCCACCGGCTCGGTCACCGCGTGTGCCGACCCTGACAACCTGCCCTTCACGAGTTCTGACGCCCAGTGGCCGGGGTACGACGTCGAGGTCATCCGGGCCGTCGCCGCCGAGCTGGGAGCCCGGGCCGAGTTCAAGTGGATCGGGACGAGGTCGGCGCGTGCGGCGATGCGGAACCTCCTCGAGGGCGAGTGCGACCTCTTCCCCGGTCTGCCCGTGGCGCCGGGGTTCACCGAGGAGTATCCCCAGCTCGCGTTTTCGCGGGCCTACTACACCATGCGGCACGTGGTCGTCGTCGGCACGGGGAGGCCGCTCACCGGCCTCGCGGACCTGCGAGGCCTCGTGACCGCCGTCGAAGCCTTGAGCGCCGGCGACCTCTTCCTCCTTCAGCGTGGGTACCCGCGCCGCAGCTACCGGACCCAGGAAGCGGCTTTCCGCGCCGTCCAGTCGGGAGAGACGCCGGCCGCGCTGCTCTGGGCGCCGTTGGCCGGCTGGTTCCTGACGCGGTCGAGCGCCGTCCATCTGAGGCTGGTCCCCGTATCGGACCCGGACCTGGCCGTGGCGTTCGGCGTCGCCTTCCTCAAGCGGGATCCCGCCCTGAAGCACGCCCTGGATCGGGCGATCGAGCGGCTCGAGGCCCGGGGTGCCATCGAGGGAAGCCTCAGGCGCTACGGCGTGCCCGTCGGCCGGGCGGGTGCCCGGCCCGGCCCCTCGATCGAGCCGGCCAGGTGGGTCGCGGCCGGGAATCCGCTCGTCACGCCGGTGGCCGAGGTCCGGAGCGTCCCGCCGGACTTCGAGGAGGGGCGCACCATCTTCCAGGAGAACTGCGCCGAGTGCCACCGGAGCGATGGCCGGGGCGGAGGATCTGTACCCCGCCTGCAGCAGTACCCGTTCGGCGCGGAGAAGCGTTTCATCGAGACGGTGCTGAACGGGCGCAACAGCGTCGGGATGCCCCCCTGGGGCGGTCTCCTCACCGAGGCCCAGGTGCGGTCGGTGCTGGCCTACGTCCGCGTGCTGGTGCCGACCCTGGACATTCCCGCCGGCGCGACGCCGGCGGCTCAAGCGCGCCTGATCTTCGGCCAGATCTGCGTAACGTGCCACGGCCGGGAGGGCGCCGGCACCCGGCTCGCGCCGAGCCTTCAGGCCTTCAGGGGCACGGACGAGGAGTTCGTCGAGGCCGTGCTCGACGGTCGCCCAGGCACGGCCATGGCCCCGTTCAAGAGCCTGGTATCGGTCGAGATGGCGCAGCAGATCCGCCAGTACGTGCGTGACTTGGGGCGCCTCAACTAGCCATGCGCTTTCCCGGTGGAGGGATCGTCCTCTTGCGGCTCGTGGTGGGCGCGTGGTTTCTCAAGTCGGTGTGGACGAAGCTGACGCTCGTGTACTTCTGGGGGACGGTCCCGTACCTCGCGGTCTCAGCCCGGTTCCTCGGCTTTCACCCGAAGCGCGTCGCCGAGTTCGCGGGGGGAAACCCGATCGGCTGGTACAAGGAGTTCCTCGAAGGGATCGTCCTGCCGCACTCGAAGCTCTTCGCGAGTCTCCAGGCCTACGGCGAAGCGTGCGTCGGCCTGGGGCTCGTCCTCGGCCTGCTGACGGGCCTCTCCGCGTTCGCCGGGCTCTTCCTCGGCCTCAGCTACGGCCTCGCCGCCTCGTGGATGAGCTTCGGCCAGCAGGGATTTCACCTCCTGCTGGTGACGTCCATGGTGATTTTCATCTGGACTCGGGCCGGCCGGGTCCTGGGGGTGGACTACCTGCTGCTCCGCGCGGCGCCGCGCTCGCGGCTCTTGCGGGTCTTGACCTGAGCTCATGAGGACCCGCACGCAGCCGCTCCTGGTCGCCAGCCTCCTGGTCGGGCTCGCCGCCCTCGCGACGGCCCCCCGCGCGGGCGCCGAGCTCCGCGTCTTCGTGACCAACGAGAAGTCCAATGACGTCACCGTGATCGACGTTGCGACCCGGAAGGTCCTGAAGACGATCCCGGTCGGCAAGCGCCCCCGCGGCGTCGCGGCGAGCCCAGACGGCAAGCAGGTCTACGTTTCCAACAGCGACTCGGACAGCCTGAGCGTCATTGACGCGGCGACGCTGACCGTGCTCAAGACCGTTCCGGCGGGGCGCGACCCCGAGGGGCTCACCCCCAGCAAGGATGGGCGAACCCTGTACGTGGTCAACGAGAACGACCTGGCGCTCACGATCATCGACGTCGCATCCATGAAAATCGTCCAGAAGATCCCGGTGGGTACCGAACCGGAGACCGCCGTGCTGTCGCCCGACGGGAAATGGGTCGTCGTCTCCAACGAGAGCTCGAACGACGTGTACGTCATCGACACGGCGACCAACGCGGTCGTGACGAAGATCCAGGTTCCCAAGAATCCACGCGGGATGCGCTTCACCCCCGACTCGCGGCGCCTGTTCGTCGCGAGCGAGCAGGCGCACGTCGTCTCGATTCTCGAGGTGCCCGGATGGACCGTGCTGAAATCCGTGGCCACTGGCGGGAGCCGCCCGGTCGACATCCAGATCACAGCCGACGGCGCGCGCGCCTATGTCTCCCACGGCAATTCGGGCGACGTGCGCGTGCTCGACACGAGCGCGCTCAAGCTCCTGGCGACGATCCCGGTCGGGCCGCGGGCCTGGTGGACCGCGCTCACGCCGGACGGCGCGTTCCTCTTCGTCACGGTCGGCCGCGCCGGCGAGGTGGCGGTCATCGACACCCGGTCCAAGACGGTGGTGGACCGCGTCCGGGCGGGCACGCTCCCGTGGGGTGTCGCGATCGCCGACGTCCCCTAGTCACCATGCTACAATGGCGCCCTCTAACGCCTCAGAGGGGATGGCGATGAGCAGCTCTTTCGCGCCCATGAAGATGCAGAGTCTCAAGGCAGGTGAAGCCGCAATCCCACCGGATCCACCCAACGCTCTGAAAGAGATCGGACGGGCTTGGGAAGGGTTCGTCGCTTCCGGAGAGTTCGTCGGCACGCTCCCCCGACCGGTGATCGCCCAGAGCTGGCAGCGCTCTCGCGAGCTGGGGATCAACCCCTTCATGGATCGGGCGCCGACGGCGATCTCCCCTGAGGAGATTGAGGCGATCCTCCGCCGCGAGGATCTCGGGCGAGCCGGCAAACAGGTGCTGGATGAGTTTGCCGGGGCCGTGGAGGGAACCGGACACGTGATCGTCCTGGCCGATGCGCGGGGCCGCATTGTGCATTGGGCTGGATATCGTCGACTGCAGCGGATATTGGATCGCTTGAACTTGGCGCCCGGGGGGGATTGGGCCGAAACCAGCGTGGGGCCTAACGGCATCGGAACCCCGTTGGCGCTCGGTTGGCCGGAGTTGGTTTTCGGTGGGGAGCACTACTGCCGGCAGTGGCAGCCCTGGGTCTGTTATGGCTGCCCCGTGCGGGAGCCGGGGACCGGCCGGACCCTGGGCGGGGTGGACATCACGGGGCCCGCCAGGAAGGCGCACGCCCTCACCTTCGCCCTGACCGTGTCCATTGCACGCTCCGTTGAGCAGCTCCTCTTGGTCTTCGGTCTGGAGAGGCGCCAGGCTCTCCTCACCATCTGCCGCGGTGTCGAAAGAAGGTGGCCCTCGGAAGGGATCCTCGCTGTCGATGAAGGCGGGAGAATCGTCGAGATGAACTCGACTGCGTCGCGGGCGCTCGGCATGCAGCCGGCCGTGCTGCTGAACGCGCCCCTGGCGGAGGTCTTGCCCCAGCTATGGTCTCCGGTTCAGCGGAGCGCGGAGAGCGGAGGTCCGGTGGAGGAGGGAGTCGCCGTCAGGATGCCCACGGGGGAGAAATCCGCGCTCTGCCGTGTGGAGCCGATCGTCCGTGAGGGTCGATCCCTGGGATCGGTCGTGATTCTCTCCGATCGCTCGGTGTTCCCGAGGCAGAAAGCAGGGGCGGCGAGGAGGAACCCGGGCGCCGGGTCGGCCAAGTATACGTTCGCGGATATCCTCGGAGATTCCCCGGCCCTGCGCGAAGCGCTGCACTTGACGAGAGCGACAGCTCGTAGCGCGCAGCAAAGCCCGATCCTGCTCGTCGGGGAGAGCGGAACAGGCAAGGAGTTGGTGGCTCATGCCATCCACGCCGAGAGCCGGCGAGCCTCGGGCCCGTTCGTCGCGGTGGACTGCGGGGCTCTGCCGCGGGAACTGGTCGAGAGCGAGCTCTTGGGATATGCCCCGGGCGCCTTCACGGGGGCACGTCGGGAAGGGCAGCCGGGTAAGTTCGAAGCCGCCCACGAGGGCACGATCTTCCTGGACGAGGTCGACTCCCTGCCGGTGGAGCTTCAGGCGAAGTTCCTCCGCGTCCTCGAGGGTGGAGAGGTCATGCGGTTGGGGAGCGCGAGCCCCGTGTCGGTTGACGTGCGCATCGTCGCGGCGTGCAGTGTTGACCTTCGACGTAAGGTAGAGGAAGGGGCATTTCGTCTCGACCTCTATCACCGGCTCAGCGCCATCGAGATCTTCCTCCCTCCCCTCCGGGAGCGCGGGGAGGACATTTTGCTGCTGGCGTCCGCCTTCATCGAACAGGCATGCGCGGAGGCGGGCAAGGAGGCTCTGGCTGTCTCTTCCGAGGCAGCCGACTGCCTCAGAGCCTATTCGTGGCCCGGCAACATTCGGGAGCTCCGGAATGTTTGCGCGCGGTGGGCACTGACCGTGGAAGGCCGCCAGGTTCTTCCGGAACACATGCCGCCGCATATCCGCGAGCCGATCCTCCTGCCGCCCGCCGATGTCGCTTCAGGGAGCCTGCGACGGGCTGAGGACGCCATCATCCGGCGGACCCTGATGGAGAGCGGCGGTGACGTGGGCGAGGCCGCCCGGCGTCTCGGGATCGCGAAAACGACCATTTACCGCCGTTTGAAGCGGCGGAGTGCCGGGTAGCAGATGCAAAGTGCACCTCGGGTTGCACTCTGCATCGCCTGAGTCCTTAGATTTCACTCGCGCTGCCCCCGGAGCCTCCAGTTTCGGCTTGACTTTTTTTTCAATCCGCCTTACCCCTCTAGACTCAAAGGGAGGAGCCACAATGGTCAACGTAAGACGTCTTCTATCGTTACCGATCCTGCTCTGCCTGGTTTCAGTCATCCTCGCCGCCGTGGCGCCCCAGGCCGCCGCGCAGGCTCCCGCCGGGAAAACGTCACCCAAACTGATCGTCTTCCTCGTCGTTGACGGCTTTCCCCAGGAGCAGCTGGTCAAGTATTACGACCAGTACGGGGAGGGCGGCTTCAAGCGCCTGCTCGACAAGGGCGCCTGGTTTAGCAACAACCATTACAGCCATGCCACCACGTACACCGCGGTAGGGCATGCCACCCTGCTCTCCTGCGCCCATCCCTACAAGCACGGGGTGATCGGCAACGACTGGATCGACAAAAAGACCAGGGCGAGGATCTACTCCACGGAGGACTCGAGACACACCTATCTGGGTGAAGATACACCGAAGCACTCCGGGACTTCGCCGTTCAACATGAAGGTCACCGCCGTGGGCGACGAGCTAATTTACGCCAACGGCAAATCGAAGGTCGTCACGATTTCGGGAAAAGACCGCAGCGCCATCGGGCTTGCAGGCCAATCGGGTACTGCCTATATGCACAGTGCCAGCACCGGGCGCTTCATCACATCCACCTACTACATGAAGGATTACCCGGCCTGGTGGAAAACATTCTACGAGGGGAAGCCTCAGGATAAATATTTCGGCAAGATGTGGACCCCGTCGCTTCCCGATGCCGCGTATGCCCGATCGGCTCCTGACGACCGTCCGTGGTCCACGAACTACAAGGGAATCGGCACCAAGTTTCCCCACCCCATCAGCGGCGGCGCGGACAAACCGTCCAAAGGCTATTACGACGCGATGATTTGGACGCCTTACGGAGATGAGCTCACGTGGGATTTCGTCAAGGCGGCGATCGAGGGCGAGAAGCTGGGAAAGAACCCTGCGGCTGTCCCGGACCTCCTGGCCGTCAGCTGGACCAGCCACGACTACATCAACCACCTGTTCGGCGCAGAGAGCAAGCAGTCTCACGACCACACCGTGAAGCTCGACCGGGTGTTTGCCAACTTCTTCCAGTATCTGGATAACTGGGTAGGGTTGGACAATGTTCTGATCACGTTGAGCGCGGACCACGGGTTCATGAACATTCCCGAGTATAGCGCCGCGAAGAATTTGGACGCGGGGCGTATCGACCCGGAGAAGATGATCGAGGCGGTCAACGCCAGCCTGTCCAAGAAGTTCGGCGATGGCAAGTACATCCACACCTGGTGGAATCCGACCCTGTATCTCGACTACGATCTCATCGACGGCAGGAAACTGAACCGTACCGATGTCGAGAATGCGGCGGCCAGTTTCCTTCGGGAGTACCCGGGAGTGGAAGTCGTCTATACCCGCACCCAGTTGGAGAACGGGCAAGTGCCCAATACCAAGATGAGCAAACAGGTGATCCTCGCATGGCATCAGCAATTCAGCGGCGATATCGTACTCATGAACAAGCCCAACTGGTACCTGTTTGCGAAACCGTTTGGATACGCGGCGACCCACGGTTCTCCGTGGTCTTACGATACCAACGTGCCGCTGGTGTTTTATGGCAGCAAATGGGTGAAGCCGGGCAAGTACGGGGATGCTGCGGTGGTGGATCTGGGCAGGACCCTGGCATTCCTGCTTAACGTCCGGCCACCGAACGGCTGCGAAGGCAGGGTGCTGACCGAGATCCTGCGCTAGCGTTCGCAACATTGGTTGTGAGTGGTACCCCGCCGGCTGCGGAAGTCCATGGACTGCGCGTGGACTTCCGCAGCGGCGGCCGGCCTGTCACCGTTCTCAACATCTCACACCTTGCAGTCGCCGCCGGGAGCAGCGTCGGTCTGTTCGGGCCAAGCGGGTCGGGGAAAACCACCCTCCTAAACGTCATCACCGGGATTCTCACGCCCAGCGCCGGGAACGTCGTGGTTGACGGCGTGGACCTGGCCAGTCTCTCCCCGGGCGCGCGGGATCGCTTCAGGGCGGAGCGCGTCGGCTACGTGTTTCAGGCATTCAACCTGATCCCGCCGCTCACAGCGCTGGAGAACGTGCTGCTGCCGATGGGATTTGCCGCCCGAATACCCAAACGACAACAGCGCTCACGAGCGCAAGAGCTGTTGGGGCGCGTCAATCTCGGTCACCGCCTGCACCACAAGCCGGCGGAGCTTTCCCACGGGGAGCAGCAGAGGGTCGGCATCGCTAGAGCCCTTGCCAACCACCCGCAGTTAATCGTCGCCGATGAGCCGACTGCCAGCCTGGAACCGGGGTTGACGCAGGAGATCGCGCGTTTACTGGTGAGCGTCTGTCAGGAAGAACACGCCACATTGCTCGTCGCCTCCCATGACCATTCGTTGCTGCGGCATCTGGCGAGGGTGGAGGACATGCAGGTGCTGAACACCGCGGCCTCGAGCGAGCCAGCATGAGCGCCTTGATGCTGGCGTGGAGGTATCTCCATGCCCGCCTCCCCCTGAATGTCCTGACCGCCTTGACGGTCGGGTTCGGCGTAACCCTGATCATCGCCGCATCCGCCGTTTCCAGCTCGACGAAGACCAGCGTCATGCAAAGCGCCGGTGGATATCAGCTTCTGGTGGCTGCCAAGGGCAGCCCGGTGCAAGCCGTGATGAGTAGCCTGTTCTTCATCGACGCGCCAACCGGCAACGTGCCCGTCGAAGTGTACCGGCAGCTCAAGTCTGACAGGGGCGTTGCCCGTGTCGTTCCCCTCAACATGGGCGACAGTTACCGCGGGTTCTACATCGTCGGAACGACTCCCGATTACTTCGCCCTGATCGGCGACATGATCGGCCGGCCCGTTCAGACGCGACCACCCGGCCGCGTGTTCGAAAAACCCTTCGAAGCCGTGGTCGGTGCCGGCGTGGCGCACGATCTCGGCTTGAAGGTCGGGAACCGCTTTGTCGCCCTGCACGGCTTCATAGATCTCCCGGCGGACCTGGCCGATCCCCACGAGAGGCTTCCCTATACGGTGGTTGCCCTGCTCGAAAAAACCAATACCCCCGCGGACAAGGCTATTTTCACGCGCGTCGAAACCATCTGGGCGATCCACCATCAGGATCTTCCTGACGCGTGGGACACACCCGCGGCTGAGACCGAACCAGCGCACCGGGATCGGGGCGCTGGGCGAAAAAAGGCAAGCGAGATCACCGCGCTCCTGGTTCAGGGACAGAGCTACATGGATCTCCTGAGGCTGTCGAGCATGATCGGTAAATCTCCTTCTGCCCAGGCGATTTTTCCGGCACGGATCGTGACTCGGTTACTGGATTATCTGAGGATTGGGGAGAGCGTGGTCCTCGGCGTTTCGTGGCTGACGACCGTTGTGGCGTTTTTTGCTATCATGATCTCCATGCTGGCCGCGACGATCGACAGGCGGAGACAGATCGCCACCCTCAGGGCTCTCGGAGCGGGTCAGTGGGTCATCGTGAGGATTATCTTGCTGGAAGCGGCCCTCATCAGCACGTTCGGGGCCATCGCCGGCGTCGTCGCGGGGCGCGGGGCGGCGTATGTGCTGGCGGCGCTGGTGGAGCGCATGAGCGGTCTGCGGCTCGATTTGGCTCCCATCGCGTCGGCGGACATCATGACGGCTCTGATCGCCCTGGCGCTTGGAATCCTTGCCGGGGCGATCCCGGCCTATTCTGCGTACCGCCAGGACGTCGCCCGAAATCTCAGCCCTTCCTTCTAGCAACGATGGTGAGAGCTCGTTTCGCGACACGATTGGTCATCTCCACGACCCTGGTCTTGAGCCTGGGCCTTCCCCGGCCCACCACCGCCGAGACCAGGATCCGGTTTTCCGACTTCTTCATCGGCGAGACGTACCAAGTCGGAATCGGCACGACGCCCGACTTCAAAATCTCGCCGAAGCTCCTGAGCCTGCACGGGCAAGGGATCGAGATCTTCGGCTTCATGGATGGAATCCTGGCGCGCGACGGGATGTTCTTCATGATCCTCAAAGAACCCCTCATCGGCTGCCCCTTCCACTCCATTGATTTCGACTGGGCCAACTTCGCGCCGGTATTTTTGAAGAAGCCAACGTCGTATTTCGATGGGCCCATCAAGGTAACAGGCCGCCTGGACGTGGGGCGCAGGCGCGACGAGACCGGCTTCGTCAGCTATGTGCGCATCTACGATGCGGCGGTGGGCCGGGCCCAGTAAAAGCTGCAAAGTGCATCTGCCGTTGCACTCTGCATCGCCGAAATACTCAAAGTCTCTGGAAGCCTTTATCTAGAAAATCCCTTCCTTCAGCCAGGCCGCGCTGAAAGCGCCTGCAAGTATGTCCATTTCCACTCGCGGCCGCGAGCATGTTGGAGCAATCAATGATGTTGGCACCGCCATTGCTCCTTCTGTCAATAACTCATCCCACGTAGCCGCTCGCGTGTAGAAAACGGTCCGGCCTTTTGATAAGGAGCCAGAAAATGAAATACAGAACCATCGTGGCCTCTGTAGCGGTAGGGATTCTAGTGGTTGTGGGGATTTTAGCCTTCGGCAATTATGATGCCCCGGCACAAGTGGGGGAGAAGCAGCAGGTGGGGCGGCAGAAAGATGGCTTGGTGGTCTTGTCGACGAATCAGGTCATAACGCCAGCAGGCCGCCAGGTGGAGTTTAGAGGCCGTCCAAACGCCGTGACGCTCAGTCCGGACCGCAAGACTGCAGCCTTCCTCAATGGGGCCTATAAGGTGATTATCCTGGTCGATCCAGAATCTGGGGCGGTTAAACAAGAGTTTGACGCCGCAGGTCCCAGCGCGTCATTCAGCGGGATTGTGTACTCGAAAGACGGGAAAACCCTCTATGCCTCTCAGGCAACCGGCAATCTGATCATCGCCAAGGTTGCAGATGACGGCACTATTTCTCTTGATCAGGTCGTGAAGCTACCATTGAGCACAGTCCACTATCCGGGGACGCAGGGAAATCCATACCCGGGCGGCTTGGCCCTGTCCGAAGACGGCAAGACCTTGTACATTTGCCTCAACCGTAGTAACACGCTCGGCGTCTTCGACCTTTCCAGTCGTGCGGTGGTCAAAGAGATTCCCGTCGGCAATGCACCGACCAATGTCGTCGTTAGCGGTGACAAAGCCTACGTGTCCAATCGGGGCGGACGTCCGGCGCACGAGGGTGATTTTACGGTCGATTCCAGCGGCACCCCCATCGTCGCCCAGCGGGAGTCCGGTTACGCCATCACGGGCACCGTGTCCGTCGTTGATCTGAAGGCTGGCGTTGAGGCGAGGACCATAGAGGTCGGGCTGCACCCCACCGCGTTATTGCTGGACGCCCGCCGCCTGTTTGTGGCCAATACCAACAGCGACACAGTGTCCATTATCGACGTGGCAACCGATAGAGTCATCAAGACCATCGCGGTCAAACCCTTTCCGGGCGCGCTGCTCGGGAGCTCACCCAACGCCCTGGCGATGATGGACAGTCAACGGTTGGTCGTCAGCCTGGGGCGTAACAACGCCCTGGCCGTTTACTCGCTGAGCGACCATTTGTATGGCGGTGTAGCGTTTATGGGCCTGATTCCGACCGCCTGGTATCCCGCCGGTATCGCCGCGGATGCCGACAAGCGCCGCTTGATCGTGGCCAACACTAAAGGTGTGGGCTCCCTTGGTCCGGAGGTGGTCGCCGGTCCGCAGATCCGGGGCAGCAAACCCACCACGACGAAGGGCAAGTGGGTCCACTCCAATATGGGAAGCACCTCCATCATCAGCTTCCCCACCGCGAACGAACTTCCAGCGTACACAGCGCAGGTGCTCAAGAACAACAGCTGGGAGAGGCTGGTCCAGGAGCAGAAAAAGCGTCTGGAGACGACCAGAGCCAAGAAGGCGATCCCCGTACCGATGGAACTTGGTGACCCGTCCGTGTTCAAGCACGTCTTCTACATCATCAAGGAGAATAAAACGTACGATCAGGTACTCGGCGACCTCCCCCAGGGGAATGGGGATCCTACCTTGGTGCAATTTGCCCGTGACGTGACCCCAAACCAACATGCACTGGCCGAACAGTTCGTTCTGTTCGATAACATGTACGAGGCCGGCTCCAACTCTGCCGATGCTCACCAATGGCTCACCCAGGCCTTCGTGGTTGACTACATCGAAAAATCCTTCGGAGGCTGGGTTCGCACCTATCCCTTCAACGCCGGTGACGCCTTGGTTTACCCGCAGACCGGCTTCCTGTGGGAAAACGCCTTAAAATTTGGCAAATCCGTCCGGGTTTACGGTGAGTATGTGAGCGGGCTGTATGCCGACGGCGAGAGGATGGGCGCCTGGTGGACTCCTTACATGCCCCCAGCTAAAGGTCCATGGCTGGGTGGTAGCGAAAAGGAGTTCGGTGTGTGGAGCAACTTCTACAAAGACTCGCTGATCCTGGCCGGCAAGCTGCCTGGCAAGATCCATATGAAACTGGAAGCCCGTTCGGACATCCCCTCGCTGGAACGGATCATCAACAAGGAGTATCCCCCGTACCATCAGATCATCCCGGACCAGTACCGGGTTGAAGTGTTCTTGAAGGAGTTCAGGGAGTATGTCAAGAACGGCGATCTCCCTAACCTCGTGATCATGGCTCTCACCAACAACCATACCGAAGGCAACAAACCTCATTATCCGATCCCGACTGCGATGGTGGCTGATAACGACCTGGCTTTTGGCCGCGTCATCGAAGCGATCACGCACAGCCCATACTGGAAGAACTCGGTGATTTTCGTGATCGAGGACGACGCCCAGGATGGCGTCGATCACGTGGACGGTCATCGCACCGTCGGCATGGTCATCAGTCCCTACACCAAGCGCCGGGTGGTGGACAGCCGCTACTATACACAGCTCGACATCATCCGCAGTATGGAGCAGATCTTGGGTCTGCCCCCCATGACCCAGATGGACATGGCGATAGATCCGCAGGTCATGAAGGATGTGTTCACCGACAAACCGGACTTTACACCGTACAAGACGCTGCCGAACCAAGTTGCCCTGGACACATTGAATCCACCGCTCGCCGCCATGAACGACGGTATCCAGAAGGAATGGGCTCGCGCCATGTACACACTGGATTTCTCTAAACCGGATGCCGCCGATACGAAGCTGCTCAACCGGGTGATCTGGTATTCGACCAAGGGATGGGACAGGCCCTATCCGGGAGACGACCGCGTCCTCTATCCGGATGAGGTCCATCGTTACCTGGCGTCAAGAGAGGAAAAAGTCAAAAGCGAGAAGTAGGGGCGTAAGATGCCTCGGTCCGTTGACATCAAATGGATGCCGGGATAGACTCGGGCCGCGGTGACGTCGGCGGCGTGTCCGCAGGTTGACGGGTAGACTGGCTCTTGGCGGAAAGGAGAGTACCTATGAGGCGTGGCATCTGGTTGGCGTCGCTTCTCGTCCTGCTGGTGCCGTGTGTGGTGTCGGCAAACCCGGAGCTTCTCTCG
>JAHFDN010000005.1:74878-86814 GCA_023248995.1 Candidatus Rokuibacteriota bacterium
CCTGGCGTCAAGAGAGGAAAAAGTCAAAGGCGAGAAATAAGCGGTATAAATGTGGGCGGCCCCCGGCCGAGGGAAGGTGCGCCGGCTGACCTGGGAGAATGTCTCGGCTCGTTGACATCGGGATGGACGGGGAGATAAACTCGTGCCACTTCGGGGGTGGCCAAGGTCCTGTCCGCAGAGGGGCCCGTGAGCGAAGGATGCTGTTCTTGCCGAAAAGGAGAGTACCTATGAGGGGTGGCATTTGGGTAGCTTCGCTCTTCCTCTTGCTCTTGCCGTCGGCGGCGTCGGCAAACTCGGAGCTCCTCTCGATGCAGAAGGACGATGGTCAGTGGGCGCTGCCCGCCAAGAACTACTCGGGGACCCGCTTTAGTTCGCTGGGTCAGATCACGACGGACAACGTCAAGAAGCTCAAGGTGGCCTGGTCGTTCTCGACCGGGGCGCTTCGGGGACACGAGGGGGCGCCGCTGGTCGTCGGCACCACGATGTATGTCCACTCGGCCTTCCCCAATCACGTCTATGCCCTGGACCTGGCGAAGGAGGGGGCGCCCATCAAGTGGGCCTATACGCCAAAGCAGGATGCGCGGGCGGTCCCGGTTGCCTGCTGTGACGTGGTCCATCGCGGCCTGAACTTTGCTGAAGGCAAGATTCTGATGGTCACGCTGGATGGGCAGGTGATCGCCCTGGACGCCAACACGGGGAAAGAAATCTGGAAGATCCGGAATGCCGACCCTGCCAAGGGCGAGACCATGACCGCGGCCGGGCTGGTGATCAAGGACAAGTTCATCGTGGGGGTCTCCGGCGGCGAGTTTGGAGTCCGCGGCTGGGTGGCGGCCTACAATATCAACACCGGCAAGCAGGCCTGGCGGGCGTACAGCATGGGCCCGGACTCTGATCTGCTCCTGGCGCCTGATTTCAATTCGGCCAATCCCCACTACGGGAGGTTCGGCGAGGGCACCAAGACCTGGCCAGGGGAGCACTGGAAGGTCGGTGGCGGCACCACCTGGGGCTGGTACTCCTATGATCCCGACCTGAATCTCTTCTATTACTCGACGGGGAATCCCGGCACTTGGAACCCCACGCCGCGGAAGGGTGATAACAAGTGGTCGATGACGATCTTCGCCCGGGATCCCGACACCGGGATGGCGAAGTGGGGATACCAGATGACCCCCTGGGACGCCTGGGACTACGACGGCATCAACGAGCATATCCTGGCCGATCTCACCATCGGCGGGAAAAAGGTCAAGGCCCTGGTCCACTTCGACCGGAACGGCTTCGGCTACACGCTGGACCGCACCAACGGCACGCTCCTCGTGGCCGAGCCGTTCGTGTACGTCAACTGGGCGACGGGCATCGACAAGAAGACCGGGCGGCCGATCGAGGATCCGACCAAGCGGACCAAGCAAGGTGCAGACATCAAGAACATCTGCCCCTGCGCGATGGGCGGAAAAGACCAGCAGCCGGCGGCCTTCTCCCCCCGGACCAGCCTCTTCTACGTTCCCACCAACAACATGTGCATGAATTACGAAGGAGCCGAGGCCAAGTACATCGCGGGGGCGCCGTACGTCGGGGCGAATGTGCTGATGTTCCGGGGGCAGGGTGGCCACCTGGGCGAGTTTATCGCCTGGGATGCTACCACGGGGAAGAAGGTGTGGGGGATCAAGGAGCCCCTGCCGGTCTGGAGTGGCGTGCTGGCCACGGCGGGGGACGTGGTCTTCTACGGCACCATGGACGGCTGGTTCAAGGCCGTTGATGCCCGAAGCGGGGAGGTGCTGTGGAAGCACAAGCTCTCGTCCGGCACCATCGGGAACCCGATGACCTACCTCGGCCCAGACGGTAAGCAGTACGTGGCCATCTACTCGGGGGTTGGCGGATGGTTCGGCCTCCCCGTGGCGGCGGCGCTCCCGCGGGATGATCCGTTCGGCGCGCTGGGCGCGGTCGGGGTCGCGTACGACGCCGGCCTCGATCGAGCCACGACCCTCGGCGGCACGCTCCACGTGTTCTCTCTGGAGTAAGCGCGGTTGACGCTCACCCGGCGCCGGATGTTGACCCTCCGGCGCCGGGTCCTTTCCAGCCTTTGGGCTCACCCTCCGCTGTGTCGGGGTGATCGGATGAGAAGCGGTATGGTGAAACGAGCACGCATCGGCCTCGTGGGGATGCTCGTCGTGATCTCGTCCCTGCTGGGCAGGAGCGTGTTCGGAGAGGAGGCGAAGGAGCTCAGAGTCTGCGCCGATCCCGACAACCTGCCCTTCTCGAACGAGCGGAAGGAAGGGCTCGAGAACAAGATCGCCGAGCTGATCTCCAACGACCTTGGCGCGAGGCTGACCTACTACTGGTGGCCACACCAGCGCGGGCTTGTCCGAAACACGCTCGGCTCGGGGAAGTGCGACGTCTTGATCGGCATTCCCAAGGGGTTCGACCCGGTCCTCTGGACCAAACCCTATTACCGAACCGCCTACGTCATCGCCTATCCGAAAAGTAAGGGCTTCAAGATCCGGTCCCTGGACGATGCAACCCTGAAGCATGCGAAAATCGGCGTCTATCTCAACACCCCGCCGTATGATGCGCTCGGCGAGCGCGGGATCACCGACAACGTCGTCGGTTACTCGCTCTTCTACGACTATGGTGGCGTCGATCAGGCCAGGCGTCCCGGAAGGCTGATCGAGGATCTCTTTGCCGGGACCATTGACGTCGCGATCGCGTGGGGTCCGATCGTCGGATACTTCGGGAAGAGGCCGAATGGCCCGCCGCTCGAGCTGGTGCCGCTCCAGAACAACGGAGCCATCCCGATGATCTTCGACATTTCCATGGGGGTCAGGAAGGGCGACAAGGAGCTCAAGACCCGGTTGGAGGAGGCGATTGATCGACGCCGGGCCGAGATCACGAAGGTTTTGGAGGACTATGGGGTCCCGCTCCTGCCGCGCGCGGAGGCGGACTCATCGTCAAAGGACCCTCTCCCTGCCGAGCGGCGTGATCCTCCCGGGACCCACCGCCGGCATGAGTAGGATGGCCCGTGCTGGAGGACTTGTCAGTCTCTTCGTCTTCGGAGTGATGGTCGGCCATTTCGTACCCGGTAGTGCGCAGGAACAACCGAAGCCGAAGAAGCTCAACCCGTTCACCGGCGACCCGGCAGCGATCCAGGAAGGCAGAGGCCTCTTCATTCAGAACGGCTGCTCCGGTTGCCACGGGTTGATGGGCGGTGGGGGAATGGGTGTCCCGCTGAACGACGACGTGTGGAAGTTCGGCAGCGACGATGCGACCCTGTTCAAGCTCCTCAAAGGAGAGATTCCGGAGAGCATCATGCCGAAGGTGTGGACGGGGCTCCCGGACGACCAGGTGTGGAAGATCATCGCGTACATCCGGTCCCTGTATCGGGGCGACCCGAGCAAAGTGGACTGGTAAAATCGGCAGAGGGCAACTTGTCACCCACACACAGGAGGTGGAACAATGGGCAAGTATACGTTGCTGGTGGGCGAATCGCTGGTCGGGGACGGCAATGAGGTGGCCCACATCGACCTCATGATCGGTTCCAAGGACGGGCCGGTCGGAGCCGCCTTTGCTCAGCGGCTGGCTGCGCAGACGTCGGGGCACAACGGGCTGCTAGCCGTGATCGCCCCCAACGTGCCCGCGAAGCCGGACACGGTCATGTTCAACAAGGTCACGATCAAGGGCGCGAACCAGGCGGTGCAGATGTTCGGTCCGGCGCAATCGTCGGTGGCCAAGGCCGTGGTGGACAGCGTGGCCGACGGTACGATCCCGAAGTCAGAGGTGGACAACCTCGCTGTGGTCGTCGGGGTCTTCATCCACTGGGAGGCAAGCGATAAGAAAAAGATCTATGACTTTAACTATCGGGCGACCAAGGAGTCCATCGCGCGCGCGATGAAAGGGCTCCCGACGATCGATACGGTGCTGAGCCAGAAAGATACGGCCAAGCATCCGTTCGCGTGAAGGCTGTCTCCTCTCAAGTGTTCATCCTGATCCCTGGTCGCACGACCGAGCAGGGGACGAGCGTCGGCGATAAAGCGTCGCCGGAGTACCGCAGCGTCACGAGGCTCCTCAGGATGAACCCGGAGGACATGGCGCGACTCGGCCTGACGGACGGGGCGCAGGTCCGGCTCCGTAACGCGCAGGGGGAGATCGTCGTGTCGTGCGTGTCTGCGAAGGACGAGCTGCCGCCGGGGGTCCTCTTTATCGCCTACGGTCCCGAGTCCTCGAAGCTGATGGGCGGAGAGACCCACGGGACGGGGATGCCCGATTCGAAGGGGATCGAAGTGGAGCTCACGGTCGCCGGGGGGTCGCCGGGAAGGGAGTGAGGGACGGTGGAGGGTGAGGTCCGGGTTATCGAGCATGCCACATGCACCTTCTGCGGGTGCGTGTGCGACGACATTGACCTCACGGTGGAGGGCAACCGGATCACCAAAGCCAAGAACGCCTGCGTGCTGGGCAAGGCATGGTTCTTCGAGTATCCCACCGCGGAGTCTCGCCCCGAGGCCATGATTGGAGGGAGCCCCTCGACGGTCGGCGAGGGGATCGAGGAGGCCGCGCGCATCCTGACCAGTGCGCGGTACCCGGTCGTGTACGGCCTCTCTGATACTACGGTTGAAGCTCAGCGCGTTGCCGTCGAGATCGCTGATCTCATCGGAGGCTGTCTCGATACGACGACGTCCGTGTGTCACGGGCCGTCGGGCATCGCGTTCCAGGGAGTGGGTGAGGCGACCTGCTCGCTGGGGGAGATCAAGAATCGGGCCGACATGGTGATTTTCTGGGGAGGCAACCCCGCCGAATCGCATCCCCGGCACTTTACCAAGTACTCGGTCATGCCCAAGGGAATGTTTGTCCCCAACGGCCGGAAGGATCGGTACGTGGTGCTGGTGGATGTGCGGAAGACTCCCAGCGCGCGCGCGGCCGACCTGTTCATTCAAGTCAAGCCGCGCAAGGACTTTGAGCTGCTCTGGGCTCTCCGCGCGCTGGTGAAAGGTATCGAGGTGGACCATGGCATCGAGGCCGAAACAGGGGTGTCGCTGGCGACGCTCAGGGCACTGGTCGAGCGGATGAAGCGCGCAAAGTTCGGGGTCTTCTTGTTCGGCATGGGGCTGTCCATGACGCGGGGCAAGCACTATAACGCCGCCGCGATTCTGGCTTTAGCGCGCGATCTGAACCAGTACACCCGCTTTGTGGCCAAGCCGATGCGCGGTCACGGCAACGTGACCGGCGCGGACAATGTGGTGGCCTGGGCCACCGGCTACCCGTTCGGGGTGAGCTTCGGGCGCGGGTATCCTCGATTCAACCCCGGTGAGTTCACCACGGTGGATCTCTTGGCCCGCGGCGAGGCCGATGCGGCGCTGATCATCTCCGCGGATCCCGTCGCCAACTTTCCCCAGTCAGCCATCGAGCACCTCAAGCGTATTCCGACCATCGTCCTGGACCCGCAGGCGAGCGAGACGGCAAAGATCGCCCGGGTGGCGTTCACCACGGCGATTTATGGGATCAACGTCGCGGGGACCGTCTATCGGATGGACGACGTCCCGATCCGCCTGCGGCCAGCCCTCTCATCGCGGTACCCGTCGGACGAGGAGGTGCTGAAGGGAATCGCGAGGCGGGTTCGGGAGCTCCGCCGGGAAGCCCTCAGCGCGTAGGTCCCCTTCGTCCGGTTTGCCTGATGCTCAAGATCGTCAACGGGAAAGTCTACGATCCGGCCAACGGGGTGGACGGGCAGATCAAGGTGATCGCCGTCAAGGAGGGCCGGATCGTCCCCGAGGGCGAGCTGGACGCGACGGCCAGGACCCTCGACGCGCGCGGGATGATCGTCCTGCCGGGCGCCGTGGATATGCACTCGCACATTGCTGGTCCCAAGGTCAACTCGGCGCGGAAGATGCGGCCGGAGGATCACCGCCGGGCCGAGCCCGTCAAGCGAACCGTCGTCACCCGCTCGGGCGTGATGGGCAGCAATCCGTCCACGTTCGCGACCGGCTACACCTACGCCCGGCTCGGGTACACCACGGTCTTCGACGCGGCGGTGCCGCCTTTGGGGGCCCGTCACGCGCATGAAGAGCTTCACGACACTCCGTTGATCGACAAAGGTTTTTTCGTCTTGATGGGCAACAACGAGTTCATCCTGCGATGTGTGAGGGCCGGCGAGGCGGAAAAGACGCGCCACTTCGCAGCGTGGCTCCTGGGTGCCGCCAAAGGGTACGCCATCAAGCTGGTCAACCCGGGCGGCGTGGAAGCCTGGAAGGCGGGGGGCCGGAACGTCTCCTCCATCGACGAGGCGGTGCCCGGCTTCGGGGTGACCCCGCGACAGGTCATCTCGGAGTTGGCCCAGGCCGCCATGGATTTGGGTCTGCCCCACCCGGTCCACATTCATGCCAACAACCTGGGGTTGGCGGGCAACTGGGAGACGACGCTTCAGACCATGAAGGCCCTGGAGGGGCGGCGGGCGCATCTGGCGCACGTCCAGTTTCACTCGTATGGGGGCGAGCCGGGCGGGCGCCTGTCCTCCCGGGTCGCGGAGCTCGTCGAGTACGTCAACGGGCACGACAGCATCAGTGTGGACGTGGGGCAGGTGGTGTTCGGCGAGACGACCTCGCTGACCGGCGATGGCCCGCTGGGGTACTACCTCCACGGCGTGACCGGCCGCAAGTGGTTCAATGCCGACGTCGAGATGGAAGCGGGCTGCGGGATCGTCCCGATCCGGTACCGGGGCCGGAGCCATGTGCACACGACGCAGTGGGCGATCGGGCTGGAGTGGCTCCTGTTGATGAACGACCCCTGGCGGATCGCTCTCTCGACCGACCATCCCAACGGCGGCTCCTTCACCGCCTATCCGTACGTCATCCGGCTCCTGATGGATCGGGAGTTCCGCAGGGAGGCGATCCGGGGCGTCAACCCGAAGGCCATCGCCTCGACGCAACTGCCCGAGCTTGACCGGGAGTACTCCCTCAATGAGATCGCCATCATCACGCGGGCGGCGCCGGCTCGGCTCCTTGGCATGAAGCGGAAAGGGCATCTCGGCCCCGGCGCGGACGCCGACATCACGATCTACGACCTGGATGCGGATTGGGAGAAGACGTTTGCGACGCCGAAGATCGTCATCAAGGCCGGCCACGTGATCGTCGAGGATGGTGAGATCCGCCGCGACATGCAAGGCCGCACCCTCTACGTCGAGCCCGAGTACGACCGGAGCATCGAGCCGGAGATCCGCAAGTGGTTTGCCGACTTCTATACCATCGAGTTCGAGAACTACGCGGTGGATATGGACTATTTGCCTCACGCCGAACGCGTAGCGGTATCGGGCGGATAAAGAGGTGGGTGAGCTCAGAGTCAACGGCGTCGAGATCGAGGATACCTACGCCGAGGCGTTCAAGATGCGCGCGGCCAGGGCCGTCGTCACCGCCGAGACGAGCGCCTGGGCCCTCACGGCGGGGATGGTGGCGAGCGGCTATGCCACGTCGGTCATCGGTTGCGACGCGGAGGCAGGGATCGAAGCGGAACTGGCGCCGGACGAGACACCCGACGGCCGACCGGGGGTGAGCCTGCTTTTTTTCGGCTTCAGCAAGGAGGCGCTGGGCAAGGCCCTGGTCAACCGGCTCGGGCAGTGCGTGATGACCTGCCCGACCACGGCCTGCTTCAATGCGCTGGCCATCGGCGACGAGACGGTGAAGGTCGGTGGGCAGCTGCGGTTCTTCGGCGATGGCTACCAGTCGAGCAAGAAGTTGGGCGAGCGCCGTTACTGGCGGATCCCCGTGATGGATGGGGAGTTTCTGTGCGAGGAGACCTTCGGCGTTCAGCGTGCGGTGGCCGGAGGAAACTTCTTGCTCCTGGGCGTTGACCAGGCCTCCACGCTTGTCGCGGCGGAGGCGGCCGTGGCCGCGATCCGACGGACGCGCGGCGTGATCCTGCCGTTCCCGGGCGGCGTCGTCCGCAGCGGCAGCAAGGTGGGCTCGCGGTACAAGGCGCTCCGGGCGTCCACCAATGACGCCTATTGTCCCACGATCACGGCCCTCACCCGGACGGCGCTGCCCGAGGGCGTCAACGCGGTGTACGAGATCGTCATCGACGGACTCGATCTGCCGGCGGTGGAGACAGCGATGCGGGTCGGGCTGCGCGCGGCCTGTCGCCCGGGCGTGGTGCGCATCAGCGCCGGCAACTATGGGGGTAAACTGGGGCAGTATCAGGTCCATCTCCACCGCGTCCTGGCCGGTCCATGAGCGTGGTGATCGAGACCGTCGTCACGACACTGGACGAGAGCGGGGAGCCGAACTTCGCCGCTATGGGAGTCGTCTGGGGCGCCGAGACCCTCACCATCCGCCCGTTCACGAACACGCGCACGTACAGGAATCTCACCCGGACGGGTGAGGCGGTGATCAATGTCACGGATAACGTCTTGATCTTCGCGAAGAGCGCGTTGTCGCGGGAGCGCTTCGACTGCACGCCGGCCGCGCGCGTGAGGGGGGTGGTCCTGCGGGACACCTGCTACTGGCGCGAGGTGTCGGTCAAGGAGGTCGTGTTGCCGCGCGGCGACGCTCCCGGAGCGGGCCAGGCCGATGTCGTGACCCAGGTCGTGGGGGGAGGGGAGGTCCGGCAGTTTGACGGTCTGTGCCGGGCAAAGCACGCCGTCGTCGAAGCGAGCATCCTGGCGTCGAGGCTCCGGTTCCTCCCGCGCGACGAAATCCTCGGAGAGCTGATCCGGCTCGACGCGCTGGTGGAGAAGACCGGCGGTCCGGAAGAGCGGGAAGCGATGGAATTTATTCGGGCCCACGTCGCGAAAAAAACCTCTATCGGCCGTCTTGTCCGCGGAGGCGAGAGGTGAGGGGGATCGTCCGAACGCCGGCGCGTCTCCACCTGGGGTTCATCGATCTGAGCGGCCGGTGCGGGAGGATATTCGGCTCGATCGGCGTTGCGATCGAGCGTCCCAGGTGGGTTCTGGAGGTCAGCCCCTCCGGGCGGATGCAAGCGGACGGGGATGCCGGCAAGGAGATTCTCAAAATCCTCGGGCGCCTGCGTGGGCGTCTGGGAGTGAAGCAGGCGGTCGCGATTCGCACGCTGGAAGCCATCCCTCGTCACATGGGGTTGGGTTCGGGAACCCAGCTTGAGCTTTCGCTGTCCTTGGCGGTATCGAAGCTGGCCGGGCGGCAGCTGCCCGTGACGGAGCTGGCGCGAATCCTCAGGCGAGGAAAGAGGTCGGGGATCGGGGTTGCGACCTTCGCGCGGGGCGGATTCGTGGTGGATGCCGGCCAGCCGAGCCGGCCCCGAGGTCACGACCTTCCTCCGGTGATTTTCCAGCGTGCGCTTCCGGGGGATTGGTGGTTTGTCATCGTCCTGCCCCTCGGGAAGCCGGGATTGAGCGGGAAACGGGAAGAGAAAGTCTTCGAGACGCTTCCCCCCATGGGCGACGCCACGGTGGAACGGATCAGTCGGTTGACCCTGATGAAGGTTCTGCCCGCGGTCGTGACGGATGACATCCGAGGGTTCGGGGAAGCCATCACCGAGATTCAAATGCTGGTCGGGGAATTTTTTGCCCCGTATCAGGGGGGGGTCTACGCGACCTCGACGGGGAAGGAGGTCGCCGAGTTGGCGCTCAAACGCGGGGCATGCGGGGTCGGCCAGAGCTCGTGGGGCCCGACAGTGTTCGCGTTGGTCCGTGGCGAAGGCGCAGCCGCGGCTCTCGCGAGGGAGATCAAGCGGTTCCTCGGCGACGACCGCCACCTGGTCTTCGCCACGCGGGCGAACAACCGGGGAGCTGTCTGGAAGACGGCGCCGTGATTTCGCTTCGCCCCAAACAGAGCTTCGCCATCCCGCTGGAGGCCGAGACGATTAGTCCGGATGCCTTCGCGGGGAATCCGCTGTCGCATATTGAGCGGTTGCCCGTCGTGCAGGGCAACGCCGAAGCCACGCTGGGAGATTTTTTCTTCGTCGAGGGGGATGCCGGCGACGTGATCCGGCTGGAAGGGGATTTCTCCCGAGTGAAGTACATCGGCAAAGCGATGACCCGGGGCCGGGTCGAGATCCAGGGCGACGCCGGGATGCACCTGGGAGCCGAAATGCGCGGGGGCGAGATCGTGGTCCACGGGAACGCCGGTGACTGGGTCGGGGCCGAGATGCGCGGAGGCTTGCTTCGCGTGACCGGGAATGCCGGCCACCTGGTCGGTGGGGCGTACCGCGGCAGCGAGAAGGGCATGCGGGGCGGGAGCATCCTGGTGGGCGGAAGCGTCGGCAACGAGACGGGCTGCGCGATGCGGCGGGGAGTGATCGCCGTGACCGGCAGCGCCGGAGACCTCACCGGCGTGATGATGCTGGCGGGCACCATCTGTGTGTTCGGGAGCCTGGGTATCCGCACGGGGGCCGGGATGAAGCGGGGAACGATCATCGCCCTCGCAGGCGACGGGGGGCCGCCCCCACTGCTCTCCACCTTCAGGTTCGACTGCGCCTACCGGCCCGTGTGGGTCAGCGTGTACCTACGGCAGCTCCGGCAGTGGGGAGTCAGCGTGCCCGGGGTGGGTATGCGAGGCCTCTACCGCCGTTATTCGGGAGACCTCGTCGAGCTCGGCAAGGGGGAGATCTTGATATGGACCTCGCCCTGAACCGTCGGGCGGGCGCAATCGCGGACGGCATGGTCGCCGACGCTGGGGTTCTTGGCCTCGCGGTCAGCCGGCTGGCCAGCGGAGCGTCGGTGGTGGACTGCGGCGTTCATGCGACGGGGAGTTTCGAGGCCGGCCGGCGGCTGGCGGAAGCATGCCTGGGGGGACTGGCAGCGGTCTCCTTCGCGGAGGTTGACGTGGGCGGGCTGTGGCTCCCCGCGGTCCGCGTCGTGACCGACCATGCCGTGGCGGCGTGCCTGGCGAGCCAGTACGCTGGCTGGTCGATCGATCCCGAAGGGTTCTTTGCGATGGGGTCGGGGCCTGCCCGCGCCCTCTCGCGGGTCGAGCGGGAGCTCTTCGAGAAAATTGGCTACGCGGAGTCGTCTCCGCGGGGCGTGCTGGTGCTGGAGGGCCGGGCCCTGCCGGGAGACCTGGTGGCGTCGTTCGTCGCGGATCGGTGCCGGATCGCGCCCGACGGTCTCAGCTTCCTGGTGGCGCGGACAGCGAGCGTCGCGGGGTGTGTGCAAATCGCCGCGCGCTCCGTCGAGACGCTCCTCCACAAGATGCTCGAGCTCGGCTTCGACGTGACAAAGGTCGAGAGCGGGCTCGGCCTCTGCCCGCTGGCGCCGGTCGCCAAGAACGACCTGCAGGGGATCGGCTGGACCAATGATTGTATCCTCTACGGTTCCCGTGTGTATGTGACCGTTCGGGCTTCCGACGACGAAATCGCGGCGGTGCTCGACCAGCTTCCCGCCTCCGCGTCCCCGGATTACGGCGTCCCGTTCTTGGAGATCTTCGCCCGCTACGGCCACGACTTCTATAAGATGGACCGGCGGCTGTTCAGCCCGGGGGAAGTGACGATCAATAACCTGCAAACCGGTCGTCTCTCGCGAGCGGGGCGGGTGAATCCCGACGCGCTTCGGGCCTCGTTGGCCATGAAATGAAGATCGCCATTCTGGGCTCGCGGGGGGGCTGGCACGAGGCGCAGCTCGAGAGGGCCTTGTCGGCTCGGGGGGCCGCGCCGATCCTCGTCCCCGTGACGGGGCTGACCGCCCGCCTGAGCGATGTGCCCCGGCTCGCGGTCCACGGCGAGGGCCTCGACGACTGCGCTGCGGTTCTCGTCCGGGCGATCCCGAGCGGGTCGCTCGAGCAGGTCATCTTTCGCGTGGATGCGCTTCATCGGCTGACGCGGCTCGGGATCCCCGTGATCAACTCGCCGCGCTGTATCGAACGCAGCGTGGACAAGTACTTCACCTCCGCGCTGCTCGAGGACGCCGGCCTCCCCACCCCCCGGACGCTGGTCTCGGAGCGCTTTGACGACGCGATGGCGGGGTTTGGGGAGCTGGGGGGGGACGTGGTGAT
>JAHFDN010000049.1 GCA_023248995.1 Candidatus Rokuibacteriota bacterium
GCGCCCGGGGGGACGGGCACCCGGCCGGGATCGTTTCTACGAAGCGCCTGCTACTTCTGGTACTCCTCGCTCTCCGACCAGAACTTGAGCCGGGTCTCCTGGTCCTCCCCCTTCAGGTCGGCCGCCGTGATGATCCAGGGCCCGCTGCACCCTTCTTCCCATACCCGGCCCGCCCAGCGGTGGCCGCTGCCAAGGCTGACCAGGAGCACCGCGACCCCGGTGGCCCCGCCCAGCGCGCACAAGAGGGGCTTGAACAAGAAGTTCGCCCCCGTGGCAACCCCCGCGCCGACCCGCCAGGCGCCGTCTCCCCTGTCGGGGGCGGGGGCCATCTGGCCCTCCGTCTTCTGCTGCTCCTGGGCCCGCGCCACGGGCGCCAGAGGCCCGCTGAGCGCCAGGGCGAGAACGACAACCGCGCTCACTAGTCTGAACCCCATCATGCTGTACCCTCCTCTGCGCCGGGGCGCTAGATGACGCCTTCGGCCTTAAAGGCCCGAAGCCGCTCCCGCCCCAGGCCCAGATACCTCATGTACACGAGCTCGTTGTCCGCCCCGACCGGCCGGCACGCCCACTTGATCCGGGGCGGCGTCCGGGACATCTTCCACGGGGGCGCCTGCAACAGGAGCTCCCCATAGTCTGGGTCTTCTATTCTCTCAAAAACCCCCCGCTCCCACCAATGACTTTCGGCGAGGGTCTCGGCGGGGCGGTTGAGGCGGGCGGTGGCCACGGTGCCCGGACCACGCTTGTTCAGCATGTAGTCCTGCACCCTGTCCAGGATCTCCTGGGACGTGAGGTCGTGGGCCCACGCCTCGAGCTCCCGATGGAGCGCCTTGGCATGGTGGACTCGATCCTTCGTGGTCGGATACCGCTCCTTGAGGTCGGGGCGCCCCATGATCGTGGTGAGGCCGGTCCAGTTGATGTCGGAGAAGCCCGCGATGTACGAATACGAGTCCTTGGTCTTGATCAGCGTGTACGGGAACACGGCGATGTTGAGTGCCCCGAGCCGCTTGAACCCGCGGCGGTGCGAGTGGTACCAGTGCAGATCGGAATCGGTGAAGCGCATCCCCCCCTCGCCGGGGGCGCAGTCCACAAACTGCCCGCGCCCGGACGTCGCGCGCCAGACCAGGGCTGCCATCACCGCAAAGGCCCCCCAGCCGCCTCCGCTGTACCAGCCGAACCAGCTTCCCTGCCTGGTAGGAGCGCAGGACTCCGGGGGTCCCTCTCCCTCCGGCTCGCCCGTCGCGTTGGCGATGCCCGAGAGCGCCTGGTCTGTGATGTCGTAGTCGGGAATCGGGGAGGCGGCTCTGGGGCCGAACTGACCGTAGGTGGACATCGCCAGGTAGACCAGCCGGGGGTTCGCCTGGCTCAGCTGGCGGTAGCCGATCTCCCAAGCGTCCATCTGGCCGGGCTTGGCACTCTCGATGACCACGTCCACGTGGCGAGCCAGCCGCTCGAAGAGATGACGCCCGTCGGCGGCCTCGAGGTTCAGGGTGATGTGGCGCTTGTTCCGCCCCTCGACGAGGTAGCCCAGGCCCGTGGCGCGGTGGAGGAGTCCCCGGGGCGAAAAAAGCCGGGCCACGTCGCCTCCCGGCGGCTCCACGCGGATCACCTCCGCCCCGAATTCGGCCAGGATGGAGGAGCAGAAGAGGGCTGCGAAGTTCCCCTGGGAGCAGTCGAGCACTCTGAGGTCGCCCAGGGCCTCGGGCTTCTCCGGCACCGATGCCGGTTCCGTGAGCTTCCTGGCGTACTCGGCCCAGGGGGCGTCGCGGTCGCTCACGGTGTCCAGTCGTCGGGGGGCTTGGCGCCCGTGACGTCCGCCCACTTGCCGACCACCTTCTTGGCCTCCAGCTCGCGGAGCCGCGCCTGAGAGAGACCGAGCAGCCGAAGGAGGATTTCCTCGTTGTGCCAGCCGACGGGCTTTGCCGACCACCGGATCCGCCCGGGCGTCTGGGAGAGCTTCGGCGCGGGCCCGTGCTCCACCATCGGCCCGTAGACCGGGTCCTCGTAGGCCCACACCGTGCCACGAGCCCTGAGGTGCTCGTCCCGGTACCGGTCCTCCGCGGAGACGACCGGGGCTGCGGCGAAGCCGAACTTCTCCGCGAGCCCTTCGATCTCGCTCCGCGTCCGCTCCCTGGCCCAGCTGCCGATCCGCTTCAGCAGGAGATCCGCGTGGGCAGGCTGCTGGCGCGCCGGGAGCGCGGCGAAGCGTCCATCCTTTGCCAGCTCGGGCTCCCCCATGGCGACGCAGAGCCCCTGGAACTCCTCGTCGCGGGGCGCTGCGACCGCGACGAAGCCGTCGCGGCAGCGAAAGATGCCGGCCGGCACCAGCGCCTCGTCGCGGTTCCCCGCCGGACCCCGGTCCTGGCCGGTCAGCCCGTGGCGCAGCCAGGTCCAGTCCAGCGAGCGGATGAGGCCCTCGGACTGGGCGTAGTCGATGAACTGCCCCTCCCCGGTCTTGGTGCGGTGATGGAAGGCGACGAGCGCCGCGGTTGCCGCCAGGAGGCCACCGAACCAGTCCCCGATGTAGATCCCGCAGAGGATCGGCGGCCGTTCGGGGAACCCCGTGATGCCGACCATCCCGCTCACGGTCTGGGCGACGCCGTCGTAGGAGGCGCGGCCCAGCGAAAACGGCCCCCACTGGCCGAACCCCGAGGCGGCGACGTAGATGAGGCGCCGGTTCAGGGCGCTGAGCTGGCGGTACCCGATGCCCCACTGGTCGAGGGTTCCGGCGCGGAAGTTCTCCACGAGGATGTCGGACCTTCCGGCCAGCTGCTTGAACAGGTCCTTCCCCTCCTCGGTGTGGAGGTCGATGCCGACGTGGTACTTGGAGTGATTTTCGGGGAAGAAACCCAGGGCGGCGTTTTTCCAGAAGGTGGCCTCGGGGGTCACGTAGCGCATGGTGTCGCCGCGCGGCGGCAGCTCCACCTTGATGACCTCGGCCCCGAACTCGCCGAGGAAGTCGGCGGCGGTGGGGCCGAGGATGAGGGTCGTCAGCTCGAGGACGCGGACCCCGCCGAGGGCCTCGGGCTTGTCGAAGATGCGCGTCGGATCGAAGAGCCCCTGCGTCCAGTCGAAGTACGACTCCGTCACCTGGGCTCTTGCCCCTCCCCGGGGCTACGCGTTCGGCTCGGCCTGGCGGAGGTGGGCCTCCTCCGAGTTCGGATCCCAGTCGGTGGACGCCATCCGGCTGACCAGCCGCTGGTGCAGGTCCGCGGAGACCTTGGCCATCAGCCGCTCGTTCAGCCGCTGGGTCTTGGCGTTCCGGCATTGATCTCGCTCCGCCAGGACCGGGTCCAGGGCGGCCCGGGCGGCCGGGACGTCGGCCGCTCCCGCCTGGGTCTGGTCCATCAGCCGCCGGTAGATCTTCGTCAGCTCGGCGATGAGCGGCGCCGGGTACTCCCGCCCCTGGATCTTCAAGGTCGTGACGCCCAGGGCAAGGTACCGCGGCACGTCCTCCAGGAGCGCGTAGATCTCGTTGTTGGACTTCTCCAGATACGTCAGCACCTTGGCGGGAAACTTCTCGGCGATCTGGGGGACGTGCGTCCCCAGGCACGGGCGGTAGCACACGCCCCCTTTGTCCGGGTTGCCGATGAGCTTGACCCGGGTGCTGCCGTCCGAGTCGTGCACCACCTCTTCCTCGAAGTACGGGGCGAAGTAGTCGTAGAGCCGGCAGCCTCCCACCCCCGTGACGCACCGGTTCGAGTGGATCAGGAGCTCCACCCCGATCCCCACCTCGTCCGCCGTCCGCTTGAGCGCCGCGATCCGCTCGTAGGTGCTCACCGCCGTCGAGGCCACGAACTGGGTGGCCCCCGCCGCTTTCACCCGCTCCATCGCCGCTCGATCCCGGACGTTGCACCCCACGCTCGCGTGGATGGTGATCTCGGGGAAGCGCGCGTGGATCGCCCGCATCGCCTCCGGCGTCTTCACGATGAAGCCGTCCACCCCCCAGCGGGCGTAGGTCTCCACCTTCCGCATCATGTCCGTGTGGTCCGCCGTCTCGATATCGGCGTTCAGCGCCACCCGGAGGCGGGCCCCCCGATCGTGGGCCATCCGGATCACTTCGTGGATCTCGTCGTGGGCCAGCTCGTACGCCGCCTCCCGACGACTCCACCCGCGGGGCCCCACGTACACGGAATCGGCCCCCGCCGCCAGGCTCTCCCGGACCATCTCCATCGTGCCACCGGGCGTGAGTAACTCGGTCATCGGTGCCTCCGTTGTTCTTGGCGTGATATGTGTTCGGTCCCTTCCCTCACGACGGCGAGGGCTCCTGGAGAATGTCTTTGCGGATCGCTGATAATGCCAACGACCTTACTAAAGTCAACGGGCCCTGTCAATCGCCACAAGGCTCCCGAACGGTCCCGGTTCGAAGGGACGAGGGGCGATCCTTGAAGAGGCCGGGCGGGCGTGGTAGAAAAGGGTATCCGTGGAGGGGCGCATGACGATTCCCATCAAAGCCGGCCTCGAAGACGTGGTGGTGTCGACGTCGGACATCTGTTTCATCGACGGGCGGCAAGGGCGGCTGCTCTACCGGGGCTACGACATCGACGACCTGGCG
>JAHFDN010000050.1 GCA_023248995.1 Candidatus Rokuibacteriota bacterium
CCCCGGGTACGACGCGGCGACCATCAAGGTGGAGCCCACGGGGCAGGTGCGCGCGTACTGCAGCGCCGCCTCGCAGGGCCAGGGGCACGCCACCACCCTGGCCCAGATCGTGGCCGACGAGCTGGGCGTGAACCTGGCCGACACCACCATCATGCCCACCGATACCGACAACTGCCCCTACGGCAGCGGCACCTTCGCCAGCCGCACCATCGTGGTAAACGGCGGCGCCCTGATCCTGGCCGCGCGGAAGGTCAGGGAGAAGGTGCTGCGGGTGGCCGCCCACCGCCTGGAGGCGGCGGTGGAAGACCTGGCGATCGAGGCCGGCGTGATCTCCGTGCGGGGGACGCCGTCGCGGCGGATCACCGTCAAGGAGGTGGCCGCCGCCGCCTACTTCCCCGCCGCTGCCGCCCCCCTGCCGCCGGACATCGAGCCGGGCCTGGAGGCCACGCACTACTTCGATCCGCCCCCGGCCACGTTCGCCAACGGCGCCCACCTGGCCGTGGTGGACGTGGACCTCGAGACCGGGCACGTCGAGCTGGTCCGCTACCTGGTGGTGGAGGACTGCGGGAGGATGGTGAACCCGATGGTGGTGAACGGGCAGGTGCATGGCGCCGTGGCCCAGGGGATCGGCAACGCCCTCTACGAGGATCTGGCGTACGACGGCCAGGCGCAGCCGCTGACGACCACCTTCATGGACTATCTGCTGCCCAGCGCCACCACGCTCCCGCCCCTGGAGGTCACCCACATCGAGACGCTGCCCCCCGTGACGCTGGGCGGGTTCAAGGGCATGGCCGAGGGCGGCACCATCGGCGCCACCGCCACCATCGCCAACGCCGTCGCCGACGCCCTCGCCCCCCTCGGCATCACGGTCACCGATCTCCCCCTCTCGCCCGAACGCATCGCCAAGCTGGTCGTGGCGGCTGCCGCCGCCCACAGGCGGTAGGCGCAGTAACAGCGCCGCCCCTCTGCCTGCCCGCTACGCGTGCGCCAGCCATTCCGGAGACGGCGCGCAGGCCGTTCCTTCGGGGCCTCCAGCCCGTGGTTTTCGCCTCGCATGGGGACCACGTCGCCCCGGAGACAGCCGCAAGGGAAGCCTTGCGGAAAGGCTAGAAGGGCTACCACGTCTCGACGACCGGCGCGCGGTTGACGAACGCTTCGGTATCGAATATGATACCACGATGAGGGTCCCCCGGATCGTCATCGACACCCACGTCTTTCTCTCAGCATTGCGCTCCAGACGAGGGGCGTCGTTCAAGCTGCTCTCGCTCGTTGGGGGCAGGCAGTTTCAGATCAGCGTCTCCGTGCCACTCGTCCTCGAATACGAGGAGGCTGCGAAGGGTCATCTCCGTGACACCGCGCTGACACGTGGGGACATCGATGATATCCTGGATTATGTGTGCCGCGTGGCGAACCACCACGAGATCTCCTATCTCTGGCGGCCCTTCCTGAGGGACCCGAAGGACGACTTCATCCTGGAGCTGGCAGTCGAGGCGGGTTGCGACACGATCGTCACCTACAACAAGCGGGACTTCGCGGGTGCTGAGAGGTTCGGCGTGCAGGTGCTGACGCCGAGGGAGTTTCTCCAAAAAAGGGGGTTGCTCTCGTGAGCACGATCAGTCTGCGGTTGGCCGATTCGCTCCACAGGCGAGTGCGGGAGCTGGCGAGGCGGGACGGGGTTTCGATCAATCAGTTCATCGCGACCGCGCTGGCGGAAAAAATGTCCGCCCTGATGACCCAGGAGTACTTGCAAAGGCGAGGTGCTCGCGGGAGCCGGGAGAAGTTTGCGCGCGCCCTTGCCAAGGTGGCCGCCGTGGAACCTGACGAGCGGGACAGGTTGTCGTAACCCGCTCCACTCGCCCTGCATCTCTGGCCTGCTTACCGAGCCGAACTGGCTCCACGCTCCTGGCACTGGCCGAGGCCGTGCCCAGGGGATCGGCAACGCCCTCCTCGAAGACCTGGCGTACCACGGCCAGGCGCGGCCGCTGGCGACCACCTTCATGGACTACCTGCTGCCCAGCGCCGCCACGCTCCCGCCCATCGAGGTCCCCCACATCGAGACGGTGCCCCCCGTGACGCTGGGCGGCTTCAAGGGCATGACCGAGGGCGGCACCATCCGCGCTCCCGCCATGATCGCCAACGCCGTGGCCAACGCCCTGGCCCCCCTGGGCATCACGGTCACCGAGCTCCCGCTCTCGCCCGAACGCGTCGCGGGTCTCGTCGCGGCCGCCAAGAGCAGTCAAACACCGCGATACTACCTAGTCCAGAATATAGGCTACACTGTCCGCCTGGAAGAATGACCGCACGAGCGCGGGCCGGGCCTTGATGGCCGCCAGGTCCCGCTCGACCCGTTCGTGGAGCGACTCGTCGTGCCGCAGCGGGGTCTTCGTCACCCCTTTCTGGCGAAGATGATTCCAGACGAATTCATCCGGGTTCAGGTCCGGGGCGTAGCCGGGGAGGAAGTGGAGCTCCAGCCGCCCCCGCTGGGCCTGGACGAACCGCGCGATGCGTTTGGCGATGTGGGCCGGGTGGCGGTCCAGCACGAGCAACACGTGCTGGCGCCGGCCGCGGAGGAAGGCCCGCAGGAACGCCTCGAAGGTGGGCGCGTTGAGGCGGCCGGTGTAGGTCCGGTACCAGAAGGCCCCGCGCGCCGTCAGGGCCGAGATGGCGTTCACCGCCTGGCGCCGGCCGCTGGTCGGGACCACCGGGGTCTGGCCGCGCAGCCCCCAGGTCCGCCCGAGGGGGGCGTCGGAGCGCACGCCGGCTTCGTCCAGGAAGAAGATGGCCGCCCCCCGCCGCTTGGCCCGGCGGCGCAGGGCGGGAAAGGTCTCGCGCTGCCAGCGGGCGATGGCCACCGGATCCCGCTCGTAGGCGCGCCGCAGCGGCTTCTGGGGGGTGATCCCCAGCTGCGCCAGGAGCCGCCCGACCGTGGTGACCCCCAGGTGAACCCCGAAGCGCTGGGCGATGAGCGCGCGCACCACCTGGCGGGTCCAGAGCCCGAAGTCGAAGCCGTACTGGCGGGGATCCTTGCCGTTGATCCAGCGCCGGACCTGCTCCAACTGTTTGGGCGTCAGCACCGGGGGGCGGCCCGTGGCTTTCCGCGCGCGCACCGCCCGCTCGCCGCCCGCGGCGGCGGCGCGCAACCACCGGTAGATGGTCGTCCGGCAGAACCCGTAGCTCCGGATGACCGCGCTCGGTTTCTCGCCGGCCCGCACGCGGCGAACGGCCATGAGACGCAGTGTTTCCAGCGTGGCGTGTGGGAGAGAACGTCCGTCTTGTCTTTTCATGCAGTGAAGATAGCATAGTCAGTTCAGAATGTGTAGTCTAAATTATGGACTGGTTAGTAAGTTCTAAGCCCGCTCCCCGGACAGGCGCAGGGCATCCTCAACCACGGAGTCGCTCAGCCACATCCCTTTTCCGCGGAGCGCGGTAATCATCGCCCTGACCGAGGAAAGATGGCCCACCTGCTTCCCCTTCACAAGCACGCCGAGCGTGCCCGTGTACCGGAGACCGTGAAGGTCCGCGATCCGCCGCGCCAGTTGATCGTCAACAATCAGGAGGCTGCCTCTGAGTTCCATGCCCAACGCGATGACTTCCGCTTCTCCCCGCCCAAGATCGACGACAGCAGGCACCAGTGCCGCTGAGGCGACAGGGCGCACTTCGATCCACCCCAGCCCCAGCACGTCCGGGACGTCGAATCCTTGCCGCCGGCCCGCCTCCAGTTCCTCTTGGACGGCGGGAGGTACGACAAGGACCCGGTACAAGCTGTGGAGCAGGTGCAGGCAGCCAATCTGGTGGCGGTAGAGGAGGGGAGAGGTATTCGCGATGACGGTCGGATCAGGCATTGTTCACATCGCGTTCCAGTTGTTCCCTCGTCAGGGCGAAGGGAGATACCTGATAGCGCCCCAACGCCAGCAGAAACTCGGCCCGCGACGTCCCCGCGAGCTGTGCTGCACGCCCCGACGACAGCTTGCCCATCTCGAACAGCTTCACGGCCGCCGCCATCCGCACCTCCCGCCCGATCGATTCCGGATTCTCCTTCAAGCTGATCAAGACCTCGTCGGGGATGTCCAACTGAATCGTACCCATTTTCTCGACTCCTCCGCAGGCGCCGGTCCGGCCCGGCGCTGTCCCACACGCCAATATCCTAGCCTACATCAGCAGGGGATGGAAGCGCGGCGGGCGGTCGTCTCGTTCACGCGGCAGCTCCGGGACATGCTGGAACTGAGCCTGGTGATCTGCCGCGGGGCCGTGCGGCGGACCGAGAGCCGTGGCGCCCATTATACCATGCGGTCCGAAATTTAGATGACAGTTCGGGCAAGGCCGCATAGCGCGGGGCCTTCCCCGCGAACGGAGCGTCGCGGGCGGCATGTCCGCCCAAGTCCCGCGACGCGGAGTCTAGGCCAGGAAGCTGCCCAAGCTCCCTTCCGTCCGCCCACCTTTCGTTGGCCATTGACAGGATGAGCATCCCGATGTACATGTGGATGTACAGAAAGGAGGCCGGGGAAGATTACCAAGACGCTGTC
>JAHFDN010000033.1 GCA_023248995.1 Candidatus Rokuibacteriota bacterium
TGAGGCCCGTTCTCGGAAGTAGACCCCCTGCCGGCAGCGTTCCCCTTCACCTCCCGCGACTTCCTCTTGCCCCAACGACCGACCCTGGCCACGCCCGAGAATGGCCTTTATGTCGACTAGGCTCTGACGTGCGCTTCAGAATGAGATTGATGCAGGAAAATCATCACGCTTAGAATATTATCGGAGGAAGGGTATGAGCTTCTTCTATCACGAGAAAAGGTGGGTAGCATCCTGGCGAGGTCACAGGATCGTCGTCACGAATTGGTGGAACCTTCTTCTGCGAAGCGGGGAATCACTGATCTTCGACGGGAAACCGATCCCGCAGTCTAAACCGCCCGGCCTGGTCGCGAGCACCCTCGAGGGCGAGCTGAATGTTTCGGGGAAAATTCACAGGGTGCGGGCGCACATCGGACATACGTTCAGCCTCATGATCGCCTGCCATATCTTCGTCGATGATGACCTGATCGGGGGCGATATGGACAAGAAGTTTCTTGTCTGAGAAACTGGGAATACGTACGGCGCACTTGCCAGTTGATTGTAGTTTCCAGAAGAATTTGTTAGATTCGCATGCGGTTCTGAAATTCGAGAAGCGCTCCATAGAAGATTCTCAGGCATAGTCCGTAGGACCTGGTCCGCCAAAACTGGACTGTATCAGGGAGTGAGCGGATGAGAGGCTTCGCGGCAGCAGCAGGCGTGCAGCGGATGACCGCTAGCGGGGCTGGCTGAGGACCTTCCGTGCTTCGAGAAACGTGGCGGCGCCGACTCCATCGACGCGCTCGAGAATCCGGAAGATCCGGTAGGTGTGGAGACACGTCAGGGGCGGGCGAAGGGGTCCGGCAGGCATCCCGGGGTCGAAGGCGGCTGGCCGGCCTCCGGGTGCTCGTGGGGGCGACCGCACTCGGGGCAGGACGTGAAGCTCCGGAACTTCTCCGTGTAGTCCTGGTAGGTCCTCACGTACTCGGCGTGGCTCCACGTGAGCGGTGAGACGGAGAGCGGCAGTCCCGATCGGGGGTGGATCTGCTCGGCCAGAACCCCCGAGGGCAGGGCATGTGCCGCCACCCATTCCAGGATCTCGCGCGCCGGTCGGAGCTCCTCGGGCGTGCTGGCCCGGGCGATCTGGTGCTGGGCGAGCCAGAGCGTGCAGATGAACCAGGGATTGCCGGGCACGGCGGGGCTGGCGGGCTCGACCGCCTGATAGCGATCACCTTCGTAGCGGGCTACGCCTCCCACCGGCGTCTTTGTCTGGAGCGTGCGGGCCACGGCGTCCATCGTCCCGACCACCTTCGGATCCCGCGGGTCGTAGGCTCCAAACGCGAAGCAGCCGTAGAGGCTCGCGTCCACCGTCAGGTCCACGTCGAAGCCGTCCCCGACCGGCGAGATCATTCGGACGAAGCGGCCGCTCTTCTCGTGCCAGAGGTATCTCTCCATGCCCTTCCGGATCTCCTCGGCCGCGCCCTCATAGTGCTCTGCGCGGTCCACCTCGCCGAAGGCGCGGGCGAAGGCGGCCGCGGCCCTGAGCCCCCCGTGAACAGCCCCCGTGGTGAAGGTCAGCACGCCCTGCCGCTCTTCCCAGAGATCGTAGGAGGGCAGCGGCAGCCCGGTCGCCTGATCCCGGTACATGACCATGAACTCGGCTGCCCGGGTGATCAGCGGCCGGTAGAGGACCTTGATGAACTCGGTGTTTCGGAAGCGAGCGTAGTGATGCCAGAGGGCCCAGATGACGAGCGCGGTCTCGTCCTCCTGGATCGGGATCTGGGGCTCCCCCCCTTTGATCCACGGATGCCAGGAGGAGGCCAGCGAGCCGTCTGGGTTGTACTTGTGGAGGAAATATCCCTCCTCGCGGACGATCTCCCGGCAGAAGAAGAAGAAGCGCTTCGTCAGCTCGAAGTATCCGGCCCGGTCCAGCGCGTAGGCCACGAGCGCCCCGTCCCGCGGCCAGAGGTAGCTGTAGGTGTCCCGCCCGCGCTGCAGCGTCTCCGAGTCTATGGACGCCACGACGGCGCCGTTGTTATCAATGTGGGTGCGGATCGTGAGAAGACTCCGCCGGTAGAGCCGGTGGCAGGTCTCGGGCAGGTCGGATTTCCCGTCGCTCCCCGCGCAGCGCGTCCAGAGGTTCCAGTAGGCGGCGGTCCGGGAGAGCAGCAGCTCGGGGGTTTTCTCCATGGTGAGCTGGTTCAGGATCCGGACCTCCCGGTGGGTCTGCCCCGCGGCGATCCAGTAGTAGCACTCGCCCCGCCCACCGGGCTCGAGCGACAGTGACGTCCCGATGGTCGAATCCACCGACCCCTCAGCGATCGGGTTACCCCCGAGCACTCCGTCCTCGGCGTCCCGCCAGGTCCCCTCGAAGCCGTCGTAGGCCTTCACGCCGGTAGCATACTGCTCCACCCCCGCCACGCCGCGGACCGACAGGTTGGCGAGGAAGTACCGCTGCCGCTTGTAGTGGATCACGCACCTGAGGCGCGGGTCGTAGAGCGCGGTGTCGCCGATGTCGGTGCCTGCGATGCGGAAATCGTGATGGAAGAAGAGGCGAACCTCTCGGCGCGTCTGTCGCTGGTTCGAGACCGTGATTCGCCGGATGTACACGTTCTCGTGGAAATCCACCGCGTCCTGGCATTCGAGGCCGAGGCCGAGCCCGTCGTGGCGCGCGGTGACCCGGGTCACGAGGGCGTCGTCCTGATAGTCCATGGCGAGGTCCCACTCCTCGCCGAACCACGAGAACTGACCGTCCACCCAGACGCCGAAGCGAAAGGGGAAATTGACGACGTGGTTCTCCCCGCCGATGGTCGGGTAGAAGAGGTCCCGGATCTGGTAGGTTCGGTCGAACCCGACCAGCAGGGTGCCGTTAGCCAGGGGGATGTCGCGCGGCACCCTTAACTCTTGAGGTATTTGGCGAAGAAGTCGAGCGTCCGACGCCAGGCATCCTGGGCCTCCTTCTGGCGGTACACGTCCTTGCGCGTGTCGTTGAAGAAGGCGTGGGGCGCGCCGGGGTAGATCTTCACCTCGCCGGCCTTCCCGAGCTTTTTGAGCGAGGTCTGGAGCCGCTTCACCTCGTCCTTGGTGATCCAGAAATCGGCGTCGCCATAGACGTAGAGGATCGGGCAGGCGAGACTCCGGAGGGCCGCCTCATCGGGGATCTCCCCGTAGTACGGCGCGGCAGCGCGGATCTCCTTGGTGCGGCACGGGAGCAGCAGCGCATAGGAGCCCCCCATGCAGAACCCGGTGACCCCGATGCGATCCCCCCGCACCTCTTTCGTCGCTTTGAGGTGCTGGATAGCTCCGAGGAGATCCCTGACGGCCTCATCCCGGTTGAGAGCCGCCATGAGCTTGCCGGCCTCGTTGGGGTCCGCCGTGACCTTGCCATGGTAGAGGTCGGGGACCAGGGCGACGTACCCCTCGCGGGCGTACCGCTCGGCCACGTTCTTGATGTGCTCGTTAAGCCCCCACCACTCCTGGATCACGATCACGGCGGGAGCTGGCCCCGCGCCCGTGGGTGTTGCCAGGTATGCTCCCACTTGCTGCCCGTTTCGCTTGAACTCGATCATGCTCCCCATCAGAGCGCCTCCTTTAGAACTGCGGCCCGAGGGTCGGCCATTACTTCCCGGGCGGGGACGGACGAGCGGGGGCGATCTTCACGGTGACAACCCGCCGGTCGTCGGCCTCCAGGACCGTCAGGTGGTACCGGCCCACCCTGAACTCCTCCCCGGTGCGCGGCAGCCGGTGGAGCGTCGCGAGGATCATCCCGGCCACGGTCTCGTAGTCGCCGGTGGGGAGGTCCCACTCGAGGGCCTCGTTGATCTCCTGGATCCCCACGCGCCCGGCCACCCGGAAGGCCCCGTCGGGGAGCCGCTCGATGGTGGTCGGCGTCCGGTCGTGCTCGTCCTGGATCTCGCCCACGATCTGCTCGAGGATGTCCTCGAGCGTGACGATCCCGACAGCCCCTCCGTACTCGTCCACGACGATCGCCTGCTGGATCCGGCCCCTCTGCATCTCCCTGAGGAGGTCGTCCACCCGCTTGGTTTCCGGAACGTAGGTGGCCGGCCGCATCAGGTCCTTGACGGCTGCCGCCGCCGCGCCCCGTCGGAGGAGGTCCATGGCCGTCACCAGCCCGACCATGTTCAGTACCCGATCCCGGAAGACGGGAAGGCGGGAAAAGCCGCGCGCGCGGATCAGGGCGATCGCCTCGTCGGGAGCGGCCGTTTCCGGCAACGCCGCCACGTCCACGAGGGGGACCATGACCTCGCGCACCGTGGTCTCGCCGAGCGAGAAGATCTTGTCGATCATCTCCGCCTCCTGCGTGGTCACGTCCGCCTCCTCCGGCTCCATCTGGAGGACAAGTTTGAGCTCTTCGCGGGAGACGAAATACCGGACGCGGTCGCGCGCGCCACCCGCGCGCGCCAGCACGCCATCGACGATCCGGCCCGCCGCCCACGTCGCGGGACCGAGAAGCCAGTCCGCCCAGGTCAGTGGCCGGAAGAGGCGGAGGATGAGCCCCGTCGCCCACTGCTGCGCGATGGCCTTGGGGATCACCTCCCCGAGGATCAGCATGATCGGGGTGAGGATGAGCGTGGAGACGAGAGCCGCTGCCGCGCCCAGGCGGGGGAGAAGGGCCCAGGTTGCGACGGAAGCGGCGACGATGTGGGCCGTGAGGACCCCCATCTTGGCCGTAGACAGGATCTGTTTCGGACTCCTGAAGGCCTCGAGGTACCGGGCCGCCACCTTGTGCCCCCCTTCCGCCAAGTGGCGGAGCCTGATCCGGTTGGCGCCCAGGAAGGCCATCTCCGCCGCCGAGAAAAAGGCGGTCGCCATCAGGCAGACGACGATCACGGCGGCGAACATCATGCGATGGCCTTGCCGCGCGCCGGCGTCCCTAGAGTCAGGAGGACCTCGACCACGCGAGTCCTCTCCACCCGCTCGACTACCACCGTCCCGGCCGGAATCTCGACGCGTTCGCCGCGGTGGGGGATCCGGCCGAAGAGATCGAGCACCCACCCGCCCACCGTGCTGTAGCTCTCGCTGGAGAGGGTCATCCCGGTAGCCTGGTTGAGCTCGTCGATGGGAAGCTTCCCTGAGATCCTGAACGTCCGGGCGTCCACGGCCTGGATCAGCCGCTCGACCTCGTCGAACTCGTCCGAGATCTCGCCCACGAGCTCTTCGAGGATGTCCTCGAGGGTCACGAGGCCCGACGTGCTGCCGTACTCGTCCACCACGATGGCCATGTGGAGCTTCTTGGCCTGCAGCTCCCTGAGGAGCGCGTGCACCCGCTTGGACTCGGGGACGAAATAGGGAGGGTGCAGGCGGGCCCGGAGGTCGAAATCCAGCGGCAGCCCGCGCACATAGGGCAGGAGTTCCTTCGTATAGAGGATCCCGACGATCTGGTCGATGTTCTCCGTGTAGACCGGCACTCGCGAATGCAGGTTCTCGCGGAGCGACTCGAGGAGCTGCTGGGGGGGCGTCGGGAGCTCCAGGCAGAACATGTCGGGGCGGGGGACCATGACGGCTCGGACCAGGGTGTCCTCGAGCTCCAGCGCCTTGTGGATCATCTCCCGCTCGTCCCGGTCCACGACCCCTTCCCGCGCACTCACGTCCACGAGGGTCCGGAGCTCTTGGGTCGTGAGGAGGGGCTCCTGACGCTCGCCGCCCAGGGCGCGAAGCGTGAGCGCCGTGAGGCGGGCGAAGAGACCCCGCACCGGCGTGAGCAGGATCGAAAGCCACGCCACCGGGCGGCTGACCCACCCGGCGAACCGCCCCGGATTTTCCAGGGCCAGGGTCATCGGGAGGACCTCCGTGAAGACCGTGGTGAGGAACAGCATGGCCCCGATGGCGACGGCGAGCCCCCATCGGCCGAAGAGCCGCTCCGCCACGAAGGATGCGAGGGCGGGGGCGCCGATGTCGATCAGCGTGATTCCCACGAGGAGCGTGACCAGCAGGTCGTGGGGACGGGTAAGCAGCGGGGCCAGGGGGTCCAGGGCCTCCCCGGTGTCCGCGAGCCGTCGGAGCCTGAGGCGGCCCAGCGAGAAGTAGGCCGCTTCGGCCCCATTGAGGAGGGCCGAGATCGAGAGAAGCAGAGCGAGCCCCAGGAGCCCGAGGGCGACGGCGCTATCCACGGAAGTGTTCGAAGCCGGAGCCGAGTTCCACGACCCGGCCCGCGGCGTCCAGGAAGGTGACGCCGGTGTCCCCGGCCGTGATTTCGCCGATCACCGTCACCGGAGCGCCCGTGGCGGAGGCAAGCCCGGCGGCAAGGTCCCCCATCGGCCCGGCCTCGGCCGTGAACAGCAGCTCGTAATCCTCCCCCCCCGTCGCTGCCAGCTCGAGGGGATCGAGGCCGAGCGCCCCCGCCACCGCCCTGGTGGAGGGCGCGACGGGGAGGCGGGCCAGCTCGACCCGGGCGGCCACGCCGCTCTCGCAGGCGACGTGGCCGAGGTCTGTCGCGAGGCCGTCGGAGAGGTCGATCATCGCGTGGACTCCGTCGGCGACCCCCAGCCACTTTCCCTCGGCGACCCGCGCGACCGGGCGAAGGTGGGCGCGCGTCACGTCGGCGAGGACCTCATCGGGGAGGGGCGGCCGTGCCTCGGCCTCCAGCGCGGCAAGCCCGGCGGCGGAGCGGCCGAGATCGCCCAGGACGGCGATCCGATCTCCCGCCCGGGCGTCGGAGCGAAGCCGCGGGCGGCCCGTCATTTCCCCCAGAAGCGTCACGTTGGCGATCCACCCGGCGGGGGAGGTGGAGGTGTCTCCTCCCACGATCCGGACCCCGTGCGGGCGGGCGGCGTCAGCCAGGCCCTCGTAGAACCGGTCCACCTCCTCCACGTCGGTCTTTTCCGGGCACGCGAGGGCGACCAGGGCAAACAGGGGCGTGCCGCCCATGGCGGCGATGTCGGAGAGGTTCACGGCCATGGCCTTCCAGCCGATGTCCGCCGGTCCCGCCGCCCGGCGGCGAAAGTGCACGTCCTCGATGACCAGGTCCGTCGTCGCGAGGAGGTAGGCCCCCGGCGTGAGCTCGAGCACCGCCGCGTCGTCTCCGATTCCGACGCGAACGCCCGGCGTCGGCGATCCGATCGTCCGCCGGATCCGCCGGATGAGGCCGCGCTCGCCGAGCCGGTGGAGCCTCATCCCTCCCTGGGCGCGGGCAGCGTCAGGAAGTTCTTCAGGAGCGCTTTCCCCGGGTCGGTCAGGACGGACTCCGGGTGAAACTGCACCCCCTCGACGGGGAACCGCCGGTGGCGGAGGCCCATGATCTCGTCGTCCTCCGCGCGCGCGGAGACCTCGAGGTCCAGCGGGAAGCCTTCCTCGAGCACTGCCAGGGAGTGGTAGCGGGTGGCCAGGAACCTGGGCGGCAGGCCTTGGAACACGCCGCGCGCGTCGTGGTGAATCTCCGAGGTCTTGCCGTGCATCTGTCGCTTGGCGCGGCTCACCCGGCCACCGAAAGCCTGGCCGATGGCCTGGTGGCCCAGGCACACCCCGAGAATGGGGAGCGTCCGGTAAAAGCGCCTGATCAACTCGAGTGAGACCCCGGCGTCGTCCGGGGTGCCCGGACCCGGGGAGATGACGATCCGCTCGGGTCGGAGCGTGGCGATCTCGTCGAGGGTGATCGCGTCGTTCCGGAACACCTCTAGCTCGGCGCCCAGTTCCCCGAGGTACTGGACCAGGTTGTAGGTGAAGCTGTCGTAGTTGTCGACGACGAGGATCATCGGCTGGCGGCGAAGCGGAGGGCCAGGATCATGCCGCGGGCCTTCGACCCGGTCTCCAGCCACTCCGATTTCGGGTCGGAGTCGGCGACGATCCCCGCGCCCACTTGCACGGAGGCCCGGTTCCCCTGAAAGACGATCGTCCGGATCGTGATGCACGAGTCCAGATTCCCCGAGTAGGAGACGTACCCGACCGCGCCGGCGTACGGGCCGCGGCGGGCGGGCTCCAGCTCCTCGATGATCTGCATGGCCCGGATCTTGGGGGCGCCGGTGACCGTGCCCGCCGGGAAGCACGCCTCGAGCACGTCGAGAGCGTCCCGTCCCGGGGCCAGCGTCCCGCGGACGTGGCTCACCAGGTGCATCACGTGCGAGTATCGCTCGACCGCCATGAACTCGCTGACCTCCACCGACCCCAGGGTGGACACGCGCCCGACGTCGTTGCGGCCGAGATCCACCAGCATCACGTGCTCGGCCCGCTCCTTGGGGTCCTGGCGCAGTTCGGCCTCGATCCGGGCGTCCTGGGTCTCGTCGGCGCCGCGGGGGCGAGTGCCGGCGATGGGTCGCTCCTCCACGCGGCCGTCCTCGACCCGCACGAGCACCTCGGGGGAGGAGCCGACGATGGTGATCTTGCCGAGGCGGAGGAAGAAGAGGTACGGAGACGGGTTGATCGTTCGGAGCGCGCGGTAGACCCTGAAGGGGTCCACCGGAAGGCGCGTATCGAGCCGGCGCGACACCACGATCTGGTAAGCGTCCCCGCTGGCGATGTACTCCTTGGCGCGGCGCACGCGGTCGGCGAACGCCGCCTGGTCCAGCGAGGACTCGAAGCCTTCTTCGCCGAGGGCGAGCAAGGGATCCACCGCCGGGAGCGTCAGCGGAGGCGGATGGCGCGTGGGGCGGTCGAGCTTGGCCAGGAGCCGTCCGATCTTCGTTGCGGCCGCGTCGTAGGCCCGGTCCAGCGAGGCCGGATCCCTTTTCTCGACGTGGGCGTTGGCGATCACGAGGAGGCGGTGGCGGAGGTTGTCGAAGACCAGGAGGCTGTCGGTGAAGAGGAAGATCGCATCGGGGAGCTTGAGATCGTCCCGGGCGATCTGCGGCAGCCGCTCGAAGTGCCGGACCACGTCGTAGCCGACGTAGCCGACGGCCCCGCCTTGGAAGCGGGGCAGCCCGGGAACCGCCACGGGAGAAAAGCGCGCGAGCCGGTCCCGGAGGGCCCGGAACGGGTCGCCCGCGGGAAGGCGCTCCGTCCGGCCGTCGTGCGTTCGGAGCGTGACCCGGTTTCCCCGGGCCGTGAAGATCATGAGGGGATCCGATCCGAGGAAGGAGTAGCGGGCCCACTTCTCGCCGCCTTCCACCGATTCCAGGAGAAACGCGTGCGGCCCGGGCCGGAGCCTCAGGAACGCCGAGAGGGGCGTGTCGAGGTCCGCCGCCAGCTCGGCGTACACCGGGACCAGGTTCCCGCGCTCGGCCAGAGTCTTGAACTCCTCTCGTGACGGGGAGAGTGGCGGAAGGTGGCGGGAGGCGGACTTCATCGGAGTGCCCGGCGACCGCTCAGGCCAACGCTTCGAGCTTCTTCTTCAGCTGACCCTTGGGGACGGCCCCGATGACCTGGTCCAGGATCTTTCCGCCTTTCACGAACAGGATGGTGGGGATCGAGCGGATGCCGTAGCGGGCCGCCAAGGCGGGGTTGTCGTCCACGTTCACCTTGGCCAGCATGAGGGTCCCGTTCGACTCCTTCACCAGCTCTTCGAGCACCGGCGCGACCATGCGGCAGGGTGCGCACCACTCGGCCCAAAAATCCACGAGGAGCAACTCCGGGTGCCGGGCGAGTTCCTGATCGAAGGTCGCTTCCGTGAGGTGGAGCGCTGTTTGGGCCATTGATCGCGGCTCTCCTTTAGTGGGGTGTCTTTTGCCACGGGAGCGGCTTCCAGGTAACGGATCACCTGGTCCCGCGCAAGGTCCTCAGAGCCCAGGCCGAAGGCGGGCCGCGAGCAGGTTCGGCAGGGAAAGCGCCGCTCTGGATAAAAAAGCCCTGCCTGGTTCCAGGAGGGTCAGCACAAATTCCATGCGAGAGTCTCGCTAAAAAACGCAAACCCTACGCTAACATAGTGCTTCCGCAATGGCAAGCCCCGCTCGCGCGGCCATCATCATAATTGTCACTTTGACACCCCCTATGCTACACTGAGCATCGAACTGGAGGTGCTCGATGGATCGCCCCAAGATCCTCGTCGTGGACGACGAGCGGCCGATCCGGGACCTACTGTCGGCCGCGCTGAGCCAGTGGGGCTACGAGGTCACGCTGGCCGGAAGCGGCGCCGAGGCCCTCGGGATGCTCAAGGGCCAGTTGCTGGATGCGGCGCTCATTGACATCCGCATGCCCGAGATGGACGGCATCGACCTCCTCCGCGAGCTGAAGCGGTACGACTCCTCCATGGAAGTCGTGATCATGACGGGCTACCCCACGGTGACCACCGCGGTGGAGGCGCTCAAGGAGGGGGCGTACGATTACCTGACCAAGCCGCTCATGATCGACGAGCTCAAGCACCTGCTGGCTCGTCTGATCGAGCGCCGCTTTTTGCGGAAGGAAGTGAACACGCTCAGGAGCCGCCTGGGCGAGCAACTGGCGGTGAACGACCTCGTGGGTGTCTCCCGGCAGGTCCAGGCGATCAAGGACATGGTCGCCAAGGTGGCGGTCTCCGATTCACCTGTGATGGTGGAGGGCGAGAGCGGGACAGGAAAAGAGCTGGTGGCCGCTGCCATACACCGCCTGTCGCCGCGCGTCAAGGGACCGTTCATCCCAGTCAACTGCAGCGCGATACCCACTGATCTTCTGGAGTCCGAGCTCTTCGGCCACATGCGTGGTTCCTTTACCGGAGCCGTGGCGGACGCCATCGGCCTGTTCCGGTCGGCGCACGGGGGGACCATCTTCCTGGACGAAGTGGCCGAGCTTCCCCCGGCGCTCCAAGTGAAGCTGCTCCGGGTCCTCCAGGAAAAGGAAGTGCGTCCGGTGGGGGCCACGAAGTCCCACACCGTGGACGTGCGGATCATCGCCGCCACCAACCGGCAGCTCGAGGAGGCCATGAAGGACGGCAGCCTCCGCCAGGACCTCTTCTACCGGCTCAACGTGGTCCGTGTCCAGCTGCCCCCGCTCCGCGAGCGCCGGGAGGACATTCCCGCGCTGATCGCGCACTTTCTCCGCCAGTTCAACCAGCGCTTCAGGCGGGAGGTGACCGGGATCGACCCAGAAGCGCTCGCCGCGCTCACCGCCTATGATTTCCCCGGCAACGTCCGGGAGCTCGAGAACCTCATCGAGCGCGCCTACGCCCTCGGGGCGCGGGACCACCTGAGGCTGGCCGATCTGCCGAGCCTCACCGCGCGCGCGCGCGAGCCGGTGGGGGGGCAGCCTCTTCCGACGCTGGCCGAAGTCGAGAAGGACCTGATCCTCAGGGCGCTCCAGGTCCACAAGAACGACAAGGAGGGCGCTGCCAAGGCCCTGGGTCTCTCACGGCGCACCATCTACCGCCGGCTCAAGGAGTACGGACTCCTCTAGAAACACCCCTCCTGTCAGCGTGACATCTCGATCCTTGTGGCATGTCACGATGGCATTCCTGTAGCCCACCCGATCGGACCCTCAGTAGAAAAGTCTTTATTTCTAAATAGATATGGCCTACTCGAAGCATGGCATCCTCCCTGCAACCCTCCCCTGCAGGAGAGGGTCATGAACGAGCCCAAGGCGAGCAAGGATCACGGAGATCGGTGGGTGTTGGTGGTTGACGCGGACGACGATGCCGCCACCCACCTGGCCGGCTTCTTCTCCCGGCGCGGGTTTCGCACCTACCACACCTCCCGGGGAGAGGAAGCCATGCTCCTCGCCCACTCGCGACAGCTCCTGCTGGCCATTGTTGACGTGTCGCTCCTGGATATGCCCGGCGAGGCCCTCGCCCGGCGCCTCAAGGACATTGATCCTGAGCTCCCCGTTCTCATGACCTCCGGCGATTACGCCCCCGAACTCGAGGCGGCGGCCCGCCGGGTGGGCATCCTCTACTACGCGCACAAACCGACCGATCACGGGTTGATCGGCGGTGTCGTGGACAAGGCCCTCAGGAACTGAGAGGAGGCAACGACTCATGAAACGAGATCTCAAGCACCTCGCGTATCGTGACCAGAGGCCTCGCGCCGTCAGCGTGGCCGCGGAGTGGGGAAGGACCTTTCTCATTCAAGGCCTCATCGGAATCGTGCTGGCGGCGCTCTGGATGACTCTCGGCCTCCAGTAACAGGTGCCGGCCATGGAATTTGGATTCGGCCTGAGCGAGGCGCAGGACCTCTTTGAAGCCACCCGCGAGGCCGCGCGGCAGGCGCGGGAGCGGCTCCCCGGCGGCAGTCCGCAGGCGGCCTTGATCGTCACGGCAGGAGAGCCGGTCCCGATGGCCGGGGCCATTGCTCGAGAAGTGCTGGGACCCATCCCCGTGGCGGGAGGCGGAAGCGCCGGGCTCCTCACCGACGGGGGCGTGGCGCCCCGCGGCGTGGCAGTCATGTGCTTCCGGTCGGAGGATTGGGCGATTCAATCGGCTTGCGCGGGCTCGACGGCGCTGGATCCCGTTCGGGCGGTCGACCGCGTCACTCGGCTGATCCTGTCCGGGCGTCCCAACCGCCGACGCTATCCGCGGGGCGTCGCGCTGGCATTCGGTGATTCCCGAGCGGCCCTGGGTGCCGGTCCGCTCGCAAGCCGCTGGCGGGAGATGATGGGCCCCAAACTCAAGACCGTGGGCAGCCTGGCTTCGGACGAGGGCGCCCTCTACTGTGGCGCTGTCCACGATCCGGGGCCGCTGTCGGTCCTCTGCCTGGAAGGGCCGGCCTCGGTCGGCGTGGGCGTGGGACTGGGCTGGACCCCCCTGAGCCTGACGTGCGCCGTCACGCGGGCCGACGGGTGTCTCGTCCACGAGCTGGACGGCCGCCCGGCCGCTCAGGTCTATCGCGAGGCGCTGCCGGGCTCCGTCGAAGATCCGATCCGATTCCCCCTCGGCCTCGTGGCGGCGGAGGATCAGTGGCTGATCCGGTGCGTTCTCGGGATCGAGGGGACGTCCCTCCGTCTCGGGGGCACGATCCCGCCGGGAGCCAACGTCCGGCTCATGGCGGCCAGCACGAACGGGCTCCACCAGGCCAGCCGGGACGCGATCGTGACGGCCGTGAAGCGGCTGGAGGGGCGGCCCGCCCGCGCGCTCCTTGTGGTGGAGAGCGCCGCCCGCTGGGGCGTCCAGAACGGCATGGCGCGACGGGAGTGGGAGACGGTTCGGGAGCAGGCCGCCGGCGAAACGCCATGTCTCGGCTGGCTGACTGATTTGGAGCTCGTCACCGGAGGGGACGGGCACGCCGCCCTCCAGAACGGGAGCGTCATCGTCGTCGCCCTGCCCTAGTCCACCTGGGGGGCCATAGCCCTTTTCCGGGACCTCCCTTCCCCCGCCGAAGCCCACGCCCGTGTGACCCCCTGCCGCATCACCCTCCTCCAGCGCTTCCGGCTCGTCGCCTGGCGCGCGGGCAGGCCGCCGAAGAACCCCCTGGCCGCAGGCGTTCAGCCGCGGATGGTCTTCATGACCTCTTCGTTTTCGAGCGCGCTCTTGGGGGCCCCGGTGAAGATGATCTCGCCGCGGTCGATGGCGTAGAGCCTGTCGGCGATGCGCGTGGCGGTATTCAGGTTGGACTCGGCGATCAGGAGCGAGATGCCCATGGCCTTGATCTTCTTCACGGCGTCTATGAAGCGGCTCACCACAACCGGGGCCAACCCCTCGAAGGGCTCGTCGAGGAGGAGGATGAAGGGAGAGAGCGTCATGGCCCGCGCGATCGCCACCATCTTCTTCTGGCCGCCGCTCAGGTTCAACCCCCGCCGCTGGGTGAAGGCCTTGACTTCCGGGAAGAGGGTCAGGATTCTCTCGTCCAGTTCCGCGTCGGCGGACGGCGCGGGACGTCCTCGCGACGCGCCGAGCCAGTGGCTGATCTGGAAGTTCTCGGCGACGGTGAGATCGGGGAAGATCCCCGCATCCTCAGGGGCATAGCCGATGCCGAGCCGCGCCCGCTCGTGGGCGGGGAGGCGGGTGATGTCCTGTCCGCGAAAGGAGATCTTCCCGGACCGAACCGGGAGCAGGCCCATGATGCTGTCGATGGAGGTCGTCTTGCCGGCGCCGTTCCGCCCCACCAGGCAGACCGCTTCGCCCTCTCCGACGGTCAGGGAGATCCCTCTGAGAATGTGAGCTGGCCCGCGGAAGGTGTTGATGCGGTCAAGGTCGAGCATGGGGGGTCTCGATCATCCCGACGCGTGGGTCCCGAGGAGCGTCATCGCGACCTCGTCGTTGCGTCGGATGTCATCGGGCGTGCCGTCGGCCAGGATGGCGCCCTGATGCATCACGACGATTCGGGCCGAATACTTGAAGACGACGTCCATGTCGTGTTCGATGATCACGGCCGTGATCTTGCCGGAC
>JAHFDN010000051.1 GCA_023248995.1 Candidatus Rokuibacteriota bacterium
AGGGAGTCGGGGATGGACATCAGCTTGCCGTACATGTCCCCGGTGGGCTCGGTGATTCCCACGTAGTTGCCGAGGGTCTTGGACATCTTCTGGGTCCCGTCGAGCCCCTCCAGGATCGGGGTGGTGACCGCCACCTGGGGCTCCTGGCCGTGGGCGCGCTGGAGGTCGCGCCCGACGAGCAGGTTGAACGTCTGATCCGTCCCGCCCAGTTCCACGTCGGCTTGGAGCGCGACGGAGTCGTAGGCTTGGGCGATCGGGTAGAGGAACTCGTGGAGGCTGATCGGGCGCCCCGACGCGTACCGCGCGGCGAAGTCGTCCCGCTGGAGCATCTGCGCCACGGTGAGGTTGGCGCTCTCCCGGATGAGGTTCTCGAAGGAGAGCGCGCCCAGCCAGGTGGAGTTGAACTCCACACGCGTCCGGCTCATGTCGAGGATCTTCCCGAGCTGGACGCGGTACGTCTCGGCGTTGACGCGGATCTCCTCCCAGGTGAGCGGCTTGCGCGTCTCTGAGCGGCCGGAGGGATCGCCGATCATGCCCGTGAAATCCCCGATGACGATGATCGCCTGGTGGCCGAGACCCTGAAAGTCCCTGAGCTTCTGGAGCACGACCGTGTGGCCGAGGTGCAGATCCGGCGCGGTGGGATCCAGGCCGAGCTTGACCTTGAGGGGGACGCCCGTTTTCTGGGAGCGCTCGAGCTTGGCGCGGAGCTCCGACTCCACGACGATCTCCGCCGTGCCGCGCCGGATCGTGGAAAGCTGCTCGCTGATGTTCATTTCCTCTCGAGGAGCAGGGAGTTTGTATCACACGGGGTGTCCGGAGGCAAGAGGGACTGTCGGCGGCGTGCTCCGCCCGGTATAATGGGCGCGTATGGCCTCTGAGCGTCTAGAAAAAACCCTCCGCAAGCCTCGGCGGCGGCGATGGCTCAGGCGGGTCGTGGCGGTCGGCGGCGGCGTCTTCCTTCTGGGGATGCTCGCGGTGGCCGTGGCCGCCCTCTGGGCGTTCACGGTGCTTCCCCGCTCGCTGCCGTCGGTGACGGCGCTGGAAACCCTCCAGCCCCTGCTCGGCTCCAAGGTCTACGACGACAACGACGAGCTCTTCACGGAATACCACGTCGAGCGGCGGATCTTCATCCCGCTCGCCCAGATCCCCAAATCCCTCCGCGCCGCCGTCCTCGCGGTGGAGGACGCGCGCTTCTACTCCCACTGGGGCGTCGATCCTATGGGGATCGCGCGCGCCGTGTACCAGAACTTCCGGCGGGGGCGGATCGTGGAGGGCGGCAGCACCATCACGCAGCAGCTCGCGAAGGTGCTGTTTCTCACGCCCGACAAGAGCCTGGACCGCAAGCTCAAGGAGGCGTTCCTCGCGCTCGAGCTCGAGCGGCGCTACCCCAAAGACCGCATCCTCGAGATGTACCTGAACCAGATCTACTTCGGCGCCGGGGCCTTCGGGGTGGAGGCGGCGGCGCGCACGTACTTCGGCAAATCCGTTTCCGAGCTGGGGCTGCCCGAGGGCGCGCTGCTGGCGGCCCTTCCGCGGGCGCCGTCCACGTACTCCCCGTTCGAGCGCCCCGAGCAGGCCCGCCGCCGCCGAGCCCACGTCCTGAACCGGATGGTGGAGGTGGGCGCGATCACCAGGGCTCAGGCGGCCAGTGCCAACGCAGCGGGCCTCGCCCTCGTCCCGCCCGAGCGGCGGCGGACCACCGGGCCGTACTTCGCGGAGTACATCCGGCAGTTCCTCGAAGAGAAGTACGGCGCCGACATCGTCTACAAGGGCGGCCTCAGCATCTACTCGACCCTCAATCCCACGATGCAGCTCCAGGCGGAGCAAGCCCTGCGGGAGGGGCTGAAGACCCTGGAGGGACGCACCCAGACCGTCGCCAAGAGCCGGCCGGCGGCGAAAACCCCGTCCGAACACCCGGAGGGGGCGATCCTGACGATCGACCCGCAAACGGGATACATCAAGGCGATGGTGGGTGGCTACGATTTCTTCCGAAGCGAATTCAATCGCGCGGTGCAGGCCCGCCGCCAGCCGGGCTCGGCCTTCAAGCCCTTCGTGTACATCGCCGCCCTCGAGTCGGGCCTCACGCCGGCCACGACCATCGAGGATGCCCCAGTCGCGTATCCCTTCGGCCAGAACGGCAAACCCTGGAAACCCGACAACTACGACCGGAAGTTCCGCGGCGTCACCACGCTCCAGCAGGCAGTGGAGGAATCGATCAACGTGGTGACCGTCAAGCTCCAGGAGCAGATCGGGATCCGCCGCACCGTGGAGGTAGCGCGCCGGCTCGGCGTCCAGAGCCCCCTCAACGACGACCTCACCATCGCGCTCGGCTCCTCGGATCTGACGCTCCTGGAGCTCACCTCCGCCTACGGGACCCTCGCCAACCAGGGAGTCTGGGTAGCGCCCGCGGCCATCCGGTACGTGACCGACGCCGAGGGCAAGCTCCTCGAGGAGAACATTCCGCAGGGAGGGGAGGCGATCTCCCCCGAGATCGCCTACGTGATGACCCACATGCTGCGCGGCGTGGTCGAGCGCGGGACTGGCGTCGGGGCCAAGGCGCTCGGTCGCCCCATTGCCGCCAAGACGGGGACCACCAACGACTACTCCAACGCCTGGTTCATCGGGTTCACGCCGAAGGTCGTCACGGGGGTCTGGGTCGGCTACGACCGACCGCGGAGCCTCGGCCGGGACGAGACGGGATCCCGGGTGGCGGTGCCGATCTGGGTGGACTTCATGAGCAGGGTGCTGGCCGGGACCCCGGCGGAGGAGTTCCCGGTGCCGGAGCGCGTGGTGCTGGTCCCGGTGGACATGGACCCGGCGGGGACGTGCGTCCGGCCCGTGGTGATGGCGTTCGTGCGGGGAACTGAGCCGCGCGTGACCTGCGGCCCCCCCAAGAACTGACGGCTGGGGTCAGGCATGCGTATTTGCGTTACGCGCAGCGCGCAGAGTTACTGAAAACGCAAATACGCATGCCTGACCCCTAGCGAGCGTTGCCCAGCCTACTCCTTGGTGACGACGCGCGGGTAGCGGCCAGCGACGGAACCCCAGGACTCGCCCGCGAAGAGCCGCTCGAACACGGCCGCCAGCTCGCCCACGGGCACGCGGACCTGGCCCATCGAGTCGCGGTCCCGGATCGTGACCTGTCGGTCTCCCGCCTCGCCCTTGTCGGGATCGCCCACCGTCTGGACGTCCACCGTGACGCAGTACGGAGTGCCGACCTCGTCCTGGCGCCGGTACAAGCGGCCGATCGCCGCCGTGTCGTCGTACACCGTGACCCAGCGCCGCGCCAAGTCGCCCCGAATCGCCTGAGCGGTCTTCACGATCTCCTCGCGCTTCTTGAGCAGGGGGAGCACGGCGATCTTGATCGGGGCCAGCTCGGGGTGGAGCTGGAGCACCACCCGCTTCTCCCCCCGCACCTCCTCCTCCCGGTAGGCCTCCACCAGAAAGGCCAAGAGGCTCCGGTCTGCTCCCGCGGAGGGCTCGATGACGTAGGGAACGATGTGCTCCTTCCGCTCCTCGTCGAAGTAGGTGAGCGACTTACCGCTGAACTGGGCGTGCTGTTTCAGGTCGTAGTCGGTGCGGTTGGCGATCCCCTCCAGCTCGCTCCAGCCCATGGGGAAGCGATACTCGACATCCGCCGTGCGCTTCGAGTAGTGAGACAGCTCATCCTTGCCGTGCTCGCGCAGCCGGAGGTTGTCGGGGCGGATGCCGTAGCGCCGGTACCAGGCCAGCCGGTCCTCGATCCAGCGCTCGTGCCAGTACTCGTCCGCCGGCTTGCCGTCCACGCTGTCCCTCGGGTTGACGAAGTACTCGATCTCCATCTGCTCGAACTCGCGCGTCCGGAAGATGAAGTTGCCCGGGGTGATCTCGTTGCGGAAGCTCTTGCCGATCTGGGCGATGCCGAACGGAAGCTTGAGCCGCATGGCCTGGAGCACGTTGTCGAAGTTCACGAAGATGCCCTGGGCGGTCTCGGGGCGGAGATACGTGACCGCCGCATCCTCTTCCACCGGCCCCATGAACGTCTTGAACATCAGGTTGAACTGCCGCGGCGCCGTCAGCTCGCCCTTGCCGCACTCGGGGCAGAGGGTGCGCTGGCTCCCGCAGTGCTTGCAGGGCTCCCCCCCGGGGACGTCAAACTTATTGTTGGCCTTCGCTGGACAGTAGTGGACCCACGGCCCGCCGGCGAGCTGGTCGGCCCGGAAGCGCCGCTTGCAGGCCCGGCAGTCCACCATCGGATCGGTGAAGTGATCCACGTGGCCGCTGGCCTTCCACACCGTCGCGTGCATCAGGATGGAGGCGTCGAGCCCGACCATGTCGGGGCGCAGGTGGACGTTGTCCCGCCACCAGACGCGCTTGATATTGTTCTTCAACTCGACGCC
>JAHFDN010000057.1 GCA_023248995.1 Candidatus Rokuibacteriota bacterium
TCCACAGCTGCTGGGTCACGAAGAAGGCCCTCACCTTGGCCGCGTCGAGCGCCAGCGGGTCGAGGGGCTCGATGAGGCCCAGCGCCCCCATCGGGTGGCCCGTCGGATGGAACCCGGCGTAGAGCGGATCGTGGGGCGCCTCCATGTGGTCGGCCCCCGTCGGCGAGAGCGCGTACGCCAGCGAGAGTCCCTTCTTCCCCCGCGGGTCGTGCATCGGCAGCTCCTGCCCCTTGACGTGGAGCGCGAAGCGCTCGGCGCCCCGTCCGAGGCGTGCGGCCGCCCGCCGGACGCCTTCACCGAGGACGTCGCCGATTCCCTCCCGACGGCCGATTCGGTGGACGAGCTGCTCGACCGCCTCGGCGTTCCCCCAGGTCAGCTCGAGCCCGCCGGTGTCCGCCTTCGTCAGGATGCCGTGCTCGTAACACTCCAGCGCGAACGCCATGACGGCGCCCGTGGAGATCGAATCGAGGACGTACTGGGCCAGGAGCTGATTCACTCGCGCCAGCGCCCGGAGATCCCCCACTCCGCAGAGCGACCCCGACGCCGCCAGCGTCTCGTATTCGGGGCCGCCGTACTTGGGATCGACGCCGTCCTCCGGGATCGCCACCTCGCGCTTGCAGGCGACGGCGCACGCATAGCACGTGCCGCGGTTCACCAGGATGGTCTCGGCCATCGTCTGCCCGCTGATGGCTCGAGCGTGCTCGAAGGAACCGTCACGGAAGTTGCGCGTCGGCAGGATCCCGCTCGCCTCGAGGGCCAGCAGGGCGCTGGCGCTCCCGAGCGTGTGAAAGCGGTCCTTCGAGCGGTCGTAGTGCTCGCGGAACCAGGTGAGCGCGCCGCGCGCGCCGTCCTTGTCCATGGCCGTGGGGGGCTTCGTGCCGCGGACGACAATGGCCTTGAGGCGCTTGGCGCCCATCACGGCGCCGAGCCCGCCGCGGCCGTGGAAGTGCTTGAGCTGGTTCACGATCGCCGCGAAGCGGACGCCCCGCTCGCCCGCCACGCCGGTCTGGAGCACGCGGATCCGCTTGTCCCCCAGCTCCTGCGCGAGCCCGTCCTGCACCTCCCCCGAGAGCTGCCCCCAGTAAGGGCGCGCGTCCCGGAACTCCACCTGGCCGTCCTTGATCCAGAGATACACCGGCGACTCCGCCTGCCCGCGTATCACGAGGCCGTCGTAGCCTGCGGCGCGCAGCTCGGGTCCCCACCACCCGCCGGCCTCGGACTCGCAGTAGCCGCCGGTCAGCGGCGACTTGGCCGCCGCCGTGTAGCGGTTCGTCCCGGAGAGCGAGAGCCCGTTGATCACGCTCGTGGTGAAGACGAGGACGTTGTCGGGCCCCAGGGGATCCACCCCGGGCGGCATGTCGCGGAGGAGGAGGTAGCAGGCCAGCGCGCCCCCGCCCAGATACTTGCGCAGGAGCGTCTCGGGAAGCTCCTCGACGCGGGTCTGGCGGCTCGCGAGATCGACGTGCAGCAGCCTGGCAGTCATCCCTGAGGCCATAGGCGGGCCCTCCTTGTGAAAAATCTAGGGGCTGGCGGGGCGGCTGTCAATAGACACCGGCCGCTCGGGCCCGCCCCTCGAGGGCGCCCTTTCAGTCCAGCGTGACGAAGATGCAGTGGCGCAGCTTGCCGTCGAGCGCCTTGGAGAGATGACCCTTGCCCCACGTGTCCTCGACAAGGATGACCTCGCCGGCGCCGATGCGACGCGTCTCGCCGTCACTCGCCGTGAGCTGGACTCCCGCATCGAGATTGATGATGTACTGCCGCCGCGGGGCGGGATGCCAGTCGAGGTCGTAGTCGGGCGGTACTTCGCGAAAGATGATCCCGGTGGCCGGGAGGCGCGCCGACAGCCGCCCCGCACGGGTCGAGTCCGTGAACATGACCCCCACGTCTTCGAAGTGTGACTCGCCATTCTTGTCGACGTAGAGCCGGTGAATCTTCATAGAGAGTCCTCCGCAATACCCTGGATTTCCGACGGGGGGGGGAACAACCGGAATGTCGGGGGAGAGATCAAGACTGGGGTCCCATCCGCAGGAGAGCCGGGAGCCCTTCGACCTCTCGAAAGGCCCGCGCGAATCTCCTACTCGGCCCGGATGCTCCGCGCTTCCTCCGCGACCCTGATCTCCTCCGCGAACATGCCGACGTGTAGCGGGCAGGGTGGCTTGTTCTCGTCAACGTACTGACACTCGGTTTGGTTACACTGAACGAAATATCCTCGGGGCCGTCCGAAGCCGTCCGTTCGACGGAGACGGATCAGCACCATTTCGGATACCACCTCACACTTGAACTCCCGCGAGTGACCTCGGCTCACGTGATCTCCTCTAATGAGACAGCAGCCCCCGATACGACTCCCGCAAGTGACTCCCCGTTGAGGGCATTCAAAATCTCCTCCGGGGCGGCGAGCCATCCGTGTTCCTGCTCGATCCACGTCATCCTGCCCTGCTCACGAAGCTCATTGAGGCCATTCATCCGTGGCATCTCCCGCCCCCCAGAAGCATCACCACCAAGGGTATCACCACAACTGAGCGCTTCAATGCATTTCTCCTCTGGGGAGAAAGCTGGGATGGGGGCGGACAAGTCCGCCCCCATCCAACGCAAAGGCTTCAGACTGCTTATCGAGCGGCGATCTTGTGCCAGGTCGAGTTGGAAACCTCAGAGTTCTGAACCTGAGGAGTTCCGTCAATCACTTTCGCCATGGCCTTCAGCAGCTCTGGATAGGCTCCGCGGCTATAAGCTTCCGCGTTCTCTTTCTGCTCCCACAGACTGATTGCGACCGCTTCCTTACCGTCCGAGGGGAGGAACGTGATTTCATCCTTGAAACCCTGCTGTTTCCGAAGCACGGGAATGACTTCCTTCTCAAACATCACCGTAAACTCACCAACGCTATTCGGCTTCAGCTGCATGCGAACCGTGCGAGCAAACATGTTGAACTCCCTTCGCGGCTAAGGCTTGAGATTTCAGATAACCTGACTTAGTTCAGATAACCCGAAAACATGAGTAAGAATGCTCATGCTATTAACCATATTAAGTTGATTCACCTTTACTTGTCAAGCAAAATCATGTAAACTTCACTAAAGGGAGGTAAGTGCCCGATGGATCTAACTTTAGTGATCAGACAGCGACTGGAGGACCTGGGGGCTGAGCAGAGAGATCTGGCAACTGCGGCGCAAGTGACGGAGTCCTACATTTCCCAGTTGCTGACCCGGAAAAAAGCGCCCCCCGCCCCGAGCCGGACAGATATTTACGACAAGATGGAAAAATTTCTGAAGCTCCCGAGCGGTGACCTTTCGAAGCTGGCCGACCTCCAGCGCAAGGAGGAATTGAAGAGGCGATTGGGGGACCCGCCCACGCCCTTGTTTAAAGAAGTTCGAGAATTGATTCTCGGCAAATGTAATCCCCACGACGAAAAACAAATACGCGCGATTTTTGAGAAGCAGCCCTTCGGCGAGCTCGAACGCCTCGTCACGCAGAAGCTGTTGGAGGTGGTGAAGAGAGTTGCCAAAGAAGAATTGGACACTGAACAGTGGCTCCGCACGGTGGCCCAGCTCAGCGGCCGAAGCTACGAACAGATGCGGGTCATGGTGCTCGAGTTCCTGGATACGGATATCTTCAACCTGTCGATTGAACACTGCGTCGCCTTCTTGGATCCGCTGATTGAATCCTGGGACATCCACCTCGCGACATTTGACATGGAAATCGTCTTAAACCGCAGACTGGCCCCGCAGCACCTGAAGAAATTTGAATTTGTTGAACGGGAACCCCAACAACCGTTCGACGAAGAGCCGGGGCTCAAAGAATTCCTTCGGGATACTTCCCTCAGCCGCGATGCGACCGAGGACGAAATCGAGTTTCTGAAGAAATTGAGATTCACGGGAAAACGGCCGACGCCACTCTATTATTACCGGGAATTACAAAACTTCCGAGACCCCCTCCATTTTCGTACCCCGTAGAACCGACATGGTGGCTCGGCGTGTCAGAGTCCGCTCACGCGCCGGGCCGCGTCTACCCCTCTCCATAATAGCTCTACCGCCCCGAAGATCGTGGCAAACACCACGACCAAGACGGCACCTATGCACACAGCCAGAACGTCATTCAGCATAGCAGATCATCGAGTGAACATTGGTCCCCTGGTTTCCGCCAACGCATGCGACGCTGTCTCTGGCTTATTGGCCGCCGATCGACACGGTGAAGTTGACTGTCTCCTCTTTATACGGTGACGGGATGTACGCAAGCTCGAAACGGATCTCCTTCAGCTTCTTCGCTTTCAGGGCCTCGGCGGGGAAATCCACGTCCACGGACTGGGTCGCAT
>JAHFDN010000034.1 GCA_023248995.1 Candidatus Rokuibacteriota bacterium
GTGTAGACAGCAGAGCCGACTCAGTGTCCGAACCCACGAAGTGGGTGGGGTGAGCAGAACTGGAGTCCAGGAATGAAAAAAATTGCCGACTCTTTGGGTGTCAAGCTTTTCGACCCTGTTTGTGAGCCCGATCGCGCATCGCGCGCGTAAAAGTGGATGGTGAAATCGGGCGGCGTTCGCGGATCGAGCCCCGGGGAGCAAAAGGGGGAGGGGGGTCGAAACGCAGGGGGATCACCCGTCGGACGCCAACGGCGCTATCCGGGCCGGCATACAAAAACCGGGCAGGATCGCTCATCCGCGGGGGTAGGGGGGGTTCGCGGCGGCGTTGGCGCGGATGGCCTGGCGCGTGACCGAACCGGGGCCGGGCCTGCCGATCATGGGGGCGACGTAGGTCTCGCCGGCGTAGATGCCGGCGGCGTCGACGAGGAAATCGTACACCATCCCCTTCGTGCCGCGGCGGCGGCGGCTAGAGTACTCGCGGCCCTGGCGGCGGGCCCGGGCGCCCAGGGCGCGGTCGACGAGGCCCTCGGAGAACTCGAAGACGGCCGTCTTGGCCGCCAGGCCGAGCATCCCGCCCCCGGTCCAGGAGTCGACGAGGCTGGCGAGCAGGGCCTCGTAGGCCACGGACGTGCCGTAGGTGGCGAGGGCCTCCTTCCCGCCTGGCAGGATGCGGCCGCCGCCCATGGCGGCGTGCGAGGCGGCGCGGGCGCCGAGGACGCCCGCGGCGTCGCCTATCACGATGGGGCTGGTGAGCACGGAGGTCATTTCGCGCTTCGTGGGTATGGGGGCGGGGAGACAACGGGGCGGGTAAAAAGGGGAGGGACGGCTATGCCGCGCTCACGGGCGGATGCGCACAAAGCGCCCGCCCTCGAGGGTGAGGTAGGCGCGGCTGGCCGCGGCGACCGTGTATTGGGTCGCGTCGGGCGACGAGAACACCAGCTGGAAGTTGCGGATGTCGCTCAGGCAGAGGCCCCCGCTGTAGATGGGCTCGGCCGCGAACAGGCTGAAGGGGATCGTGATGGCGTGGCCCGTGCCGATGATGTCCTGCTCGTCCACCGCGCCGCCCGAGAAGAGGCCCGCCTCGAGGAAGCGCTCGGCGCTGGAGGTCGCGGTGCTCGACCAGTAGGTGCGGCCGTCGATCCGCACCTCGTTGACCGTGGCGCTCGCCACGTTGAGGTAGGTCCCGGGGACCCCCCCGTCGAAGCCGCCGGGGTGCTGGGTGGCGAACACGTGGAGCGACTCGATCGTGCCGCTCAGCGCCGTCAGGTCGAACGAGTCGTTGACGAACCCAGCCGCCAGGTTGGTGTGGGACGGGAGGGTCTGGTAGTCGCGGAACCAGTACTTCGGCACCGCGCCGGCCGAGGCCTCGATGGCGCTGCTGTCCAGGAAGGACGCGTGGACGAGCACGAGCGAGCAGGCCGAGATGGCGTTGGGGCTGGCCGTGATGTGGGGCACGCTGTCGTAGAAGTGGGTGTTGTCGTTGAACGTCACCTCGAGCGTCAGCGCGCTGCCCGGCGTGGCGCGCGACAGCGGGAGGAAGGTCTGGTCCTTGGCCCCGCTGGAGAGGATGCCGGCCCCGGGGACCAGCAGGGGGATCGCCACGTCGAGGGACGAGTCGAAGACCGGCGAGAGCACGTGGCCCAGGCCGCTCCACACGCTCTTGAAGATGGCGGGCTCGAGGTAGCTCATCGCCAGCTTCAGCGCCTGCTCGTAGTCGCCGTACTCGGCGAGCACGTTGGACCCGAACAGGACGCGCAGGCTCTTGATGACACGGAAGCCGACGCCCGGGACGATGTAGCCGCCCGGGGCGCCGCCAGGGGCGGCCAGGGTCACCCGCAGCCAGCTCTGGCCCAGGTTCTCCACGGTGGGGTAGCGGATGGTCACGCGGGTGGTGCGGCCCGTGACCGCCGCGGCGTCGACCACCTGCGTCTCGATCTTCTCCAGCGACCCCGGCGTGGTGATCGACACCAACGGGGGTGTCCCCTTCTCGGGGGTGATCAGCGCGCCGGCGTCCGCAATGATGGCGGAGCCGTACTTCAGCGAGGTCCGGCGGATGAGTTCGGCCATGGTCGAGGGTATACCGGCCGAACAAAACAAATCCCGGCCGGTATACCCGACCATGGCCACACGAGGGGCGCGAGGAACGCGGACACTGGTGCGACTGTCGTCGGCCAGCCGCACCGGCGGCACGCAGGAGGCGCCCGAGTGGCGCCTGACCCGGCCCATAAGCGCGTACAGCGTTCAGGTCATCAGCGTGACTATTCCTAATACCATCTACAACGTGCCGTATGCCGCCAGCTGGATCGATACCTCCGTCGGCTCGGCCAGCGTTGCCGGCGGCATCTACAGCCCCGCCAGCCTCGCGGCCGCCGTCCAGGCGGCTCTGATCCCCCTGGATGCCACCTTCACGTGCGTCTACGACCAGGCGGCGCTGGCGTTCGTTATCTCCCGGGCAGCGGCCTTCACCATCCTGTGGGCCACGGGGCCGAACGCGGCGGTCTCACTGGCACGGCCTATGGGCTTCAGCGCCGTCGACCTGCCGGCTTTGACTGTGCACACCTCGGACCAGGCCACGATGCTGATGGGGCCGTCCAACATTCTGGTGCGCTCGCGCGCGCTTTCCGGCGGCGGCCCCCCTGGCGTCGACGTCATCGGCACGAACAACGCGGACGTGGTGGCCCGGGTCCCGCTATCAGGCGGCCTGGGCGCCGGAATCAGCACGTGGAGCGCCACCATCTGGGACGAGGACATCTACTTCGGGGACTCGGGGTCCACGATCGCCAGCATCGACGCCGAGCTGTGGGACGAGGACAGCCAGCAGGCGGTCTCGCTCCACTCCAGCGTGATCCCGTGGTCCATGGAGATCTCGGTCGAGGTCAACGAGGACAAAACGCGCCGCCGCTACTGAGCGCCTAGACGTACAAGTTGACCTGGAATGAGGCCGGCTTCCCCGTTTTTCCCACCTCCTTGAGCGCCGACACCGTGTCGGCCGAGGCCAGCGAGCGGCGGGACGCGGGGCGCAGCCCGGAGTTGGCCATAATGCGGCGGGCCCGCGAGCGGGCCGTGGCCGTGCCCTGGCGCGTGCGGAACGCCTTCGTGAGAGCCGTGTTGGCTTCCTCGAGTCTCTCCCCTCGCGTCGGCTCGGGTGGGGGCGCGGCCGGCTCCTGGATCACGGTCCACGCGGCGACGGGGGCGGGCTCGACGTGCGCGGTTTCCTCGGGGATGTCGCTGGCCGCCTCCTCTTCGTCCTGCGCCGGCGCTTCGGGCGTCTGGGTGAGGGGCTCCAGCGGCGGAGCGGCGAGTAGGTACTGTAGCGCCTCGGTTATGGGGTCTAGGAGCATCGCCTGGCGCTTGTACTCGCGCGTGGCGCGCAGGGTCTCGAGAGCCGCGACCTGGTGCGCACTCGTACTCATCTCCCGTACTTTGGTACGAGGTGTATACACGCCCCACAAACTCGCATGGCTGCCACGACGGCCGTGGTGCGAGACAAGCCGACAGCCGAGCTAGTCGACCTGCCGGACAAGGCCGTACAGGTGATCGCTAAGGTGAGCGATCTGCTATCGCAGGGATACGCCGACATGGTGGAGCGCGCCGGCGGCCGCCTGGACAAGTGCGCCGCGGCCGTACTCTTCGCGACGCGCCACCTCGTAACCTGCAAGTACGTGCCAAAGGCGCACGAGGCCTTCATCGCGGCCCGGGTTGTGATCGACCTACTCGTGCGCGTGGGCTGGGACGTGACCGACGAGCTCCGAGCGGACGTGCAGGCCCTCATCGAGGACTTCTGCGACCAGCTTCGCAGCGCCAAGGATTGGAAGGCGCGCGGCTGAGAGCTCCTGCGAAGATCGTATAGCACCTTTTGCGATGGATGAGGCGCAGGAGCTCGACGTCTTCGTGCACCGCAAGGAGAAGTACGCGTTCCGGTGCGGGGAGCGCCGCGTGAGCTGGCGGGCACTCAAACTCGCCATCACGCTAGTGGCCAGCCTCCTCATCCTCAGCATAGTGGTCTGGCGCGCCGTCCGCAAGGAAAAAGACTTCTGGAGCACGCTGGTAGACATCGTCATCGCCGTGGCCGCCATTCTGACACCCAGCTGGTAAGATTCCGGCATAGGATACACTGCGAGCATGGCCACGAGCAGCCAGTCGCTTCCGTTCAGCGGGCCCGGCGGCGCCTCCATCGACCCGGCTACGGCCGGCGACCTGGAGGCCCACATCAGCGCCAGCCCGGGCGCGATCGACTACGTTACCAACCAGGTGAAGTGCGTGGGGTCCAACGTCGTGGTGGAGGCCGGGGCCGCCACCGCGACGGTGACCGGCGCGGACCTCGTCGCGGTGGGCGCGGGCGCCGGCCCCTACTCGTGCGTGCGAACGGTCGTGATTGGCAGCGGGGCACTCGGAGACGACGACTCGGTCGTGATCGGCGACGCGGCCGCGGTCACGGCCACCTTCGCGACCGCCCTGGGCCGCGCGGCCCAGGCGGGGGACACTGGGACCGCGGTCGGCTACACGGCCCACGCGCTCGGCGCGCGCAGCATCGCCCTGGGCGCCGATGCACAGACGGCCGTCGACGACACGCTCGTCATCGGCTACCAGTACCTGGAGGGCGTGATGGCGGGGTCCAAGAGCCTCAAGCCCTACGCCGACCTGGGCGCGGACCTCGGTGCCGGCGCCAAGCGCTGGGGGCAGGGGTTCGTCGACAAGGTCGTCGCGAGGCAGCTCGACGACAGCGGGGCCGGCTTCGTGGTGGTGAACACGAGCTTCAGGCCCGACGCGGCCGGCACGCGCGCCCTCGGCTCGGCGGCGCTGTACTTCACCGACAGCTACGCCGACACTTCGCACGCCGTGTCGATGGTGCCGCGGACCGGGGCCACCGTGTCGTTCTCGGCCAGTGTCCTGCCGGAGGCGGCCGGGACGCGCACCCTCGGCTCGGCGGCCCTGTACTTCTCCGACTCCTACGCCGACATCTCGCACGCCACGTCGATCGTGCCCCGCACCGGGACCAGCCTCACGGTCACCGGCTCGGTCCTCCCGGAGGCGGCCGGCACGCGCAGCATCGGGTCGGCCGCCGCCTACTACTCCGACAGCTACGCCGACACGAGCCACGCGCTTACGGTCACGCCGCGCACAGGCACCAGTCTCACGGTGACGGGGACTATCCTGCCCGAGGCGACGGGTACAAGGGCCCTGGGCAGCGCCACGCGGGTCTACAGCGAGGCCCACGTTACCAACGCCTACGTCACCGCCCTCTGGAGCGGCGGGACTATCACCGTCGTGAACTCGGAGCTGTCGCCCAACATCCCGAACTTCGCGAACCTGGGCAACGGGGTGTTCTACTGGCAGGGCGCGTGGGCGGCCACGGGGCACTTCAACACTCTCGCCTCCATCGCCGGGACCGGCATCGCCGCCAGCGAGCGGATCAGCCCCAGCGCCGACAACACCCTCGACCTGGGGCAGTCGGCAGTCCGGTGGCGCGACCTGTACGCCGCCAGGGCCCACATCACTACCAGGTGCGGCGAGATGGGGCGCTTCTACATCACCGGCACCGGCGTCGCAGTCAGTGGCCTGGTGCGGGTGCAGCTCACCGCGACGACGTTCAACGCCCTGGCCGACTTCAACACCGTGTCCGGCACCACCTCGCTGGACGGGCGCATCCTGGCCGGTGTCACCTCCAACCGCGTCTGGTTCCAGAACCAGTCGGCGGCCGCCATGTACGCGCTGGCCACGGTCTTCGCCGACTACACGCCCGGCACCAGCGGGGCCGACAAGTGGTACCTCACGGTGGCGTCCACGGAGAACGCGGCCTACAGCGGCAGCGACCAGAGCCTGCTGGCGTACAGCCAGAAGGGCACGACCAACGAGCTGAGCCGCATGATCCTCTCGGGCGCGATCTACTGGCCCGCCGGCTGGTACGCCCAGCTCTGGGTGGAGCCGGTCAGCGTCACCAACACCTCCACGCACCAGTACGCCCCCAACCTCTGGGCCAGCTTCAGCGTCGCGTAAGACGCCCCCCCGTTTTTGGTCGCCTGCATAGTCGCGCTGTAAGCGGATGGCCTACGAGCGCGCGATTCCGGACGGGAATGTGGACTGGCTCGCGTGCTATGTGGCCGCGGCCCAGGGGGTGACCGCCCTAGCACAGGGCGCCTTCGTGCGGGACGGGGTCCCCTACCTTTCCTACAGCGGGGAGCCCGACGGCGCGGCCCTGACCGCGATAGACGCCGCCTGCGCTGCGTGCACAGCGCCGCCTGCCCCGAGCGTGACTCGCTATGCGACCATACTCCCCTCGCCCGGTCTGGTGCTGGACCTGGGCCACAGCGACGCGCAGTGGAACAACATCTACTGCTCCAGCGTGATCCAGACCAGTGACCGGAACCAGAAGGCGGACATCGCGCCCCTGCCGGAGGGCCTGGGCCTCGCCTTCGTGGCGCGGCTACAGCCGCGGACCTACCGCATGCGGGATGGCGCCCGGACCCACACAGGCTTCATCGCCCAAGAGGTGGCAGACGCGCTGCGGGCGCAGGGCGACGACCCCGGCGCCTACGCCATGTGGTGCCGGACCGTCCTCCGCGAGGACGCCGACCCGCACCGGACCGGTCTCTCGCTAGAGACCCACACGGCCGGCGAACTGCACGCCCTGCGCTACGACGAGCTGATCGCCCCCCTGGTGCTATCGGTCCACCAGCTGGCGGACCGGGCGGCCGACCTGGCCGAGCGCCTGGCGAAGGCCGAGGCGCAGAACGCGTGGCTGACGCAGGCCGTCGACGCCATTAAGGTACTGCTGCGGGCGCAGGCGTAATTGGGCGCGCGCTTTTTGCGCGCCCTCATACCGCACCGAAATGCCTGGAAGGCTTGACAAAATCGAGCTTGGCCGTGGGAGGGACAGCCCTACCCGCGGCTACTATGAGCACACGCCCAGCCAGAAGAAGTTCCACTACACCGTTGGGAACAAGGTGGGGCGCGAGCGGGCGAAGCGCGCAGCCATCAGGCATGCGAAGATCCATGTGACCCCACTCGCCGAGCGCGGCAAGAGGAGGCGCAAGGTGGCAGCCAAGAAGCGTAGTGCGGCCCCGAAGCGCAAGGTGGTCGCCAAGAAGCGGACTGCGGCTCCGAAGCGCAAGTCCGCAGGCGGCGCGGCACGCCGCAAGCTTCCTCCAGGCTTCAAGTTCGTCACCATGCCGATGCCACAGATGGCACGGAGCGCCACGCGCCGGGCTGCCCCGGCCGCGGCCGCGGCTGGCTTCAAGTTCGCGCCGCCCATGGCGATGCCGACGCGCCGGAACCCCCTGCTCGGCACGAGCGACCTCCTGCCGTGAGCATTCTGCTCGCCCACTTTTGCCGGCCATTATACACCATTGTAATGTCGTGGCTAGGAGCCGTAGGCAGTTTCGCCGGAGGCATCGGCGGCGCCGTGTCGAACCCAGTAAAGACCATTGGCACGGTCGGAGGGGCTGTCACCCGCCCCGTTGAGACAATCGGCGGGGCCTCCAGTGTGGTATTCGACCGCGCCGGCTCGGCGTCCCCCGCCGCCCCCCTCGGGGGCGCGCCGAACATCCTTCCGGTATTCCCCATACGCGACCTGCCGAACGTGACGCTCCCCCCGACTACGGGGATTCCGTCGCTTCCGCCGGTATTCCCCATACGCGACCTGCCGAACGTGACGCTCCCCCCGACTACGGGGATTCCGTCGCTTCCGCCGGTGAGGGCTCCCCCGCTGCCGCCGGTCGGGTCTATCATGCCGACCGTCCCTGACTTCGGTCCGATCCTCGGCGGGGCTGGCACCGCTATTGGCGGGCTGGGCCAGGGGGCGGGTGACGCGATTGGCGGCGCACTGGCGGTCCCCGGCCAGGTCGTCGGCAGCGTGACAGGCGCGGCGTCGAACATCGCCGGCAGCGCGGCAGGCGCCGTCGGCAGCGCGGCGGGCGCCGCCGGAAACGTGGCCGGCAGTGCCGCAAGTACGGTGTCAAGCCTCGGCCAGACCCTGACGGAGATGGCGCCATACCTCCTCATCGGCGGCGGCGTGCTCGTCGCCTTTATGCTGCTCAACCAGCAGCGCGGCTCCCGCTCTCGCGAGTAAGCGCCGCCGCCGCGTTTTGTGCCGCCCCCCATACCCGCGAGGATGGCAGATCCTGCCGCCGCGCCCTTTGACGCGGAGCTCTACGCTGACGCCCTCGATGACGCTCCCGCGCCGCCCACCGCCGCCCCGCCTGCACTCGCCCCGCCAGCAGTGCCAGCCGCAGTGGGGTCGGCGGGGGAGCTCAACAAAAAAGCTCTGCTCGAGCAGATCGAGCTGTCACGCGGGACGGCAGAGCTGCCCAGTGCGCGGCAGCTGGGGCGCATGAAGAAGTCGGAGCTCGTGACGGTACTCGAGGGGCTGCGCGCACCCCCCCGCGCGCGCCGGGCGGACAATGTGGCGCCGGCGGCGTCACAGGACGCGGACTACGAGTACGAGTACGACGAGTACGAGGGGCGCCCGACACGGGTCCACGTGACGACAGTGCCGGTGCCAGTCGCCCCGTCAGGCGCCACAATGGCGCTTGCCAAGCAGCTGGCGGAGATGCTAGTGCTCTTCAGCGGCGCGCTGGAGGGGCTCTCCCAGAAGATGAAGCCCGGCGGCTACGAGCTGCGAGGGGTGCAGCAGAGCCTGGCCGAGCCGGAAACCCGGTACGCCCTGGAGAGCACGGTCCACGACATCGTGCTCGAGGAGAGCTCGGTCAACCCGGAGTGGGTGGGCGAGCTCAACAGCCCCTGGACACGGCTGATGATGGTGATGGGGGCGGTGGCGGTCAAGAGTGTGCGGCATGCGGAGCCGGACGTGCAGGACGCCCCCGAGGGGGCGCAGAGTACCTGACCTACTCAGCCCTCATCCTCGTCATCGCGGCCGCGTCAGCCGCGGCCACGCACATCTATGACGCGGCACAGGCGAGTGCGCGCGAGCGGCAGCGGTGGACGTTGCTGCTGCGGCGCGTGGCGGTGGGGGTCGCCGCCATTGTCTCGGTCCTTCTCGCGGCCTTGATATACAGCCGACCGGCGCGCGATGTGGCTCTTCGGTGGCTCCAGCTATAGCGGGTCGGACAGCGAGGGCAGCTCGTCTTCGGCGGAAAGCGGGGGGGCCTCAGGGACTGCGAGTTCTGCCAGCCTCACCGATGACGAGGAGAAGAGGCGCCTCGATTACCGGCGCAAGAAGGCGGAAAAGCCTCCCAAGCTAGTGCTAGAGGCCCCCGCGGCCAAGCGCCCCCTGCCCGCGGCCGCCGCGCCGGACGTCCCCTTCATTGGCGCCGGCTCGAGCGAGATCCCGGCGTGGGACCCCGCCACGGAGCTCCTCCGGCCGGGGGCCTTCGACACCATGCTCGTCGTGGCCGGCCGCCAGGAGGGGAAGAGCACCCTGATCCGCGTGCTCATCGAGCGGGTGGTCAACCCGGCCCCTCCCGGCACCGGCTTCGACGTGATCTACGCCTTCAGCAACAGCGAGGCGACCCTGCACTCCTACGCGAAGTGCATCCCGGTCATCCGCAACAAGAAGACGGGCCAGGCCCTGAACCTCGTCCACTGGAAGACGCAGGGGGACGCCGTCCTCCGGCGCCTGCGGGGCGCCCAGGCCAAGCTCGGGGCGAAGGCCCCCCGGGTGCTCCTCATCCTCGACGACGTGCTGGGCAAGAGCCTGAGGTCCTCCGAGGACCTGCAGCAGCTCTTCACCCAGGGCCGCCACGAGCGCCTGGCGGTCTGGCTCCTCGCGCAGGCCTGGACCAGCGCCATCCCCCCCGTCATCCGCAAAAACGCGGACCTCATCGTCGCCCTCCGCCTGCGCTCGGGCGTGGAGGCGAAGTCCTTCGGCGACGAGGTCATCCGCGGCAGCATCGGGCCCGGGGACGTGGGCGCGGTCGAGGTGGGGGGGGAGGCCCCCCGCAGCGAGTCCGGCCTCATCCGGGCGGTCCTCTCGCACTACACGCAGCGCTACGGCGCGCTCGTCGTGGACCACCGGCGGCGGGCCTCAGGCCTCCTCCTCAGCCTCCGCCACTACCGCGTCGACCCCGGCCTCGCCTGCGGGGACGAGTAGGGGGTTCACGATCGTTTTTACCAGGAAGCGCTGGGCGAGGAAGAAGCCCTCGCCGTCCACCCCGCGCCGCAGGGTAGAGCAGAGGACGTGCGCCTCTCCGGCGTCCCGGATGCGCTCGAAGAACGGGCGCGGGTTGACCGTGCTGTGCATCCACTCTCGCGGGTTGAACCACCAGTTCCACACTCTCTCGAGGCTGGCCTCCCTCACTGCACCGACGATCCCTTCGTCTAGCACGTAGTCGCGCCCAAGGGTGACGCCCTTGGCGCGCGCCTTGACCCCCTTGGGTCCCTGGACGTAGTACATCTTGGGGGCGATCACGATGATGTGCCTGCTGTCCCCGCCCAACTCCTCCTCCAGGTCCCCCAGCCCCTTGAGGCGGCCGTGGGGGTCGAGCTGGGGGAAGTCGTGCCGGAAGCGGTCGTAGTCCGCGCGGCGGACCAGGGCGCTATCCGTGTCGGTGTAGATGGGGTGGTAACGGGAGTAGACCACGTGCCACATGTAGGCCCGCGAGAAGTCGTAGATAAGGGCGGCGATCTGCACAGGCTTCGCCGTCTTCTGCTTGTACTGGGCGGGCTTCTTTCCTACCAGCAGGCAGAGCGGTCCCCAGATGGGGAACCACGTCGCGCTGCCACCGACCATCTTGCGCTCGGCGGCAACCTGGTTGGCCGCCCCCTTGACTAGCAGGGCGGCGTCGTCGTACTGGGCCTGAGCCCACTTCCCAGACAGGCTGTTCATGATAAGCTTAAGGGCCTCGCGCCTGGCGGGGTTGTAGCGCTCGTCCTTCCTCTCCTTGTACTCGTCCTCCTGGCTCTTGCCCTGAATAATGGGCCCCAAGAACGCGTCGAAGAGGCCCCGGGTGTCCCGCTCGTAGTAGTAGCCGACGCGGCCTTCCTCGTCGGGGATTACTACCACCTCCCCTCCCTGGTGGCGTATCAGCTCAATACTGGGGCTGGCCGCGTATGTCTCGAACACCTCCCGGCAAGCCCAGTCAAGGGTCTCTCCCCTCCTGGGCAGGATGTTGGGGATCGGCTGGTTGACGACCCGCACGTGGTAGAAGCCGAGCTTCCCTGGCATGTACACCTCGGTCGGAACGGCCTGCCCTAGCGGGTAGCGCCCGTAGCCAACACAGTCGGGCACGAGCTCGGCCCGGGCCCCCGACATCGCGGTGGGGTACAGGCTGCACACGTCCACCATGCGGCACGGCTCGGCCGTCGTAAAGCCGGGAGCCTCGAAGTTCTGTGTGCGTCCCCCAGTAATGCAGCGCCGCAGGAACGCGTCCATCTCCTTGTCAGCCGGAGGCTCTGGCATCTCGGGGGTCTGCTCTTGAAACGCCCTCCAAGCGAGCCCGGCGATTGTCCCCACTTTGCCCTCGATCGGGGCGATCCCCACCGCCTCCCGGAAGACGGCCTCCAGCTTCACCGCCAGGCTGCAGGTGGCGAGCACGTCTGTAGTGACATAGTCTGTGAGCAGGACGCGTTTCTCCTCAATCCAGGCCTCCAGCCTCCCCTCGGCGCGAGCCTGCTGCGGCTCAGAGTGCGGGAACCCGGCCAGCTTCACCGGTGACGTGGCGAAGCTCTTGCACGCGTCGTCCAGGCGCATAGGACATAGCTTGCACAGGTCGATAGTGGAGTGGCGCCCGATGCGCACGTCGCGCAGCATACCGCCGGCGTAGAACACATCGGAGAGGGCTTCGCGCCGAGCCGCGGCCTGAGCCAGCACGAAGTTGTCGAACCGTGCGCCGTTGAAGCTGACAATGGTGTAGGCCACGTCACGGGGGGCCTGTAGGATGTAGTCCATCAGGCGGTCTGCGCAGTCAGGCCCCAGGGCGACCTGGGCGACGGCATCAGCAAAGTCCGAGTCTTGTCGGTCGATCGGGTAATCGTGCCAAGATACCGCATAGGGTTCCAGGTGCGCGGTGTCGAGGTTGTAGGTAGTCTCGAAGTCGAAGACTAGGACCATGCGGCGCACGACGCGCGTCGGCTTTGCCTTTCGGCAGGGTGGGGGAGTGCCGCACCAGTAGAACGTGCGCGTCGGGCTTCCCTCCACGTCTGGCATCAGCCTCTGGTCCAGAATGCGGTCGCGCAGTTGCTTCTTTGTGCGCTCGCCCACCTCGGCCAGGTGATCGCCGGTGTACGGGCAGAGCTCCACGGGGTAGAACTCGCGCACGTGCTCATAGTGCTCGTTCTCGCAGTGCACGACGACGTGGCCCTCGCGCACCTCCGGCTCGACGAGCAGCAGGGTGTTGGGAGTGGCGACCGCATGGCAGGTGTTCCCAATGCTCGAACTATCGGCGAACTCGCGCTCGATGTGGAGCCCAGGGCCCACGACCTCGATCGACAGCCGGTAGTAGTCGGCCAGGGGTTTCATGCACTCTATGGTGCACGGTATGGCTCCCTCTGGGAGTCCCAGCTCGCGGCGCAGGGTCTTGCTCCGGGCGCCAGTTTTCGCCCCTGGCTGGACGGCCCGCAGGATGTTGAAGATGCAGTCGTTGTCGGCCCCCTTGTACGAGGAGAGCTTGTACAGTGGAGTGGTGCGGGTCGACGTGGTGGCGCGTCCGGCTCGGCCCACGAGCCGAAGGTGGCGGATGAAGAAGCGGCTGGTGTCCAGCACGTACGTGGGGGTGACGACGTCGCTTCCGTGCTGTGGCGCCCCGTACTCCATGTCCGTCAGCTGGGCGAGCAGGTCGGCCTCGTCGCGGAAGTGCCGAATCGTGCGCCACTCGTCTTGGCCGAACGCGTTCACGAACCGCAGGTGGACGCCTCGGAACCCTGCCCCCTCCCTGTTCGCGCGCGCCCAGATGTCGGGCACCATCGCTGCCAAGGTGGTAGGGGGTGCGCCTCCCCGCAGTACGTAGCGGTCGGTCCGCAGTGCGCCGTTGTCCTGCGGAGGGTCTTGAAGCTCGTACCGCCTCCCAGCCCCCACGCGCCCGACGCGGTGCATCCCGCCATTGACCACTACCTGCTGGCCCGCTCGCCCGAAGGCGCCTACGAGGCGCCCGTGCACATTGCGCACGTGCTGGCGGTCATTCGCGTAGCCGAGGTTCTCTCGGTCGATGGGCTGAGCTGCCATACTGTCACGGTGTCGGTGTGAGCTGGTATGAGGACGGAGGTAAGGTGCCCCGGTGCTAATTAATTATTCACCTCTAACTGCGACACGCCGACCGGCACAATTAATATCCGGTCCGACACCCTATTCTAGGCCTACATATTCCATGCCACGTCGAACCCTCCCACCAGACCCGCGCCAGGTCGCACGCGGACACCTCGCCAAGCGCGCGCGAGAGCGCATCCGAGCTCTCGCCGATGCTCGTCCGCCTCGCCCCTCCGCGCGAGCGCGATCGCCCCACCTATCGATTTCTCCTCTAGATGCGGAACTCTTCCTTTCGTCGTCCGACGGGTGATCCCCCTGCGTTTCGACCCCCCTCCCCCTTTTGCTCCCCGGGGCTCGATCCGCGAACGCCGCCCGATTTCACCATCCACTTTTACG
>JAHFDN010000006.1 GCA_023248995.1 Candidatus Rokuibacteriota bacterium
GCGGAGGCTCCGCCACCGGCGCCGCCGCCCGCGCCCGCCGCCCAGCGCGCGAAGTTCGTCGTCCTCAACTTCGACAACGCGGATATCGAGGTCGTCGTCCACGCCGCCAGCGAGATCGTCGGCTTCAACTATGTCCTGGCTCCCGACGTCAAGGGAAAGATCACCGTGCATACCTCGAGCCGGATCCCCCAGGAGGAGGTTTTCAACGTCCTCCTCGCGATCCTGGAGGTGCACGGGTTCACCGCCGTCAAGTCCGATTCCCTCTACAAGATCATCAAGCTGGAAGGGGCCCGCGAGCGGCCCGTGCCCACCATCGTCGGGGCGATCCCCGACCCGGGACGCGTCGGGGACGAGATCATCACGCAGATCGTGCCGATCCGCTTCGCGTCCGTCGCCGAGCTCAGCAACCTGCTGCGCCCGCTGATCTCGGCGCGCGGGACCCTGATCCCCCACCGGGAGACCAACCTCCTCATCATCACCGATGCCGCCGCCAACATCCGCCGGCTCCTCGATATCGTCAAGCTGGTGGACGTGCAGGTGACGCTCGAAGAGCTCCAGGTGATCCCGGTGAAGTTCGCCGACGCCGAGGAGCTCGCCCGGATTCTCAATCAGCTCTTCGCCGGCGGCCGCACCCGGCTGACCCCCGGGGCCGCGCCGACGCCGGCGCCGGGGGCTCCACCGGCGGCGGTCCGTCCCACGACCGATGGCGCTCCCGCCGAGCGCCCGCCGCTGATCGTGGCCTACCGCGGCATCAACGTGCTCATCGTCCACGCGCGGAAAAACGAGCTGGAGCTCATCCGGCGCCTCCTGACGCAGCTCGACGTGGATGTCTACGGCGGCCGCCGGATCTTCATCTACTACGTCGAGAATGCCAAAGCCAAAGAGCTGGCGGCGACGATGAACGCCATCTACGGACGGGCCGACGGCACCCCGACGGCCGCCGCGCCCCGTGCTGGAACCGCCCCAGGGGCAGCGCCAACGTACACTCCACCGCCCGCCCGGGCACCATCGTCTCCGGGGGCGTCCGGCGCCTCAGAACTCGGGGGGGTGGAGGGCGAGGTGCGCTTCATCGCCGACGAGGTAACCAACGCGGTGATCGTCTCCACCTTCCCGCGCAACTGGGAGGAGATCGAACAGACCCTGAAAAAGCTGGACCGCATGCCCCGCCAGGTGCTGATCGAGGTCCTGGTGGCGGAGATCACGCTGACCGACGACACGCGGCTCGGCATCGAGTGGGCATTCCGCACCGGGCGGTTTGACGTCTTCAACGCCCCTTCTGGGACGACCCTCAGCACCCGGCCGACGTTTAGGCTTCCCACTGATCCGACCGCCACAACTACTGCGATCACCGGCCTCGCGCAGGGACTCAACTTCTTCACCTTCGCCACCGACCAGTTCTTCGGCGCGTTGAACGCGCTGGCCTCCGACAATAAGGTCAACGTGCTCTCGAGCCCCTCGATCCTGACCACGGAGAACAAGAAGGCAGTGATCAACGTCTCCGACTCGATCCCCGTCATCACCAGCCAGCAGATCCCGCTCGCGGGGGCAACCACCACCACCTCTTCGACGCCCACGGCGATCGCCACCCAGACGGTGGAGTACAAGGACGCGGGCGTGATCCTGACGGTGACGCCGCGGATCGGCGAGCGGGGCACCGTGGCCCTGGACATCAAGCAGGAGGTGAACGACGTCGGGGCCCAGGAGCCTCCCACGTTTTCCCGGCGCTTCGTCAAGCGGGAGGCGGAGACCTCCGTGGTGCTGACCAACAACCAGACCTTGGCACTCGGCGGCCTGATCAAGAACAAACGGACCCTGACGCGAAGTGGCATCCCCATTCTCAACCGGATCCCATTGCTGGGCCTGCTGTTCGGCACCACCGAAGAGGTGATCGACAAGACCGAGCTCCTGATCTTGATCACCCCCCGCGTGCTGGGCACGGCGCTCGACGCCCAGAAGCTCACCGAGGAGATGAAGCGGATCACCCCGGCGATCCACGACGCCATTAAGCAGGCCCCACGGCTGCCCCCGCCGCCGTCCGACCGCCTCCCATCCCCCCGCGACGGAGGCTAAGCGGGCCGCTAAGACCCCCCGAAGGGGTCAGGTCTTGCAATCCAACATGTCTACGGGAAGTCACATCTTCCCCGCTGCCGGTTCATTTGATACCGTCGCGCCATGTCGCGCCCGCTGCGGATCCAATACCCTGGCGCGGTCTACCATGTCACATCACGCGGGAATGCCCGCCAACCGATTTACCGGGAGGAGGCTGATCGCGGGCTCTTCTTAGGCATCCTGTCCCGCGTCATCCCCCGTTATCAGTGGCTCTGCCACGCCTACTGTCTGATGGACAACCACTACCACCTTCTGATCGAAACGCTTCAGCCGAACCTTTCAATTGGGATGCGTCAGCTCAACGGCCTCTACACCCAGGCTGTCAATCGCCGACATCAACGCGTGGGCCATCTCTTTCAGGGGCGCTACACGGCCATCCTCGTCGAGAAGCAGGCCCACCTGCTCGAGCTCTGCCGGTACGTCGTGTTGAATCCTTTGCGCGTGAAGGCTGAACCGCGGGTGGAGAACTGGAAGTGGAGCAGCTACTTGCCCACGGCAGGATTGGCCCCCGTGCCCGGATTCCTAACGGTGGACTGGATTCTCCGTCACTTTGGCCGCACGCGAAGCGACGCCCAGGGCAAATATCGGGCTTTCGTCAGGGCCGGTCTGGGCAATCGACCGTGGGAGCAACTGCGGGGCCAAATCTATTTGGGGGACGAGGAATTCGTCAAGCGACATGCCCAGGCCCCCGCGGACTTGAATGAAGTTCCGCGCGCCCAGCGGCATGCGGCGAGGCCCCCGCTGGAAGAAATCTTCCGCACGGCCGGATCGCAAGCGATCGCGCTCGCCTACCACGAGCACGGTTATCGGATGAAGGAGATGGCAAACTTCCTGCGCGTCCACTATGCCACGGTCAGCCGGCGGCTGCGCCAGCTGGAAGCCCCCTAACGGGGTCAGGTCTTGCAATCACATGTTGGATTGCAAGACCTGACCCCGGCCTAGACCCGACCCCGGCCTAGACCCCGGCCTATAAGTTCCTACGCCCTAGGTGTCAAGCCAGGAGGGAGGCTACGCCGTGGCGGCGGGGCGGGCGCCGGCCTGAAGGGAGAAGCGGCGGATGAAGACGGCGCCCTTGGTCTGGAGCCATTCCTTGGTGCTGACGTAGCCGAACCGGAGCGCGGCCCGGCTCGCGTCGAATCCCATGGAGGGGCCGAAGAGCGGGGACTCCTTCGGCTCCGGTTGGCACAGGAAGAACTCCACCTTCGGATGCTTTTGCTGGAGATCACGGAGCCCGAGCTCCAGGAGGTGCTTGCTGTTGATCCGGCCCGCCTGTTCCAGGATCGAAAAAAATCCCCTCGCTTTCAGGCCGCGGCGGTGCTCGCCGTCCTGCTCCATCAACGGAACGAGCGGATTGATCACCACGACGGCGTCCGCCCCGCGCTCCACGGCCAGATCCGCGTGGCCCGTGTAGCCGACCCCTCCGTCCACATAGTCACGCCCCCCGACGGTGTACGGCTCGAAGAAGCCCGGGATCGCCGAGGAAGCGGCAACGGCCTGCGAGATAGGCACCTCGACCGATTCGCCCAGCCCGAAGACCACGCGCTCAGCTCGATCCAGATCCACCGCCGGGATCAGCAGCGTGTGGGATAGCATGCGGAAGTCGTTGGACAGTCCCTTTTCCTCGAAGACCCGCCGCATGTAGACCTCGAGCTGCTGGACCGTGAAGAAGCCTGAGGGAAGGGCGCCCTGGATTCTGGCCAGCAGGTCCGGAAACGAGCCGCGCCGGCCGGTGAGGAAATTCTTCCCGAGGGCCCAGACCAGCTTGCCGAGCCTGCCGGCGGCCCCGGAGAAGGCGCGCCGGTCGTAGACGGAGCCCCGCTGGAAGTTCATCGGATCGGCCAGGCCCTCATTCAGGATCCGATAGAGGTCCACCGGCCGGACGCCGTTGGCCATGAGGGAGCCCACGACCGCGCCGGCGCTCGACCCCACGAAGATGTCGAAGTCGTTGACCTGAAAGCCCCGGAGCTCCTCATCCAGGGCCGTCAGGACCCCGACCTCGTACATCCCGCCGATCACGCCCCCGCCGGCGAGCACGAGCGCCCGCTTGCCGGAGTCGTGCCGTCCCGGCCAGAGACGATAGAACCAGCGCATGCCACTATTCTACGCCAGGACCTGAGGGGAATTCTCAGCGGAATGATAGAATTCCGCCATGAGCTTCTCCGCCGTGAACCTGCGGCAGATCCTCGGGCTCCCTACGCTGGCACTGACTCTTCTCCTCGCCGGCTGTGCCGCCGCCCGCCCGGTGGACCCCCTCCTGGACGCCCAGCTCGGCCGGCTGCTCCTCGTCGGCTTCCGGGGAAGCCAGGTGGAGGGCAACGACGAGCTCCGCCATCTGCTCTGCGACGTCAAGGTCGGCGGGCTCATCCTCTTCGAGCGCGACGTGGCGACGGGCGGCCCCCGCAACATCACGAGTCCGGATCAGGTCCGGCGCCTCACGACGGATCTCCGGGCGCTCTCTCGAGACTGCGCGGGACGCGTCCCCCTGATCGCCGCCGACAACGAGGGCGGCGCCGTGATGCGCCTCAGCGCGCGGGCCGGCTACCCGCCGACCCTCGGCCAGGCCGAGCTGGGAGAGCACGACGACGTGGCGCTGACCGAGCTCGAGGCGCGGCGGATCGGCGCGATGCTCCGGGACGCCGGCATAGACTGGAATCTGGCGCCCGTCGTGGACGTGGGGCTGAATCCGTTCAACACCGTCGTGGTCCAGACCGGGCGCACGTTCGCCCAGAGCGCCGAGCGCGTGACCGCCCACGCGCGCGCCTACGTCCGCGGGATGCACGCCGCGGGCATTGTCACCGCTCTCAAGCACTTCCCGGGGCACGGGTCGAGCTTCGAGGATTCCCACCGGGAATTCGTGGACGTGACGGCGACCGCCGATCCGGACGTGGAGCTCCTCCCGTACCGCGCGCTGATCGCGGAAGGGATGGCGGACGCCGTGATGACGGCGCACGTCTTCAACCGGAACCTGGACCCGGAGTATCCGGCCACGCTCTCCCGCGCGACCGTCGAGGGCCTCCTGAGGGGCCGGCTGGGCTTCACCGGCCTGGTGGTCTCGGACGACCTTCTGATGGAAGCGGTCGTCTCACGCTACGGGATCGAGGAAGCGGCCGTCCTCGCCCTCGGGGCCGGCGTTGACCTGCTGCTTGTCTCCCACAACACCCTCGCCCGGGACGGCGCCGCCACGGACCGCGTGCTCGTCGCCCTCCGCCAGGCCCTCGCCGACGGCCGCCTGGCCCCCGACGCCGTGGAGGCGGCCCTCGCCCGGGTCGGCCGGTTCGCCGAAGGGCAGCGGCCTAGGCCTTCCCCCTGAGTGCTTTCAAGAATTCTTCCACCCGGGAGCGGTCGGGCAGCGCCGCCTGGGCCCCGGTGCGCGTGCACGCGAGCGCTGCCGCGGCGTTCGCCAGGGGGATCGCCTGCTCGAGCGTGCCTCCCGCGGCCAGCCCGACAGCGAGCCCGGCGTTGAAGGCGTCGCCGGCACCGGTGGTGTCCACCACCTCCACGGGGAAGGCTGGAAAGTGGGCGACCGAGGCGCCGTCCAGGACGAGCGCGCCCTGGGGCCCCAGCGTGACCACCACCGTCCCCGCGCCGCGCGCGAGCAGCCGTTCCGCCGCGCGTCGCGCCGATTCGGGGTCGTCCACGGGCTGGCCGGTGAGGAGCGCGGCCTCGACGGTGTTGGGGGTGAGGTAGTCCACCAGCGGATAGAGGTGCCCCGGCAGCGCCTGCGCGGGCGCCGGGTTCAAGATCGTCAGGATGCGGCGCCGCCGCGCCTCCCGGAGCACCCACGCGACCGTCGGGAGCGGCGTCTCGAGCTGGATCAGGAGCACCTGGGCCCACTCGAAGTCCGCCTCGCGTGCCTGGACCATTTCGGGCGAGAGTCCCCGGTTCGCGCCGGGAGCCACCGCGATCTGGTTTCGTCCCAGAGCGTCCACCACGATGAGCGCCGTCCCCGTCCGCGCCTCGGCGGAGCGGTGGAGGCCGTCCACCCCGACGCCCTGGGCGGCCAGGTCCCCCGCGATCTCATCGCCGAACGGATCGGCGCCGACGCAGCCGATGAACCGCACCTCGGCGCCGAGGCGCCGCCCCGCCACCGCCTGGTTGGCCCCCTTGCCGCCGTGGCCGACCTCGAGGCGTCCCCCCGACACGGTCTCGCCTTCCCGCGGGAGGCGGTCCACGGTGACGGTGAAATCCACGTTGGCCGATCCGACTACGAGGAGGCGGGGCATAGCCGATCGAGGAACAGGTGGAGGAAGGTGTCCGCCCTGAGCCAGCGCGCGACCCGGCACGTCGCAGGCGCTTTGCGGCCCACCGGGATCACCCGCCGATCCCCCACCGACATCCCCCGCGTCAGCGTTCCCTCGCACTCCACCGCCACGTGAAGCGCCTCGAAGTGAGTCAGGGAGGAATCGAGGGCGATCCCGACGGCGACAGGGTCGTGGAGCGTGATCCCGCCCTCACCGATCTCCTCCGCGAACTGAAATCCCCACTGGGTCATGTCCGTGACGAAGCGGGCGACCGGGTCCGAAGAGGCGAGGAGCCGCTGCTCGAAGACGCTCCTGGGCAGGACCGCGCGCCGGGTGACGTCCAGCGGGACGAGCTCGATCGGCAGCCCCGAGGCCAGCACGCGGGAGGCCGCCTCCGGGTCCACGTAGAAATTGAACTCGGCGACCGGGGTCATGTTGCCTGGCACCCCGACCGCGCCTCCCATGATCACGAGGCGGCGCAGGAGCGCCATCCGGCCGGGGTCGCGCTCGAGCGCCAGCGCCAGGTTGGTCAGGGGGCCGAGGGCCACGACGACCAGCTCGCTGGGAAAGCGACCGATCGTGTCCAGAATCAGGTCGGGGCCATCGAGCGGCGACAGCGTGAGGCTCGGTGACGGGTAGCGGGGGCTCCCGTCCGGCTCCCGGAGCTCGCCCAGATTGCTCAACCCGTCGTCGCCGTGGATGTGGGCGGCCGAGACGAGCGGGCGCGCAAGGGGCTTCTCCGCCCCGCGTCCCACGAGGGGGCGGCGGGCGGGCCTCACGGCGCTCAGGATCCTGCACACGTTCAGCGTGCACCGCTCGACCCCGACGTTGCCGGCGACGGTGGTGAGGGCTTCGACGGAGCACTCGGGGGACCGGAACGCCAGGAAGATGGCGAGGGCGTCGTCGATCCCCGGGTCCGTGTCGATGAGGAGCGGAATCATTTGACAGCCTCGGCACGCCCCATTATCATCGGAGAGAGGTCATCACAAAAGACAGGGAGAGCGGATGAACATCCTCATCACGTACTGCGGGGAGTGAAACTACCTCCCCCAGGCCTCCAGTCTGCAGGCCGCGATCAAGAAGGAATTCGGCATCACCGCCGACCTCAAAGAGGGGCACAGCGGCATCTTCACCGTCGCCCTTGATGGCAAGATCGTCTACGACAACCAGGTGACCCACCGCTTCCCCGAGAACGCCGAGATCTTCGAAAAGATCCGCGCCATCAAGAAGTAGCCAAGCTCCGTTCCAGCTCTTCTCTGAATTTCGGCTCCGCGATCCGGATCAGGGCCCGGGCGCGCGACGTCGCGCCGAGGCCCCGGAGCCGCGCCTCCCCGCGCTCCGTCACGACCCAGTCCGCCAGGTAGCGCGGCGTCGTCACGGCGGCGCCCGCGCCGAGCCGGGGGACGATCCGGGAGACGGCACCGCCTTTGGCCGTGGCGGGCAGCGCGATGATCGAGGCGCCGCCGGGCGCGCCCGAGGCCCCGAGCACGAAGTCGAACTGCCCCCCGACCCCGGCGAGCTGGCGCGAGCCCACGCTCTCGGCGTTGATCTGGCCGGTCAGGTCCACCTCGAGCGCCGAGTTGATCGAGACGAAGCCGGGGATCCGTCCCACCACCCCGGGGTCGTGCATGAGATCCGACGGCTCCATGTGGACGAGGGGATTGTCGTGGACGAAGTCGAAGAGCCGCCGCGTGCCCATGACCTCGCCGACGTTTGTCCGGGTGATCACGCCCTTCTCGATCAACGGCAGCATCTGGTCCACGAGGATCGAATGCACGCCGAGGTCCCGCCGCTCCCCGAGCGCCTCCATGATGGCCTGGGGGAGCGCCCCTATCCCGATCTGGACCGTCGCGCCGTCGGAGATCAGCGCGGCCACGCGGGCGCCGATCTGGCGCTCCACGGGGCCGGGCACGGTGGGGGGATTCTCGACCAGCGGCGAATCCGCCTCGACCCAGCAGTCGATCTGGGAGCGGTGGAGGAAGGCGTTCCCGAGCGTCCACGGCATCCGCGGGTTCACCTGGGCGATGACGAGCGGCGCCTCGCGGGCCGCCGGAAGCGAGTAGCTCACCGACACGCCGAGGCTCACGTAGCCGTACCGGTCGGGCGGCCCGGTGTGGACCACCACCGCGTCGGGCGCCCAGGGGCCGCCCCGCCCGAAGAGCCTCACCACGTCGAAATAGCGGGCCGGAACGAACTCGACCTGCCCGCGCTCCCACGCCGACACAGCCGGCGGCATCAACTGCCACGTCACCCATCGGAGCGCCCCCGCGTACTCGGCGCGCAGGAAGGGGTAGTCGTCGAAAAGTAGCCCCCCCATGAGTGTGAGCGGGGTCAGACGGTCGGCCTGCCGGCAGAGTTCCCGGATGAACGCGGCCGGCTCGCCGCATCCCGGCGGGAGGAGCACCTTCATCCCCGGCTGGAGGCGGCCGACCGCCTCGTCGAGGCTCAGCCGATGAAACGGCCGTCCCATGGGCGGGCGAAGTATAACCCGCCTGTTTTTTCTCTGCTAGAATCTCTGCCGTATGGCTGCCGGGTCCCCCGGGCCGAGACCTCGAGCCTGATGCCGCGCGTCCGGACGAAGCGCGTGTACGATCCGAAGGCGCCCGGCGACGGGACCCGGATCCTGGTGATGCGCCTCTGGCCGCGGGGGATCAAGAGGAGCCACGTGGACGGCTGGCTCCGAGAGCTCGGCGCCCCGCTGCCGCTCATCAAGGCGCGGAAAAGCGGCATGGTCTCGTGGCCCGAGTTCGGACGGCGCTACCTGGCAAGCCTCAAGAAGCCTCTAGCCCGCGTCCAGCTCCAGGAGCTCAGAGCGCGCGCCAGGAGAGGGCGCGTGACGCTCCTCTGCGCCTGTCCGGACGAGTCCCGCTGCCACCGCGGCCTCCTGAAGCGTCTCCTCGGCCAAGTGCGCAAAAGGTTGCCGTCCCTCCAAGATCATCCTGTAAGCTGGGGTCGAGGCCAACGATAACGCGGACAAGGACTCCACGATGAGATGCGCCCTGGCGGTGGCGATTTTAGCGGTGATGGAGCTGGTTGTCGGTGTCGCGGCGGTCGTGTCCGAGCCAGAGGGGCATCTGCGGCCTGGCTCGGACCCGTCGGTGCTGCCGGGGCCTGTCCTCATCGCCGATGAAGGCAACGACCGGCTCGTGCTCGTGGATCGGGAGGGGCGCGTCCTCTGGACCTTCCCTGAACCGGGCGACCTCCCGCCGGGCGAGAGCTTCAAGTCGCCAGATGACGCCTTCTACACGCCCGACGGCAAGCACATCATCGTCACCCACGAAGAGAATTTTACGGTGACACTGGTGGATCCTGCCACTCGCCGCATCGTCTGGCGCTACGGGACCCCGGGAGTCCATGGGCACGGGCCGAACCAGCTGTGGAACCCTGATGACGCCCTCGTACTCCCCGACGGCCACATTCTCGTGCCGGACATCAAGAACTGCCGCATCCTACTGATCGCCCAGGGGACCCAGGTGCCCAAGCGGATCTACGGCGCGGATCGCCGCCCGCCTGCAGGGTGCCGGCACGATCCGCCGCGCATCTTCGGGAGCCCCAACGGGGCCTTCCCCATGCGGAACGGTCACTACCTTGTGACCGAGATCCACGGCCCGTGGCTGAGCGAATTCGACCTTCGGACGGGGACGGTGGTCCGGTCCTTCCGCCCGCCCGGCGTCCGGTACCCATCCGACACCAACGAAGTCGCCCCGGGGCGCTACATCACGGCTGACTACTCCCGTCCGGGGCAGATCGTGATGTTCGACAGCACGGGCAAGGAACTATGGCGGTACAAGCCCGTCGGGAAGGACGCGCTCGACCACCCCTCCCTGGCCCTGGTCCTGCCGAACGGCTACGTCCTCGCCAACGACGACGAGAACCACCGGGTCATCGTCGTGGATCCGAAAACGAACCGGATCGTCTGGCAGTACGGAGAGACGCACCGGCCGGGACGCCAGCCCGGTCGCCTCAACACCCCCGATGGCGTGGACCTGGCGCCGCCCCATTCACTCCTCATGATCCACGCGGCGACGATGGGAACGCCTTAGCCGGGACTAAACCACGCGGGACGAGCCGCCAGAACGCTACGCCGGGCCGCCCTAGTCGACGTCACGCTGCGTTCGCTTGAGCGCCCGCTGCCGCTTCTTCCGCGCCTGCGCCTGCTTCCGCTTACGCTTCACCGAGGGCTTCTCGTAGTAGGCGCGCCGCTTCATCTCCTGGAACACGCCTGCCTTGAGCATGTGTTTCTTCAGAGCCTTCAGCGCGGGCTCGATTTGGTTTTCGAAGACCTCGATCCTCACCGCCACCTCCACGGCTCGGGCATCATCATGAGCACTGGGGCTTTACAGGCTCGGCAACGTCGGTCAGGAATACCCGCTCGTGCGGCAGGTCAGGCTAGACGCATCGGTTCCAACGCTTGCCTACCAGCGTGTCGTACGGGGACCACTACGGCTCGAGCCTCCGCGGTCGTCGCCGCCTCCCCCGGACGGCTTGGCCAACTCGACCTTGATCTGCCGGCCGTCGACCTCCTGGCCATTGAAGCGCGAGACGGCCTTTTGAGCCTCCTCCGCTGTCGCCATCTCGACGAAGCCGAAGCCACGCGACTGACCCGTCCCCCGGTCCGTCACGACGGTGGCGCTTTCCACCGTGCCGACTGCGGCGAACAGCTCGCGGAGACGATCACTGGTAGTAGAAAAGGGAAGACCACCGACGAAAAGTTTGTGGGCCACGGACGCCTCCTTTGACTTCTTCCGCTTTCATGCACGTCCCAGAACGCGGAAGAAGCACCGGAGACGTGGGCTGGTGCTCACGGCTCCCGAATACACCGCGGATACACCAGACAGCAGTACTCTAGCAGGTTCCGGGATTCGACACCAGCATTCATGCGCGGCAGAAACGGGGTAAGGATCCGGGAAGCCATCCCGCGCGCGGCATCGCGGGCGAGGCCGCGGAACGGGCAGCACACGAAGGTCACGCGAGCGAGTCGGCCAGCCGGTCGCAGGCGGCGATGTTGGCGAGGTGGCGGGCCTTCATCTCCGTGAGGAAAGCGCTGACCGGCTCGGGCAGCGTCTGGCCGAGGAGCCCGTCGAGCCGCTTGACGACCCACATCTGACCCCGGTTCAGGAGCCGGAGCCGGGCGGCGAGCGTGGGCTCGCCCATCACCTTGTCGGCAAAGTCCCCCTTCTTCTCCGACATAACGCCACCCAGCGTCTTGATGGCACGGGCGAGGCCGGCGCACGACCAGGCCTCGTCGTCCCTGACCTCCCCGAAGAGCTTCAGCATCTCGGGTGTGCGCGCCTCGGGAAAGAGCCGGGAGAGCGTTTCGACCCCTGCTCGCTCCGCCTCGAGGAGCTCGTTCAGCCGATCCACAGCGGTCATGTTCCGCCCTCCTTGACTTTGCCTTCCCCCGGCCCCTACACTGGCGCCGTGGCGGGCAAGTGGGCACGAGTGTTAGCGTTTTCCTTCGTCGGCCTCGTGCTCCCCTCCGGTGCCCCGGCCGAGCACGAGGTCTACTACCGCTATGTGGTGCTCGGCTACGTCAAGGACGCGAGCGGTGTCCCGCTCCAAGGCACCCGCGTCCGCGTGATCCGGGAGAAGACCGGATTCTCGTACATGGCCGAGACCGACGCCCGGGGCTTCTACGTTATTGTAGCCCGGCTGGGCGACGAAAGCGTGGGCGAGCGCCTCCAGGTCAAGGCGAAATCGTCGAGCGCCACCCTCGTGGCCCGCTTCGATCCCGGCAACCACACGGCCGACCGCGGGACGCGCCTCGACTTCCTCGGCAAGAAGCCCGTGGAGCGTCCCGGCACCTTCGCCGCCACCCTCAAGCAGTTCCTGACCCGGTAGGAGCCACCGTGAACCCGCTCTACGTCTTCGTCCGCCTGGTGGGGCGCTTCTGGATCTGGTTCTTCTTCAAGTCGGTGGAAGTCCGCCATCCGGAGCGCGTGCCCCGCGAGGGGCCGGTCCTCCTCTGCATCAACCATCCCAACAGCCTCATTGACTCGCTCCTCGTGGGCGCAGCCGTCCCCCGCCAGGTCCACTTCCTGGCGAAGGCGACGCTGTTCGACAGGCCGCTGCTCGGCCGCTTCCTCACGGCCGCCGGCACGCTCCCCGTCTTCCGACGTCAGGATGACCCCGACAGGATGGACCGGAACGTCGAGACGTTCGAGGCCTGCTTCCAGGCGCTCGAGCGTGGCCAGTTGCTCGCCATCTACCCCGAGGGGGTGACCCACGCCGAGCCCCGGGTCCAGCGGATCAAGAGCGGGGCCGCGCGGATCGCCCTCGAGAGCGAGGCGCGCCACGACGGCAGGCTGGGATTGGCGCTGATCCCGGTGGGGCTCACCTTCGAGGCCCGGAAGTCGTTCAAGCGCCGCGTGCTGATGGCCTTCGGCGAGCCCATCGAGTTCCAACCCTACCTCGAGCATTACAAGAATGACCCGCGGAAGGCCGTGGACGCCCTGACGACGGCGATCCAGTGGGCGTTGGAGACTCAGGTCATCCACGTGGAGCGGATAGACCAGGAGGACGTGGTGCGCGAGGTCGAGGGGCTCTACCGCGACGATCTGATCCGCGAACTGGAGGAGCAGCAGGGCCTGGCGGCCAAGCAGATCGACCTGATGCGGCTGTCGCGGACGATCGTGGACGCCGTCCAGCATTTCAAGACGCGCGAGCCGGACCGCGTCGAGCGCCTCTGGCAGAGGATTCAAGAGTACCAGGCCCTCCTGGCGCAGTACCGCATCCGGGACCAGGCCGTGCGGGCGCGTCTCAAGGTGACCCCGCTCCGCCGCAAGGTCTGGGCGCGGGGCCTCGGCCTCCTGGGCCTCCCTGTCTTCGCCTATGGGGCGGTGGTCAACGCGCTCCCGTACCTCGTCCCGCGCTGGATCGCGCACAGGCTGGCCGCGGAAGAGACCGATTACGCGACAGCCCGCTTCCTCGCCAGCATCGTCGCCTTTCCCTGCTTCTGGGGAGCGGAGACCTGGCTCGTGTGGCGCCTGTCCAACCTCCGCCTCGCCGCGCTCTTCCTGGCCTCGCTTCCCGTGAGCGGCCTCTTCGCCTACCGCTACCTGGGCGGGCTCAGGCGGCTTGGCGCCCAGCTCGCGTTCGCGCGCCTCGCGTTCACGCGCGCGCAGGCGGCCCGCCGGCTCCTGAGCCAGCGTCAAGAGATCGTCGACGAGCTGGAGCGCGCGAAGGCCGAGTATCTCCGAGCCACGCGAGGGAGTTCGTTCTAGGATTTCGCAGCCGGTCATCTCTGACCGAGGGAGGGAACAGCCATGAAAGCCTACGTCCTCATCGAAACCGCCGCCGGAAAGACCAAGTCGGTCAAGAAGGCGCTCTCGACGCTCAAGGGCGGCAAGACCGCCGTCCTCTCCATGGACGCGGTGACCGGCCCCTACGACTTCATCGTGGTGCTCGAGGGCCCAAGCCTCGACGGCATCGGACAGGTGGTCACCGAGCACATCGGCGTGGTGGACGGGGTGACCCGCACCACGACGTGCGTCGCCGTCGCCATCAGCTGACGCCGGGACGCCCTTCCTCTCCCCGAGGGGGAGAGGGTGGGGTGAGGGGTAGCGTGGTATGATGGCGCCCGGCATGCGCGTGCTCGTCGTCGGCGGCACCGAGTTCGTCAGCCTCGCGCTCGTCCGGGCGCTCCTTCGCGACGGCCACGCCGTCTCCGTATTGAATCGCGGCCGGCGCAACGACCGGCTCCCCCCGAACGTCGGCGTCCTGGTCACGGACAGGAAGGACCACGCCCGCCTCAGGGCCGTGCTCGCCGGCGTTCGCTTCGACGCCGTCTACGACGTCATTTACGCGCCGACCACGGGCGAGGACGTCTCCGCGCTGGCCGACGCCGTGGAGGCCGGCGGCCCCCACGTGCTCTTCGTCTCCACCGGGCGCGTCTACGACCACGCGCTGCCGATCCCCTATAGCGAGACGACGCCCCGAGGATACTACTGGGGCGAGTACGCCCGCCACAAGATCGCCGGGGAGGACACCCTCCTGGCACGCCACCGGACTGGCGCGCTCTCCGTCACCATCGTCAGGCCGACCCACTTGCTGGGCCCGCTCAACACCCGGAACAACGAGACCTTCTTCTTCGACCGGATCCTCCAGGGCCGGCCCGTCCTGGTGCCCGGTGACGGGCGCTGGCTCCGCCAGTTCGGCCACGTCGAGGACCTGGCGGACGCGCTCGCCGCGATGCTGGGAGACAGCCGAGCGCTCGGCCAGGCTTACAACGTCACGGGAGAGGAGTGCGTGACCCAGGTGGGGCTCGTGGAGCTGATCGCCGAGGTGCTCGACCGTCCGGTGGAGCTGCGCCATTTCGATCCGGCGCTCCTCAAGCGGTTCGACAAGCCGGGGCCGGTCTTCGGGCAGAACCTCGTCTACGATTGCCACGCGGTTTACACCACGGCGAAGCTCCGCACGGAGCTCGGGATCCGCCCCCGCTACACGCTGGCCTCCGGCCTGCGGCAGACCTGGGACTGGTACCGGAAGGAGGGCCTGGACCAGCGACCGGTGGACTTCTCCTTCGAAGATCAGCTCCTCGCCCTCCTCCCGCGGTGACTCCGCGCCCGGTCCTCCTCTATCACCCCAAGGACGCCCAGGCGTACGCCCAGCTCGTGAGAGCGCCGAAGGGCGCGATCCGCCTCGAGGTCTGCGCGACGCCCGAGGCGGCGGCCTCGCACATCCGGGAGGCCGAGATCCTCTACGCCTGGAAGTTCCCGGCCGAGCTCCTCGCCCGCGCCTCCCGCCTCCGGTGGATCCAGGCGATGGGCGCGGGCGTCGAGCGATTCCTCGTCCCCGAGCTACCGGCCCGCGTCACGGTGACTCGGGCGACCGGGATGTTCGGCGCCTGGATGGCCGAGTACGCCCTCGGCTGGTGCGCGTGGGTGACCCAGCGGATGGAGACGTTTCGAAGGGCGCAACGGGAGCGCCGCTGGGAGCCGTTGGACCCCGAGCCCCTTCACGGCAGAACGCTCGCCGTCATCGGCCTCGGGGACATCGGCCGCGCGATCGGACGCGCCGGCGCCGGGGTCGGCATGCGCGTGATCGGCGTGAGCCGGAGCGGCAGGCGCGTCGGAGGGGTGGAGGCGGTCTACCGTCCCGCCGGGCTCCGGCGCGCGCTCGGGCAGGCCGACTTCGCGGTGATCGTGCTCCCCCTGACCGAGGACACGCGCGGGCTGATCGGGGAGGCGGAGCTCCGGGCGATGAAGCCCTCGGCGTGGCTCCTCAACATCGGCCGGGGCCCGGCGATCGGCGAGCCGGCGCTGCTCCGGGCGCTCCGCGAGGGATGGATCGCCGGCGCCGTCCTCGACGTCTTCGACGCCGAGCCGCTCCCGCCGGAGCATCCGCTCTGGGCGATGCCCAACGTCGTCATCACGCCGCACGTGGCCGGGCCGAGCGTGCCGGCCGAGATCGCCCCCGTCTTCAACGACAACCTGCGGCGCTACCTGGCGGGCCGCCGCCTCCGCTTCGTCGCGAATCGGAGCCGCGGCTACTAATTACGCAGACAAAGCCAGGCCGGCCGTGGGAGGCGGCGGGCGGGGAGCCCCGCGGCGCGGAGCGCACCGCCTCAAATCATATTGGCTCGATCGTGGTTCCCACGGCTGCTTTGGTCGCCGTCTTCGCGGGAGCGAGCACCGTGGGGCTGCCCGCCGACAGGACCCGCGGCCGGCGGATGGGTGCGGGTCGCGTCGCTAGCGCTTCGAGATGAGGAAGGGCCCGAGCGCCAGGTGCGGGAGGCCCGAGCGCTCGAACGTGTCGAGAGCGTCGGCGGGCGAGCAGACGATCGGCTCGCCGTGGAGGTTGAACGAGGTGTTGAGGACGGCGCCGATCCCGGTCCGGCGCTCGAACTCGCGGATGATCCGGTAGTACGCCGGGTTCCAGGACTCCTCCAGGATCTGCGGGCGCGCGGTGGCGTCATGCGGGTGGAGGGCTGCGACCAGCTCCTCCTGGCGCTTGGCCTGGGCGGGGAACGCCAGCATCATGTACGGCGACGACAGCCCCTTCGGGTTCACCACGTAGTCGGCCTCGCGCTCCCTCAGGATCGTCGGCGCGAACGGCATCCAGAAGTCCCGGTTCTTGATCATCCGGTTGATCAGCGGGACGACCCGGTGGTCGGACGGGTTGGCGAGGATCGAGCGATTGCCGAGCGCCCGGGCGCCGAACTCCATCCGGCCCGCGCAGCGCGCGACCACGCCGTCCGACACGAGCAGGTCGGCGATCCTCTCCTCGATCCGGTCGTGGAGGGCCACCTTGTAGCGTGCCTCCAGGTTCCGCTCGCGGATCAGCGCCTCGATCTCCTCGGCGATGGGCTCGGGCCCGAGGTACGCCGGGCCCAGCGGCTCGGGAGCCGCCGGAATCCCCCGGCGCCCGCACTCTTCGAGGTACGCGAGGTAGGCCGCGCCGATGGCGTTGGACTCGTCGCCGCAGGAGGGGAACACGAACAGGTCCTCGATCCCCTCCTCCTGGGCGATCAGCATGTTGGCCTTCACGTTCATGAACACACCGCCGCCCAGGGCGAGCCGCGAGCCGCCCCGGCGGGCGCGCTGGACCCGCACCCAGCGCAGGAGGATCTCTTCCAGGAGCTGCTGCGCGCCGGCCGCCACCCAGTCGAAGCGAAGACCGAGGCACGCGCGCAGGAGCAACTGATAGCGCTCGCCGCGCTTCGTCCACTCGAAGCGGCACGGCGTCCCCTCGCGGAGGTCGAACAGCTCCTTGAGCGCCTGGTGGGCGCTCCGTCGCCCGCGCTCGGCGGCGTACGGCGCGAGCCCCATCACCTTGTACTCGTGCTCGCCGAACTTCATGCCGAGGTAGAGGGTCACGAACGAATAGAAGGCCCCGAGCGACCCGGGGGCGCTGGAGGTCGCCTCGCGGCGGGTGAGACGCTGCGCCTCCGCGGTCGAGACCGTCGCGCAGAGGCCGTCGCCCGAGTTGTCGTTGGTCAGGACCAGCGCCGGCGCTCCCCGGTAGGGCGAACCAAAGTACGCCGCCGCAGCATGACAGCTGTGGTGGTCCAGGCAGCGGATGCGCTCGGTGCCGATCCCCAGGTGGTCGGTCACCAACCCGAGGCGCTGGGCCTGCGGGATCCCGAACTTACCCCGCGAGGCGTCGATGAGCCCGAACTTGGCCCCGAGCTTCCTGAAGCGCTTCTCGAGCGTCCGCCGCGCTGACGGGAGTCGGACCCCGTAGTATTCCCGGATATACCCGTCGTCCTGGAGCACCCGATCGAGCCACTCCTTGGCCGCCATGCGCGCCCCGGCCAGCGCCACAACGTCCACGTCGCGCGGCGCGAGCCCCAGCTGGGCGAGGAGGGCCTCCACCGCGCGGCGCGGGTACCCCGAATCGTTCTTCACCCGGGTGAACCGCTCCTCGCTCGCGCAGCCGACGATCTTGCCGTCCTTGAGGACGGCGGCGGTGGCGCAGTGGGTCTCGTTGATCCCGAGGACGATCATGGGACGCTCAGTCAGGGAGCATCATACCAGAGGAGGGGGGCAAAGGAGGAGCAGCGGAGATCCGGCTGCCCCTCCGCGCGGGAGAGCGACGCGGGGGCTTACTTCTTGGACAGCGCCAGGACGATCGCACGGCAGAAGGCCGGGAGGTCGTCGGGCTTGCGCGAGGTGATGAGGGTCCCGTCCACCACGACTTCCTCGTCCACCCAGGCGGCGCCAGCGTTGATCATGTCGTCCTTGATGGCGAAGAAGCTCGTGGCCTTCTTGCCTTTCAGGATCCCGGCGGAGGCGAGCACCCAGCCGGCGTGGCAGATCGCCGCGACGACTTTCCCCTGCTGGAACGCCTCGTGGACGAGCTTCACCATCGCGGCGTGCCGGCGCATCATGTCGGGGGCGTAGCCCCCCGGCACCACCACCGCGTCGAACTCCACCGCGCTCACGGCCTCCGCTTGCACGTCCACGTTCACCGGATAGCCGTGCTTGGAGGTGTAGGTCCTGGCCCCGCCGGCGCCGACCACCTTCACCTCCGCCCCCTCCTCCCGGAGCCGGTAGTAGGGGACCCACAGCTCCATCTCCTGGTACATGTTCTCCGCGAGGATGGCGACCCGCTTGCCGTGGAGGCTCATGCGCGTCCTCCTAGCTTTTGCGCGAGGTCTTCGAGAAGAAGGAACCCATCAACGGCTGGAGCTCCTTGCCCCCGCAGGCCGGACACGTGTACTCCCCGCGCTCCCGCTCGCCGATGGTGAGGGTCAGCAACACTTCCTTCCGGCACTTCCCGCAGAGAAACTCGTATGAAGGCATATCCATCCCTCCTCAGCACCCTCTCGAGGTTGCGCCCTTGGTGTAGCACGGGCCGGGCGAGGCGTCAAGATGGGTCAGGTCGGTAAGGACACGACCACCGACTTGACTTCCGTGTACTCTTCGATCCCCTCGTGGCCGCCTTCCCGGCCGAGCCCCGACTCCTTGAACCCGCCGAAGGGGATCTCGTGGGTGTAGCCGGTGGCGTCGTTGGCGCCCACGAGGCCGTACTCGAGCTGCTCCGCCACCCGCATGACACGCGCCATGTCCCGGGCGTAGAAGTAAGCGGCCAGCCCGAACTTGGTGGCGTTGGCCCGGCGGATCACCTCCTCCTCCGTGTCGAAGAGGAGGATCGGCGCGGCGGGCCCGAAGATCTCTTCCTGGGCGATCGGCATGTCGTCGGTGACGTCGAGGAGCACCGCGGGCGCGTAGAAGAAGCCCTTGGCGTAGAGGCCCTCGGTGAGGTAGTGGCCCCCGAGGGCCAGGCGCGCCCGGCGCTTGACGGCGTCCTGGACCAACGCGTGCACCTTGGCGCGCGTCTCCTCGTTGATGAGGGGGCCGATCTGGGCCCCCGGCTCGAAGCCGGGGGCGACCTTGAGGCGCTTCACCGCGTCGATGAAGGCGGGGACGAACCGATCCGCGACGGACCGCTGGACGTAGATCCGGTTGGCGCAGATGCAGGACTGGCCGCCGACCCGGAGGTACTTCATCGCCACCGCCCCCTCGACCGCCGCGGGGAGATCGGCATCCTCGAACACGATGAACGGCGCGTTCCCGCCGAGCTCGAAGGAGAGCCGCTTGATCTGCTTGGCCGCGTTCTCCATGATGCCCTTCCCCACGTCCGTGGAGCCCGTGAAGCCGATCTTGCGGATGAGGGGGTGGGTCAGGAGCTCGTTGCCGACCAGGCGCGAGCGGTTAGTGGTGAGCACGTTGAAGACGCCGCGGGGCAGCCCCGCGTCCTGGGTGATCTTGGCGATGGCGAGCGCTGTGAGCGGGGTGGCGGAGGCCGGCTTGAGGACGACCGTGCAGCCGGCGGCCAGCGCGGGGGCGATCTTGCGGGTGACCATGGTCGCGGGGAAGTTCCACGGGGTGACCGCGGCGACGAGGCCGATGGGCTGATGGAACACCCAGTAGCGCTTGCCCGGCTGGGGCGAAGGGATCCACTCCCCGGTCATCCGCCGCGCTTCCTCCGCGAACCAGCCGAAGTAGCCGAGGGAGAACTGGACCTCCTTTCGCGCCTCCTCGAACGGCTTGCCGTTCTCGAGCGTGATCAGGCGCGCCAGCTCGTCCCGGCGCTCCTCCATCAGTCGCTGGATGGTCAGAAGGAACTGCCCGCGGTCCTTCGGCGCCAGCACAGACCAGTCCTTGAACGCCGCCTGCGCCGCGTCCACCGCCCGCAGGACCTCGGGGGTGGCGCCGTTCGCGACGCGCGCCACGACGGACTGGTCGGCGGGGTTGACGACATCGAACGTGGCGCCCCCCTCGGCGAGCACCCATCCCCCGTTGATGTACATGCGCTTGGCGTCGTCCTTCATGTTGACCGCGCCCTCTTCCATCACGGCCCTCCCGAACGGCTCAGTAAGCCTTGTTGATCACGATGTCCACCTTGCTCGATCCGACCGGCACCGGGTTGCCGGGGTAGACGCCCTCCAGGTTCCCCGGCCCGGCCGCGCCCACCAGCCCGGCTGGGTCGATGCGCGCCGTCACGTACATCTTGCCATCGAAGGTCGCCCCGACCAGCGTGATGTCCTCGGCCGTCAGCTTGTACTCGTAGGGGAAGGTGGCTCCGGCGACCCGCTTGACCACGATGGGCGGCTTGGTCGGCCCCGGAGACTTGGACGCGATGATCAGGAGGAGCGGCTCCTTGGGGGCTTTGTCCTTGAGCGCCGGATCCAGGCTGATCGTCCCTGAGATCGCCGCTTCGGCGGCGGGCTGGGGCGCCGTGCCCCGGGCCCCGGAGGCCGTCTTCTCCTCCTTCTTGTCGCCGCCGCAGCCGCCGAGCCCGGCCAGCAGGACCACGAGACCCAGCATCGTCCAGGAGCCCCGACATCGCCGATTCCTCACGTTCCGCCCCCTCCCCCGACGCTAACCCTTCACCGAGCCGGTGATGCCCGCGACGTAATGCTCGACGAAGAACGAGTAGATCAACGCCACCGGGATCGAGCCCAGCAGCGCGCCCGACATGAGCTCGCCCCAATAGAACACGTCTCCTTTGATCAGTTCGCTCACGACGCCGACGGGAACCGTCTTGTTCGCGTTGTCGTAGATGAAGACCAGCGCGTACAGGAACTCGTTGGCCGACAGGGTGAAGGCGAACATCCCCGCGGACAGCACCCCCGGGAGCGCCACGGGCAGGATGATCCGCACCATGGCCTGGATCCGGGTGGCGCCGTCGATCATCGCCACCTCCTCCAACTCCTTCGGGATCGTGCGGAAGTAACCGGTCAGGAGCCACGTGCAGAACGGCACCAGGAAGGTCGGATAGGCCACGATGAGCCCCCACGGCGTGTTGAGGAGGTTTCCGTGCACGAGCGGCAGGTCCCCGATGACGTCGGACAGCGGGATGAAGAGCAGCGTGGGCGGGACCAGGTACGTGACGAAGATCAGGACCCCGAACGTGTCCGCGCCCCGGAATTTGAGGCGCGCGAGCGCGTACGCGGAGGTGATGCCCGCGAACAGCGAGATGAAGGTCGAGACGAGGGCGATGAACAGCGTGTTCTGGAGCCACCGGATGAAGAGCGTGTCCCGCAGGAGGTAGCGCCAGTGAAAGAGGCAGTCGTCCATGAGGGCCGGGCCGTTCACGTGGAACGTCCGGACCTGCTCCACGATGGTCGTCGTGCAGGCCACCGGGATGAAGGGGTTCACGCTCCGGTTGTACGTCTCGTGCGTGGACTTGATGGAGGTGACGAACATCCAGTAGAAGGGAAACAGGGTGAAGACGATGAAGAAGAAGAGCGGGAGGTGATAGACGAGCAGCCGCCTGCCGAAGCCCTCGCCGATCTGGGGGCGCATCGCTAGCGCTCCTCCCGCCGGAGGTAGACCAGCTGGAAGACGATCACGAGCGCCAGGACAGGGAACATGAAGAGCGAAATGGCCGCGCCGAGACCGAGCCGCGTTCCCACCATCGCGACCTGGTAGGCGTAGGTCGCGAAGAGGTGCGTGCTGTTGGCCGGCCCGCCGCGCGTCAGCACGTACACGATCTGGAAGTCGGAGAAGGTGACGACGATGGAAAAGACGATGACCACGACCATGATCGGCTTGATCCCCGGCAGGGTCACGCGCCGGAAGCGCTGCCAGGCGCCCGCACCGTCGATGGCCGCGGCCTCGTAGAGCTCCGGGCTGATCGTCTGCAGCCCCGCCAGGAACGCGATCGCATAGAAGGGAGTCCCGCGCCAGATGTTGACGAACGTCACCGACATGAGGGCCAGGAAGGGATCTCCGAGCCACAAGGGTCCCTTCACGTAGCCCCAGCCCATCCAGACGTAGAATTGCCGAAGCGTCCAGTTGATGACGCTGAAGTCAGGATCGAAGATCCAGAGGAAGGCGATCGTGCTGAGGACCGTCGGGATGATCCACGGAAGGAGGACCGCGGCGCGGATCAGCCGCTTGAACCGCACCACCCGGTTCAGCAGGACCGCGAGCCAGATCCCGAGGACCCACTTCACCGCGGTGGCGATGGCCGTGTAGACGAAGCTGTTCCAGACCGTGTCCCAGAAGACGCCGTCCCGGGTCCAGAGGACGACGTAGTTCCTGAGGCCGACGAAGCTCACCCGGGACCACGGCATCCCGATCTCTTTGTTGGTGAGGCTCATCCAGACGCCCCAGGCGAACGGGTAGGCGATGAAGGCGAAGATGATGAAGGCGGCGGGGAGCATGAGAACGTACCCCAGCACGCCAGGCCGATCCAGGAGCCCGAGCGCGGCCTGCGGCCGCCAGCCGGTCCGAATCCCTGCCAGGCGAACGGCGTCCGACTCTCCGCCCCCCGTCGCCGGAAGCTTCGACAAGGTCACCCGCCGTAGATCGCGTTGAGCTGGCTCTCTCCCCACTTCAGCGATTCTTCGGGCGACATTTTCCCGGTGGCGACGTTCGCCAGCATGTCAATCAGCACGTAGTTCTGGACCACCCGTGCCGCCTTGGCGTCGGAGCTGCCCTTCCACCCGACGTTCCGCCCCTCCAGCAAATGGTCCCGGAAGGGCTTGAGGGCGGGGAACATGTCCCACATGATGTCCTTCAAGTAGACCTTCAGCCCCGCCGCCTGATAGGCCTGGCCGCGCCGCAGGTACTTGGAGAGCTGGTCCTTGTCCATCAGCCAGCGGATGAACTCCTTGGCCGCCTGCACGTTCTTCGAGTACTTGGGAATGGCCAGCTGCTGGCTGTAGTGATAGTGGAAGACGCCCGCGGGTCCCTCCGGGTTGGGCACGTGGCCGATGTCGTTGGCCACCGGCTCCCCCTTGTCGTCCAGGATGACGTTGTTCGATGCCGTGAGGTAGATGCTGGGGGCGTTGTTCGTCGCCGCGATCGCCCCCGACAGGAACGCCCGGTTGTTGCTCGAGTCGTCCCAACCCGCGCCGGCGGGATCCATGGCGTCGTCCCACAGCGCTTTGAAGAATTTCAGGGCCTCCAGGCACTGCTTGCTCCCGATGGCGACCCGGCCCCGTTCGTCGCGCTCGACGGCGCCGAAGCTCCAGAGGTACGGATAGGTGAAGTCCACGGCGTCCCCGAAGGTGTGGCCGACCGTCTGCCCCACGGGATGACCCGCCGCCTTCCACTTCTTCCCCTCGCGCCGCAGGTCCTCCCACGTGAATTTCTTGGTCTTGGTGTACGTCGTGGGCCAATCCGAGCCCGCCGCCTTCAGGTACGACTTCCGCACGACGAAGATGTTCGGCACGATGGTATGCGGCACCGCGTTGAAGCGCCCGCCCAGCATGGCATGGGCCTTCGCGTAGTCGACGTAGCCACCGTACTTCGATTCGATATCGGCCGCGATGTCCGTGACGTCCACCAGGGTGTCCGCGTACTGGTTCTGCCAGTTGTGGAAGAACTGGATGATGTCGGGCCCCTGCTTGCCCTCGATCGCCGCCGAGGCCCGGGCGGGGATGTCGTTGGCGTTGATCTGCTCGATCTTGACGTTGACGTTGTGCTGCTTCCCCCACTCGGTGCCCTGCCGGAGGATCTCCACGTCGGCCGGCGGCGAGAAGTTCTTCCAGAGCAGGAAGTGGAGCGAGGCGCCCTGGGCGTACGCCGGCGCCTTCCGGGCCGCCAGGATCCCCTCGAGGCCCAGGCCGGCCGCCGCGCCGGTGGCCAACCCCGCCGTCTTCACGAAGTCGCGACGCGTGATTCCCCGCTGCTTGTCCGCCTGATCCGTCATGATGGCCCTCCTGGGAGGCCGGCGCCGGCCCCCGCTCAAAGTGTGGGTGCGATCACTCGGCTGGAAGCTCTCCAAAAACCGCGTATAAGTATCGGCCTTGAGGATTCGTTGTCAAGGAATTCCCGTGCCGGCGGGACCCAGTGTGAGAACCAGCCTCTCCCCCTCGCGCCTGATCGCCAGCCGGAGCGGCTCAGCGAGGGTCACCCCCACCAGGACTTCCCTCACGGCCTGGCGGGAGAGGACCGGCCGCTCGTTGACCTCGACAATCACGTCTCCGGTCCTGAGTCCCCCCTGCTCCGCCCGGCTCCCCTTGATCACCACCGCCACCGAAGGAACCGGCCCGCCCGGGCCCTCGGACTCGCCGGGCGGCTCCCGCATCACGAAGCCGAACTCGGCGGCGACGCGTTCGGCCACGACCTCGGCCGGCATCACCCCCAGCCGGACCTGGACTCGTCGGCGCCCCTCGCCCGCCCGGAGCACGGTCAGTGCCACCTCTTCCCCGACCGGCGTCGCGGCCACGAGACGCTGCAGCGCGCGCGTGTCCACGACCGGCCCATCCTTGAAAGCCACCACCAGATCGCCGTTCTTGAGGCCGGCCTGGGCCGCCGGCGTCTCCTTCAGCACCTCGACGACCAGCGCCCCGTACCCCTCGCGGATCCCATGGCGGAGGGAAATCTCCTCCATCTCCTGCTCGGAGAGGTCGCGGATGCGCACCCCCAGCCACCCCCATGGCGTCGCGTCGGCCACGCCCGGCAGCGCCAGGAGGGCGAGGAGCAGGAGCCGGGCCGAAAACGTGCGCGCGCCGGCCGCCATCAGGTCACCTGGCGGAGGAGATCGTCCAGCGCGGCGGCCAGCCGCTCGAGCCGTCGGCGGACATCGAGCGTCTCCAGGAGCTCCTGCCTGAGGTCGGGGTCAGGGATGACCGCCGACGCGATCCGGTCCGCGACCACGCCCGGGGCGGTGACGGCGTGGAACGCCTGCTCGATCTCGGGCGAGGCCTGGCCGTGAGCCTTGAGCAGCTCGAGAGAGGCCGCCGTCACACGCCGGGTCTCGGAGGCGAGCCCCGCGCCCTCCGGGACCTCCTCCGCGAGAACGCGCGCGCGCACGAGGCGGTAGAGCGTGTCGGTCGGCAGCTCGGTCTCGATCCGGATCCGACAATCGCCGCGGAGCAGGATGTTGAACCGCCCGCTGGCGAGCCGTTCCCACCGAACGATCTCGCCGGCCCCGGCGACCGGGTGGACCGCAGGTCTGCCGTCGTAGGCGGCCTCGTAGCCGGGCTTGAGCCCGACCACGGCCAGACGCCGATCGCGGGCCAGGCAGTCCGACACCATGGCGCGGTAGCGCGCCTCGAAGACGTGAAGGGGCAGGAGCGTGTGGGGGAAGAACGTCAGCCCCGGGAGGGGGAAGATCGGCAGGACGACGGAGCGCCCAGAGTCGGCGATCGCCACGCTAGCTGATGGTGGGGAGCTTCAGCACCGACAGCGTGCCGACGCGCTCGGCGACGACCGCCGCCAGCTTGCGGAACGCGGCGGCCTGCGCCGAATCCGGCTCCCTCAGGAGGACCGGGAATCCCTCGTCGCCGCCCTTGCGCGTCTCCGGGTCGAGGGGCACCTGGGCCAGGAGCGGCACGCCCATCTCGGCGGCGATCTTCTGGCCTCCGCCCTCGCCGAAGATCGGCGTCGGGGTCCCGCAGTGCGGGCAGACGAAGACGCTCATGTTCTCCACCACCCCGAGGATCGGGACGTTGAGCTTCCTGAACATGGCCAGCGCCTTGCGCACGTCGAGGAGCGCCACGTCCTGGGGGGTCGTCACCATCACGACCCCCGAGAGCGGGATGACCTGGGAGAGCGAGAGCTGGGCATCGCCGGTGCCCGGCGGCATGTCGAAGACCAGGTAGTCGAGCTCGCCCCACATGACGTCCCGCAAGAACTGTTGGACGGCCGAGTGGATCATCGGCCCCCGCCAAACGATCGCCTCGCCCGGCGCCACGAAGAAGCCGATGGAGATGAGCTTGATGCCGTAGCTCTCGACGGGGATGATGCGGTTCTCGAACATCCCGGGCTTCCCGCGCGCCCCCATCATCAGCGGAATGTCCGGGCCGTACACGTCCACGTCCACGAGGCCCACCTTGTTGCCGGCCTCGTGGAGTGCCAGCGCCAGATTGACGGCGACGGTGGATTTCCCCACCCCGCCCTTGCCCGAGGAGACCGCGACCGTGTGCTTCACCTCGGGGATGAGGTCCTGCTTCGGGGGTTCCGCCTGAGGGCGACCCGCGGCTTGGGACCGGGCGCCCATGGACACCTCCACCTCGCTCACGCCGGGCAGGCCGGCCACGGCTTTGCGGGCCTGGCTGTGGATCTGGGCTTTCGCCAGCGCGGGCTGGGTGGTGAACGCCAGCACGAAGGAGACCGCGCCGCCTTGAATGGCCATGTCCTTGACCAAACCGAGGCTCACGATGTCCTTGCGGAGGTCAGGGTCCTGAACCCCCCGGAGCGCCTCGAGCACGGCCGCTTCGGTGACAGGCGGGGCGCTGGGATCCTGCTTGATCGGGTTCATGGAGCGCAGAAGAAACGGGAAGCCAAACGCGGGCTCAGTATAGGGGCGGCCTGGCGCGGAGTCAAGGAACTCCTTGATCATGCTTGCAAAGGCGCGAGGGACCTGCTAAAAAAGGACGGTGCTCCCGCGGATCTCCCATGGGCATCGGCGCTGAGGAATTCCGACACGTCCTCAGCCATTTCGCCAGCGGCGTGACGGTGGTGACCACCTGGGACGAGGACCAGCGTCCCACGGGTCTCACCGTCAGCGCGTTCGCCTCGGTTTCCCTGGATCCCCCGCTGGTGCTGGTCTGCGTGGAGCAGCGCGCCCACTGCTACCCGGCGCTCCGCGCGCACGGTCGCTTCGCCGTCAACGTCTTGGCCGCCGAGCACGAGGCCGTCTCCCGGCGGTTCGCCCTCTCCGAACCCGAAAAGTTCCAGGCGCACGCCTACCGCGCGGGCCCGCTCGGGCTACCGCTCCTGCCCGGGGCGCTGGCGCACCTCGAGTGCCGGACCGTTCACGCCTACCCGGGCGGCGACCACACCATCTTCGTCGGCGAGGTCGAGAGCGCCAGCGCCCGGCCGGGGGAGCCGCTTCTCTATTTCCGCGGGGGCTACGTGCCCTCGCCCTCGCCACCGCCTTCGCCCTGAAGGAGGCTCCGATCCATGACGATTCCGCTCTCACGCCCCCCGCTGGACGACGAGATCAAGGGGGCGGTGTTGGCCGCGATGGATTCCCGCCAGTACATCCTCGGCCCGGAGTGCCGGGCGTTCGAGGCGGAGTTCGCGCAGTACGTAGGCGCCCGGCACGCCGTGCTCACCTCCTCGGGGACGGCCGCCCTCTGGATGGTGCTCAAGGCCTTTGGCGTCAAGGCGGGCGACGAGGTCCTCGTTCCCGCGCACACGGCATTCCCGACCGTGGAGGCCATCTGCTTCGGGGAGGCGACCCCCGTCTTCGTGGACGTGGACGACTCCTACACCCTGGACCCGGCCGACGCCGCCGCCAAGATCACCCCGCGGACCGTCGGCATCGTCCCGGTCCACATCTACGGCCATCCCGCGAACCTGAGCCAGCTGCAAGAGCTAACCTCCCGCTTCGGCCTCTGGCTCCTGGAGGACTGCTGCCAGGCGCACGGGGCTTCGTTCAAGGGGAAGAAGGTCGGCGCCTTCGGCCGGGCCGGCGCCTTTTCGTTCTACCCGTCGAAGAACCTGACCGTCATGGGGGACGGCGGCATTCTCGTGACCGACGACGACGAGGTCGCCGCCCGCTGCCGCCGGGTGCGGGACCACGGGCGCTTGAATAAAGACGTCCACGCCGAGATCGGCTTCAACCTCCGCTTCAACGAGATCCAGGCGGCGGTCGGCCGGGTCCTCCTCCGGCGCCTCGACGCGATGAACGACCGACGCCGGCAGCTGGCCGCCCGATACGGCGAGCGCCTGAAGGGCCTCCCGCTCACGCTCCCCGTCGAGCAGCCGGGCGCCCGCCATGTGTTCCACCTCTACGTCATCCGGACCGACCGCCGGGAGGCACTGGCCCAGTTCCTCAAGGCGGCCGGGGTGCAGACGGGAATCCACTACCCCGTCCCGTGTCACCGTCAGCCGGCGGTGGAACACCTGAGCGCTCCGGCGCTCCCGCGGACGGAGCGGATCGTCCGAGAGATCCTGAGCCTCCCGATCTCCGCCGGCCACACCGACGGGGAGATTGACGAGGTCGCGGCCCACGTGAGGGAGTTCTTTCGCGCGTGACCCTGGAGACGCTTCCGGACGGGGCCGGCAGCGATCTGCCCGAGTGAGCACTTGCCGGAGGCGGGCGGGTCCCCACTGTGAGCGAGCGGGGAAGGGGAAACCGGACCGGAGGAGGACCGAACTCCTAGAAGCATCGGAGTCATCGGTGAGAGTCCGGAGGGGCATCCCCGCCCCGCGAGCCACAGAAGGGTGCCCGACGCAGGCTGGCGAGCGAGCGGCAGACGCTGCCGGCCCCAGAAGATACGCGCTAAATGGCTGAGCCGCTCAGGATTCTCCAGATCTACCCCAAGGAGGACTATTTCACCGGAGCCGCGATCCAGCTCTGTGAGCTGAGTTTCGGGCTCCGAGCCCGCGGTCACCACGTGGTCGTCGCGACCCGTCCGAGCGAGATCTGGGCGGCCAAGATGCGAGAGGCCGCCGTCCCCCATTACGCGCTCGCCATGTCCTCCGAGGTAGACCTCCGCTCGGTGCGCCGGCTTGTACGGATTCTCCGGACTCACCGAATCCAGGTAGTTCACGCGCAAAAAGGCAAGGCCCGAACCCTGGCGCTGATTGCGGGCCTCTTCGTCCGCATCCCCGTGCTCATCCTGAACCGCGGGGTGAGCTTCCCGCTCGACCCGTTCAACCGCCTCGGCTACACGACAAAACGCGTGACCGCCGTCGTGGCGGTCTGCGAGTCGATCAAGCGGAGCCTCGTGGCCGCCGGCGTGCCGGAAGGGAAGATCGAGGTGATCTACTCGGGGACCGACACCGACCGCTTCCACCCCGGCGTTGACGGCGGGACAATTCGGCAGGAACTGGGTCTCAAGCCAGACCAGTTCCTGATCACCCAGATCGGGATCCGGAGCTGGAGGGGAAACGACGACGTCCTGGAAGCGATGCGGGCGGTGACCGCCCGAGCGCCGCGGGCGCACCTCCTCTTCGTCGGGGCGAACGAGCAAAAGGCGAAGATCCTGCGCGAGAAGGCCGAGGCGCGCGGAGTCGCCGACGCGACGTCAGTGTTCCTCGCCCGCGAGGACATTCCCGATATCCTGGCGGCCAGCGACTGCTGCGTCGATGCCTCCTACCAGGGGCTCGGGCTCACCGGCGCGTTGCGGGAAGCCCTTGCGGTAGAGACCCCGGTCATCGGCACCGACATCGAGGGGAACCCGGAGCTGATCGTCGAGGGCCAGACCGGGTTCCTGGTGCCGCCGCGCAACCCCGACGCCCTCGCCCGGGCGATTGTCCGGGTGATGGAGAACCCAGCCGCCGCGAAGGAGATGGCGCGGGCCGGGCGGAAGCTGGTGGAGGCCCGGTTCTCCACCCGCGTGAAGGTGGAACGCACCGAGGCGCTCTACGCCCGGTTGCTGGCGAAATATGCTCCGATCGCCTAGATGTGGGAAAATGCTTCAACGTGAGCCAAATGCCCATGCGCCCTAAGCCACACATCTACACCCGCCTCTGGCCCTACACCAGGCTGTACATCGGGTGGCTGCTGATCGGCACGGTCCTGGCGCTGCTGGTCTCCGCGATGGACGGCGCCATTGCCTGGCTGGTGAAGCCGGCGATGGACGACATTTTCATCCGCCACGACATGCTGATGCTCAAGCTCCTGCCGTTGGCGCTCCTCGGCATCTACGTGCTCAAGGGGATCGGGCGGTACCTTCAGTCATACCTCATGGCGGCCGTCGGCGAGCGAATCATCGCCAAGCTCCGACGCGACCTCTACACGCACATCCAGGGCATGCCCCTATCGTTCTTCGCGGACCTTCACTCGGCGGAGCTGATGTCCCGCGTGATCGTGGACGTCGGGCGGCTGGCCCGGCTCTCCTCCCAGGTGCTGGTCATGGCGATCCGCCAGGTCGGCACGATCGTCGCGCTGGTGGTGGTCATGTTCGTGCGCGAGTGGATCCTCACCCTCGTCGCGCTGGTCGCGTTCCCGTTCGTCGCGGTCCTGGTCCGCATCATCGGCAAGAAGCTCTATAAGATCAACAAGCGGGCCCAGGAGAAGATCGCGGAGCTGAACGTCATCCTCCAGGAATCCTTCGCCGGCACCAAGATCGTCAAGGCGTTCGGGCGCGAGGATCACGAGCAGGAGCGCTTCGACCGGGTCAACCGCCGGCTCCTCGACCTGTCGTTGAAAGACGCGCGGGCCGACCTGATCACCGAGCCGCTCATGGAGATTCTGGGAGCGCTGGGGATCATGGGTGCCCTCTGGTACGGCGGCTACCAGGTGATCCAGGGGCACATGACGCCGGGGACCTTCTTCTCGTTCACCGCGGCCGTGATCATGCTCTACGGACCCGTTCGGCACCTCACGCGCATCGCCAACACGGTGCAGCAGTCCACCGGCTCCGTAGAGCGGGTCTTCGAGGTCCTCGACATGCCGCCTGCAATCGTGGATCGGCCGGGAGCCATCCACCTGCCGGAGTTCCACGACCGCATCGAATTCGATCGGGTGTCCTTCCAATATTCAGGCGCCGAGGAGCCTGTCCTCAAGGAGATCTCGCTGACTGTCAGGCGGGGAGAGGTGGTGGCCTTCGTCGGGCTGAGCGGGGCCGGGAAGTCCACTCTCATGGACCTCCTCCCCCGCTTCCACGATGTAACAAGCGGGCGGATCCTGATGGACGGGCACGACGTGCGCGACCTGACCATCGCCTCCCTCCGGGGGCAGATCGGTGTCGTCACCCAGGGCACGTTCCTTTTCAGCGATTCGATCTTCTACAACATTGCGTACGGGAAGCCGGGCGGGACGCCCGAAGAGGTGACGCGGGCGGCGATGCTGGCCCACGCCCACGACTTCATCATCGCCACCCCGAACGGCTACGACAGCGAGGTGGGTGAGCGGGCCGTGAAACTTTCAGGCGGGCAGCGCCAGCGCCTCGCCATCGCGCGGGCGTTTCTGAAGGACCCATCCATCCTGATCCTCGACGAGGCCACATCAGACCTGGACGCGGAGAGCGAGTTCATCGTCCAGCAGGCCCTGACCGACCTGATGAAGGGCCGCACCGTCCTCGTCATCGCCCACCGGCTCTCCACGATCCGAAACGCCGACCGGATCTACGTCATCCACGACGGCCAGATCGCCGAGGTGGGTCGCCACGAGGAGCTCCTGGCGCGCAACGGGATTTACCAGCGGCTCTACGGGCTTCAGATCGACCCCAAGCGCGCCGACTCCCGCTGACTTTCCACGAACACGAATTGAAAATCCTCTGCGCGTGAGGCGGCCGGGCTCGCGCGGGGGCCGGGAGCGCGTGGGTGCTACGGCTCGCGGAAGCGGTTGACGATGGGCAGGCGCCAGTCCTTGCCGAAGGCGCGCGGGGTGATCTTGATGCCGATGGGGCCCTGGCGGCGCTTGTACTCGTTCCTGTCAACCATGGCGACCACCTTCTTCACTGTTGCCACATCGAACCCCTGCGCCGCGATCTCCTTCAGGCCTTTGTCCCCCTGCACGTACGCCTCCAGGATCTGGTCCAGCACCGGGTACGGGGGGAGCGTGTCCTGGTCAGTCTGATCCGGGCGGAGCTCCGCCGACGGCGGCCGCTCGAAGACGCTCTCCGGGATCAGGGTCCGCCCGGCGCGCTCGTTCACGTGCCGGGCCAGGCGGTAGACCATCGTCTTCGGCACGTCCTTGATCACCGCGAAGCCGCCCGCCATGTCGCCGTAGAGGGTGCAGTAGCCCACGCCGATCTCGCTCTTGTTGCCGGTCGTCAGGACCAGCCAGCCGAACTTGTTCGAGAGCGCCATGAGGAGCGTGCCGCGGATCCGCGCCTGGATGTTTTCTTCAGTGACGTCCTCCTTCAGCCCCTTGAACGGCCGGGCGAGCGCCCGCTTGAACGCCCGGAAGACCGTCGTGATGGGGAGCGTGAGGAACTCGATCCCGAGGCTCTTCGCCAGGCGCTTGGCGTCGGCCCGCGTGCCGCGGGAGGAGTACGGGGACGGCATCGTCACACCGGCCACGTTCTCCGATCCCAGGGCCTCGCAGGCGATGGCGGCCACGAGCGAGGAGTCGATCCCGCCGGAGAGGCCGACCACCACCCGCTTGAACCCGTTCTTCCTGACGTAGTCGCGGGTGCCGAGGAGGAGCGCCTGGTAGATCTCGGCGACGGGCTCGAGGATCCGGACCTCGCGCGCCGGCAACGGCGGCCGGGCCGACGGCTGAAGCGCCGAGAGTTCGATCCGGGGGACCCGCTCGGGAGCCTTGAGCTTTTCCTTCCGGCGGCGCGAGTCGTGCAGCCGCGCCCGGAAGACCTCGTCGAGGTCAACGTCTGCGACCAACAGGTCCTCCTCGAAGGCCTTCCCGCGGGCGACGCACTCCCCCTTCTCGTTGAAGATGAAGCTCTGGCCGTCGAAGACCAGCTCGTCCTGGCCGCCCACGGTGTTGACGTAGGCGAGGCAGACCAGGTCGTCGGCCGCGCGGGTGGCCAGCATCTTCTCCCGGACGTGGCCCTTGCCGGCGTGGTAGGGCGAGCCGTTGATCGTCACCACCAGCTCGGCGCCCGCCAGAGCCTGGGCGGTGGCGGGGCCGGCGGGGTACCAGATGTCCTCGCAGATGTTGGGGGCGACAACCAACTCGCCCAGCGCGAAGACCGGCGCCTCGGTGCCGGCCTGGAAGTAGCGGTTCTCGTCGAAGACGCCGTAGTTCGGGAGGTACTGCTTGTGGTACACGCCCGCGAGGCGGCCGTCATGGAGCACCGCCGCGGCGTTGAAGATGTCGTCCTTCTTATCCACGAACCCAACAACCGCCGTGAGACCGCGGGAGCCCTTCGTGACAGCCTCGAGGGCTCTCAGATTTGCCTCAATGAAGGCGGGCTTGAAGAGGAGGTCCTCGGGCGGGTAACCGGTCAGCACCAGCTCGGGGAAGGCCACGATGTCGCAGCCGAGCGCGCGCGCGCGATCTAGCCAGTCCAGGACCAGGCGGACGTTCCCCTCGAGGTCGCCCACCGTCGGGTTTACCTGGGCCAGGCCGATCCTGAGCTGCCTCATGCCCTGTCTCTCCCCGCCCCTATTCTAAACCGGCGCCCCGGCCAAGCGCGCGGAATTGCCGGACCCCCCTCCCCGCCGCTTGACAGCCGCCGGAACGGCGGCCACCCTGAAGGCGTATGGCGAAGGTTCCCTGGCTCCCTTCGGAAGTCCCCAAGGGCGAAACGCCGGAGCGGTGTCCCCACTGCAGCCGGCCCGCCATGATCCGGTGGACGCTCCGCCGAGACGCCCAGCGGCGGGTCTTCCGCACCTGGGTGTGCGCGGAGTGCCAGCACCTGGAAGAGCGCGAAGAGCCTGAATAGGGCCATGTCCCGTGGTAGAGTGAGCGGAGGAGGAGCCGCGATGAACCCCGACGACCTCAAGGCGACGATCCAGGACAAGTACGGCCGCGCTGCGAAACGGGCGCAAGAAGGCGCCGGCTGCTGCGGCAGCGCCTCCGGCGGGGGCGTGATCACGCGCGACCTCTACGTGACCGACGAGCTCACCGGCCTGCCGCCCGAAGCCGTCGCCGCCTCGCTCGGGTGCGGCAACCCCACGACGCTCGCCGTGCTCAAGCCCGGCGAGGTGGTGCTCGATCTGGGCTCGGGCGGCGGCATTGACGTCCTCCTCTCGGCCAGGCGCGTGGGGCCGTCGGGCAAGGCTTACGGCCTCGACATGACCGACGAGATGCTGGCCCTGGCGCGCGAGAACCAGCGGAAGGCCGGCGTCGAGAACGTCGAGTTCCTCAAGGGAGAAATCGAGAAGATCCCCCTCCCCGACCGCTCGGTGGACGTCGTCATCTCGAACTGCGTCATCAACCTCTCGGGGAACAAGGATCGGGTCCTGGCCGAGGCCTTTCGCGTCCTCCGCCCCGGCGGCCGCTTCGCCGTCTCGGACATCGTGGCGCGCGGGGAGCTGCCCGCCGTGATCCGCCGGAGTTTGGAAGCGTGGGCCGGCTGCGTGGCCGGGGCCCTCACCGAAGACGAGTACCGGGAGAAGCTGGCCCGAGTGGGGTTCAGCCGGATCGCGGTCGAGCCGACCCGGATCTACCGGCTCGAAGACGCCGGAGAGCTGCTCGCCCAGTACAAGGACCTCCTCGCGGCCGGAACACTCGAGGGCGCGAGCCTCGATGAGCTCATCGCCGAGACCGACGGCAAGCTCATGAGCGCCTTCGTCAGGGCGGTCAAGCCCTAGGAGCGGTTCAGGAAGTCGATCAGCTGGCGCAGCCGGCCGTAGCTCGACCGGTTGAACGGCAGGACGAGGCGGGGCAACTGGGGAAACTCGTCCGCCTCGGCGGGAAGCGGGCCGGGGACCATCTCGGCGGGACCCTTCAGGATGTCATCGAACTCCCGCTGGAGCGCGGCCAGAGCCTCGGGCGAGAGCGACTGGTGGAGCCGCAGGACCAGCTGCTCGCCGACCACCCGCTGGGAGTGGAACACGCGGTAGAAGCCGAGGGTCTCCCGCGCCGCCTCCTCGACGCTGTCCGTCACGCGGTAGAGCTGGACGTCCTCGGCCGAGATCAGCCCGTGATCGACCATCCGCTCCCGAACGAAGCCGGCCCAGGCCTTCCAGTAGTCCCCACCGGGAGCATCAAGCAGGATCACCGGGATCAGCCTGGTCTTCCCCGTCTGGATCAGCGTCAATACCTCGAACGCCTCGTCGCACGTGCCGAACCCGCCGGGGAGATAGCAGACGGCCGCCGACTCCTTGAGCAGGAAGAGCTTGCGCGTGAAGAAGTACTTGAACGTGATCAGCTTGGGATCGTCCGCGATCCAGGGGTTCGCTTCCTGCTCGAAGGGGAGCCGGATGTTGAGCCCGAAGCTCTTCTCCCGCCCGGCACCCTCCTGGGCCCCGCCCATCACGCCGCTCCCGGCCCCCGTCACGACCATCCAGCCCGCCTCCACCAGCCGGCGGCCGAAGGCGTACGCCTGGAGCGACAACGGGTGGTCGGCCGGCGTCCGCGACGAGCCGAAGACGGTCACCTTCGGCGTCGCCCGGAACGGGGCGAACACCTTGAAGGCGTACCGGAGCTCCTTCAGAGCGGAGTTGGCGATCTTCAGGTCGCCGCTGTCGGCGCCGTCCTCGAACATCTTGAGGACGGTGGTGAGCATCTGCGAGTAGTACGACCAGGTCTCCGCGGGGATCTGGAGCCCTTCGAGGACCGCGTCGAGCTCTCGGTTGGCCTCGGCGGAATGGAGCTGGTACTTCCTGTCGTTCGCCATGGCTCCAGTATAGAGACGAGCGCGGGACGCAGCAACCTTTAGAAGATCACCAGCGTCGGGTCTCGCCGTGCTTGAGAAGCCAGATCCGGTCCGGGTCGAGCCCGCGGCGGCGCGCCTCCGCCTCCACCCGCCTCGGCGGCTCCTCGATCGGCTCCTCGGCCAGGTCGAAGGTCCCCCAGTGGATGCCGACCATGTGCCTGCCGCCGACGTCCAGGAGCACCTGGAGCGCTTCCTCCGGGCTCGTGTGGTGAGCCTCCATGATGGAGGCAGGCCGATAGGCGCCGATGGGGATCGCCGCCAGGTCGAAGGGGCCGAGGCGCCGGCCGATCTCCTTGAAGACGTCGTAGTAGCCCGAGTCGCCGGCGAAGTAGAGCCGCTTCGTTTGGCCGGCGACGGCCCACCCGCCCCAGAGCCGGCGGTTCCGATCCCGGAGGCCGCGACCGCTGAAGTGCTGGGCGGGGAGGAACGTCAGCGTGAGCCCGTCGAACGTCCGGCTCTGCCACCAGTCCAGCTCCTCCACCCGCGTGATTCCCCGCTCCCGGAACCAGGCCTGGAGTCCCAGGGGCACCAGGAAGAGGGGACGCTGAACCTCGGCCAAGCGCGTCACCGTGGCCATGTCGAGGTGATCGTAGTGGTCGTGGGAGATGAGGACGAGGTGGATCGGCGGCAGGTCCTCGAACCTGAGCCCCGGAGGCGTCACGCGCGTGGGCCCGGCGAAGGAGACCGGGCTCGCCCGATCGGACCACTGGGGATCGGTGAGGAGGTTCACGCCGTCGAGCTGGACCAGGAGCGTCGAGTGGCCCACCCACGTGACCGTCGCCTCGGCGCGGTTCTCACGGAGCGCCTTCCCCTCGTTGGCCACCCGCGGCAGGTCCGCCGATCTCGGATGGAAGGTCGTCACCCAGAGGCGGGACACGAAGAACTTGGTTCGGACCCACGCGCCCGGGCGCGTGTAGGCGGCATTCGTGTTCCGGAAGCCATGCTCGAGGTGGTGGGCGGGAGCCCCGGGCTTCGGGCCGCCGGGCTCGGCGCAACCCGCCGCCAGCGAGCCGACCAGGAGGACGACAGCGGGCTGGAGGAGGCGCGCGCCCCTCACGCGCTCTGGCGCTTGGTGAGACTCCCGGCGCCGCCGCCCAGCCCGCCGGCCATCCACAGCTCGGCGGCACACTCCGACTCGGCCGCCTCGTGGCCCAGGATGGTGAAGCCCAGATCGCGGATCATGGCGAAGTCCGCCTCGGGGAGCTGGCCCTTGGTCGTCAGATAGTCGCCGACGAAGATGGAATTCGCCACGAGGAGGCCGAAGGGCTGCAGCCAGCGGAGCTGCACCTCACGGCCGCCGGCGATCCGGATCTCGGCCGCCGGGTTCAGCAGGCGGAAGAGGCAGAGGATCTTGAGGCACTCTCGCGGCCCGAGCGCGGGCCGATCGGCCAGCGGCGTGCCGGCGATCGGGACCAGGAAGTTGATCGGGATCGAATCCGCCCCGAGCGCCCTGAGCGCGAAGGCCAGCGCCACGACGTCCTCGTCGGTCTCGCCCATCCCGAAGAGTGCGCCGGAGCACGGCGAGAGCCCCGCTGCCTTGGCGTGGCGGATCGTCGCGACCCGGTCCTGGAAGGTGTGGGTGGAGCAGATCTCCTGGTAGAACCGCTCGCTCGTGTTCAGGTTGTGGTTGTAGGCGTGGACCCCCGCCTCCCGGAGGCGCTCGGCCTGCCCGTCCCTGAGGAGCCCGAGACAGGCGCACACCTCGAGGTCCGGGTGGGCCGCGCGGACCGCTCGGACGCCCTCCACGAGACGGTCGAGCTCGCGCTCGGTCGGGCCCCGCCCGCTCGCCACCATGCAGAAGCGCGCCGCCTTCGCCTTGACCGCCCGCTCCGCCGCGGCGAGGATCCCCGGGACCGGCAGGATCGGATACCTGGCAATGTCGGCCGTCGAGAGGGCGGACTGGGAACAGTAGTGGCAGTCCTCGGGGCAGAGCCCGCTCTTGACGTTCAGCAGGAAGTTCAGCTTGACCGTGACGCCCCAGTGGGCCCGGCGGACGCGCGCGGAAGCCGCGAGGAGAGAAAGGAGCTCGTCGTCCGGCGCCGTCAGAACCGCCCGGGCCTCCTCGGGCGTGATCGATCGGCCGTCGAGCGCGGTCTCGGCCAGCCGGTCCCACTCGACGGTCCGGGTCACAGGTCGTCCTCGCGCGGCGCGCGGATCGTCGAGAGCCGGTCCTTGAGGGAACGGATGACGGCGTCGTCCATGGACACGGCGCGCTCGGGGATGGAGAAGCGTCGCGTGCGCACCTCATCGGCGAATTTCCTCGCCGCGTTCCGGATCGTCTCGCCGAGATCGGCGTAGCGCTTGGCGTGCTTGGGCGTGAAGTCGGGGATCCACCCGAGCAGGTCGTGGATCACCTGGACCTGGCCGTCGCAGTCGGGCCCGGCGCCGATCCCGATGGTCGGGATTCCCAGGCTTTCCGTGATGAGGCGGGCGAGCTCCGCCGGGATGCATTCGAGCACCAGCGCGAAGGCCCCGGCCGTCTCCACGGCCACCGCGTCCCTGAGGATTTCCTCCGCCGCCGCGAGCGATCTGCCCTGCACCCTGTAGCCTCCCAGGTTGAGCACCTGCTGCGGCGTGAGCCCCACATGCCCCATCACGGGAATCCCCGCCGCCACGAGCCGGCGGACCGTCTCGGCGACGGACCGTCCCCCCTCGAGCTTCACGGCCTGCGCTCCCGCCTCCTGGATGAAGCGGGCCGCGTTGTCCATGGCCCGCTCGAGGCTCACCGTGTAGCTCATGAACGGCATGTCGGCGACGACGAGGGCCCGTCGGCTTCCCCGCATGACCGCCTTGACGTGATGGAGCATGTCGTCCATGGTGACGGCCGTGGTGTCCGTGTACCCGAGGACCACCATGCCCAGCGAATCGCCGACAAGGATCAGCGGGACCTCGGCCTCCTCGACGAGCCGGGCCGTCACCGCGTCGTAGGCCGTGAGCATGGGGATCGGGATCCCCTGCTCTTTCATCTTCCTGATCTCCGGGATCGTGACGCGCATGGTTCTTCTCGTACCATCCGCGCCGCGCGCTGTCAAGTCAGGAAGGTGTCAGCGCGGGGAGGGCGAACGGGCAGGGGTGCGTCCTTCCGGGGCGGGCGCGGCGAGGCCGAGGGTGCGGAGACGTTTCCTGAGCGTGTTCCGGTTCAGGCCGAGGAGGCGGGCGGCCCTGAGCTGGTTGCCCCCCGACAGGAGCAGGACGTGGCGCAGGAGCGGCCGCTCGACCCGCGCCAGGACGGCGCGGTAGACGGAGCCCGCCTTCTGCGTGACCACCTCGCTCACGACCGACGGCAGGGCGGCGTCCACCAGCTTCTCGAACCCGTCCACCCCCCGTCCGTCGTCCATTCGCTGTCCTAGCACTCTTTCTTCGACCGGCAGCAAGCCGCGTGCCGACGAAGCCACGACGGCCAGGCCCTGAATTTTCAAGAGGTTGGCTGTCTCTGGTCCTGGCCAGAGCCGACCGGGATGCCTTGCTCGTAGGCAGATTGTCAGGTCTGCCCACGATTCGCGCAGTTCACGGGGCGAAGCGGCGATTTGGGGGCGGGCTAGTGGACTTCCAACGAACTCGAGCTAAGACTCATGCCGGACTCGATGTGCCGGGCCAAATAACGAGCCAGACGAGGCCCGAGGGAGGAGCCGACCGGAGCGTACGCGGTTGTACGTGAGGATCGGCGACAACCGAGAACGAAGTATGGCGAAGTTAGTTGGAACGGCACTAGAAGAACGAGTAGTAGAGGCTCAGGGAGATGGTGTCCAGGGACGTGGACGTGGGGCTGCCGATGTCGCGCATGCCGCGGAACTTGAAGACCTTCTCGTCAGCGTCGTCGTGACGGAACTCGGCACGACCGACCAGGCCCTTCCAGATCTTGTACTGGACCGTGGCCGTCGTGGACCAGAGGTCGACCTTGGAGCCGAAGCCGGTGCGGGCCCCGTCGGCATCCTTGAAATACTCCTGGCGCAGCGAGGTTCGGAGCTTCTCCGTCCAGTCATAGGCTGCGTATGCCGCCCAGCCCCACCAGGTCGCGTTCTTGCTCTGGCGAGTGTCCAGCGCTTCGAGGGACGCTTCTTTCGTCTCGTGGCCGTAATCGACGTTGAGCCCCAGCGTCGTGTTCTTGAAGCCGGTATAGTTGAGCACCCAGTCGAGCACGTAGCGGGTCTTGGTGTTGTTGTCGTTCTGCTCGGGACCCGAGATCCAGTTCAGGTTGGCGGTAAAATCCTTGACGGGCGTAAAGGCAAACTGGCCGGTGGCCGAAGGCCGGTCATTGTTGTCCCTTGAATTGTCCCAGCCGAGCACGACCCCCGCCGTGACGCTGAACCAGTCCGTGAGCGTGTACGACACGAGCCCGCCCGTGTGGGTGAACGGAATAGCCAGGCTGAACAGGTAACCTCTGGAGAAATTCAGATTGTTGGGAGACTCGATCACCTCGTAGCCGAGGAGGGTGACGAACTTGCCGCCCTTGAGCGTCAGGCCGCTCCCGAGGGGAACCGTTGCCGACAGGTAGGCTTCCTGAAAGTCGAACCACTTGGTATTGCGGAACGGGAAGACCTGCTCCTCGTCCCGGAAAATCCCCAGCGAATGGTTCTTCTGGGAGTCGAGGCCCGCCGTCGCCACCAGGCCGAAGCCGAAGGGGTACTTCTCCGAAGGGTCCTTCTTGATGCTGAACTCGGCGATGTTGAAGGTGTACCCCTCGTTGAAGTCGTAGAGGCGGAACTCGTTGACGGCACGCCTGCCCGCCCCGGTCAGGTTACCGGTATAGCTGTTCTCGATATAGGAGAAGAGGGTGACCTCCTCCCAGAGCGTCTTCGGCTTCTCCGCCTCTTTCGGCTTTTCCTGGGCAGAGACTCCCGAGAACGACCAGGCGACGAACGAGGCGAGGACCAGCGTGACAGGCACGAGCTTTCGGATCAAGGCGTTCCCTCCCTGGGTGCTGACGATCTAGGCACATCCCTGACCCGGCAGTCAGGCCCCCCGATGCCCCGTTTGTAGTCCCAGGCCCGGTGCCGAGTCAAGGGGTTTTTATAACGCGGAGTTGCCCCGCTCGCCGGTCCGGATCCTGATCGCGTCCTCGACGGGAAGGATGAAAATCTTGCCGTCGCCGATGTTCCCCGTTTTGGCGGTGGCCTGGATGATCTCGGTCACCTTTGTCGCCATCTCGTCAGGGACCATCACCTCGATCTTGATCTTGGGGAGGAAGTCGACCGTATACTCGCCCCCCCGGTACAGTTCCGTGTGCCCTTTCTGCCGGCCGAACCCCCGCACCTCGCTGATCGTCATCCCGACGATCCCGGCCTGCGTGAGCGCCTCCTTCACGTCGTCCAGCTTGAACGGTTTGATGACGGCCTCGATCTTCTTCATGGCAGCCCCTCAGCGACCCCCTTCGGGGGCGACCACTCTGGCGGGAACCGCCTGGGCCCTCGCGGAGCCCAGCGCGCCCATTCCATGCACAAGCGTGGGCGGGCCTTGGATCTCCGGGTACCCGTGAGCGCCCATCTCGGGGACGTCCAGGCCCTCCAGTTCCACGTCGCGCGGCACGCGCATCCCGATGGTGGCATCCAGGAGCTTGAAGAAGAGCCAGGAGGCGCCGAAGATGAAGCCGAAGTTGACCACCGGACCGATGATCTGGGCCACGAGCTGGGAAGGATCGCCGTACAGAAGACCCTTCACCGTGCTGGGAACCCCGTTGAACCCGTCCCCGTACGTGCCGTCGGCGAAGAGGCCGAGGCTGATCACCCCCCAGGCGCCGCAGGTGCCGTGGACCGAGATGGCGCCCACCGGGTCGTCCACCTTCATCGTCCGCTCGAAGAAGAACACGCTCCAGCACAGGATCACGCCCGCGATCGCGCCGATCACGAACGCCCAGAAGCTGGAGACGAAGGCGCAGGGCGCCGTGATGGCCACGAGGCCGGCCAGGAAGCCGTTGGCCGCCATGCTGGGGTCCGGCTTGCCGTAGACGACCCACATGTAGAGGGCGGCCAAGATCGCCCCGGCCGCCGAGGCCAGCATCGTGTTCACCGCGATGACCGCGATGCGGAGATCGCCACCGGCGAGGGTGCTGCCCGGGTTGAAGCCGAACCATCCGAACGCGAGGATAAAGCACCCCAGAATGGCCATGGGGATGTTGTGCCCGGGGATCGGGTTCGGCGTGCCGTCCTTGGTGTACTTGCCGATCCGCGGCCCGAGGACCATCGCCCCCGCGAGGCCCGTCACCCCGCCGACCATGTGAACGACGGAGGAGCCGGCGAAGTCCACGTAGCCGTGGCCGAGGCCGAAGTTCTTGCCGAGCGTGGAGAGCCACCCGCCGCCCCAGACCCAGTTGGCGAAGAGCGGATAGGTGATCATCGAAATGAAGAAGCCATAGATGAAGAAGGCGCTGAACTTCCAGCGCTCGGCCATCGCGCCGGTCGGGATCGTGGCCGCTGTGTCCATGAAGACCATCTGGAAGAGGAAGAGCGCGAACACCGCCACGTCGTAGCTCGAGCCCGCCAGGAAGAAGCCCTTCGTGCCCCAGAGGCCGAACTCCTTGCCGAACAGCGTGATCGTGAATTCGCTGTCGAGGACGCCCGTGCCGCCCAGCGTGCCCAGCGCGCCCACGCCGCCCATCTGAAGGGCGAACCCCATGATCCAGTAGCCGGTCATCCCGATCGCGTAGATCATGAAGTTCATCATCATCGTGTGGGCGACGTTCTTCGCCCGGGTGAACCCGGTCTCGGCGAGCGCAAACCCCGCCTGCATGAACATGACGAGGAAGCCGGTGATAAGGGTCCACATGATGTTGATCGCAACCCTGTTGTGGCCGACGGCGTCCGCCACCTCCACGAGGGTCGGCTTTCCGGCTTCCTTGGCGGGGACGTCGGCGATCGTGCCCGTGGCGGTCCCGCCAGGATCGGGCTTCGGCGGGGGCGCCGGCGCGGCCGCCTGGGCCGCCGCGTCCGCCGGTTTCTCCGCCGGCTTGTCCTGCGACAGCGCCTTGCCCGCCAGGGCGACGATCAGGGCAAGGCCACACACCCCGAGCCTCCAGCTCCATCGGCTGCCGATCCGCATGCTCGACTCCTTTCGCGAGAGATGAATGACTTCGAGTCCCGTCGGTGCGATTACCGTGCCAGGGCGCTGAGGACCGCGCGCAACTGCTAACTGATTGAAATGACGGGAACCGGCGTGGAGTGCCGCGATGGGAGGCAGGCCTGGCCCCTGCTCACGGAACGATCAAGCGCGGACGATTGCTTAAACCGGAGTCAGCGGACAGGCCCGTCCCCCTCACCCTGCCCTCTCCCCCGCCGGGGGAGAGGATAAAGGTGAGGGGGAAGGGTTCTAGATGTCGAAGTACAGCGCAAACTCCCAGGGATGCGGCCGGAGGCGGATCTGGTCGTCCTCGTTCTTCCGCTTGTACTCGATCCAGGTCTCGATCAGATCCGGGGTGAAGACGTCGCCCTTCAGGAGGAACTCGTGGTCCTTCTCGAGCGCGTCCAGCACCTCGCCGAGGGAGCCCGGGAGCTGCTTGACCCTCTTCGCCTCGGCGGGCGGCAGCTCGTACAGATCCTTGTCGATGGGTTGGCCGGGATCGATCTTGTTGGCGACTCCGTCGAGGCCCGCCATGAGGCAGGCGGCGAAGGAGAGGTAGGGGTTGCAGGAGGGATCCGGCGTCCTGAACTCGATGCGCTTGGACTTCTCCGACCGGGAGTACATCGGGATCCGGACACAGGCCGAGCGGTTCCGCTGGCTGTACACGAGGTTGATGGGAGCCTCGTAGCCCGGCACCAGCCGGCGGTAAGAGTTGGTCGTCGGGGCGATGATCGCGCACAGGGCGGCGGCGTGCTTCAGAATGCCGCCGATGTAATACAGGCAGAACTTCGAGATGTCGGCGTAGCTGCCGCGCTCGTACATCAGGTTCTTGCCGCTCTTCCAGAGCGACTGGTGGGTGTGCATGCCCGAGCCGTTGTCCTGGAAGATCGGCTTGGGCATGAAGGTGGCCGTCTTACCGTGCTTCTTGGCGGTGTTCTTGGCGCAGTACTTGTACCACATGACGCTGTCGGCCATCTTGGTCAGCGTGTTGAAGCGCATGTCCACCTCGGTCTGCCCGGCGGTGGCCACCTCGTGGTGGTGCACCTCGATCTTGACGCCGACGGACTCCAGCGCCAGCACCATGTCGGAGCGGATGTCCTGGAACTTGTCCATGGGCGGCACCGGGAAATAGCCCTGCTTGTAGCGAGGCTTGTAGCCCAGGTTGGGGCGGTCGGGGGTCCCCGGCTTGCCGGAGTTCCAGAACCCCGCCTCGGAGTCGATATAGTAGTAGCCGCAGTTGTACGTCTGGTCGAAGCGGATCTCGTCGAAGAAGAAGAACTCCAGCTCGGGGCCGATGTACACCGTGTCCGCCACGCCCGACTTCTTCACGTAGGCCTCGGCCTTCTGAGCGATATAGCGCGGGTCGCGACTGTAGGACTTCCCCGTGACCGGATCCTTGACGTTCGTGATGAGAACGAGGGTCGGCACCGCGGTGAACGGGTCCATCGCCGCCGTGGACGGGTCGGGAATCAGGAGCATGTCGGATTCGTCGATGGTCTGGAAGCCGCGGATGGACGAGCCGTCGAAGCCGATCCCTTCCTCGAAGAGCTCCTCGGTGAGCTCTCCCACCGGGATCGAGAAGTGCTGCCACAGACCGGGGACGTCTATGAAGCGGAGGTCCACGATCTTGGCGCCCTTCTCCTTGGCCAGCTTGAAGACATCCTTCGGGGTCATGCGTCGCCTCCTCTCGGGCGCGTGGCCCCGGCTCTCGCCGGGGCCCGAATGAGATTATTTCCGGCCGACTTCAGGACTCACTGAAGATACTGAGATCGCCCCGCAAAATCAAGCCTCCTCAACGCCCGCCGGACCCCACGGTGGCCTGGCCCTCGAGGGCGTAGGCAGTCTCCGAATGTTGAGACAGGTCGAGCCCCGCCATCTCTTCGTCCGCGCTTACCCGGAGACCCATGACGGCATCGATGATCTTCAGGATAATCGTGGTCCCGACGAACGCCAGGACCCACGAGGCCACGATGGCCACGATCTGAATTCCCACCTGGCCCGGGTTTCCGTACAAGAGCCCGTCGCCGCCGTCGGGGTTGATCGTCTTCGTGGCGAAGAAGCCCGTGGCGAGCGCGCCCCAGGTTCCCCCCACGCCGTGGACGCCCACCACGTCCAGCGAATCGTCGTACCCCAGCTTCGTCTTCACGTTGCAGGCGGTGTAGCAGAGGAAGCCGGCCACGGCGCCGATGACGATCGAGGCCATCGGGGTCACGTAGCCCGAGGCGGGGGTGATCGCCACCAGTCCCGCCACGGCCCCCGAAGCGGCCCCCAGCACGGTGGGCTTGCCGCGGGCAGCCCACTCCGAAAACATCCATCCGAGCGCCGCTGCCGCCGTGGCGGTGTTGGTCACCACGAACGCGCTGGTCGCCAGGGCACCCGCGCTGATGGCGCTCCCGGCGTTGAAGCCGAACCAGCCAAACCAGAGGAGCGCCGCGCCGGTCACCGTCAGCGGCAGGTTGTGCGGGCGTAAGGGCTCGTGGCCGTACCCCTTCCGCTTGCCCATGATCAGGGCCGCGGCCAGGGCGGAGACCCCGGAGCTGATGTGCACGACCGTCCCGCCGGCGAAGTCGAGGGCGCCCCGGTTCTTGAGCCAGCCCCCCGTCCCCCAAACCCAGTGCGCCAGCGGATCATAGATGAAGGTGGCCCAGGCCAGGGTGAAGACGATGAACGACGAGAACTTCATCCGCTCGGCGAAGGCCCCGGTGATCAGCGCGGGCGTGATGACGGCGAACATGAGCTGGAAGACCATGTAGGCCTGGTGAGGGACGGTGGCGCCGTAGTCGGGGTTCGGCTGAAGGCCCACGCCCTGGAGGCCGATCCACTCGAGGCCGCCGACGATGCCTCCCTTGTCCGGGCCGAAGGCCAGGCTGTACCCCCAGAGGACCCACTGCACCGAGATCAGCGCCAGGATGATGAAGCTCTGCATGATCGTGCCCAGGGCGTTCTTCGAGCGCACCATGCCGCCGTAGAAGAGCGCGAGCCCCGGCGCTGTCATGAGGAGAACCAGGGCCGACGAGGTCAAGAGCCAGGCCGTGTCCCCCGAGTCAATCTTGGGGGGTGGCGCCGGCGCCGCCGCTGCCGGGGCCGCCGGGGCCGGCGCCTGCTCTGCCCAGACGAGGGCCGACCCGGAGATGGAAAGCACCAGGAAAAAGATCGCCAACGCGATTGTCGAGCGTCTCGTCGTCGTCACGGTCCCTCCTCCCTTATCTTCAGAGCGCCGCTTCGTCGCGCTCGCCGGTACGAATCCTGACCGCACTTTCCACGGGGTGGACGAAGATCTTGCCGTCGCCGATGTTGCCCGTCTTGGCTGCGCTGGCCATCACCTCCACGACCTTGGAGACCAGGTTGTCGGGCGTCACGACCTCCACCTTGATCTTGGGGAGAAAGTCCACCGTGTATTCCCCGCCCCGGTACAGTTCGGTGTGGCCCTTTTGACGCCCGAAGCCCCGAACCTCCGAGACGGTCATTCCGATCACCCCGATCCCGGTCAGGGCTTCCTTGACGTCGTCCAGCTTGAACGGCTTGATGATCGCCTCGATTTTTTTCATAGGGGCTCCTCCCGGAAGGACAAGAAGGAGCAACGGCCATGCCGTTCCGTTCCAGATCCAAAGAGTGAAGAAAGGCGGGAAGTTACCCCAAGCGCTGCGATTCCGAGGGGGCACAATCCTGCCTAAAGCTTAGGCAGGTGAAGGAGGGGTGCTTTGTTCTTGGGCAGGGACGTCCCCTCACCCCGACCCGACCGCAAGGGTCGGGTGCCCGCTAAGGAAGGCTCGCTTCGCTCGCGCCTTGCGTGAAGGGGGGAGAAAAGGTGAGGGGCAGCATCTAGCTGCGGCGCTGGGGGATGCCGTGCTTGCGCATCTTCGAGTAGAGGGTGGGCCGTCGGAGGCCGAGTAAGGCCGCAGCCGCCTGCTTGTTCCAGTTCGTGGACTCGAGCGCACGCTGGATCGAGGCCCGCTCGATCTCTTCAAGGGAACCCGGAGGCGGACCCGAGGCGGGGGCCAGCTCGCTCCCTCCCTGGAGAGATTCGGGCAGGTCTCCGACCCCGATCTCAGAGTTCCGCGTGACGAGCACGGCCCGCTCGATGGCGTGCTCCAGCTCGCGGACGTTTCCCGGCCAGGGATAGGTGAGGAGCCGACGGTAGGCTTCAGGGCTGATCCCCTCCACCGCGCGGCCATGCTTGGCGGTGAAGCGCTGGAGGTAGTGGCGGGCCATAAGGGGGATGTCCCCCGTTCGCTCCCGGAGGAGGGGGAGCGTGATCGTCACAGTATTGATCCGGAAATAGAGGTCCTGGCGGAGCCGGCCCTCCGCGGTGGCCTGCTCCGCGTTCCGGTTGGAGGAGGTGATCAGCCGGAAGTCAACCGGGATCGTCCGGGAGCCCCCGATGCGACGGACTGTCCGTTCCTCCAGCACCCGCAAGAGCTTGGCTTGCAGGTCGAGCGGCATCTCCGTGATCTCGTCGAGCAGGAGCGACCCCCGGTGGGCTTCTTCGAGAAGGCCGATCTTGTCCGTGGCGGCCCCTGTGAAGGCGCCCTTGACGTGGCCGAACAGCTCGGACTCGATGAGGTCCTTGGGCAAGGCGGCGCAGTTGATCTTCACCCACGCCCCCTGGGCCCGGGGGCTCCGCGCGTGGAGGGCGTCCGCCACCAGCTCCTTGCCGGTGCCGCTCTCGCCGACGATCAGGATGTTGGCGTCGGAGCCTGCCACCGCCTCCATGAGCTCGAAGACCCGCTGCATGGCCGGCGAGCTGCCGAGGATCTCCCCGTAGCCGGAGGTTTTCGCCAGGCGGCGTCGGAGGTCCGTCGCCTCGGCCACCAGCGCCCGGCGCTCCAACGCCTTCTCGACAAGCGGCAGGATCTCCTCCGGGTCGAAGGGCTTGGCTACGAAGTAGAACGCGCCCTCCTTGATCGCATCGACGGCCTTCGGGATCGAGCCGTGCGCCGTGACCACGATCACCTCCAGGGACGGTTCGCGCCGCCTAAGCTCGCGGAGGAGACTCAGCCCGTCCCCGTCGGGGAGCACCAGATCCACGATGGCGAGGTAAAAGCTCTTCTCCGCCACTTCCAGCGCCTGCGCGACGCTTCCCGCAGTGGCGACGCCGTACCCCTCGGCCTCCAGCACGAGCCGGAGTCCGTCCGCCATCGTGGGTTCGTCATCCACGACGAGGATCGGCGCGCCCTTCACGGCTGCCTCACCGGCAGGACGACCCGCACGCGGGTCCCCTGTCCGAGCCGGCTGTCGATGTCAATCCGACCGCCGTGGAGGTCCACGACCGAGCGGGAGATGGCCATCCCGAGGCCGGTCCCGTGCGGCTTGGTGGTGAAGAACAGGTCGAACACTCGGGAGAGCGTCTCCTCGGACATGCCGCAGCCGGAGTCCTCCACCGTCACCCTCAGCATGTCCCCCTCGCGGTCGTAGGCGACACCCACGCCGAGCGTCCCTTCGTCCCCCATGGCGTCCAGCGCGTTCAGCAGGAGGTTCAAAAAGACCTTGCGCATTTCGCGCGGATCCAGAAATGCCACGGGGATGTCGGGCTCGTCTTCCCGCGCCACGCGGATCCGCCGCCCCGCCAGGCGGTCCTGGGCGAGCGAGAGGCAGTCGTCCAGGAGCTGGGGCACGTTGACGTTCTCCTGCTTGAGCTCGGGAGGACGACCGAACGCCGTGATCTCGGTCACCAGGTCCGCCAGATGATCCACCGCGTGCCCGATTTTCTGGGCCAGCCCGGCGAGCTCGGGATCCGACCCGGCGGCGAGTCGCTTCTCCAGGTGGCGGGCGTAGAGCTTCAGCCCGCCGAGCGGGTTCTTCAGTTCATGGGCGACCTGGGTGGCCATGCGCCCAAGCGCGGCGAGCGCGCCGCTACGAAGCTGGGAGAGCTCGTGGGCGTTCTTGAGGGCCACCGCGGCCTGAAAGGAGAAAAGCGCCAAGAGCTCCAGGTCTTCCTCCGTCGGGGAGACGCGCTCGGCGCACTCCACCACGAGCGCCCCGACGGGGCCGTTCTTCACCACGAGGGGCGCCGCCAGCGCCACCCGCCCGTCCTCCCCCGTCACCCTCGTGGGCGCCCCCTTCTCGATGGCGGCGGCCGCCGCGGCCTGGAGCGGCTCCCACGCCTTGGGCTGGGTCCCCGCGCTCGCCATCGGGACGACTTGGCCGCCCTCGAAGAGAAAGACGACCGCGCGCTCGGCCTCCGTCGCCTCCACGGTCGCCTGGGCGACGGCGTCGAGGATCCGCTCCACGATCCCCGACGACGCGAGGGTCTCCCCCACGGCCTTGAGCCGCCCCCGGTCGCGCGTCCATCGCCGTTCCGACAGGGCCCGCCCCACCCGGGCCCGGAGCTCATCGGGGATGAAAGGCTTCGTGAGATAGTCGAAGGCTCCACGCTGAATCGCAGCCACGGCGTCGCCAACGGCGCCGGGCGCGGTCATGATCAGCACCGGCAACCCCGGCTGGCGGGCGTGGGCCGCCTCGATCAGGGCGAGGCCGTCCGTGGGCTCCATCCTGAGGTCGAAGAGCGCAAGCTCGAACCCGCCCGACTCGAGAGCGGCCAGGGCTTCGCGCGAGCTGCCGACCGCCTTCACCGCCAGCCCGAAGTCCTCCAGCCGAACCTCCAGCACCCGGCGGCTCTCCGGATCGTCGTCAAGCACGAGCACCTGCCCCTTCACTGCCCCGTCTCCTCTGGCCCGCCCTGAGAAAAATCCCTGCGTGCCAACACGTTCGATTTCGACAGTAGCACAAGGCCTCGGCTAGTGTCACGAGTCCGACACTCGCCAGGGGGTGCCGTCAGAGCCTGAACGCGCCCGGCGGCCTGCCCCCCGGCCATCCGGTCAATTTCTCCTCTTAACTCAACGGGTTCACGGCGCGAGGTCATCGGGCCCCCGTGGATCTTGTGCAAGGTCAGGGCCGAACGGCACGGAAGCCGCCCCCGTTGCAAACCGGCCTCCCCTGCCCTACCATGAGGCGTCGGGGCTCCTCCCGCCGTGCACCTCTCAAGGAGGCTTCCGTGCACTTCGGCTTCTCGCTCCCGGGCCGCGGGCCGCTCGCCAAGCCCGACCTGCTCCTGAGACTCGCCCAGAAGGGGGACGCGCTCGGCTACGCCTCGCTCTTCGTCACCGATCACGTCGTCCTGCCGACCAGCAACGTTTCCAAGTACCCCTATCATCCGTCGGGCCAGTTCCCGGGCGGCGCGGACCAGGATTATCTCGAGCCGCTCACCCTGCTGGCGTTCCTGGCGGCGGCCACCCGGAAGATCCGCCTGGGCACGAGCGTCCTGATCATCCCGTACCGCAACCCGGTCGTCACGGCGAAGATGCTGGCCACTCTCGACGTCCTCTCGGGCGGCCGCGTGATCCTCGGCTGCGGCGTCGGCTGGCTCGAGGAAGAGTTCGCGGCGCTCAAAGCTCCCCCGTTCGGCGAGCGCGGCAGGGTGACGGACGAGTACCTGAGGCTGATGCGCGAGTGCTGGACCAAGGACCGGATTGATTTCAAGGGGACGTACTACCAAGCCCGCGACATCGTGTTCAGGCCAAAGCCGCTCCAGAAGGGCGGGATCCCCATCTGGATCGGTGGCCACACCGACGGGGCGCTCCGCCGCGCGGGCGAGCTCGGGGACGGCTGGCATCCCATCGGCCTTCGCCCGCCAGCCCTGCTTCACCCGCCCGAGTACGCGGAAAAGGTCAAGCAGATCCACGCGTGGGCGACCCGGGCCGGACGAGATCCGAAGGAGATCACGCTGACCTTCCGCGCGCCGATGGAGGTCTGGCCGAAACGGGCCAAGCCGGCGGCGGGCGCCCGCCAGCTCTTCAAGGGCACGGCCGCCCAGGTCATCGAGGACATCCGGCAGTACCAGGCGCTCGGCGTCACCCATTTCGTCTTCGACTTCACCACGTCCGACGACAAGGCGGCGGGCGCGAATATGGAACGCTTCGCCGAGGATGTGCGCCCCAAGGTCAGGCGCGCTCCATGAAGGCACCGCTCGTCTCCCCGGAGGTCGGCCGGTTCCTGCGCGTGGCGCGGGTCGCCCGCCTCGGCACGGCGGATGCCGGCGGCCAGCCGCTGGTGGTCCCGATCTGCTACGCCTTCGACGGCCGTCACTGCTACTCCGCCCTGGACGCCAAGCCGAAGCGGAAGGCGCCGGCCCAGCTTCGGCGGGTGACGAACATCCGCGAAAACCCGCGCGTCTCCGTCCTCGTGGATCACTACGAAGAAGACTGGAAGCGGCTCCGTTACGTCCTGCTCGAGGGGCGGGCCGACGTCCTGACGGAAGGCGAGGAGTTCACCCACGCGATAGACCTGCTGCTCGAGAAGTACCCGCAGTACCGCGCGATGCACCTGGACCGCCGCACCGGGCTCGTGATCAAGATCACCCCCGAGCGGGTGATCGAGTGGAGCGGCGCGGCATGAGGAACGCCCTACGCGCGCTCGACCGGGCCGAGGCAGGCCTCGCGCTGAGCCGGGCCGAGGCCCTGAGCCTGCTCGGCGTCCCCGACGTCCAGTTACCCGCGCTCCTCACCGCGGCGGCCGCGGCGCGGGACCGGGGGCGGGGGCGCCGCGTCACGTTCTCGAAAAAGGTCTTCGTCCCGCTGACGACCCTCTGCCGGGACTACTGCGGCTACTGCACGTTCCGACGGGACCCCGGCGAGCCCGGCGCCCACACGATGACCCCCGATGAGGTGCTCGCGCTGGTCCAGGCGGGGGCCCGTCTCGGGGCGAAGGAGGCGCTTTTCTCCCTCGGCGACCGCCCGGAAACCCTCTTCGCCGAGCACCGCGACTTCCTCCGGCGGAGGGGACACCGGACGACGCTCGGCTATCTGAGACACGTCTGCGAGGCGGTCCTCAGGGAGTCACCGCTTCTGCCTCACGCGAACCCGGGCGTCATGGGCGAGCGCGACCTGGCGGCCCTCCGCGAGGTCACCGTCAGCATGGGGCTCATGCTCGAGACCACGTCGGAGCGGCTCTTGGGCCCCGGGATGGCCCACGACCGGGCGCCCGACAAGGTGCCGGCGCGGCGCCTTCGCACCATCGAGCTGGCCGGCAAGCTCCAGATCCCCTTCACCACCGGCATCCTGATCGGCATCGGGGAGACGGCGGCGGAGCGCGTGGACGCGCTCCTCGCCATCCGCGAGCTCCACGAGCGCTACGGCCACATCCAGGAGGTCATCGTCCAGAACTTCCGGGCCAAGCCCCGCATCCCGATGAGCCGGCAGCCCGAGCCGTCGGCGGGCGAGATGCTCCGCACGCTCGCGGTCGCGCGACTCGTCCTCGGACCGGAGATGAACCTCCAGGCCCCGCCCAACCTGTCAGGGGACACCTATCCGAGACTCCTCGACGCGGGCCTCAATGACTGGGGCGGCATCTCGCCGCTCACGGTGGACCACATCAACCCCGAGGCCCCCTGGCCCCTGATCCGCGAGCTGAGGCGAGCCACCGAGGCGGCAGGCCTCGAGCTTCGCGAGCGGCTGGCCATCTACCCCGAATACGTCTTGCGCCCCGAGTTCCTGGCCGAGGGCCTGCGCCCCCGCGTCCGGGCCCTCGTAGACGACGAGGGCTACGTGAGGAGCGAGTATGAGCACTGGCGCCGCTGGTAGCATGGGGACGAACGGGCTCGTCACCTCGCTGGACTGGGTCGAGCGCGAGGTCGGCAGGATCCTCGGGCGGGCGCTCGACGGGGCCGAGCTGTCCGTGGCCGAGGCGGTGCGCCTCTCTGAGACCGGGGGGCGGGAGCTCCAGGCCCTCACCCTCGTGGCCGACGAGCTCCGCAGGCGCCAGGTCGGCGACATCGTCACCTACGTGGTCAACCGCAACATCAACTTCACCAACGTCTGCATCAAGCACTGCACCTTCTGCGCCTTCAGCCGCGATCACCGCGAGGAGGAGGGCTACTTGCTGCCCATGGAGGAGGTGGTGCGGCGGGCTCAGGAGGCGCGGGACCTGGGCGCCACGGAGGTCTGCATCCAGGCGGGGCTCCCGCCGAAGCTCGACGGCCACTACTACATTGACCTCTGCCGGGCGCTCAAGCAGGCCCTGCCCGAGCTCCACCTCCACGCGTTTTCCCCGGAGGAGATCCTCTACGGCTCCACCCGCTCGGGGCTGCCGATCCGCGAGTACCTGCTGGAGCTCAAGGCCGCCGGGCTCGGGACGCTGCCGGGGACCTCGGCGGAGATCCTCGACGACGAGATCCGCGACGTGATCTCCCGCGGTCGCATCACGACCCGCCAGTGGATCGACGTCGTGACAACGGCCCATGCCCTCGGCCTCCGCACGACGTCCACCATCATGTACGGCCACATCGAGAGCCCGCTCCACTGGATCCGGCACATGGACCTGCTCCGCTCGATCCAGCGGGACACGGGCGGGTTCACCGAGTTCGTCCCCCTCTCGCTCATCTACCAGGAAGCGCCCATGTACCGCCGCGGTCTCGTGCCGGGCGTCCGTGCCGGCGCCACGGGAACCGAGGTCGTCAAGATGCACGCCCTGGCGCGGCTCGTGCTCGGCCCCACCTTCAAGAACATCCAGGCTTCCTGGGTGAAGGAGGGGCCGAAGCTCGCCCAGTACCTGCTCACCTGCGGAGCCAACGACCTCGGGGGCACGCTGATCAACGAGAGCATCTCGACCGCGGCCGGCGCGCCGTACGGGCAGCTGGTCGCCCCCCGCGAGCTGCGTCGGCTGATCCGCGAGGCGGGCCGCCTTCCCGCCCAGCGCACGACCGTGTACGACCTGATCAAGGTGTTTCACGAGGAGGACGAGGCGGGCCCCCTGGACACCATCCAGAACGCGGAAGCGCGGTTCGGCTCCTACCATCGGCTCACCGCGTCGGCGGAGTTCCGGTTCAGGAAATGACCTTGCGCTCGGCGGTCGCTGGATTACAATACGACCCTGGCTTCGTTTGTCTTTCTTCACCCCAACGCTGAGGAGGATGCTCCATGGGCAAGTCCATGACCAAGTCAGCCACCATCGCTCACCTGGCCGGCAAGGCCACGCTCTCGAAGAAACAGGTGACGATGGTGCTCGAGCAGCTCGCCACGCTGGCCGCCAAGGAAGCCAGGAACGGCTTCGTGATCCCCGGCCTCGGGAAACTGGCGCTCCGCAACCGCGCCGCGCGGATGGGGCGCAATCCGCAGACGGGCGAGCCGATCAAGATTCCCGCCAAGCGCGTGGTCAGGTTCCGGGTGGCCAAGGCCATGAAGGACGCCGTGCTTGGGAAGAAGTAAACCCTCGCGGGCCGGGACACGGGCGGCCCCGGTTCCGGCCCCCCACCCCCCGGCGGCCTCGCGGGCGCCCGAGGGGGTGCGGCTCGGGCCGCTCGACGGCGAGACGGAGGATGCGCGACGGCTCTTCAGCTATGCGGGGGCCGGGATGCCGGCGGCCTCGCCAGGCGAGTTCGGATGGGGCGCCTGGATCGGAGAAGGAAGTGAGGGCCGCCGTCTCATCGGCGCGGTCCTGCTCGAAAGCACGGGCGCGACCGGTTTCGTCCACGGGCCGGTAGTCGTCGTCGACCCGGGCCTTCCTCAAGAGGTCGAGCCCGTCGAGATCGCCGCCCACCTCCTCGCCGCTCTCGTCCCCCACGCGACCGCGAGCGGCATCGACACGCTCTTCGCGCGCCCCCAGGGCCTGGACCGGGTGTGGGTGCGCTTCGGCTTCATCCCCGTTCCGGAGGCGGACCTCCCGGCGGCGTTCAGACGGCGGCCCGGAACCGGGCTCTTCGCGTGGCGAGGCGGGACGGCGCTCTGGTCGTCGCGCCGGCGGGCGAAGGACGGCGCCGCCGAGCCTCGCCCCTGATGCGCGTCACCGCGCTCGCCGGGGGAACGGGCGCCGCCAAGTTCCTGCGAGGGCTGACGGCCGTCATCGCCCCCGAGCAGGTCACGGTGATCGGCAACACGGGCGACGACGCGCTCATCTGGGGTCTCCACGTCTCGCCCGACCTCGATACCGTCATCTACGCCCTCGCCGGTCTCCTCGACGAAAGCAAGGGGTGGGGAATCCGCGGCGACAGCTTCCGCTGCCTGGCGGCCATGGCCACCCTCGGCCGGGAGACGTGGTTCAACCTGGGCGACCGGGACCTGGCCACTCACCTCTTCAGGACCGAGCGCCTCCGCACGGGCGAAAGCCTGAGCCAAGTGACCGACGCCCTCCGGCGCACGTTGGGCGTCGGCAGCCGGATCCTCCCGGCCTCCGACGCCCCCGTCAGCACCCGCATCCTGACGCCTGAGGGCTGGCTCGGCTTTCAGGAGTTCTTCGTCCGGGAAAAGGCTCGGCCCGAGGTCCTCGACGTGGCCTACGCCGGGGCCGACCTCGCCCACCCGGCTCCCGGCGTGCTGGAGGCCATCGAAATGGCCACGGCGATCCTCGTCTGCCCGTCGAATCCCATCACGTCCATCGGGCCGATCCTCGCCGTCCCCGGCATCGTCGACGCGCTCGGCGCCGCGCGCGGAGAGATCCTGGCCATCAGCCCGATCGTCGGGGACGCCCCCGTGAGCGGTCCGGCGGGGAAGCTGATGGCCGCCCGAGGGCTCTCCGTGTCCGCGACGGGCGTCGCGCGCTTCTATCGCCCGTGGCTCGATACGCTCGTCCTCGACCGCCGGGATGAAGCGCTCCTCTCCTCTCTCCAGGAGCTCGGCGTGACGCCGGTGCTCGCGGACACGCTCATGACCGATCGGGAGAAGGCCGAAGCCCTGGCGCGGCGCGTGCTGGAGCTCCTCACGTGACGACGGTCGCGGCCGTCCCCGTCAAGGACCTGGACAACGCCAAGCAGCGGCTGATCCCGGTTCTGTCGCCCGCCGAGCGCCGAGCCCTGGCCCAGGCGATGCTGGAAGACGTCCTCGGCGCGCTCTCCCGCGCGGGGCTCGACGCGGTCTGGGTCGTCACCCGCGACCGGGAGGTCGTGGAGCTGGCGCGCCGCTTCGCCGTGACGATCCTGGAAGAGGCGGAGAACCGAGGCCACACCGAGGCCGTCACCCTTGCCCAAGCCCAGGCGACCCGAATGGGCGCCGACCGGTTCCTCACGATCCCGGGAGACGTCCCGCGGGTCACCGCCGACGAGATCCGGGCCGTGTGCCGGGTCGCCGAGCCGGGGCGGTCGGCGGTCTTCGTCCCCTCGCGCTCCGGCTTCGGGACCAACGCGGCGCTCTTGTCCCCGCCCGCCGTCATGCCCTTCAAGTTCGGCGAGCCCTCCTTCGCGAACCACCTGAGCGCGGCGAGGACGCGGGGACTCGAGCCCCGCGTCCTCGAGCTGCCGGGGCTCGGCCTCGACATTGACGGCCCCGAGGACCTCACGACGCTGGCCACCGGGCCGGATGGGACGGAGAGCGCGCGCCTGCTCCGCTCCTGGGGCTTCCCCCGCCGCCCGGCATGACGCCGCGCTACGAGATCATCGGGGTCGTCGGCCTGCCCGAGATCCGGACGGGGGACGACTTGGGTCGCCTCATCGTCCTGGGCACCGCCGCCCAGGCCACGCCCCTCAGGGACGGAGACCTGCTCGTCGTCAGCCAGAAGATCGTGTCGAAGTCCGAGGGGCGGGTCGTCCGCCTGGCGGACGTGACTCCTTCAACCGCGGCGCGCGCCATGGCGCGCGAGCTCGGCAAAGACCCGCGGTTGGTCGAGCTGATTCTCGGGGAGTCACGGCGGGTGGTGAGGATGGACAAGGGGGTGCTGCTCGTCGAGACCCACCACGGCTGGATCTGCGCCAACGGCGGCGTGGACCAGTCCAACGTGGACCTGGACGCCGCCTCCCTGCTCCCGGAAGACCCCGACCGCTCGGCCCAGCTCCTCCGCGAGCGCGTCCACGGGCTCACCGGGATGGATGTCCCGGTCATCGTCTCGGACACCTTCGGCCGGCCGTGGCGGGAGGGCCTCACGAACGTCGCGATCGGGGTCGCGGGCCTCCAGCCGATCCGGAGCTACATCGGCGTCCGGGACCCGGCGGGGCACACGCTCCAGGCCACGCTCCTGGCCCTGGCCGACGAGCTGGCGGGCGCGGCCGAGCCGGTCATGGGGAAGCTCAGCCGGATCCCGGTCACGATCGTCCGCGGCCTCGCCTTCGAGCGCGCCGAGCAAACCTCCAAGGCGCTCCTCCGTGATCCCTCGCGCGACCTATTCCGCTAGGGTATGATGGGGCCTCAGCGGACAAGGGCTATGCAGAGACGCTACCTCCCCCTGATCGTCCTGTCGGCGTGGCTCACCGGCTGCAGCGCCGCCGCCACCGTCCCGTCCACCGTCTCCAACGACACGGGGCTCCCTCCGCCCACCCGCCAGGTGCTTGCCAACGGCATGCGCCTGATCGTCCAGGAGCATCGGGCGGCGGACATCGTGGCCCTCTATCTCTTCGTCGCGGTCGGCGCGCGCGACGAGGGGCCGACCGACCTCGGCTTCTCCCACTTCCAGGAGCACATGGTCTTCAAAGGCACGGACACCCAGGGGCCCGGCTTCGTGGATCGCGCGGTGGAGGGCGCCGGGGGCAGATCGGACGCCAACACCTCATTCGACTATACCTTTTATTCCCTCGTCCTCCCGACCAGCGAAGCGTCCCACGGCATCCAGATCCTGGCCGACATGGCGTTCCGCTCGAAGTTCGATCCCGTGGAGATGGCCCGCGAGCGCGACGTGATCCTGGAGGAGGCGCGAGTCGAGCAGGACTCCCCCGACACAGCGCTGACCCGGGGACTCAACAGGCTCGTCTTCCGCGATCATCCTTATGGCCGCTCCCTCTTGGGCAGCGAGGCAACGCTGAAGGGGGCGACGCGTGAGAGACTCCTCGCCTACTACAGGCGCCACTACGTGCCGGACCAGATGACCCTCGTGGTCGTCGGTCCGGTGGCGCCGAGACACATCGAAGCCGCCGTGCAGGACACCTTCGGCCGCATCCCGGCCGGCGGTCACAGACGGGCTCCCCTCGCGGCGGCGCGCCCGCTGACGGACGGCACGCGCCAGGACGTCGAGCGGCCGGAGCAACAAGCCTATCTCGCCCTGGGCTGGCGCGCCCCGAGCACGAGCGATCCCGACGGCTTCGCCGTAGATCTCCTGGCCACCATCCTGGGGGGAACGGAGAGTTCCCGTCTCGCCCAGACGCTTCGAGACCGGGACCAGCTCGTCGCACGCATCACGATGGACTACAACTCCCTCGAGGCGGGCGGCGTCGTGAGCATCAAGGCCAAACTCGAAGCGAAGGACCTGGACAAGGTCCAGCGCCTGATCCTCGACGAGATCGCGCGCATCCAGGAACACGGAGTGACCGAAGACGAGCGCGAGCTCGCGCTGACCACGTTCGAGGCTTCACACGCCTTCGACACCGAGACCGCGGAAGGACTCGCGTACGCCTACGGCCTCGCGGAGACGACCTGGACGCTCGAGGCAGAGCTCATGTACGTCAAGCGCCTCCGGCAGGTGACCCGGGAGCAGATCCAGGACGCCGCGCGCCGGTTCCTCTCCCGGACCGACTACGCCCGCCTGGCGTTCGTGCCCGCGCGGAAGAGCCGGTGATGCGACGACGCCCGATGGCCTGGTCGCTGGCCGCGACGCTCCTCCTGGGGTTGGCGGTGCCCGCGGGCGCCGCGGACGCCGGGGCGATCGCCCGAACCCGGCTGGCCAACGGCTTCACCGTCCTCGTCCGCCCGAACCCGGCGGCTCCCGTCGTCGCCATCTCGCTGGGGATCCGCATGGGAACGCGCTGGGAGACGCCGGAGACGGCCGGGATTTCGAATTTCCTCCAGCTCATGGTCGTGCGGGACACCGCTTCGCGGAGCGGAACCCAGATCGTCCAGGAAGCCGAGCGGCTGGGAGGCCAAATCGACGCCGTGGCAGACCAGGACTGGTCCGAGATCTCGGCCACGGCGCTCTCCCGCAACTGGAAGGCCATCCTCGAGCTGGTCGCTGACGTCGCCCTTCATCCGACGCTGGCGGATAGCCTCGCGGACAGCATCAAGGAGTTCGTGCTCCGGCAGATTCGGAATCGCGGCGATCAACCATACGCCGTCGCGGTGGACGCGCTGACGCAATCACTCTTCGGGCAGCATCCCTACGCGTGGAACCCCCTCGGGAGAGGGCAGAGTGTCGAACGCATAGACCGGACATCCCTTCTCGCCCACTATCGCCGCCATTACGTCCCGGGTGGGATGGTCCTCGCGGTGAGCGGACGGGTGCGCACCCCGGAGGTCGTCGCGGAGGCCGAGCGGCTCTTCGGCGGCATGCCGGTGGGACGACCACCGTCGGCAACCACTGCCACCCCGCCGCCCGTCGGGGCCACCCGCCTTGAGAGCGAGGTGCCGGGCGCCCAGGCGCAGATCCTCATGGGGGCGCTGGCCCCGCCCTTCATTCACCCCGACTACCCCGCGACGAAGGTCCTCAGCACGGTGCTCGGCGGTGGCATGGCCGGCCGCTTCTTCTCGGAGCTCCGCGACAAGCAGGCGCTCGCCTACTCCACGCGGGCGCTCTACCCGTCGCTCACTGACACGGGCTACTTCGTGGCCCAACTGGGCACGGCGCCGGAGAATCTGGCCCGCGCCGAGGCGAGTCTCAAGAAGGAGCTGGAGCGGATCCGGGAGGAGCCGCCCTCGGCCGAGGAACTGCGCGTGGCCAAGGCGTACCTCCTGGGGAACCTGGCCATGGACCGGCGCACCAACGCGCGCCAGGCCTGGTACCTCGCCACGTTCGAGCTGGCGGGGGTGGGCTACGAGTTTCTCGACCGGTACACGGCCGCCGTCGGAGCCGTCACGGCCGCCGACGTCCAGCGCGTGGCCCGAGCCTATCTGAAAACGATGCGGGAGAGCGTGGCGCGCCCCCCGATCCGTTGACCCGCATCGTGGGCGGAGGATGCGAATGCTCAAACGACTGACGTGGACCCTGGCTGTCCCGGCGCTCCTCTGGCCGCTCCCGGCGGCCCTGGCCGATCAGCCCGTGCAGGTCCAGGAGCTGGTGCTCCGCGCCAAGCCGGCCGTGATCCTCGTGACCGCCCGGGTGGACGCCGAGGTGACGCTCAGCTGCGGCGGTGGCCCGGTGACGGTCAAGCCCTCGCCCTTCCTGGAAACGGGCACCGGCTGGTTCGTCGACGGCCGGGGCTACCTGATCACCAACGCCCACGTGGTGGACCCGGTCCATCGGATCCCGCCGTGGGTGATCCACGAACTCAAGCGGAGCGCGGTGGACGAGGCCTGCGTCGATCCGGTCCTCATGAGGCAGGGGCTCTCGCGCGGCCAGCGGCCGGAGGCCGAAGACCAGGTCCGGCGGCGGGTGGACATGGCGAGCATCAGGGTGAAGCCTCTCCCCCGGCTGACCGTGCTCCTGTCCAACGGCACCGTGCTCTCGGCGGAAATCAAGAAGTTCAGCCCGCCGCTTTTGCTGGACGTCGCCGGGAAACCCGTTGCCGATGCCGGGCGCGACCTGGCGCTGCTCCGCGTCAAGGACGGCGTCTACCCGGCGTTGGGCCTTGCCCACGAGGAGGCCAAGATCGGAGACCCCCTGCACATCCTCGGGTTCCCGGGCGTCGTGCTGAGCCACGAACTCCTGAACAAGAGCGCGGCCCTGGAAGCCTCGGTCACCGGCGGGAGCGTCTCCGGCTTCAAGATGGACGCGCTCGGCCAGGACGTGATCCAGACCGACGCGCCGGCCGCCCCGGGCAACAGCGGCGGCCCGGCGGTCGGCCACAGTGGCGACGTGGTGGGCGTGCTGACCTTCGTGTCGCTCTCGCCGTCGGGGGGGAGCATCGTGCAGGGGTTCAACTTCCTGATCCCGACGCGGGACATCAAGAAATTCCTCGAGGGGACCGAGGCCACCAAGCTCGGCGAGAGCCGCTTCAACCCCGTCTGGGCCGCCGGCATCCGGGACCTCCTGGACGAGCGCTACAGGAGCGCCGCGGCAAGGTTCGCCGAGGCGGACGCCCTCCTGCCGAACCTCGTGGACGTCAAGCGCGCGCGCGCCGAGGCGGAGTTCAAGGTGAAGAACCCGCCCCCGCGGCCGTTCCCGTGGGCGTGGATCGCGATCGGGCTCGCGCTGATGAGCGGCGGCGGCTACGGCGCCCTGTGGTGCCGGCGCTGGCAGCGCAACCGCTTCCGGATCAAGGCCGGGGAGGTCGTCCGCTTGCTCGAGGAGGGAACCAATCCGCTCCTCCTTGACGTCCGCAAATCGTCGGCCCAGAAGACGAGTCCGCTCAAGATCCCCGGGGCCGTCTCCATCACACCGGAGGCGCTCGAGTCCGGTGAGACGGGGATCCTGGTGGAGCCGGAGCGGATCGTCGTCGCCTACTGCTCCTGAACCGACGAAGCCACGAGCGCCCGGGTGGCGCAGCAGCTTCGACGGGTCGGCTTCAAGGACGTGAGAATCCTCAAGGGCGGCCTCGGCGGCTGGGCGAACGCGGGGCTCCCGCTCGAGTCGAGGCCGGGCGGCTGATCGGGAGCCCGATGGGGGCCCTCAACGGCGTCAAGATCCTCGAGCTGGCCCGCGTCGCGCCGGCGGAGTTCTGCACGATGCTCCTGGCCGACATGGGCGCCGACGTCCTGAAGCTCGAAACCCCACCCGCCGACGGCCAGGCCGAGACCCCCGAGGAGAAGCGCCGGGCGGCCTTCGCCTACGTCAACCGGAACAAGCGGAGCCTGGCGCTGAACCTCAAAGCGCCCGAGGCGCAGGCGATCTTCCAGACGCTCGCCACCACGGCCGACGTCGTCGTCGAGGGCTTCCGCCCGGGAGTGATGAAGCGGCTCGGCGGCGATTACGAGACCATCCGCAAGGTCAACCCGCGCGTCATCTACTGCTCGCTCTCCGGCTTCGGGCAGAACGGCCCGTACAAGGACTACCCGGCCCACGACCTGAATTATCTCTCGCTGGCGGGCGTCCTGGGGCTCATTGGAGAGCCTGACAGGAAGCCCGCCATCCCCCTGAACCTCGTCGCCGACTACGGCGGGGCGAGCCTCCACGGGGCGCTGGGAATCGTGCTCGCGCTGTTCGCACGCGAGCGGACCGGCCAGGGCCAGCAGGTAGACGTGGCGTACCTCGACGCCACGCTCTCCCTGCTCGGGGCCACGCCGAACCTCCGCTTCTTCTGGAGCGACGGCCTCGCGCCGCGCCGGGGCGCCGGCTTCCTCGGCGGCTCCTACCCCTACTACGCCGTATACGAGACCAAGGATCGAAAGCTCCTCAGCATCGCCTGCACCGAGCCCTGGCTCTGGGAGAACTTCTGCAAGGCGATCGGCCGGCCCGAGTTCGCCAGGTACAGCCGCGTGGCCGACCAGTTCGTCCGCGCCGCCAACCCGGAGGAAGTCCGGGCGCGCGAGGAGGTCGAGGCGATCATCCGGACCCGGACGCGCGACGAATGGTACGAGGACCTCGTCACGCGAGACGTCTGCGTGGGGAAGGTCTACGATGTGGAGGAGGTCTTCGAAGACCCGCACATTCGGGCCCGCCAGATGCTCGTGGAGACCGAGCACCCGGAGATCGGCAAGGTCAAGGAGGTCGGCATCGCGATCAAGCTGTCCGGCACCCCCGGCGCGGTCCGCGGCGCGGCCCCCTACCGGGGCGAGCACACCGACCAGGTGTTGCGCGAGCTCGGGATGAAGCCGGAGGAGATCCGGGAGCTCCGCGACAGGCGCGTGGTGGCGTAGCGAGGGCGACATGCGGCTCAAGGGCAAGGTAGCGATCGTGACGGGGGCCTGAGCCCGATGCGTCGCGAAGAGAGGTGAGGGTGGCCATGAGGCACATCGGGATCGTCCTCTTCGCCTGGTGGGTGTACGTCTACACGTACGTCGTGGTGGCGCCGAACGCGATCCCCATCTACAAGTGGGTCCCGCAAGAGCGCTTCCTCAAGCAGGAGTTCTGCGACTTCAAGGCCCGGCAGCTCCGACGGGAGGGCGTCGAAGCCGTCTGCTGGTACGTGGACGACTGACCCGCGCGATGAAAATCTACGTCACGGGCGCCTACGGCCCGTCCCAGGAGCTGGAATCGCTGCGCGAGGCCGGGCACGAGGTCGTGCTGGGGCGGCCCGTGGACCAACCGGGACGGCGGCCGTACACCGAGCAAGAGCTGGTCGAGTGGTGCCGGGACGCCGACGTGATCATGGCCTCCCACCAGGACACGATCAGCCGGGCGGTCCTCGCGGCGTCCCAGAACCTCCGGCTCGTGGTCGTCCCGCTGGTCGGCGTGGACAAGATTGACGTTCCCGCCGCCACCGAGCTGGGCATCGTCGTGGCCAACAGCCCCACGACGCTGGACATCGCGGCCACCGCGGAGGCCACCATCGCCCTCATGCTCATGCTCCTGAAGCGCATCAAGCACAACGAGTCCAAGCTCCGCCGCGGCGAGTGGTCCCGGCGGGCGGACCTGGGCTGGCTCGTCGCGGGAAAGACCATCGGCCTCGTCGGCCTGGGCCGCGTCGGCGCGCACGTCGCCCGCCGCCTTCAGGGCTGGGAGGCGCGGTTCTTGGCGTGCGATCCCTACGTCGCGCCGGAGACCGCGCGACCGCTCCAGGTGTCTCTGGTGAACCTCCCCACGCTCCTGGCCGATTCGGACGTCGTGAGCCTCCATGCGGCCCTGACTCCCAAGACGCGCGGCATGATCGGCGAAAAAGAGCTGAAGTCCATGAACCGGGCCGCGTTCCTGATCAACACGGCCCGAGGGGAACTGGTGGACGAAGAAGCCCTCTGCCGGGCGATCGAAGGGGGCTGGATCGCCGGCGCCGCGCTGGATACCTTCGAGTCGGAGCCATTGCCCATGGAGAGCCGGCTCCGGACGCTCGACCCGAAACGGGTGATCCTCACCCCGCACAACGCCGCCCACAGCGAGGCAGGACGGCTGGCCGATCTCAAGCTCGCCTTCGATGCCACCCTGAGCGCGCTCCGGGGTGAGGTGCCCAAGCACACCGTGAATCCGCAGGTGGTCGCCCAGTGGCGGCAGCGCTTCGGGGGCACGAAGGCGGGCCGAATCCGCTAGGCGCGCCCGACACGGGAGGACAGGGATGAGGATCGAGGTCATCGTCGAGCAGAACGCGGCCGGCGAGTTCGTCGCGACGGCGGCGGAGTATCCCGGCGTCGGCGCCACCGGCCGCACGGAGAAAGAGGCGCTCACTCGCCTCCTCGGCGCCCTCGAGTTCCACCTCCAAGGCGGCCGCAGGTCAGCCTCTCCCTCGGCGTGAGATCCCGTCGCTGTTGCGCCGTCCGCCTGCTCGCCCTGGCCGTGGCCCTCGGCCTCTCGTCGGCGCATTCCGAGCCGGCCAGGGCTCAGGGGTCGTACCAGGGGCCGCTGATCGACGCCCACTCGCATCTGCCGAATCTCCAGGTGCTGGACGCCTACGTCGAGGCGATGAAGCGGCACAACGTGGCTGACGTGCTCCTGCTGGGCGTCGGCGGCGTGCAGAAGCAGGACGTGGAGTGGATCGCCGCGGCCGCCAAGCGACACCCGGTGCGCGTCCTCCAAGCTGCCCCCGTTCCCGATCCGCTCGGCCCCGGCCAGGCGAAGGCGCTGGACGCTCTGCTCGCCTCCGGCCAGTACCGGGCCGCCGGCGAGGTCCACGTCCGGCAGGTCTCGCGCCAGATCGAGCGGAAGGCCGACGACCCGGCGTTCGGCCAGGTGCTCGAGGTGGCGGCGAAGCACGGCGTCCCGGTCGTGATCCACGCCGAGTTGACTCCCGAGGCCGCCCAGGAGCTCGAGGCCGCGCTCCGGCAGCACCCGAAGGCCACGATCATCCTCGCCCACGGGGGAAGCGCCGAGCCGGCCGTGCTCGAGGGGTTGCTCGCCCGCCACGCAAACCTCATGGTGGATCTCTCGGGAATGCACTACCTGCGCAAGCCGTCCCTCGCCACGGAAGGGGGGCCGCTCAATCCCGCGTGGAAGCGGCTCGTCGAGAAGATGCCCGACCGCTTCCTGATGGGGATGGACGTGTGGGCCAGGCACCTCTTCGAGCCGGCCACGCTCGACCGGCTCATGCGCTGGACTCGCCGCATCCTGGGAGAGCTTTCGCCCGAAGTCGCCCAGAAGGTCGCCTACTCGAACGCCGCGCGGCTCTTCAAGGCGCCATAGCCGGCCGCATGCCCCTCCGCCTTCTCCTCGTCGTGGTCCTCGTCGCCGGATGCGCGCGGCTCGGCCCCTCCCCGGAGCCCCCTCCGCCCGAGGGGCCGACCCTCACGCGCGAGGAGCTGGGGAGGCTCCTGGACGAGGCGCGTCGCCTCCGAGCCAAGGGCGACTTCCCGCTGGCGCGCGCGTCGGTTCGCCAGGCCATCGCGGGAGCCGAGCGGAGCCAGTGGAGCGACCAGGCCGCGGACGCCCATTTCCTCCTCGGCGAGATCTTCGGGCAGGAGAACCTGCCGCGGCAGGCCGCGGACGCCTTCGTCCACGCCTACGACGTGAGCCGCCGCGCGGGCGATCGGGCCCGTGGGCTCCGGGCACTCAATGCCCTCGCCAACACCTTCCTCGACCTGGGCGAGTACGATCGCGCCTCCCAGGTCTCCGCCGAGGCCCTGAAGCTGGGGCGGAGCCTCGGCGATCTCCAGGCTCAGAGCAGGGCGCTCAACAACGTCGGGGAGGCGCACCGCTTCGCGGCGCGCTACGAGGCGGCTCTGGATGCCTACAATGAGGCGCTCCGCCTCGCGCGCCGGGCCGGCACGCCCCGCGACGTGGCGGTGATCTTGGAAAATATGGCGAGCACCGCCCGGCGACGGGGGCAGCTCGAGGCGGCGGCGGGTTACTACGGCGACGCCCTCGTCGCCGCCCGCCAAACGGGCAGTGCCGATCGCGTCGCCGACCTCCTGAATGCCCTCACGGCGATCCGCCTCGCCCAAGCGCGCCCCGCGGAGGCACTCGGGCTGGCCCGGGACGCGGCCGACCTCGGCCGCCAGCAGAACCTCCGCCGTCCGCTCATCACGGCGATTCAGAACGAGGGGCTCGCGGCCTGGGGGATGGGCGACCGAGCCGCTGCCCGACGCTCGCTCACGGAGGCGACCCAGCTCGCCAGGGCGATGGACGAGCGTCCCCTCCTGGCGTACGCTCAGTGGCACCTGGGCCGCCTGGCGCTCGAGGCCGGCGACCGGGCCGGGGCCGCCCAGGCGCTGGAGCAGGCGCTCCTCCTCTTCCGGGCGCTCAAGCTGGGCGACGAGGCCCTCAAGGTGGAAGCGGAGCTCGGCGCGCTCAGGGGGAGCCAGCGGTGAAGCTCGACGTGGGAATGCTCACGCACGATCTGGCGAGGATCGGCGACTACGCGCGCCGGGTCGAGGCGATGGGGTTCGACTGCCTCTGGTCGTCGGAAACGAAGCACGACCCGTTCCTGCCTCTCGCCGTCGCAGCGGCGACGACATCACGCATCAAGCTCGGCACCTCGATCGCCGTGGCCTTCGCGCGGAGCCCCATGATCCTCGCCTACACGGCCTGGGACCTCCAGGCCGCCTCCGAGGGACGGTTCATCCTGGGACTGGGCTCGCAGGTCAAGGGGCACAACGAGCGGCGCTTTTCGGTCAAGTGGGAGGCGCCCGGCCCGCGGCTCCGGGAGATCGTCCTGGCGCTCCGCGCGATCTGGGAATGCTGGCAGAGCGGCGGCGGGCTCGACTTCAAGGGGCAGTTCTACCGGTTCAGCCTGATGACGCCATTCTTCAACCCGGGCCCGATCAAGCACCCGAAGATCCCCATCTACCTCGCCGGCGTCAACCCCTACATGTGCCGGCTCGCCGGCGAGGTGTCCGACGGCCTCCACGTCCATCCCTTCAACAGCCCCACGTACCTCCGCGACGTCGTCCATCCGGCCGTGGAGGCGGGGCTTCAGAAGTCCGGGAGGAAGCGGGGCGACTTCACGTTCACCGCCTCCGTGTTCGTCATGATCGGCGACACCGACCCGGAGCTGGCCGAGGCCCGCGCGGCGGTGAAGCAGCAGATCGCCTTCTACGCCTCCACGCGCACCTACGCGCCGGTGCTGGCGGCCCACGGCTGGCAGGATCTGACGCCCAAGCTGCACCGGAAATCGGTCGAGGGCGACTGGCAGGGGATGGCCGCCCTCATCACCGACGAGATGGTGGACGCCTACGCGGTCACGGCGACCTACGCGAACATCGCCCGGCCGATCCAGGAGCGCTACGCCGGCCTCCTCGACCGCGTGAACTTCTACCGGCCCTGGCAGCCCGGCCTCGACGACCCGCGCTGGCCGGCCCTCGTCAAGCAGTTCAACGGGTAAGGAGAACCGATGAAAGCCCTCGCGTTCAACGAGCACGGCGCTCTGGAGAAGCTCAAGTATCAGGACGTCTCCGACCCCAAGATCGGTCCGGGGGAAGTCCTGGTCAAGGTGCGCGCCTGCGCCCTCAATCACCTGGACCTGTTCATCCGGGAAGGAATCCCGGGCCTGAAAGTCCCCTTGCCCTTCTGGTCGGGCTGCGACATCGCGGGCGACGTGGCGGAGGTGGGCGCCGACGTCCAGGGCGTGAAGGTCGGCGACCGAGTGGCCGTGAACCCGAGCATCACCTGCGGCCGCTGCGAGTACTGCATCCAGGGCGAGGACAGCCTCTGCGTCAACTACAGGATCGTTGGCGAGCACGCGTACGGGGGATTGGCCGAGTACGTCAAGGTAGACGGGCGGAACGTCCTCAAGCTGCCCGATGCGGTCAGCTACGAGGGCACCGCGGCCTTCATCCTGGTGAACATGACCGCCTGGCGGATGCTGGTGACCCAGGCGGCGCTCCGCGCGGGCGAGGACTTGCTCATCCTCGGCGTCGGCGGCGGCGTCTCGTCCACCGCGGTCCAGATCGGCAAGCTCTCGGGCGCCCGGGTCTGGGTGACCTCCTCGAGCGACGACAAGCTCGATCGGGCCAGAGCCCTCGGCGCGGAGGAGTGCATCAACTACACGAAGGAGGACTGGACCAAGGTCGTCTACGAGCGGACCGGCAAGCGGGGCGTGGACGTGGTGCTCGAAAACGTGGGGGCCGCCACCTGGAAGGGCTCGCTCCGCGTCTTGGCCAAGGGCGGACGGCTCGTCACGTGCGGGGCGACCTCCGGCCCCATCGGGGAGACCGACATCCGGGTCGTCTTCTGGAAGCAGCTCCGGATCATCGGCTCCACCATGGCGAACCGCAAGGAGTTCAACGCCGTGATGCGCGAGCTCTTTCGCGGCCGCCTCAAGCCGATCGTGGACCGGGTCTTTCCCCTCCGGCACGGGGCGGACGCCCAGCGGCTCCTGGCCGAAGGCAAGCAGTTCGGGAAGCTCGTTCTGGTGCCCTGACTCAGTACCAGCCCGGACCCACGGGCAGGAGGATCGCTTCATGGGCGCGGAAGCAACGCTGAAGCAGCTCGGCATCACCTTGCCTCCCCAGGTCACGCCGGTGGCGAACTACGTCCCGTCCGTCCGCGTCGGCACCCTCCTCTTCCTCGCCGGCCACGTGCCGATCCGCGACGGCAAGCCGCTGTCCCGCGGCAAGCTCGGCCGCGAGCTCTCCGTCGAGGACGGCTACAAGATGGCCCGCGAGGTCGGGCTGAACGCCCTCGCCACCGTCCGGACGGCGCTCGGCAGCCTCGACAAGGTCAAGCGCGTGGTGAAGGTCCTCGGCATGGTCGCGTCCGCCGAGGGCTTCACCGACCATCCGAAGGTCGTCAACGGCTTCTCGGACCTCATGGTGGAGATCTTCGGCGAGGCGGGCCGTCACGCGCGCTCGGCCGTCGGGATGGCCGAGCTCCCCCTCGGGGTCCCCGTCGAGATCGAGATGATCCTAGAGGTGGAGTAGCGACGGCAGCATCTGGAGAGCCTCGCCGATGCGGGGCCCGTGCCAGGCGAGGAGCTTACCGTCCACCAGGTGGATCCGCCCGTCCCGGACCGCCGGCACGTCGGCGTAGGGGGCGAAGTCCTGCACGTGGACCTTTCGAAAGCGGTACGGCTCGTCGGGGAGCAGGACGACCTCCGGACGGGCCGCCGCCACCTCGTCCAGCGTGACCTCCGGGTAGCGCTCCGACCGCTCCGCGAAGACGTTATCCCCGCCGGCGAGCGCCAGCATGTCGTGCACGTAGGTGTCGCGGTTGATCGTCATGTAGGGATTGCGCCAGATCGGGCAGAAGACCCGCGCTCGCCTCCGCGTCTCTCCGAGCCGCTCGCCCTGGCGGTAGAGCGCCCAGAGCGGCGCGGTGATCTCCCGCGCCCGCTCCTCGGTCCCCGTGATCGCCCCCAGCTCCTCCACCATCCGGATCCCCTCGGCGACGGTGCGCGGGTACTGGACGAAGACCGGGATCCCCCAGGCGCGGAGCGCCTCCACGTGCTCCTTCAGGTTCTCCTCGACGTTCGCCAGCACGAGATCGGGGGAGAGCGAGCGGATCAGGTCCAGCTTCGGGTTCTTCTCGCCGCCGATCTTGATCTTGGAGGCGACCGCCTCCCGCGGCTCGACTCAGAACGTCGTGAGCCCGACCACGGCGTCGCCGAGGCCGAGCATGAAGAGGGTCTCCGTGACCGACGGGATCAGGGAGACGATCCGCCGCGGGGAGGCGGGGGCCGAGAAGACGACGCCCGAGGCGTCGGTCACCGGGCCGAGCATCACTTCTTCTTGGCGCGGAGGCGCTCGATCAGCCCGGCGACTTCCTGAAGACGGGTGCGGACCTCCGCCTCGGCCTTGGAGACCTCCGCGGGCGGCGCCCCCTTTTCCACCGCGTCTTCGTAAGCCGTCACGGCAACCCCGAACACCTTCAGCATCCGGCGCGTCTCGTCGCTTGGCATGGCTCAGCCCTCCGGGAGCGCGGCCAGGTCCTTCCAGATCGGCGGACCTTCCGGCCTGAAGTTCTTGGTGTTGACGAAGTGCATCCCGTGGTGGAGGTTCATCTTGAACTTGCCGCCCCCGAAGCGACCGCCGATGAACGTCACCGGCTCGTCGAGGAACTCCTGCATCTCGCCGGATGAAAGCTTGATCAGGCGCTTGAAGCGGATCGTCCCCATCCAGGGCTCCTGCACCATGATCGTGGCCGTGAACTCCGGCCACACCCGGGTGAACTCCTCGAGGAGCTGGCGCTTCGTCGGGCGCTCGACCCCGCGGCTGGCGAGGTTCTTCCTGAGGTACGGCTCGACCAGGTCCCAGGCCCACTGCGGGAGCACGGCGTCATCTCTCCGAACCGCTTCCGGGTTGAACGAAGCGCACCGGAAGGATACCATAGCACTGTGAAAAACTTCGAGATCGCCAAGCTCTTCTACGAGATGGCCGACCTCCTGGAAATCAAGGGGGAGAACGTCTTCCGGGTCCGCGCCTACCACCGCGCCGCCGAGAACCTGGAATCCCTGACCGAGGAGATCGAAGCGGTGGCCCAGCGCGGCGACCTCCAGAAGATCCCCGGGATCGGCAAGGACCTGGCCGCCAGGATCGGCGAGTACCTGGCCGGCGGGAAGATCGCCGACCTCGAGGCCATGCGCAAGGAGATCCCCCGCGGGCTCCTGTCCATCATGGAGGTCCAGGGCCTCGGCCCCAAGACCGCGAAGCTCCTCTACGACAGGCTCGGCGTGGACAGCGTGGAGAAGCTGGAGGCGCTCGCGCGGTCGGGCGACATCCTCAAGGTCCCGGGGATCCGGGAGAAGACCCGCGACAACATCCTCAAGGGGATCGCCACGTGGAAGGCCGGCCAGAGCCGCATGACGGTCGGCAAGGCCCTCGGCATCGCCGGGGCGCTCGTCGAGGTCCTGAAGGCCCGCGTCGGCGTGAGGCGAATCGAAGTGGCCGGATCCATCCGGCGGCGGAAAGAGACCGTGGGCGACATCGACATCCTGGTCACCTCCGACCACCCGGCGCGCGTGATCGAGACGTTCGTGTCGCTCCCCTCGGCGCTCGACGTCCTCGCCCACGGCGAGACCAAGGCCTCCATCCGCCACCAGGACGGCATCCAGGTGGACCTGCGCGTGGTCGAGCCGGACGCGTTCGGGGCGGCGCTCCTGTACTTCACCGGCTCCAAGGAGCACAACGTCCGCGTCCGCGAGATCGCCTCGAAGAAAGGCCTCAAGGTCAGCGAGTACGGCGTGTTCAACGACCGAGGCGGCAAGCGGATCGCCGGCGCCACCGAGGAGGAGGTGTACGAGGCCGTCGGGCTCCCCTGGATCCCGCCCGAGCTCCGCGAAAACGCCGGAGAGGTGGAAGCCGCGTTGAAGGGAAACCTACCGGCCCTCGTCGAGCAGGCGGCGATCCGGGGCGACCTCCACGCCCACACCGACTGGTCCGACGGCCACCACCCGCTCGAGAAACTCATCGAGGCGGCCGAGGCCCGCGGCTACGACTACATCATCGTCTCCGACCACTCCAAGTCCTCCACCATCGCTGGCGGCCTCACTCCCGACGAGCTCCGGGAGCAGATCAGGAAGATCCGCGAGCTCCAGAAGAAGCACAAGATCCGGATCCTGGCCGGGAGCGAGTGCGACATCCTGGCCGACGGGCGGATGGACTTTCCTGACGACCTCCTGAAGGAGCTCGACATCGTGCTCGCGGCGGTCCATTCGCGCTTCAAGCAGGCGCGGGCCGAGATGACGGGCCGCATCGTCAAGGCGCTGGAGAACCCCTACGTGAATATCCTCGTCCACCCGACCGGCCGCCTCATCGGCGAGCGCGACCCCTACGACGTGGACCTCGAGCAGGTCTTCGCCGCCGCCAAGAAGCACGGCAAGGCGATCGAGATCAACGCCTCACCGCAACGGCTCGACCTCAAGGATGTCCACGCCCGGCGGGCCGCCGAGCTCGGGATCCCCATCGCGATCAGCACCGACACCCATTACCTGGAGAATCTCGACAACATGTCCCTCGGCATCGCCACCGCCCGCCGCGCCTGGATCACGAAGGCCCAGGTTCTCAACACGCTGCCGCTCAAGAAGCTCCTCACCTGGGCCCACAAATCCCGCCCCTGATCCTAGCGCGCCGATTTGAGATCGATCACCATGAATTCTCGGATCTCATCCGGTGCGCCGGCGTACACCACCAGACTGACCGTCTCCTTGCCGATGAAAGCGCTGTGGGGACGCCCCGTCCGGTTGAGCGCGTAATCGCCCGGGAACCGTAACTGCTGACCAGCACGATTACAATAGCCGCCTTCGAGCACGTAGGTGTGTTCATCGGACCGAGCCACCGCGACGATTTTGATTAGTTTGCCTACAGGCGGATTGAACTTGACCAGATAGGCAAGTCCGCCTCCCTCTTCTCTGCGGTCGCTGAGAATCTTGAGTTGTACGAGCTCCTTTCCCTTGTAGATCGATTGCTCGCCGTACAGATCGCTGCCCGAGATCCAGTCGGTCTTCGAGGTGCTGACCATGATTGACTTCATAACAGAACCCTCCCACAAGGTGGCGCCCGCGATCACCCGCGCTCTCCGTCCTGAGGTCGTCGCCAGCACTCTAGGCCTCGATGCTGCGGCCGATCCAAGGGGTTGTCAAGCACGAACAGTTCGATTACAATCGAAGTATGGATGTCGGTCCGCTGCTCGCCGGACCCGCCGGCCTGATCGCCGATCCGAGGAGGGCGAGAATGCTGGCGGCGTTGATTGACGGTCGTTCCAGGACGGCTACCGAGCTCGCGTATCACGCCGGAGTCTCACCCCAGACCGCCAGTAGCCACCTGGCCAAGTTGGTTCAGGCCAGGCTTCTCGCTATGGAAGCCGAGGGTCGGTTTCGGCACTACCGACTCGCTGGGCCGAACGTGGGGCATGCGATCGAGGCGCTTTTGGCACTTGCGGGGGACGGGGAGCGGTATCGAAAGGGACCGACGAAAGGGATCGAGCCGATCAGGATTGCCCGGACCTGCTATGACCACCTCGCCGGCCGACTCGGTGTCGCTTTGACTCACATGATGGTGAAAAGGAAGCTCCTGAAGCCAAGTGGGCGCGACTTTCGCCTGACACCTTCGGGAGAGAAATTCCTCAGGAAGTTCGGGGTGGACGTAGAGAAAGCAAAGCACCCGCGTCGGGCGTTCGCCCGGCAATGTCGTGATTGGACCGAGCGCCGACCGCATCTCGCCGGCGCCCTCGGGGCGGCGCTTGCAGCACGCTGGCTCGAGCTGAGATGGGTCACGCGCGTGCCTGAGGAACGGTATCTCATTGTGACCAATCGCGGACGGACGGCTCTCAAGGGGCTGTTTTCGATAAAACCTTCCGACATCTTCATGTAGTGCGCCGGTGGATTCTGGAAACAGAGTCCATCATCCGGTCACTCCCTGATACAGCAACCCGAGTCCAGCCGGCCGCCTTCGACCCCGGGATGCCTGCCGGACCCCTTCGCCCGCCCCTGACGTGTCTCCAATTTGGGACGTTGACACGTGGACCGGACCATACGACAATTTGGGACAAGATGACTGAGCATGGTTTCTTGGCCGCGATGCTGGCCTTAGTGGGATTCGAGGTCGTGGTGTTGGGGTACATCACCTACCGTATCTTCCGGATTCTCGAGCGGGTGGAGGGAGTCGGGGCGGCCACGTTCCTCGAAGTACGGAAGGTCCTCAGCCAGCCCCACTAGCGACCATCCGCTGCACGCCTGCCGCCGCAGTTCTACAAAGCCATTCTCGGGCGTGGCCGGGGGCCGGGGCCTGACGTTCCGTCCGGGAGAGGGCCACAGAGTCCATCATCCGGTCACTCCAGTCACTCCCTGATACAGGAGCCGCAGCGCCCATCAGCCCGCCCTCACTGATACAGCGATCCGCGGCGAGTCCTTCGGCACGCGCTTGCCCCCCACCAGTGCCGTCGTCCCTTTGTCGCCCGTGCGCGTGTACACGCGCGTGATGCTGATCGTCATCACCGGGTCCTCGGGGCACTCCGCTGCCAGTCCAGCGTCGCGAAGCACCACGCCAGCGCCGCGCCGGCGGCGATCAGCGTCCCGTGGAACCCGTACTCGATCCAGACCAGCGCGCCGGGGTTCATCCCGCTGACCATGTGGAGGCCGTCGTGGAGCCACCAGTTCACGAGAAGCCAGGCCGTGCCGAGGTAGAACGCCACGGCGCGCCCCCTCTCGGGCGCGGCTGCCCGCCGCACCAGCGGCCAGCCCAGGATGACGAACGCCGCTCCCAGCCCCAGGGCCGCGGCCTCGAGCGCCCCGAAGACCATCAGCAGCTTGACCTGGCCGGGGGTGGGCGCCGGCGTCAGCGGCGCGGGCGCCGGCCAGATCGCCGGGCCGAAGGGCGCCGCCGGCGCCAGCAGGAAGGCGGGAACCCCGATCAGGAGCGTCACCAGCAACACTCTTGCCGTCATGGTCATCACCTCACGGGTAGCAGCACGATGCAATTCGGGTTGTAGCCGGCGTCCTTGAGCGTGTTGATGCTCCCGATGGCCTTGCCCTGGGCCACGTCAATCACGGTGATGGACCCGTCGTCCATCCCGGGCAGGTTCAACAGGCTGTTCTGGACATACAGGTACTTCTCGTCGGGACTGAAGACCAGGTGGTGGGCCCCGGGGGCCGCCGGGATCGTCTGGAGGAATCGAGGCTGGGTCGGCTCCCCCACGTCGTACACGTTCACCACTCCGGGCTTCGCCACCGTCACGTAGAGGCGATCACCCGCCCGATTCAACTCCATCTCGAGGGCGAATCCCTGGCCGCGCTTCGCCAGGTCATCTACGACGGAGAACTCGAAGACCTTCCGCCCCGCGTCCCACACGCCTCGCCAGAGAGCCGCCTCGATCATGTTCGTGACGTACGCCACAGGCCGCGCCGGATGGAACATCACCTCCACCGGGGCGCTCTTGGCGTCCGGCTTCATCGTCAGCTTGTGCGTGGATAGTACGCGACCCGTGCTGGCCTCCAGGACCGTCACGCTCTCGCCCGGGTTCTTGAGGTCCGGCGAAATGGTGCTGGTGACGATCAGGCGATCGAGGCCGGCGTGAAGCGCGATGCCGTGCGGCCAGCGGACGTAGGGAGGCCCCGGATGGGGAGCGGCGATGGTCTTCACGGGCCGGTCCGTCACCGCGTCCCCCACGATGACATTGTCCGATCCCATGCAGGTGAGGAACCAGGTCTTGTTGTCCGGGGTGAGGACCACGTCCTCCAGGACGGAGCAGCCCGGCACCTGGACCGCTTTGAGCCTGAAGGGAAACCGGCTGAGGTCCATCACGTGAAGGACGCTCTTGCCGAGGGCCGTGACGTAGGCCTTGGTCTTGTCTCGGTTGTAGAAGATGTGATGGGCCACCAGATCGCTCGGCAGCGGGATGTCGGCGAGGAGCTTGCCGAAGGTCGGCGACTGGGGATCCACATCCAGGATGGCGATCCCCTCCTTGCGGAAGGGGTTACTCGGTTTGCTCTCGTAATTGAGCATCGCCAGGATCTCGGCTCCCACCGTGGCTGGCGCGAAAAGACCCAGGATCAGCAGCGTGGTGGCAATGACCGGTGGCCGCATCGCTAGGGTCGTCATCCCTTCCTCCTCCTTTGCTCGGAACCGTGTCGCAACGAGGTTGCGGCGAGTCTAGGCGGGGCCTAGGAAACACAAAGGCCACTCTCGGGCGTGGCCGGCGTGGCCGGGCTCGGCCGGGCCGGTCGGGAGGGAGCCGCGTCGCCCGTCATCCAGTCACTCCCTGATACAGGATTAATTGGGCGGAGGTATCTGTAGATCCTTACAAATTTTCCTGGCGAGAATATCGACGATCTCTACGTGCCGGGGGATTGTCGATGTCTTTCGGTTTGATGGATTGTGGTAAACGGTATGCTTCTTGCCTTCCGTTTCACTAGACGCTAACCTTGATCTCCTCGCGGATGACATGCTTGCCAGCTAGGTCTTTCTCGGCCAGTTCCCGATTCGATAGCAAAATTAGCTCGATGGCTTCACGAAGATTTTCGCGAGCCTCGTCAAGAGTCTTGCCTTGCGTGTTTGCACCCGGTAGTTCTTCGACGTGCCCGATATACCAGTCCCCTACCTTTTCAAATACGCCGGTGAACGCGCTTTCCATTGCTCGACCTCCCTACTGATGTTTATACCACACTCTCGCGTACTCCACCGCGGCTCTCCAACGCCTGACCTTGGAGCCGGTATTCTCATAGACGATCCGCAGCCTGGTCTGGCTTATAAGTCGTCCTTAAGATACCCCCGGTCCCCCTTGACGTGTACCCGACGAGAATAGGAGGATAGAGTCTATGACACGCGTGCATGACCGAGGCGGCTGGCCCGGCGCCGGGCCCGTTGACAAGTCCGAGCACGAGCTGTCCTGGTGGGAGAAGCGGACCGACGCGATGATGGTCCTGCTCCAGAGCCCGGACAAGCGCGTCATCCGGGTGGACGAGATGCGGCGCGCGATCGAGGGCATGGACCCGGCGGCGTACGAGAAGTGCAAGTACTACGAGCGGTGGCTCACCGCGCTCGAGACGCTGATGATCGAAAAGGGCATCCTGACGCGCGAGGAGATCGAGCGGAAGGTCAAGGAGCTCGACGGCCGGCGATGACGCCCCGATTCAAGCCGGGCGACGCTGTCCGGGTCCGCGCCGGCTCCCCGCCCGGCCACTTCCGCACCCCCGGCTACATCCAGGGGAAGACCGGCCAGGTGGCGAGCCTCCACGGCGCCTACAAGAATCCCGAGACGCTCGCCTACGGCGGGGACGGGCTCCCGAAGCAGTCCCTCTACCTGGTCCGCTTCGATCAGGCGGCCGTCTGGACGCGGTACGGCGGCTCGCCGCGCGACTCGCTCCTGCTCGACATTTTCGAACACTGGCTCGAACCAGCCTGAGACCCGGGAGACACCCATGCACGACGAGCACGGCCACCCCCACCACGACGAGCGCGAGCCGACGTACTACGAGAAACGGACGGACGCGATCCAGACCCTCCTGATCGAGAAGGGCCTGTTCACGGCCGACGAGGTCCGGCGGGCCGTCGAGGAGATGGATGCCCGCTCCCCCGCCCGCGGCGCCCAGGTCGTCGCCCGAGCCTGGCTGGACCCGGCCTTCAAGGCCCGCCTCCTCGCCAACGCTAAGGAGGCGATCGCCGAGCTCGGGATCACCGTCGGCTTCGAGGCGACCATCGTCGCCGTCGAGAACACCGAGAGGCTCCACCACGTGGTCGTGTGCACGCTCTGCTCCTGCTACCCGCGCGGCCTCCTCGGCTACCCGCCCGACTGGTACAAGAGCCTCAACTACCGCGCGCGCGTGGTGAGCGACCCGCGCGGGGTGCTGAACGAGTTCGGCCTCACGCTGGCCCCCACCGTGGAGGTCCGCGTCCTCGACAGCACGGCCGACATGCGCTACCTCGTGATCCCCCAGCGGCCGGCCGGGACGGAGCGGCTCGGCGAGGAGGAGCTGGCGGGCCTCGTCACGCGCGACAGCATGATCGGGGTGGCCCAGGCGCGCACCCCGGCCTCGCGATGATGAGAATCACGGGCACGATCGGTCTCACGCTGGCGCTGGCGGTGGGAGTCGCCCAGGCGCAGAAGGAGCCTCAGGGTCCCGCCATCGAAGACGGCGCCGCCGTCCAGCTCGAATACACGCTGACGGACGAGGCAGGCGCGGTGCTGGACTCCAACAAGGGGGGAAACCCCCTCACCTACACGCAGGGAAAGCAGCAGATCATCCCCGGCCTCGAGAAGGCGCTCAGCGGGATGCGGGCCGGCGAAGAACGGAAAGTCACGGTGAATCCCCAGGAGGCCTACGGGGAGGTGGACCCGAAGGCGGTCACCGAGGTGCCGAAAAAGCTGATCCCGCCGAACTCGCTCAGCGTGGGAGCGCAGCTCGTGGCTCAGACCCAGGGAGGCGGCCGGCAGATGGTGCGGGTCAAGGAGATCAAAGAAGAGACCGTGATCATCGACCTGAACCATCCGCTCGCGGGGAAGACCCTGTATTTTGACGTGAAGGTGCTGGCCGTCGAGCTTCCCAAGGTCCAGCCGCCCCCGAAGTAATGGTCGAAGGCTGGCGGCGGGCCGCGCTCTGGGGCATGCTGGCCGCCAAAATCTGCGGCGGCTGGGGCGTGACCTGGGACATCCAGTGGCACGTCCGGATCGGCCGCGATTCTTTCTGGATCCCCCCGCACGTGCTCACCTACGCGGCGGTCGCCGCCCTCGTCGCGCTCTCGCTGAGAACGCTCGCCCGTGAGACGCTCCTGACGCGCCGCGGCCGCTCCACTCCCGGGAGCCTTCGCGTCTTCGGCCTCGTGGGGACGCGCGGGACGCACCTGGCCTGGTGGGGAGGGGCGATCATCGTGCTGGCCGCGCCCGTTGACGACCTGTGGCACCGCCTCTTCGGCCTGGACGTCACGCTCTGGAGCCCGCCGCACCTCCTGGGACTTCTCGGGAGCCAGGTGAACTCGGTCGGCTGCCTTCTCCTCGCCGTCGAGAGCTACCCGCCGGGCCACCCGGCCCGGCACCTGGCGCTCCTCCTCGGCGGGACGACGCTCTTCGGCACGTTCCACCTCCTGCTCGGCACGAGCATCCTGTGGGCCTACCAGCAGGGGGGCCTCGCCTTCTTCCTCTATCCCCTGCTCGGCTCCCTCTTCCTGACGGTGGCGCTCGTGCCCGTCGCGCGGCTCTCGGGCTCGCGGTGGGCGCCGGCCCTCACCGTCGCGCTGGCGGCCGTGATCGCGCTCGTGGGCGGCGGGGTGGAGCGCGCCGGCTTCGCCCTCTTCGAGCCCGTCCCGGCCATCGAGGAAGCCCTCGCCGAGGACCCGTCCTCGACGATCGCCACGGCGTACCGGATGGCCCGGGAGAACGGCACGCCGGTCGTGAGCTACACCGGCCGGCCGCGGTCCATCGCGTGGGCGTTCCTCCCCGCGCTCGTCCTCTCCCTGGCCGACGCGCGGCGGCGGCCCGTTGTCGGAAGCTTCGCGTTCGCGGGGGCGTATCTCGCGATCGTGAGCTGGAGCCTCGCGCACATGCCGGCGCTCCAGCCGAGCCTCCCGCGGGCGCCCGAGATCCTCGCGGGCCTCGTCCTCGTCCTGGCCGCGGGCGCCCTCGGCGGCGGCCTCGGGCGGGCGCTCGGATGGCGGCTCGCGCCCCGGTCCGCCTAAGGTATAATCGGCGCGGCCCCCATGATTGATTTTAGCCTCTCCCCCGAGATGGAGCAGCTCCGCAAGGCGACGGCCCGCTTCATGGAGGAGCACGTCTACCCAGCCGAGCGGGAGATCGGCGACGACGGGTTCCTGCCCGCGCCGCTCCTCAAGTCGCTCCAGGCCAAGGTGAAAAAACTCGGCCTCTGGGCGCCCCACATGCCCGAGGAAGTCGGCGGGATGGGGATCGGGGTCGTGGGGCTCGCGCTCATGAACGAGGTCATCGGCCGGAGCCCCATCGGCCCGCTCATCTTCGGCTGCCAGGCGCCCGATGCGGGCAACTGCGAGATCCTCCACCTCTTCGGCACCGACGAGCAGAAGAAAACATACCTCCTGCCCAACGTCGCCGGCGAGATCCGCTCCTGCTTCGCCATGACCGAGCCCGAGGTGTCCGGCGCCGACCCGACCAACCTCCGGACCACGGCGGTCCTCGACCGAGACGAGTGGGTCATCAACGGCCACAAGTGGTTCATCACCGGGGCCGGCGGCGCGTCCTTCTCCATCGCGATGGCCAAGACGGATCCCCAGGCGCCCAAGCACCAGCGCTTCAGCATGATCCTCGTCCCGATTCCCACGCCGGGCTTCCAGATCATCCGCTCGGTGCCGGTCATGGGGCACTCGGGCGGCAGCGGCCACTCTGAGATCCGCTTCGAGGCCTGCCGGGTGCCGGCGAAGAACCTCCTCGGCCCGCGCGGCGAGGGCTTCAAGATCGCCCAGGCGCGCCTCGGCCCCGGCCGGATCCAGCACTGCATGCGCTGGCTCGGCGTCGCCCAGCGCTCCTTCGAGCTCATGTGCAAGCACGTGGTGAACCGCGAGGCCTTCGGCACGAAGCTGGCGGACAAGCAGACCATCCAGAACTGGATCGCCGACTCCAGGGCCGAGATGGACGCCGCGCGGCTCATGACGCTCCACGCGGCCTGGAAGATGGACCAGAAGCTCGACGCGCGCCTCGAGATCTCGCTGATCAAGTTCTTCGGGGCCAAGGTGCTCCACGACGTCATTGACCGGGCGATCCAGGCCCACGGCGCGATGGGGATCTCGGGGGACACGCCGCTCGAGATGTTCTACCGCGACGCCCGCGCGGCCCGGATCTACGACGGCCCCGACGAGGTCCACCGGATGGTCGTCGCCCGCCGCATCCTCAAGGAGTTCCAGTAATCCGCGACACGGCTCCCGTCCGGCCGGACGAGCGGTTCGACGTCGCCGCGCTCGACGGGTATCTGCGGGAGCGGTTGCCGGGGGCCGGGGGCCTGCTCGACGTCGAGCAGTTCCCGGGCGGCCACTCGAACCTCACCTACCTCCTCCGCTACGGCAGCCGCGAGTTCGTGATGCGCCGGCCCCCGCTGGGCCCGGTCGCCCCGAAGGCCCACGACATGGCCCGCGAGCACCGCGTGCTGAACGCGCTCTGGCCCGTCTTCCCGCCCGCCCCGCGCCCCTATCTCCTCTGCGAGGACACTACGGTCATCGGCGCGCCGTTCTACGTGATGGAGCGGCGGCGCGGGATCGTCATCCGCCGCGAGTGGCCGCGCGAGCTCGGAGAGGCCCCCGCGACGCGACGCCGGATCAGCGAGGCCGTGGTGGAGACCATGGTGGCGCTCCACGCGGTGGACTACGCCGCGATCGGCCTCGAGAGCCTGGGCCGGCCCGAGGGCTTCGTCGAGCGCCAGATCAAGGGGTGGGTGGAGCGCTGGGAACAGGCGAAGGATCGCGAGGTGCCTCCCCTCACCGAGGTCGCCGCCTGGCTGACCCTGCGCATCCCGCGGTCGACCGCCGCGACGCTCGTCCACGGCGATCTCAAGCTCGACAACACGATGCTGGACCCGAAGGACCCGGGACGCGTCGTGGCGGTCCTCGACTGGGAGATGTGCACGACGGGCGACCCGCTCGTGGACCTGGGCCAGCTCCTCTGCTACTGGGCGGAGACGGGCGACCCCTATCCGCGAAGCGAGTCGGTCGTCCAGGTCACCACGCTTCCCGGCTTTCTGACGCGCGACGAGATCGTCGAGCGCTACGCGGCCGGGACCAGGCGGGACGTTTCCCGAATCGCCTTCTACGAGGTCTTCGCGCTCTTCAAAGTCGCGGTCGTGGTGCAGCAGATCTACATCAGGTGGAAGCGCGGCCAGACGAAGGACGAGCGCTTCGCCGGCATGGGCGCCCGCGTCGAAGCCCTGGCCGAGGCCGCCCTGACCCTCGCCGCCAAGTCCGGCCTCTGACCCTGTAAACTCTCCCCCGCCCTCCTCCGTCCTATGGCATAGGGAAGGTCAATCCCGACAGGAGGAGGAACATCATGAAACGCCTGGTTTTCATCGCCCTCGGCGGCGCTCTCGCGCTCGCCATGCTAGTCCCCGCCGCTCAGGCCCAGACCACGGCGCCGACCGGCCCGCTGGCTGACGACAAAGCCGCCATCAAGGCGGACTACCAGCAGCTCAAGCAGGACCGGAAGCAGGCCAAGCACGACCGCGAGCAGCTCCGGAAGGACCGGCAAGCGGGAAACAAGGACGCGGTGGAGCAAGATGTGGCCAAACTCAAGCAGGACCGCGCCAAGCTGAAGCACGATCGCGAGCAGCTCCGGAAGGACCGCGAGAAGTTCCGGGCGGAGCACCGGGGCCTGCACAAGAATGGCGGGCCCGCCGGCACCTCCGGCGCGAAGCCCCAGTCCTAGCCATCCCTCCGCCGGGAGCCCGCGCGCCTCGCCGCCGCCGTCCGCCCTGATCCCCCCTGATCCCCGGCAAGATGCGCCCCCAACGTCGCGCTTGACTCCGCCGTCATCCGCGCTGTATCAGGGAATGAGAAGATAGGGATTTCTTCCGGCTTATTTCCGGCAGGATCGCCGACTGCGGCCGCGCGGGGGCCCTCGCCGTCACGTCTGGCCTGTGCTCACCCGCCCGCTGGCTGACCTGTAAGCCGGGTTCCAGACGAAGTTCAGAAAATTCTGT
>JAHFDN010000035.1 GCA_023248995.1 Candidatus Rokuibacteriota bacterium
CGATGAAGAGCACCCCGATGAGGATGGCCTGGATCACCCAGAGCCAGGACATGAAGCCGCCCATCATGGTGATCCCCATGGTCTGGTTGAAGGCGTAGATCTCGCGCCCGAGGTAGTAGCCCGCGAACGGAAGCACCATCAGCGCGGAGATCGCCACGAAGTTGCCCACGTACCCCATCCAGTCGTAGCGGGCCCGCTCCTCGTCGGTCTTGGCGGACAGAAACCGCACGGCCGCGTACGCCCCTGCGATGGTCCCGCCGAACACGATGTTCGCGATGAGCCGGTGGATGTTGATCGGCATCCAGGTGGGATTGGCGATCGCGCCCCAGAGCGACTTGAGGGTGCCGGCCTCGTCGATCCCGCCGGGCGACACCATGAACGTCACCCAGGCGTTGGAGACGAAGAGGATGCCGGTGCCGAAGAGGTTGGAGACGACCCCCAGCGCGACGTGGATCCACTTCCTCGGGCCGGAGAGCCAGTCCCACCCGTAGTACCAGAGGTAGACGGCGAATGTCTCCAGGAAGAACAGCGACGCGTAGACCCAGAAGGTCGGGTAGAAGATCCCGGTCATGTACGCCCAGAACTTCGGGTAGTAGCCGATGAAGAGGAAGAGGAGGAACGCGCCCAGGAGCGCCGTGGTGGAAAAGGCGGCGAAGGTCAGCTTCACGAACTCGTGGGAGAGCCAGTCGTAGCGCTGCTCGCCCGTCCGCCAGCCCATGATCTCGATGATCACGGCGAAGATCGGCACGCCGAGGATGAAGGCGGCGAAGTTCAGGTGGAGCTGGGCGATGGCCCACACGGCGAGCCGGGAGCCGATCAGGGGAAACGCGCGGTAGTCGGGAGCTTTGCCGGCTTCCTGGGCGACGGCGGAGAGCGCCGGGAGCAGGAGCGTCAGAGCGGCGACGGCGAGGACGGCCAGGGCGTACCGGCGGAGGGTCACGGAGCCTGGGGCTTCAAGCCCGCCCACATGACCACTGAGGCGAGCTTACTATCTTGATCACGTTGGCTTTTTTAGGTCATCTCCCACAGGGTGTCAAGGAGAAATTTGGGCCCAGCGTTTGACAGCCCGGGGTCGCTCGGCTAGCATGATTTCGAGAGATCTGACATGAAGCCCCAACTCAAGCAAAGAACCCAGTTCTCCCTCATCTACACCCTCCTGGTCGTCCTGCTTCTCGTGGTCATCCAGAACTGGCTCCTGGCCCCCCGGACCGTCGAGATCCCGATGAGCCGCTTCCTCGAGCTGGTACGGGAGGAAAAGGTCCAGAAGGTCTTCCTCACGGACCGGGAAATCCGCGGCATCCTGAAACCCGGCGCCCTCCCCACGCCCGCCGAGGGCGCGGGCGAGCGCGTGAGGCACTTCCTGGGCCAGGAACAGGGCCCCACGGTCTTCACCACCACGCGCATTCCCGGGGTGGACGACTCGGCCCTGCTCAAGGAGCTGGAGGCCCACCGGGTCGAGTTCTCGGGTCGGATCGAGTCCACCCTCGTCCGCGACCTCGTCATCGGCTGGATCCTCCCGCTCGGGATCATGGTGGCCATCTGGCTCTTCCTCATGCGGCGGATGGGCGGGGGCGCCACGCAGGCGCTCTCCTTCGGCCGCTCCAAGGCCAAGATCTACGACCGGAAAGAGCTCAAGGTCACCTTCGCCGACGTGGCCGGGGTCGACGAGGCCAAGGCCGAGCTGGTGGAGGTGGTGGACTTCCTGAAGAACCCGAAGAAGTACCAGCGGCTGGGCGGTCGCATCCCCAAGGGGGTGCTCCTCGTGGGGGCGCCGGGGACGGGCAAGACGCTGCTCGCCCGCGCGGTGGCCGGAGAGGCCGACGTGCCGTTCTTCTCCTTGTCCGGCTCCGAGTTCGTGGAGATGTTCGTGGGCGTGGGGGCCGCGCGGGTGCGCGACCTGTTCGAGCAGGCCAAGGAGAAGGCGCCCTGCATCATCTTCATCGACGAGTTGGACGCCATCGGCAAGACGCGGGCCGGCGCCGTCGGGTTCGTCGGCGGGCACGACGAGCGCGAGCAGACGCTGAACCAGCTCCTGGCGGAGATGGACGGCTTCGAGTCCTCCAAGGGCGTGATCATCATGGCGGCCACCAACCGCCCCGAGGTCCTGGACCCGGCGCTGATGCGCGCCGGCCGCTTCGACCGGCAGGTGGTCGTGGACAAACCCGACGTCAACGGCCGCGAGGCCATCCTCAAGCTCCATGCACGCAACGTGACCCTGGAGCCGTCCGTGAACCTCCGGATGATCGCGGCGAGGACGGCCGGCTTCTCGGGGGCGGATTTGGCCAACATCGTCAACGAGGCCGCGCTCCTGGCCGCCCGGAAGGGCAAGGAGGCGGTGGAGATGGCCGACCTGGAGGAGGCCATCGACCGGGTGGTCGCCGGCCTGGAGAAGAAGAGCCGCGTCCTCTCGGACAAGGAGCGCGACATCGTGGCCCATCACGAGATGGGCCACGCGCTCGTCGCCGCGTCCGTCGAGCACGCGGATCCCGTCCACAAGGTGACGATCATCCCCCGGGGCGTGGCCGCCCTCGGGATGACCTACCAGCGGCCCACGGAAGACCGCTACCTGCTCACGCGGTCGGAGCTGGAAGACCGCATCGCCGTGATGCTCGGGGGACGGGTGGCCGAGGAGATCGTCTACGGCGAGGTCTCCACCGGCGCCCACAACGACCTGGAGCGGGCGACCGAGCTGGCGCGCCTCATGGTCACCCGCTACGGCATGTCGGAGCGCCTCGGCCCGCTCACCTTCGGCGACGACCAGCGTGGCCAGTTCCTCAGGGGCGCCGGCTTCCCCGTGGAACGCGACTACAGCGAGGAGACGGCCCGGGTCATCGACGAGGAGGTGCGGGCCATCGTCGAGCGGAGCCTCGCCCGCGTGCGGGACATCCTCGGGACCAAGAAGGCCGTCCTCGTCCGGGGGGCCGAAGAACTGAAAACGCGGGAGACGCTGGAGGGCGAGCCCCTCCGCCGCCTGCTGGCCGGAGAACTCGAACCCGTGCGGGCCGACGGCCCGCCGGGTGCCCCCTCGCGTCCCTAGTCGTCCTATTCCTTTAAGGAGGAAGGTTCATGATCCAGTTGGGTCGGAAGACGTTTGTCGCCCTCATCATCCTCGTCCTGGCCATGGGCGTGGGGCTGGGCGGCTGGGGAGCCGGGGCCGTGGAGCGGGTCAAGGTCCGGCCCCTGCTCGCCCAGATCCAGGCGCCCGTGGTCCCGGCGGCGCTGCCGGTCCCCTCGGGGAGCTTCGCCCAGGTCGCGGCGGCGGTGAAGCCCGCCGTGGTCAACATCAACACCGTGACGCGCACCGCGGTCCGGACCCCGTACGAAGAGTATTTCGGAGAGGAGTTCTTCCACCGATTCTTCGGGGAGGCCCCGCCCGAGGTGATGCAGCGGAGCCTGGGCTCCGGCGTCATCGTGGATCCGTCCGGTATCGCCCTGACCAACGCCCACGTCGTCGAGCGCGCCGCCGAAATCGAGGTGCTCACCGCCGACGGCCAGAAGCACAAGGCCAAGGTCATCGGCATGGACAAGAAGACCGACCTCGCGGTGCTGCGCCTCCTGGGGAGCGGATCGTACCCAGCCGCCTCTCTCGGCGACTCGGACCAGGTCAACGTGGGCGACTGGGTCCTCGCCATCGGCTCGCCCTTCGGGCTGGAGCAGACCGTGACTGCCGGGATCATCAGCGCCAAGGGCCGCGTGATCGGCCAGGGGCCGTTCGACGACTTCCTGCAGACCGACGCCGCCATCAATCCGGGCAACTCCGGCGGCCCGCTCGTCAACATGTCGGGGCAGGTCATCGGGATCAACACCGCCATCGTCGCCCAGGGCCAGGGCCTGGGGTTCGCCATCCCGATCAACATGGCCAAGAAGGTGTACACCGAGCTGGTCGCCCGGGGGAAGGTCTCGCGCGGCTGGCTCGGGGTGAGCGTGCAGCCGCTGACCCCCGAGCTGGCGAAGAGCTTCCGTGCCAAGGACGCCAAAGGCGTGCTGATCGCGGACGTGCTCCAGGACAGCCCGGCGAACAAGGCCGGGCTCCAGGCCGGAGACATCATCCTGGAGTTCGACGGCCACAAGATCGACGCGCCGCCCGACCTCCAGCGCGGCGTGGGGCTCACGGCGCCCGGCAAGACGGCCCAGATCAAGGTGTGGCGCGATGGGGCAGAGAAGCAGGTCGAGGTGAAGGTGGTCGAGACGCCCGAGGAACGCCAGGCGAGCCGCTCCGCCAGCAAGGGGAAGAGCCTCCTCGGGATGGACGTGCGCCCGGTCACGCCGGATGTGGCCCGCCAGTTGAACCTGCGAGACCCGAGCGGCGTCATCGTGGCCCGCGTGGACGATGGCAGCTCCGCCGCCGAGGCGGGGATTCAGCGCGGCGACGTGATCCGCGAGGTGAATCGCCAGAAGGTCAAGTCCGTGGCGGACTTCGACCGCTTCACGAAGGGCCTCAAGGAGGGCGACCGCGTCACGATCCTGCTCCAGCGCGGGCCCATGTCCCTCTACGTTGCCTTCACCGTCGCGCGGGGTTAGCGAAGGCAAACGCTCCGGGGTTTCCCGCGGGCCGTCCACCGCCGCCCGCCGCACGAGGCGTCGTGCCGGTCCCCCGTCCGCCTCTGCTACAATTTAGGGCGTGGAGTACAAGGACTACTACAAGATCCTCGGGGTGAACCGGTCCGCCGACGAGAAGGCGATCAAGCAGGCCTACCGGCGGCTGGCCCGGAAGTACCACCCCGACGTCTCCAAGGCCAAGGGAACCGCCGAGCGCTTCAAGGAAGTCAGCGAGGCCTACGAGGTCCTGTCTGACCCGGACAAGCGCAAGCGCTACGACAACCTCGGCCCGAATTGGCAACGCTACGCTCAGGCGGGGGCGGAGCCCTTCGAGGGGTTTAGGGTCCACGACCTCGGAGGCTTCTCCGATTTTTTCCGGACGATCTTCGGGGACCTGGGAGTCCGGGAGGAGGACCCGTTCGCGGAGTTCCGCCAGGAGACCGGCAGGGGTGTCGGCTTCCGGGCCGCTCGCGGCGCGAACGCTGAGGCCGCCGTGGAGGTGAGCCTGGAGGAGGCCTACCACGGGAGCCCGAAGAGCTTTACCGTGGACGGCCGGCGCCTGGAGGTGAAAATCCCGGCGGGCGTGGAGACCGGCTCCCGGGTGCGCGTGTCGGGCGCCGCTCCCTCGGCCTTGGCGGGGACCAACCGGGGGGACCTCTATCTCATGGTGACCGTGCGCCCCCACCCGCTCTTCGAGCGGAAGGGGGATGACCTGTATCTGGAACTCCCGCTGACTGTTCCCGAGGCGGCCCTCGGAGCGGAGATCCGCGTTCCCACCCTCAAGGGGGCGATCTCGATGAAGATCCCTCCCGAGACCTCGAGCGGGAAGACCTTCAGGCTCCCCGGCTACGGCATGCCGCATCTCAAGGGGGGCGGCGCCGGCGACCAGTACGTGAAGGCGAAGATTGTCCTTCCCTCCGAGCTGTCCGCGCGGGAGAAGGCGTTGCTCGAGGAGTGGCGGCGGCTCAGGGCGGATGACCCGCGGACGCAATGGCATAGAGCGCAGGAGCCAAGATGAGATTCGACAAGCTCACGGTGAAGGCGCAGGAAGCCGTCCAGGCGGCCCAGTCCCTGGCCGACCAGCAGAGCCACCAGGCCGTAGAGCCCGAGCACCTGCTGGTGGCTCTCGTCCAGCAGCAGGAGGGTGTCGTCGCGCCGCTCCTGGCCAAGCTCGGGGCGCGCCCGGACGCGATCCGCCGCGAGGTCGAGGGCGAGTTGACCACGCTCCCCGAGGTGAGAGGCGGCGGCGGCCAGTACCTCTCCCCGCGGCTCAAGGACGTGCTGGACCGCGCGTGGGAAGAGGCGCTACGGCTCAAGGACGAGTACTGCTCCACCGAGCACCTCCTGATCGGCCTCGCCCAGGACAAGGACGGAGCCGCGGGCCGGAGCCTGGGCCGACACGGCGTGACGCCGGAGGCCATCTATCGCGCGCTCGCGGACGTGCGCGGGAGCCAGCGCGTGACCGATCCCAACCCGGAAGACAAGTACCAGGCGCTCCAGCGCTACTCGCGCGACCTGACCGACCTGGCCCGCAAGGGGAAGCTCGACCCGGTCATCGGCCGCGACGAGGAGATCCGCCGGGTCATCCAGGTGCTCTCCCGCCGGACCAAGAACAACCCCGTGCTCATCGGCGAGCCCGGCGTGGGCAAGACTGCCATCGTGGAGGGGCTGGCCCAGCGGATCGTGGCGGGAGACGTGCCGGAGGGACTCAAGGGCAAGCGGCTTGTGGCGCTCGACATCGGCCAGATGGTGGCGGGCTCCAAGTACCGGGGCGAGTTCGAGGATCGGCTCAAGGCCGTCCTCCGCGAGGTCACCGAGTCCGAAGGGCAAATCATCTGCTTCATCGACGAGCTTCACACGCTGGTGGGCGCCGGCGCCGCGGAGGGCGCCGTGGACGCCGCCAACATGCTGAAGCCCGCCCTCGCCCGGGGCGAGCTCCGCTGCGTCGGAGCCACGACGCTCGACGAGTACCGGAAGCACGTGGAGAAGGACCCGGCGTTCGAGCGGCGCTTCCAGCCTGTCATGGTCCGCGAGCCGTCCGTGGAGGACACGATCGCGATCCTGCGGGGGCTCAAGGAGAAGTACGAGGTCCACCACAAGGTCAAGATCAAGGATTCGGCGCTCGTGGCGGCGGCGGTGCTCTCGAACCGCTACATCGCCGACCGGTTCCTGCCCGACAAGGCCATCGACCTGGTTGACGAGGCGGCCTCCCGCCTTCGAATCGAGATCGATTCCATGCCGGCCGAGATCGACGAGATCGAGCGACGCGCCATGCAGCTTCAGATCGAGCGCGTCTCGGTGGCCCGGGAGACGGACGAGCTGTCCCGGGAGCGGCTGGGCAAGATCGACGCCGAGCTCACGGAGCTCCGGGAGAAGGGCGACGGGCTCAAGGCCCAATGGCAGGCCGAGAAGGGCGCGATCACCGAGATCGGCAAGATCAAGGAGGAGATCGAGGCCGCGCGCCAGGCCATGGCCGATGCCGAGCGGCGCGGCGACCTGACCCGGGCGGCCGAGCTCCGGTTCGGCACGCTCCTGGCACTGGACAAGCGGCTCCAGGCGGAGAACGCCCGCCTCGCGGAGATCCAGAAGTCGGGCAAGATGCTCAAGGAAGAGGTGGACGAGGAAGATATCGCCGAGACGGTGGCCAAGTGGACCGGCATTCCCGTGACGCGCCTCCTCGAAGGCGAGGTGCAGAAGCTCGTCTCCATGGAGGAGCGGCTCGCGCGGCGCGTGGTGGGGCAGGACGAGGCGATCCGGGTCGTCGCCAACGCCGTCCGGCGGGCGCGCTCGGGCCTCTCCGATCCCAACCGGCCCATCGGCTCGTTCCTCTTCCTCGGCCCGACCGGCGTGGGGAAGACCGAGCTGGCCCGGGCGCTCGCGGAGTTCCTGTTTGACGATGAACGCGCCATGGTAAGGCTCGACATGTCCGAGTACATGGACAAGCACACGGCCGCCCGCCTCATCGGCGCCCCGCCCGGGTATGTCGGGTACGAAGAAGGGGGGCAGCTGACGGAGGCGGTGAGACGCCGGCCGTACACCGTCGTCCTCTTCGACGAGATCGAGAAGGCCCACGGCGACGTCCTGAACGTGCTCCTCCAGCTCCTGGATGACGGAAGGCTCACGGACGGACACGGGAGAACGGTAGACTTCAGGAACACGGTGGTGATCATGACCTCGAACCTGGGCAGCCACATCTTCCGGGAGTACGAAAAGCCCGAAAAGGTGCGCCCGCTCGTGCTCGAGGAGCTGAAGGCGGCGCTCCGCCCCGAGTTCCTGAACCGGATCGACGAGATCCTGATCTTCCGGCCGCTGAGCCGCGCGGAGATCGAGCGGATCGTCGAGATCCAGTCGAGGCACCTGGAGCGAAGGCTCGCCGACAAGCGGATCACGCTCGAGCTCACCCCGGCGGCCAAGAAGCTCCTCGCCACCGAGGGCTACGACCCCACCTTCGGCGCGCGCCCCCTCAAGCGCGCCATCCAGCGGCTCGTCCAGGACCCGCTGGCCCTCCGCCTCCTCGAGGGAGAGTTCGCCGAGGGGGACACCGTGGTCGTGGACGGCAAGGGCGGCGCCATCACCTTCCGCCGGCGGGCGGGCGCTGTCCCGACCGAGGGCCGGCCGTGAAGCGGCGGCTCCTTGTCCCGTTGACGGCGCTGGCCCTCGTCCTCTGGGCCGCCTCCGCCCTGGCCGCTGGGGCGGACCTGGTGACCGTCAAGGAGCTCCTGGCCGAGCCCGACAAGTGGCACGGCCGGGCTGTCGTCGTGACCGGAAACGTCGGGAAGGTAGAACCCCGCACCTCCCAGCGTGGCAACGCGTACTACACCTTCCGCCTGAGCGACGGCCCCCGGAGCGTGACCGTGTTCTCCTACGGCACGCCCGAACTCCGCGACGGCAACAGGGTCAATGTGGAGGGGACGTTCCTGAAGGTCAACCGGGTCGGCAAGTACACCTTCCAGAACCAGGTGAACGCGGTCCGGATCCGCGTGCTTTAGAGACAGTCGGCCCGCGGGTCCTGTCCCGGCGAGCAGCCCCATCCGTCCTCGCTTCACCCACCCGCCCTACCCGCTGCGGGCCGGGTACCCGCGCCGAAGGCGTGGGTGGGCGCCCCGCTCGCCGCGCCACCCGCGGGCTTGCTCTGGACTCCAGCTCCTAGCCGGGAGAGCAGGCTACCAGCCGATGGCGTGAGCGCCGCGCCGGGGGTCGGCCCCGGCCATCAGCGTGCCGTCCGGGCCCACCACGATCGCGCACACCGCGCCGGCGCGCCATTCCCACTCCGGCCAGAGCTCGACCTGGTGGCCGAGCGCGGCCAAAGCCTCCGCGACCTCGGCGGAGATCCTCGCCTCCACGTGGAGGAGGCGCGGGAACGTCGGATGGGGCCAGAAGGAGTCGGGAAAGCTCCTCGAGGTCACGCGCGGGGCCTCCACTGCCTCCTGAGGGGCCATGCCGAAGCACGCCACGTTCAGGAAGGCCTGGAGCATCGCCTGGAGCTGCACGTCCCCGCCCGGCGTGCCGAAGGGCATCCAGACGCGCCCTCCCTTGAAGGCCATGGCCGGCGCGGGAGTCAGGCGGGGGCGCTTGCCGGGCGCCACGGCGCTCGGGTGAGCCGGGTCGAGCCAGCCCTGCGAGCCGCGCGGCGAGACGACGCACCCCACGCCCGGGACGACGGGAGAGTCAACGGAGGGATCGCTCGGCGTGGCCGAAAAGGCGTTGCCGTCGGAATCCACGGCGGCGACGTAGCTCGTGTCCATGTCCCCGGGCGCCTCCGACTGCAGAACGGCGGGGGGCGTCCAGCCGTTTTTCACGGCGGCGAGCCCGAGCGGGTCGCCGGGCGGCGCCTCGGCGAGTGCCCGGTCCTCGGCGATCAAGGCTCGCCGACGCTCGGCGTAGGCTTTTGAGAGGAGCCCGTCGCCGGGGACCTTCACGTGGTTGGGATCGCCGTAGTAGCCCTCGCGGTCGGCGAAGGCGAGCTTGATGGCCTCGGCCAGGAGGTGCAGGTAGCGGGGGGAGTTGTGGCCGAGCGCTCCCAGATCATACGGTTCCAGGAGGTTGAGCATCTGGAGCAGCGCCGGCCCCTGGCACCAGAACCCGCACGTCCGGACTTCGACGTCGCGGAACGTCGTGGCGAGCGCCGGCAGGACTTCCACGCTGAACTGGCTCAGGTCTTCCGGGGTGAGGAGCCCGCCTTCCTGCCGGTGGAAAGCGCAGATCGCCTCGGCGATCCTGCCGGTGTAGAAGGCGTCGCGCGCCGCGCGGATGGCTTCCGCGCGACCCCGGCCGCGGGCCTGCCGCTCGGCGTCCATCATGCTCTCGAGCGTTCCCGCTAGTTCGGACTGCACGAAGAGATCGCCGGCCGCTCGCGGGCGCCCGCCCGGCAGGTAGAGCGCAGCCGACGTCGGCCAGCGGCGGTAGGCCGCCTCCTTGGAGCGGATCAGCATGGCGGAGAAAGCAGAGAGGGGAAAGCCCCCGGCCGCCAGCTCGAGCGCCGGCGCGGCGACCTCGCTGAACGTGCGAGTTCCCCAGAGCGCGAGCGCGGTGCACCAGGCGTCCGGCGCCGCAGGGACCACGCTGCGAAGGATCCCGACGGGAATCCGGCCCTCGCACTCTCGCGTGAAGAACTCGACGCTCGCGCGCCTGGGCCAGGGCCCGACGCCCGAAACCGTGTGGGTCTCCCCGCTCCCCGCCAGATGGACGATGAGCGGCGCGACCCCCGCGACGCTCACCATGTCGGGATGAACGACGCCGAGGCAGATTCCCGCTGCGACCCCCGCGTCAACGGCGTTGCCGCCGCCTTCGAAGATCCTCGCTGCCGCCTGGGCCGCCAGCGGGTGACCAGCGACGACCATCCAGCGGCGCGCCATGATTTGGGTCGCGCGAGCCGGGGTCAGAGCCGAGAGCTTGGGCTGGGACTCTCCCGCGTCGAGGCTCATCGGTGGTAGAGGTATACAAGCACAGCCGCGCGGCGCGGGTCAAGGACAGGCGGGCGGCTTGACCGCTCGGAACAGCGGGTGCTACGGTAGTGGAGCATGGCTCGCGCTCCGCTCATCGGCGTCACCACCTCCATCACCGTCGGCAAGAACCCCGAGCGGGCTTACGTCAACTCCGCCTACCTGCTCGCGGTTCAGGAGGCCGGCGGGATTCCCGTGCCGATCCCGCCTCAGCTCGAGCCAACCGCCCGGGAGGAGCTCTTCGCGCGCTGCGACGGCTTCCTCTTGACCGGGGGCGGCGACCTAGACCCCGCCGCCTTCAACGAGCTGCCGCATCCGACCCTCTATGAAGTGGAACCCCGGCGCGACAGGCTGGAGCTCGCCCTCGTCCACCGCGCGGTGGACGCCCGGCGACCGCTCCTCGCCGTCTGCCGCGGGATCCAAGTCCTGAACGTCGCCCTCGGGGGCAGCCTCTACCAGGACGTCGGCACCGATCCCGGGACGCAAATCCAGCACCAGCAGGAACAGGACGGCAAGCCCCGGGACGAGCCGACCCACCCGGTCAAGGTCGTGGCCGGGAGCCGCCTCGCGCACGTCCTGGGGGCCACCGAGCTCCTCGTCAACAGCATGCACCACCAGGCGGTGAAAGCGCCGGGGAAGGGGCTCGTGCCCGTCGCCTTCGCCCCGGACATGCTCGTCGAGGGCGTGGAGTGGGAAGACGCCGAGACGGACCGCTTCCTCCTCGGCGTCCAGTGGCACCCTGAAGAGCTGACCCGGAAGGACCCGACCGCGCGCCGACTCTTCGGCCTCCTCGTCGAGGCCAGCCGGAAGTAGCCTAGCCCGCGAACTTCAAGATCGCCTGGAGGAGTGGAGCCGGCTGCTCCTCCGGAATGAAGTGGCCACAGTCGGCAATCGCTCCCCCCTCCACGCTTTCGCAGCGCCCCCGCCAGACGGCGAGCATGTCCCGGGCCTGGGGCATCCTCCCAGCCACTCCCCAGAGGACGAGCGTCGGGGTCCCAATCTTCTTCCCGCGGTCGACCGCGTCGTGTTCGAGGTCGATCGTCGCGCCGGCCCGGTAGTCCTCGAAGGCGGCGCGCATGGCTCCCGGTTGGCGAAAGCACCGGACGTATTCCTGGACCGCCTCCTCCTCGATTGCCGCGGGGTTCCAGGACCAGGCCCGATAGCAGTAGCGGAGGTAGATCTCCTCGCGGCCGGCGACGAGGGCCTCGGGGAGATCGGGAACCAGGTGGAAGAGCCAGTGCCAGCGCTCTCTCGCGCCGTGCTGGTCCATCTGCTGGAAGACGTCGTACGTCGGCGCGATGTCGAGCAGCACCAGGCGCGTCAGGAGCGACGGGTGATCGAGGGCGAAGCGGTGGGCGACCCGGGCGCCGCGGTCGTGCCCGACGAGGACGACGGGGCCGAGACCGAGAGCGCCGATCACCTCAGCGACGTCGGCCGCCATGCTCCGCTTGTCGTAGCCGCCGGCCGGGCGGTCAGAATCGCCGTAGCCGCGCAGGTCGGGCGCCACCACCGTGAAACGCTCGGCCAGCGCCGAGAAGACCTTCCGCCACATGTGGCCCGTCTGGGGAAAGCCGTGGAGCAGGACCATGCCGGATCCCGTTCCGCCCCGCCGGTAATGGATCCGGAGCCCGCCCCGAACCCTGACGACACCCCGATCCACGGGGGAAGCTCACGCCGTCGTGCGCCCGGCCCGGCGCGGGACCTCGCCGAGATGGCCGAGGATGGCATCCGCGCTCACAGGCTTGGCGATGATCCGGTCCACGAAGCGGCTCATGTCGGCCTCCGGGACCGCCTTCCCCCATCCGGTGAGCAGAAAGACCGGGGTCTCGGGCGAGCGGGCCTTGACCCGCTCCGCCAGTTCCCACCCGGTCATCCCCGGCATGCCGAGGTCGGTGATGACCAGATCCACGGCCTCCTCCTCGAATCGGGAGAGGCCTTCGGGTCCCGACCCCGCCATCACCACCTGGTGGCCCGACGCCTCGAGGAGGTCCGTCAGGGCGCGGAGCAGTCGCGGGTCGTCCTCCACGAGAAGGATCGTCCGGGCCCGCTCGGGGGCGCAGGCCTCCACGGCGCCGGCGGCGGGGATCAGGTGGAACCGGCTTTCAGGAAGCTTGAGCCGGATCCGACTCCCCTGGCCCTTCACGTCCTCGATGGAGAGCTGGCCACCGCTCTGCTGGACGATCGCCGACGCCTCCGAGAGGCCGCCAAGGCTGGGCGCCCCGGTGTGCGCCGCCTCGAGCTCGACCCACCCGGGCTCGGCCCTTCGGCTTCGAAGCCTCAGGACTCCGCCCCAGGGCATGGCGGCCACCGAGCTCAGGATGAGGTGGACCAGTGCCTGGCGCAGTTCCACCGCGCTCCCCTCCACCGCCAGCGCCGGGTCCAGTTCCTGCTCGACCGTGATCCTGATCCCCCGACGCTCGGAGTCGTCCCGCCACCGCGGCTGGGTGATCTCGAGGGCGTCGGCCACCACGAGGGCGAGGGAGACCGGGCCCAGGGCCCCGTGCGGCTGCCGGGCGACCAGTTCCTGGAGGCGACGGACGGTCAGGCCCGCTTCCAGCGCCACCTGGCGGATGATGGTCAGCCGCCGCTCTTCCCGCTCCGCCGCCCCGTCCTGAAGGAGAAGCTCGGTGTAGCCGAGGATCACCGCGAGAGCGTTGTTCAGGTTGTGGGCCATGCCGCCCACCATCTGCCCGAGGACGCGGAGCGTCTCGGTCCCCGCCGCAGAGTCCTGGGTCTCCCGGAGACG
>JAHFDN010000036.1 GCA_023248995.1 Candidatus Rokuibacteriota bacterium
AGGTGGCCTGGACGTGGGCGATGCCCACCCGGACCTCCTTCTTTTCTTTCTTCTTGCCGACCTTTTTCCGCGGAACCGGCTTCGGGGCTTCGGCCATGGCTTAGGCTCCGGCTCTCTTCGGGGGCGCAGGAGCCGCCGCCGCAGGCGAGGGCTTCTTCTTGACCATCACGCCCCGGCGCGGCCCCTTGCGGGTGCGCGCATTGGTGTGCGTGCGCTGGCCGCGCACCGGAAGGCCTTTGCGGTGACGGATCCCCCGATAGCACCCGATATCCATCAGCCGCTTGACGTTCATGGACACTTCGCGGCGCAGATCACCCTCCACTTTGTGCTCCCGCTCGATGATTTCGCGAACCTTGGCGGTCTCCTCCGCGCTCCACGCCTTGACCCGCTTGTTGGGATCCACTCCGGCCTCGACCAGGATCCGCCTGGCGGAGGGCCGGCCGATCCCGTACAGGTACGTGATCGCCACCTCCCCCCGCTTGTCGGCCGGAAGGTCCACTCCCGCGACCCTCGTCATATCGCCTCTCCTTTATCCAGGGGGATCTCCCCCGGATGGATGCTCATCCTTGGCGTTGCTTGTGGCGGGGATTCGTGCAGATGATCCGCACGACGCCCCGACGCTTGACGATCTTACACTTCTCGCACCGCACCTTGACGGACGGCCTTACTTTCATAGGGCTACTTGAACCTGTACGTGATCCGGCCACGGGTCAGGTCGTAGGGACTGAGCTCCACCTTGACCCGATCCCCCGGGAGAATCCGAATGAAGTTCATGCGCATCTTGCCCGAGACGTGAGCCAGCACCTTGTGCCCGTTGTCCAGCTCCACCCGGAACATCGCGTTGGGGAGCGGCTCGACGACCGTTCCCTCGACTTCGATGGCGTCTTCTTTGGTCATCCGCCGCTCAACTCCCCTGATCCGCTCGCGTCAGGATATCCGGGCCGTTGTCGCTGATCGCCACCGTGTGCTCGAAATGCGCGGCCAGGCTCCCGTCCTGTGTCACCGCGGTCCACCGGTCGGGGAGGATCCGCACCTCCCAGCCTCCCATGGTCACCATAGGCTCGATGGCGAGCACCATGCCGGGCTTCAGCACGGGCCCGCGGCCGGGCTCCCCGAAGTTGGGGATCTGCGGATCCTCGTGCAGCTCCCGTCCGATGCCGTGCCCCACAAAAGCGCGCACGACCGAGAAGCCATGGCGCTCCACATGCTCCTGAACGGCGTGGGAGATATCCCCGATCCGGCGGCCGGGTCGGCACTGGGCCACCGCCCGCTCGAGGCTCTCCCGGGTGACGTCCAGCAGCTCCTGGACGCGCGGCGGCACCTCCCCGATCGGCAGGGTGAAGGCGCAATCCGCGTAGTAGCCGTCCACGACGCAGCCGAGGTCGAGCCCGATGATATCCCCCTCCTTGAGCCGACGGGTCGCGGCGGGGATGCCATGCACGACCTCTTCATTGATGGACGTGCAGACCGTGGCCGGAAATCCGCGGTACCCTTTGAAGGCCGGCTTGGCTCCCCTGCTCTCGAGGTACGCCTCCACCTCGCGGTCAATCTCGGCCGTGGAGATGCCGGGCTTCACGAAGGCGCGGAGCCGCTCCATGATCTCTGCCAGGATCTGGCCGGCCTGGCGCATGAGGGCGATCTCCCGGGGGGATTTCAGGATGATCATGCCCCTCTACCGGCCTCGAACGGCGCGCACGACGGCGCGGCCGATCTCTTCCGGGGAGCCTTCCCCGGCCACCCGGGCCAGGAGCCCCCGGCTCTGGTAGTAGTCCAGGAGCGGGCTCGTCTGTTCGGTGTAGACGACGAGCCGCCGCCGGACCGTGGCCTCGCTGTCGTCGTCCCGCTGATAGAGCTCTCCTCCGCACCGATCGCACTTGCCGGCCCGCTCCGGAGGTGAAAACACCACGTGGTAAGTCGCGCCGCAGCCCCGGCACACGCGACGGCCGGTGAGGCGGCGGAGCAACTCGCCCTCCGACACGTCGAAAAAGACCACGCGGTCCACCTCGATCTCCCGCTCCTTGAGCAGCCGCTCGAGCGCCTCGGCCTGGACGACCGTGCGGGGGAAGCCGTCCAGGATGAAGCCTGGTTTGGTGTCGCTCCGACCGAGCCGCTCGGCCACCAGACCCACCACGACCTCGTCCGGAACCAGCGCCCCCCGGTCCATGTAGGCTTTCGCCTCGGTCCCCAGGCGGCTGCCCTTGGCGACCGCTTCCCTCAGCATGTCCCCCGTCGCGATCTGGGGGATCCCCTGCTGGGCTGCCAGCGCCCGCGCCTGGGTGCCCTTGCCGGCGCCAGGTGCGCCCAAAAAAATCAGCCGCATCTAGACGTGTACCCGCGCTTTCTTGCGCAAAAAGCCCTCGTAATGCCGCATGAGGAGGTGGGACTCCATCTGTCGCACGGTGTCCAGCGCCACGCCCACGACGATCAGGAGGCTCGTGCCCCCGAAGTAGAAGGGCACGTTGAACCACCGGATGAGGAGGTCCGGCAGCACCGAGATCAGCGCCAGGAAGATCGCCCCGGGCAGCGTGATCCGCGTCAGCGTGCGGTCAATGTACTCCGCGGTCTTCTTCCCGGGACGGACGCCGGGGATGAACCCCCCGTACTTCTTCATGTTGTCCGCCAGATCGATCGGGTTGAACACGATGGCCGTGTAGAAGTACGTGAAGAAGATGATGAACCCGACGTAGAGGACCGTGTACGGGAGCCGCCCCGGCGAGAGCGAGTCCGCGATCACCTGCATCCAGGGATGCGGGATAAACCGGGTCAGCGTGGCGGGGAAGAGGATGATCGAGGAGGCGAAGATCACTGGGATCACGCCCGCCGTGTTGATTCGGAGGGGAATGTGGGTGGACTGCCCACCGTACATCCGGCGGCCGACCACGCGCTTGGCGTACTGGACCGGGATCTTCCGCTGCCCCTCCTGCATGATCACGACAGACCCGGTCACAAGGACCATCAGGAGGACGATGGCGGCGAGCACGAACAGCTTCAGCTCGCCGGTGGAGAAGAGCGTGTACGAGGCCACGACGGCCGAGGGCAGGCGCACGACGATCCCGGCGAAGATGATCAGCGAGATGCCGTTGCCGATTCCCTTCTCCGAGATCTGCTCGCCGAGCCACATGATCAGCGCGGTCCCGGTGGTCAGCGTGAGCATGGTCATCAGGCGAAAACTCCAGCCGGGGATCGGGACGATGCTGACCCCTTCCGGACCCCGCATTCCCTCGAGCCCGATGGCGATCCCCATCGCCTGGATCGCGGACAGCACGATGGTGCCGTAGCGGGTGTACTGGGTGATCCTCTTCCGACCCGCCTCGCCTTCCTTCGCCAGGCGCTCAAGCGCCGGGATGACGACCGTGAGGAGCTGGAGGATGATCGACGCGGAGATATATGGCATGATGCCCAGCGCGAACACGGTGAGCCGACGCAGGTTCCCGCCGGAAAAGAGGTCCACCATCCCGAGCAGGGTGTTCTGCGCCTGGTCGAAGAACAGGGACAGGGCGTGGCCGTCGATGCCGGGCGTCGGGACGTGGGCGCCGATCCGGTAGGCGGCCAGGAAACCCAGCGTGATCAGCAGACGGCGCTTGAGCTCCGGGATCTTGAAGACATTCTGAAAGCTCTGGAGCCCTTCTATCATGGAGGCAGCACCTCCACCCTCCCCCCGGCCGCCTCGACCTTCTGCCTGGCGGAGACGCTCGCGGCGTGCACCCGGACGGTCAGTGCCTGGGCCACCTCCCCCTTGCCGAGCAGCTTCACGAGGCCCCGCTCGGCCTTCTTGATGAGCCCGGCCTCGACCAGCCCATCGGGATCCACCACGCTGCCGGCGGCGAACGGTTCCAGGGACTGCAGGTTCACGACGGCGTAGACGCGCTGCTCCCGCGGGGTAAAGCCCCGCTTGGGGACCCGCCGGTAGAGGGGCATCTGGCCGCCCTCGAAGCCGGGTCTCGTGCCTCCCCCGGCGCGCGCCTTTTGGCCCTTGTGCCCCTTCCCCGCGGTCTTGCCGTGACCCGAGCCGGGACCACGCCCGAGCCGCTTCGGGGCCCTCTTGGCGCCGGGAGCCGGACGGAGCTGGTCAAGCCTCATGCTCGGCGCCTTCCCTGACCTGCACCAAGTGGACCACGCGCGCGATCATCCCCCGGATCGCCGGGGTGTCCGCGTGGACGGCCCTCTGGCGGATCTTTCGAAGCCCGAGCGCCCGGACCGTCGCCTCCTGCTTCGGAGAGAGGCCGATCAGGCTCCGGAGCAAGGTCACCTCAAGCTTCTTGTCGGGCAAGCTCCCCCTCCACCACTGCTTCGTCGGTCCGCTTCCGGGCCGCGTAGGTTTCCTGGAGCCGCTTGATCCGCCGGAGCGCGTCCAGCGTCGCCTTGAGCACATTGTGGGGGTTGTTGGAGCCCAGGGTCTTGGTCAGGATGTCCTGCACCCCCGCCGCCTCGAGCACCGGCCGGACCGCCCCGCCGGCGATGACGCCGGTCCCCGGCACGGCCGGCTTCAAAAAGACCCGGCCGGCTCCGAAGTGGCCGGTCATCTCGCACGGGATCGTCGTGTCCTTCAGAGGGACGAAGATCAGCTCCTTCTTGGCGTGTTGCACCGCCTTGCGGATAGCCTCGGGCACCTCATGAGCCTTCCCCAGCCCCACCCCAACGTGTCCCCGGCCGTCTCCGACCACCACCAGAGCGGTGAAGGAAAACCGACGACCGCCCTTCACCACCTTCGCCACGCGGTTGATCGACACCACGCGGTCGGTGAGCTCCAACGCACTCGCATCGATGCGCGCTTCTGCCACCCCTGCCTCCCGTCCCTATAGAACCTGTTCGGGCGTGGGCTTTGCCCACGCAACCCCCCTGGGGGAGGTCTCGGAGGGGGCCCCCTCCGACATCAAAAGATGAGGCCGCCGGCCCGCGCCGCGTCCGCCAGCGCCTTGACCCGTCCGTGGAACTGGTAGCCTCCGCGATCGAAAACCACCCGCTCGATCCCCTGCACCTTGGCCTTCTGGGCCACCAGCTCCCCCACCAGCTTGGCCGCGGCCACGTTGCCGCCGTTCGGGAGCTTCGCGCGAAACTCCGGAGACCGGCTCCCCACGGCGACCAGGGTCCGTCCCGTCTCGTCGTCCACGAGCTGCGCGTAGATGTGCTTGAGGCTCCGGAAGACGGAGAGGCGTGGACGCGCGGCCGTCCCGCGGACCCGTTGCCGGACCCGGAGGTGGCGGATCTGCCGTTTCTCGACCTTCACCGCTGTCAGCACAGCCTGCCTCTATTTGGTCGTCGTCGCGGCGGCACCGGCCTTCTTGCCGACCTTCCGACGGATGACCTCCTCCGCAAACTTGACGCCCTTGCCCTTGTACGGATCCGGCTTCCGGAGTGATCGAAGCTGCGCCGCAGTCTGCCCGACAAGGGCCTTGTCGGCGCCGCGAAGGGTGATGAGCACCTGGCGGTCCACCTCGGCCTGGATGCCCTCCGGGAGGGGAAACACCACCGGGTGCGAGTACCCGAGGGCGAGCTGGAGGCTCTTGCCCTGGAGCTGCGCCCGGTACCCGATCCCGACGATCTCCAGCTTCCGCTCGAATCCCTGGCTCACGCCCTGGACCATGTTGGCGAGCAGCGCGCGGGTGAGCCCGTGAAGCGCGCGCGCGCGCCGATCGTCTCCGGTCCGGTCCACGTGGAGCCGCCCGTCTTTGAGGCTGACCCCGAGCACGCCGGGCACCGAGTGGGCCAGCTTGCCCTTCGGTCCCTCGACCCTGACCTGTTGCCCCTCTACGGCGACGCGAACGCCCTGGGGCACCGGAATGGGTTTCCGTCCGATCCGCGACACGGCCGTCTCCTACCAGACCAGCGCGAGCAGCTCGCCGCCAATCTTGAGCTTGCGGCTCTCGCGGTCCGTCAGCACGCCCTTCGAGGTGGAGAGGATGGCCATCCCCATGCCGCCGAGCACCGAGGGGATCTCGCCGGCGGTGACGTAGATCCGGCGACCCGGCGTAGAGACCCGGACCATGCTGGAGAACATCTTCTCGTTGCCCGCGCTGTACTTGAGGTAGACCCGCAGGGTGCCCTGCTTGCGATCCTCGATCACACGATAGTTCCGGATGAAGCCCTCGTTCTTCAGGATGCCGGCGATCCGAACCTTCATCTTGGAGGCCGGGATGTCCACCTTCTCGTGCTCCGCCCGGCTGGCGTTGCGGATGCGGGTCAGCATGTCGGCGATGGGATCCGTCAGCATACGCGGGCCGCTCCTACCATGACGCCTTGATCACGCCCGGCACCTCGCCCTTCAGGGCGAGCTCCCGGAAGCAGATCCGGCACATCTCGAATTTTCTCAGGTACCCCCTCGGCCGGCCGCACAGCTTACAGCGGCGGACCGTACGCACCTTGAACTTGGGCGGCCGTTGGGCCTTGTTGATGAGCGCCATCCTCGCCATCGCTTACTCCCTGAAAGGCATCCCCAGGTGCGCGAGGAGGGCCTTGGCCTCCTCGTCCGTCCTGGCGCTGGTCACGATGACCACGTCCATCCCACGGGCCTTGTCAATCTTGTCGTAGACGATCTCTGGAAAGATCACCTGCTCCTTCAAACCCAGGGCGAAGTTCCCCCGGCCGTCGAAGGCCTTGGGCGAGATCCCGCGGAAGTCGCGCACCCGGGGAAGCGCGACGTTGATCAGCCGGTCCAGGAACTCGTACATCCGCGTGCCCCGCAGGGTCACCTTGGCTCCGATGGGGACACCCGCCCGCAGCTTGAAGTTGGCGATGGACTTCTTGGCCCGGGTGATCACGGGCCGCTGCCCGCTGATCGTAGCCAGGTCGGCGGCGGCGAAGTCCAGGACCTTCGCGTTGTCCTTCCCCTCCCCCACCCCCATGTTGATCACGATTTTTTCCAGGCGCGGCACCTGCAAGGAGTTCGTGTAGCCCCGTTCCCGCATGAGGGCCGGGACGACCGCCGTCTTGAACCGTTCCCCGAGGCGCGGAGGGACCTTGCCCTGCGCCTTCGGTCGGACGGGAGGCGCCGGGGCCGCCTGGGGCGCCGCCTTGGCCTTTCCCCCCGTCTTCGCCCCGGTCTTCGGGGCCTGAGCCTTTTCCGCCTTCGCCATATGCGCGCTGGATCTCCCGCCTACGTCCGGTCGATGATTTCCCCGCACCGCTTGCAGGCCCGCGCCTTCTTGCCCTCCTGGAGGGCCTGGACGACGGTCCTGGTCGGCCGGCCGCACTTCGAGCACACCACCATCACGTTCGACAGATGGAGCGCCCCTTCCCGCTCGATGATCCCGCCCTGGCGCAGCTTCTGGGTCGGACGCTGGTGACGCTTGATCATGTTCACCTTTTCGACAATGACGCGCCGCTTCGCCGGGAGGACGATGAGGACTTTGCCCCGCTTGCCGCGCTCCTTACCGGCGATCACCAGCACCGTGTCCCCCCGCCGCACGTGGGCACCCACCGCCGCCATTGTCAGATGACCTCAGGCGCCAGCGAGATGATCTTGGTGAACTGCTTGTCCCGGAGCTCCCTGGCCACCGGCCCGAAGATGCGGGTGCCGATCGGGTTGTTCTGCGGGTTCAGCAGCACCGCCGCGTTCCGGTCGAAGCGGATGTAAGAGCCATCCGGCCGCCGCACCTCCTTGACCGTCCGCACCACGACCGCCCGCGCCACCTCGCCCTTCTTGACCGCCCCGTCGGGGGCCGCCTCCTTCACCGCCACGATGATCGTGTCCCCCAGGCTCGCGTACTTCTTGTGCGAGCCGCCCATGACCCGGATGCACTGGACTTTCTTGGCCCCGGAATTGTCGGCCACTTCGAGCATCGTCCTCGGCTGAATCATCTCGTGGTCCCAAATCCCTGCTTCGACGGCCCGCCGGCGCTCAGGAGGCGCGGCTCAGGATCTCCCGGATCCGCCAGCACTTTTCCTTCGACAGGGGTCGCGTCTCTTCGATCAGCACCCGGTCGCCCACGCGGCTCGCGTTCGCCTCGTCGTGCGCCTTCAATCTCTTCGAGCGCGTGATCACGCGCTGATACCGGGGGTGACGGTACACCCGCTCGATCAACACCACGCGGGTCTTCTGCATGCGGTCGCTCACGACGACCCCTTTCCGGGTTTTCCGCTCGCCCTTCAACGCCTCCCCCTCACGCGGTCCGTGTGAGGCCCAGCGCCCGTTCGCGGAGGATCGTCCTGGCGCGAGCCAAGTCCCGCCGGGCCTGCCCGACGCGGGACGGGTTCTTCGCCACCCCCATGGAGAGCTGGAACCTCAAGTTGAAAATCTCCTCGGTCAGTTCCTTGATCCGCTGCCGGAGCTCTTCGTCCGAAAGATCACGCCACTTCGGCGCCTTCATCGCTCAGCCCCGCGTCCGGGTCACGCACTTGGTGGCGATGCCCAGCTTCTGCCCCGCCAGCCGAAACGACTCCCGGGCCTCGACCTCGGTGACCCCCTCCATCTCGTAGAGGATCCGACCGGGCTTCACCACGGCAACCCAGAACTCCGGGTTGCCCTTGCCCTTTCCCATGCGGGTCTCGGCCGGCTTCTTGGTGACCGGCTTGTCCGGGAACACCCGGATCCAGATTTTCCCGCCGCGCTTCAGCGAACGCGCGAGGGAGACGCGGGCGGCCTCGATCTGCCGGTTGCTCACCCAGCCGGGCTCGAGGGCCTTCAGCCCGTAGTCCCCGAACGCGAGGGTGGAGCCGCGAACGGCCACCCCCTTCATCCGGCCGCGCTGGGCCTTCCGGTACTTGACGCGTTTCGGCATCAACACGAGCGGCGCCCCCTAACCTTCCGCGACCGGCTGGGAGGGCAGGACCTCCCCCTTGAAGATCCAGACCTTGACGCCAATGGCCCCGTACGTCGTGTGGGCCTCGGCCAGGCCGTAGTCGATGGCCGCGCGAATGGTGTGAAGAGGGACCCGGCCGTCCCGGTACCATTCCCGCCTGGCGATCTCCCCGCCCCCCAGGCGTCCGGCGCACGCGATCCGGATCCCGTCCGCGCCCAGCCGGAGCGCCGAGCTGACCGCCTTCTTCATCGCGCGCCGGAAGGCCACGCGCTTCTGGAGCTGGAGCGCCACGTTCTCGGCGACCAGCTGGGCGTCCAGTTCGGGGTGGATGACCTCCTCGATGTTGAGGTAGATCTCCTTGGCGGTCTTGGTCTGGAGCTCGTTCTTCAGCTTTTCCACCTCCGAACCCTTGCGCCCGATGATGATCCCGGGGCGCGCGGTGTGGATCGTGATCCGGGCGCGGTTGGCGGACCGCTCGATGTCAATCCGCGAGATCCCGGCGTGGTACAGCGCCTGCTTGATGTAGCGGCGGATCTTCACGTCCTCGTGCAGCAGCGCGGCATACCCCTTGGTTGCAAACCACCGGGAGCTCCACGTGCGCGTGGCTCCCAGCCGGAACCCGATCGGATGTGTCTTCTGTCCCATGTCTACCCCTTTCGCCCCGCGCGCGCCGCTGCGCGAGCCTCGCCGCCCGGCTTTTGGGAAGGCCGCTCGTCGCTCAGGACGATCGTGAGGTGGCTGGTCCGATGGCGGATGAAGTTCGCGCGCCCCATGGCCCGCGGCTGGACGCGCTTCATCGAGGGGCCGCCGTCGGCGAACGCCTGGACGATTGTCAGATCGTCCAGGGTCCGCAGCTGGTGGTTGTGCTCCGCGTTGGCGATGGCCGATCGCAGGACCTTCTCCACCAGCCGCGCCGCAGCGCGGGGGATGTAGGGGAGGATTTGAAGGGCCTCGGACACCTGCTTACCGCGCACCTGGTCCAGGACCAGCCGCGCCTTGGCGGGAGGCACCCTCACGAACCGCGCCACGGCTTTCGTCTTCATAGTGCTAGGTCTTCACTTCGGTGGTTGCCTTCTGTGCCGCCCCGTGCGCTCTGAACGTCCGCGTGAGCGCGAACTCGCCGAGCCGGTGGCCCACCATGTTCTCCGTGATGTAGACCGGGATGAACTTCTTTCCGTTGTGCACCGCCAGCGTGTGCCCGACGAACTCGGGCAGGATCGTGGACCGACGCGACCAGGTCTTCAGCACCTTCTTCTGGCGCGACCGGTTCATCTCCTCCACCCGCTCCAGCAGCGTCAGGTCCACGTAGGGGCCTTTCTTGACCGATCGTCCCAACCCGGTCCTCCTACTTTTTCCGCCGCGCCACGATGTACCGATCCGAAAGGCCGGCTTTGCGGGTCTTGTACCCCTTGGTCGGCTTCCCCCACGGCGTCATCGGGTGATTCCCCTTGCCGCGTCCCTCGCCGCCGCCCATGGGATGGTCCACCGGGTTCATCGCCACACCGCGCACGCTGGGACGGAACCCGCGCCACCGGACCCTTCCGGCTTTCCCGATCGAGATGTTCTCGTGATCCAGGTTGCCGACCTGCCCCACCGTGGCCATGCAGTCGAGCCTTACCATGCGGATCTCGCTGGAGGGCAGCTTCACCTGCGCGTACTCTCCCTCCTTGGCCAGGAGCTGGGCCTGGGCGCCGGCGCTCCGGCAGAGTTGGGCCCCCTTGCCGGGCTGGAGCTCCAGGTTGTGGACCATCGTCCCGAGCGGGATGTTCCGGAGCGGAAGCGCGTTGCCCGGCAGGATGTCGGCCTGCGGCCCCGACATGACCGTGTGCCCCACCCGAAGGCCCAGCGGTGCGACGATGTAGCGCTTCTCCCCATCCCGATACTCGAGAAGCGCGATACGCGCCGAGCGGTTGGGATCGTACTCGACCGCCGCCACCTTCGCCGGGATCCCCCACTTCTCCCGGCGGAAGTCGATGATCCGGAGCTGGCGCTTGTGGCCACCCCCCCGGTGGCGCACGGTGATCCGCCCGTAGGTGTTCCGCCCGGCGGTCCGGCCCTTGGGACGGAGCAGGCTCTTTTCGGGCCGGCTCCGCGTGATCTCCTCGGTCGTGACGTAGGTCAGGTAGCGCCGGGCCGGCGACGTCGGTTTCAGGCTCTTGATCCCCACGGCGCTACACGCCCTCCACCAGCTCGATTTTGTGGCCCGGCTGGAGCGTCACCAAGGCCTTCTTCCACGACGGGCGGCGGCCCTGGTGGCGACCCATCCGCTTCAGCTTCCCCTCCACGGTGGCCGTCCGGACCGCACGGACCTTCACGTTGAAGATCGTCTCCACGGCCTGGCGGATCTCGACCTTGTTGGCGTCCGGACTCACCTGAAACGTGACGACGTTGCGCTCGTCCTTCAGGCGCATGCTCTTTTCGGTCATGAGCGGACGCACGACCACCTCGCGGGGCTCTCTCACTTTGCCAGCTCCTCCTGGAGGGCCAGCAGTGCTGCGCGCTCGAACACGACTTGAGGATGCCTGAGCAGCCTGTACGCGGTCACGCGCGACGGCGTCTCCACGGCCAGCCACAGGAGGTTGCGGGAAGCGCGGGCCAGGGGCTCGGTGACCTCCGAAACCACGAGCAGCGTGGGGACGGGCTTGAGGCCGAGGCCGGCGAGGCGGCGGGCCAGCGCCTTGGTCTTGGGCTCCGCGAGGTCCAGCCGCTCCACCACCGTCAGCTCCCCCGAGCCGACGGTATCGGCCAGGGCCGCCCGGAGGGCCTCCCGCCGCGCCTTCCGGGGCATCTTCTGCGCGTAACTCCTCGGCGTGGGGCCGAAGACCGTTCCGCCCTTCCGCCACTGGGGCGCTCGGATCGAGCCCTGGCGCGCCCGGCCGGTCCCCTTCTGGCGCCAGGGCTTCCTGCCGCCGCCCGAGACCTCGCTGCGACCCTTGGTGTCGTGGGTTCCGGCCCGATGGCCGGCCAGCTCCCGGGTGACCGCCTGGTGCAGGAGCGGGACCCTCACCTCGACCCCGAACACCTCGGGCCGGAGCTCGAGCGTCTCCTTCTTCTTCCCGGTCTGATCGAGGACGGCCACCTGCGGCATGGCTACTCGCCCTTCCGCGCGCGCTGCTGCGCCTTGGTCAGCTTCACGCTCTTTCTCACAACCACCAGGCCCCCGATCGAGCCGGGAACGGCACCCCGGATCACCAGGAGGTTCTGCTCGGCAAGCACGCGGACGACCGCCAGGTTCAGGACCGTTCGGCGATCGGCCCCCATCCGCCCCGGCAGGTGGTGGCCGGGCCACACCCGGGAGGGATCGGACGACGCGCCGATGGAGCCGGGAGCCCGGTGAAACATCGAGCCGTGGCTCGCGCCGCCGCCGGACCAACCATACCGCTTGACGCCGCCCTGAAACCCCTTGCCTTTGGAGACGCCACTGACGTCCACAAGCTCCCCCGGCGCGAAGAGATCGACGGTGAGGGTCTGCCCCACTTGATAGCCGTCCACCTTCTCCAGCCGGAGCTCCCGGAGCACTCGCATGGCGGGAAGACCGGCCTTTTTGAAGTGCCCGGCGCGCGGCTTCGAGACGTTCTTGGTCTGGGGCTCGAACCCGATCTGGAGCGCGTTGTACCCGTGGCGACCCTTCTCCCGCACTTCCACCACCGGACAGGGGCCGGCCTGGATGACGGTGACGGGAATCTGCTTCCCGTCCTCGCCGAAGAGCTGGGTCATCCCCACCTTCCGGCCGATCAACCCTTCTTTCAACGCCACGGCGCCCGTCCTCTCAGCATCCGTGCCATGTCGAGAACCGAGCAGCCCAAGGCCCGAGGGAGGAGCCCACCGGAGACGTACGCAGTTGTACGTTGAGGATGGGCAACGACCGAGAACGCCGGGACGCGATGGTTATCGGCATGGCACTAGAGCTTTAGCTCGACGTCCACACCGGACGGCAGATCCAGCTTCATCAGCGCGTCCACGGTCTGGGGCGTCGGATCAAGGATGTCGAGCAGCCGCTTGTGGGTCCGCATCTCGAACTGCTCGCGGGACGTCTTGTCCACGTGCGGGGAGCGGAGCACCGTCCACCGGTTGATGATGGTGGGCAGGAGCACCGGCCCCGACATCCGGGCGCCCGTCCGCCTCACGGTCTCCACGATCTCCTTGACCGAGCGGTCGAGGAGCCGGTGATCGTAGGCCTTCAGGCGGATCCGGATTTTCTGATCCTGGGCGATTGTGACCATGACTGTCCTCGGAGGGGGGCTACGCCCCCCTTCCGACACCTCCCCCCTTCGATTGCGAGGGCAAAGCCCTCGCTCGAAAGGAGACGATCCCGATAGACGCGGACGTCCTTCGCATAGGCTCTCGCCCTACTCGGCGATCTCCGCCACCACGCCCGCCCCCACCGTCCGGCCCCCTTCCCGGATCGCAAATCGGAGCTCCTTCTCCAGCGCGATCGGCGTGATCAGCTCCACCGCCATCGCCACGTT
>JAHFDN010000037.1 GCA_023248995.1 Candidatus Rokuibacteriota bacterium
GAGCCGTTAGCTCAGTAGGTAGAGCACCTGCCTTTTAAGCAGGGGGTCGGTGGTTCGATCCCACCACGGCTCACCAGACCCCGTCGTCTAGCCTGGCCAAGGACGCGACCCTTTCAAGGTCGAGATCGCGGGTTCGAATCCCGCCGGGGTCACCACCCATCTTCTCGGGGTTTCGGGGGGGCTTCTCGCTGAGATAGCCTGCTCAAAGGGAATCCCCCAGCTCGATGGCAACGGGCCCAGACCGGCCGGAACGGGAGCACCGATGGTGAGAGGAGGTGTCATGGACCCGAAGGCGAGGCAGCGGCTCGACGTGTTCATCACTCATATGCGCCAGAGTATACCTGGCTCGCCGGATATGCACCGCTTCATGGATTTCGTGATTGCTGTTCATCGAGAGAACTTGGCGGCATCGGTGGAAGAAGTGCTTGATGTGACGATGGAATCCAGTCTCCCTGAGCACATCTCTGTACGTCTGGCCATGCTTTTCGGTCACGGATTGGAACTACTAAAACAGTACGACGAAGTGAGAGGCTGATAGCTCCTCGACTTCAGATCGAGGTGCTCGCGCCTAGCGGCCGCGGCGCGGGAAATGCTCGGCGAGGACGCGCCCGACGTCGTGGATGGCGGTCAGGATGGCGTCCCGGGCGGCGGCGGTTTGGAGCTTTTCCACCATGTGATCGCGCACGCGTGCCCAGTAGGCGTCGCCGACCCGCGCGTGGATGCCCTCGTCGCCGACGATGGCGAGCTTCCGGTCCGCCAGGGCGAGATAGATCAGGACCCCGTGCCGCTCATCCTTCCGGTGCATGCCGAGGCGCCTCAGGACCTCATGGGCGCGCTCGAGGACATCGCCGGGTGGGCCGCCCCGACGACGGGGCAGGCGGCGCTCGAGGTGGACCCGGATCTCGCCCGATGTCGTGGCCTCGGCTCGCGCGAGGGCGTGGACGACGGCGTCGAGACCCTCTGCCGACAGGAGGCGCCGCGTCCACCGCGGATGTCGCGCCATCACCACCCCCCGCTCGCACCGCCGCCGCCGAAACTCCCCCCCCCACCTGAGAATCCGCCGCCGCTCCCCCAGCCTCCGCCTCTTCCCCACATGCCGATCGGCGTGAACCAACCACTGCTGCCAGCCGTGTAGACGTTGCGCCGGGCGCGGCGCCGCGGATTCAGCGCCTCGTTCAGGAAACTGGCCGCGAACACGGCGAAGAGCGCGAGCACGAGCACGGCCGCGACCCCATCCACCGAGAAGGGCGAGGCCCCGGGGGGCGGCTGCCGCTCGGGGGTCCCGCCGGCCCCGGCCAGGCGCGCGAACACCCGGGTGATGGCGTCTTCGAGGCCCGCCGCGTAGCGTTGCTCGCGGAAGCGCGGGGCGAGGTCCTCGCGGATGATCTGGCCGGCGAGGGCGTCCGGCAGGGCCGCTTCCAGGCCGTAGCCGACCTCGAACCGGACCCTCCGGTCCCGGACGAAGACGAGCAAGATGACCCCGCTGTCGAGGCCCTTCCGGCCGATCCGCCACTGCTGGGCCAGCCGGATCGAGTAGTCTTCAAGGTTTTCGCCCTCCAGGGAGCGGAAGATGGCGATCGCCATCTGGATGCCCGTCGCGCGCTCGCGCTCGGCGATCAGGGTTTCGAGGCGGCTCGTCTCCCCCGCCGAGAGGAGCGCCCCGTAATCGTTGACCCGGGCGGTCGGCGCGGGAGGGACGACGAGGGCGAGGGCAAGAACCGTCGGGACGAGCAGGCTAGAACTTCACTTTCGGAGGGGTCGCGGCGTCGGGCGTCGCCTCGAAGAAAGCCTTGGAGCGGAAGCCGGCAAACGTCGCGACCAGGCTCCCGGGGAACAGCCGGAGGCGCGTGTTGTACTCGCGCACGGCTTCGTTGAAGCGCCGTCGCTCGACGGTGATCCGGTTCTCAGTCCCCTCCAGCTGGGTCTGGAGCGCCAGGAAGTTCTGGTTCGACTTGAGATCAGGATATCGCTCGACCACCACCAGGAGCCGGCCGAGCGCGCCCGAGAGCTGGTTCTGCGCCGCCTGGAAGCGCTCGAGCGCCTTGGGGTCGTTGAGCGCCTCGGGGGTGAGCTGGAGGCCGGTGGCGCTGGCGCGGGCCTTCGTGACCTCCTCCAGCACCGTGCGCTCCTGCGCGGCGAAGCCGCGCACGGTCTCGACCAGGTTCGGGATCAGGTCGGCGCGGCGTTGGTAGACGTTCTGCACCTGCGCCCACTTCTCGTTGACGTCCTGGTCCAGGCGGACGAGGTCGTTGTTGACGCTGACGGCCCACCCGACGATCGAAGCGAGGAGAACGCCCAGGACGGCGATGCCGACCAGGAAGCCGCGTGGCATATCACCGGCGATTATACGCGAGTCCCCCGTGCCGGGAAACCCCAGTTGACTTGGCGGCTTCTGGCCCCTAGGCTATGGGACACTTGCACGCCATGGGAAAGGCGCGGGGAGCTCTGGGCATCTCTCTGTTGCTAGTCTGGGGACTCCTCTTACCGGTCGCGCCCAGTTCTGCCGCGCAGCAAACCGAGCCCGCGGGAGTGTACGTCGACCGGGGGATCCTCGCCTACGAGGAGAAGAAGTACGCCGAGGCCCTTCAGAACTTCCTCGAGGCCCTGCGGATAGATCCCGAGAGCGCGGAGGCCCGCTACTTCGTCGGGATCACCTATCTCGCGCTGGACCAGACGGACGAGGCGATCGTCCACCTCGAGAAGGCGCGGCGGCTGGACCCGAAAGACCCGGACATCGCCTTCAACCTCGGCGTCGCGTACTTCACCAAGGGGGAATACCAGCGCGCCCAGGCGCTGTTCCTGTTCGTGCGCGAGAGCGAGCCCAGGCGGGAAAACCTCGGCTACTATCTGGGGTTCATCTACTTCAACCGGAAGGAGTACGAGCGGGCGCTCGGGTACCTTCAGGAGAACGTCTCCAGCGACCCGCGCTTCCAGCAGCAGAACCGTTTCTACATCGGGCTGACCGAGCACCATCTGGGGCGGGACACGGACGCAGCCCGGGATCTGGGAGAGGCGGTCACGCTCCGGCCGACCTCGCCGCTGGGGCTGACCGCGAAGCTCTTCGCCGAGGCGATCGCCCCGAAGCCGGAGCCGAGACGGTACCGGCTCGAGCTGCGCGGCGGCGCTTCCTACGATGACAATGTCCCCCTGACGCCGGCGGAGCGCGTCCTGGACCTCCGGCGGGCGCAGCGTCGCAGCACCGCCGAGGTCGCCCTCGGCAGGCTCGAGTACGACCTGCTTCAGAGCGACGCCGACACCCTGACGGCGAGCTACCAGATCTTCTCGAACGTCTATAACAACGTCCAGGGGCTGGACGTCCTGAACCACACCTGGGGGGGGAACTACGTGCATCGGGCCCGCCTGGGGACGCTGCCCGCCTGGTACGGGGCCCAGTACAACTACGACTACGTGCTGCTCGACCAGGACGTCTTCCTCTCCCGCCACACCGCCACCGCGTCCCTGACCCTGTTCGAGAACGACACGAACTTCACGCTGTTCCAGTACCGCCTCCAGGAGAAGGACTTTCGCTCCCCGACGACCCTGGACCTTCGCCAGGAGAAACGCGACGGGCAGAATCACCTGCTCGGTGTCTCCCACATCCGGGTCTTCGCCGCGGGCAAGCACTTTGTGCGTGGCGGCTACGAGTTCGAGTACGAGGACACGCAGGGCGGCGATTACCGGTACATCGGCACCAGGGCCTCCGTCGGGTTTCAGGTGACCATCCCCTGGGACGTGCGGTTTCAGGCGGGCTACGACTTCCAGTTCCGGGCCTACCCCAAGAAGAACATTCTCGCCGCCACCCTGAACCAGCAGAAAATAGACGGGCTCGACGTCCAGGGCGCCCCGTTCCGGACCATGCGGCGCGACAGCGACCACGTGTTCACGGCCTCCCTGTCGCGCGATTTCGCCGACGGGTTCAACGCCTCCCTCGAGTTCTTCAAAGAGCGGAACAGCTCCACGTTTTCCCTGTTCGACTACGATCGAAACGTGGTCACGCTCTCCGTCGGCTGGAAGTACTGAGCCGACGCCGTTCGCCGCCGCTGAGACCGAAGAAAGTTTTCGCCCTGTTGCCCCTTGTGCTTGCTATGGTATAGTTTCTTGTGAAGACGGATCCGGGAGCCGCGCCAGTGAGCTCCTGACGAATCGGCCCTTCCAGGGAGGTTTCCCCCAAGTGACCTTGCTCATCCGGCAAATCCCGCTCTTGGCTCTCCTGCTCATTGTCGCCGTCCCCGCCTGGGGCCAGGAGGCAAAAGGCGTGGGCGTCGTGACCGCCCTGACGGGGCAGGCCAACCTCAAACGTCCCCAGGCTCCCCAGGCCCCCCTCAAGCTCCGGGACACCCTCTTCGTCCGGGATATCGTGGACACCCTCAAAGAGTCCCTCGCGCGGGTCCTTCTGCTGGGCAAGAGCAGCGTCACGGTCCTGGAGCTCTCCCGCCTGGAGATCCGGGAAGAGACGCGGCCCGACGGGACCCAGCGGGCGATCATCGACCTGGCCGTGGGGAAAATCCGCGTGATGGTCGCCCGGAGCTTGATGAAGCCCGGGGACGAGGTTCAGATCCGCACGCCCAATGCCGTGGCGGCGGTGCGGGGATCGGACGGCGTCATCGAGGCCACGACCCTCCCCGACGGAAGGCCCGAGACCTCGGTGCTTGTTGCCTCCGGGGTTTTTGAGGTGAGCGCTCCGAGCACGCGGCCCATTGCGATGGCCGAGACGTGGTCTGATCTGCCGTCGGGCATTCGGGTGGTGCAGGCCCCCGCCCTCGCTCTGGGGGGAGGGAACCCCAACGCGTTGACCGCGACGGGCCCGCCGGGGCTTCAGCAGGTCGTGACGAGGTTCGCCTCGCCGAGCGAAATCAACGCGGCCATCCAGGCCTTCAAGATCCCCGGCGGCGTTGCCAGCGGGACGCAGGTTGGCAAGCGCGAGCCGAACGGGGAGGCCGTCCTGGCGACCATGGAGGCGTTGACCCAAGTCGAAACGCTCCGCACCGGGGGACAGCCCGGGACGGGCACAGCTCTGCCTTCAAGCACGACGCCGTCGCCCATTAACGGAATCCTTCGCAACAAAGTCATTAACGTCCTTGACACCGTCAATGGTGACAGACATGGACGTGGGCTCGGCCGCGGTAGTCTCTGCGCTCACGGCGAGTGCAAGAAAGGCGGCTAACCTAGGGAAGTCCGTATCCCTTCTCTTCCTGCCGGCTGCGCTATAATAGAATTCGCAAGTTTGGCCGCGCTGGCCGGATGGAGGGGTGCATGGCGGAGCAGGGTCTGAGGGAGCTCGTGGGGCGGGTGATGATCGACCCGGAGTTCCTCCAGGCCCTCGTGCGGGACCCCTACACCGTGCTCGCTGACTATGAGCTGAGCGGGGAGGAGCGCGCCTCCGTCCTCCAGGCCATCGCGAAACTCAGCGTGACCCCCCAGTCCCAGCAGGCCCGCGCCTTTCAGACGGCGCTCGTCAAGCGCTGGGCCACCTAGACGCATGCCGAAACCGGAGCACGTCGCCTTCCTGAGGACCGTCACCGTTTTCAAGGACCTGGCCGAGCCCCATCTGGTCGCGCTGGCGCGCAGGCTCCGCGAGCGGCCGATGAAAAAAGGGGAAGTGCTGTTCCGCGAGGGGGACAAGGGCGAGGAGCTCTACCTCGTCCGCGAGGGGACGATCGTGATCTCCAAGCCCGTGATCGGTCGCGTGGAGCAGGTGCTCGCGCGGATCGGGCCGGGAGACTTCTTCGGCGAGATGAGTCTGTTCGATCAGGCGCCGCGGTCGGCCACCATCCAGGTCGAGACCGACGCGCTCCTCCTCTACCTGGATCGGGAGAGTCTCCACCAGCTCATCGAGTCGAGCCCCCGCGCGGCCGCAGCCTTCTTCTTCCAGATGGTCCAGGTTTTCGTCGCCCGCCTCCGGGAGTCGGGGAATCTCGTGGCCGAGGTGACGCGATGGGGCCTCGAAGCCACGGGGCTGGACCTGGACAGCAAGTTCCCCCTCTGAGCCGTCGTGGCGCGTCAGACCAAGATCGAGCTCCTGATTCGCCGCGAGGAGGACCAGGGGTTCGAGGTCCGGGCCGTCCCGAGTTCTCTGGCGTACCTCCAGTATCGCCCGCAGCGCCTCCCCGACAGGCAGTGGGAGCTGGCCCAGCTTCCCAGGGGCATCGAGCGGCGGGCGACGTACATCCTCAAGAACAAGGCCACGGACCGCTACCTCCTGCTGAACGAGCCGGAGCGCTTTGTCTGGGAGCAGATGGACGGGCGGACGTCGCTCCAGGACATGGCCACGGCCTACGTCCTCCGGTACGGGGCCTTCGACTTCGACGTGATTCCCGCCCTCATCGCCAAGCTCCGGCGGGCGGAGCTCCTGACGCTCCGGCCGGCGTCGCGGCTTCGTGAGGTGCTGGCGCGCCACAGGAAGAACCTGGGCGCCCGGGCCCTGGAGGGACTGCTCAAGAGGCTCGAAAAGCTCACGGTGTCCAGGCGGCATGTCCAGGCGGACTTCGAGCGGATCTACCGGTGGGGCGGCCTCCTCATCTTCACCCTGCCGACGGTCGTCCTGGGCCTCGCCCTGGCGATCCTGGGCGTGATGGCGGCGATCCGCCTGGGACAGGAGGCCGCCGAGATCTGGGCCCCGCTCACCCACCGTCCGCTCGTGTCGCTGCTCGCCGTGAAGCTCTTCTTCGTCGCCACCCTGGCCGCCCACCAGCTTGTCCACGGGCTGGCGTGCGTCCACTATGGCCGCCGGGTGCGGGAGTTCGGCTTCACCGTCCTCCACGGTCTCGCGCCCACGTTCTACGTGGACGTGACGGACATCTTCATGGCCGGCCGGAGGGCGCGGCTGGTCACCGCGGCGGCCGGCCCGCTCGTCCACCTCTACCTGGGGAGCCTCTCTTTCTGGGTCGCGACTCAGCTGCCCCTGGGCTTTCTCCAGAGCTTGGTCGCCGCGACGGGCGTGCTCCAGATGCAGACCTTCCTGGTGAGCCTCTACCCCTTCTGCTTCCTCGAGATGGACGGCTATCACATCCTGGTGGACCTCCTCGGGCTCCCGACCTTGAACAAGGACTCCTGGCGCTTCTTCCGCGAGGAGCTGTGGCGGCGGATGGTGGCCGGCAAAGGATTCTCCCGCCAGGAGGCCATCTGGGTGGGGTACATCGTCCTCTCGGCTCTTTCCGTCGGCGCCTTCGTGGTCTTCAACGTGTGGGGGTTCTTCGAGATCCGCTCCTCCTAGTCCGCCTCCTCACCCTGCCTCTCCCCCTCACCTTTGTCCTCTCCCCCGCTGGGGGAGAGGGTGGGGTGAGGGGGTGGCTCTAGTCAACTGGGGAGGTCGGAGCCGGAGAGGAGCGCCTGGATGAGCGGGGCGAGGCTCGCCTCGAGGGCCGAGGCCGCCTCTCCCGATGTGGCGGCGGCCAGCTCCAGCGCCGCCTGCTGGCCTGCCTCGGGGAGCGCGACCAGGGCGGCCTGCGCCTTGCGCCGCACCGCCGGTCCGAGGAGCTTCGCCACTTCCCTCACGAACTCGAGCGCCATCCGGACCCGCTCCTCCGGCTTAGGTTCTCCTTCGAGCCTTCGCCTGAAGAGGCGTGGGAGGCTCAGGCTCACCGCCAGGCGCTCGCCGGCCGCCTCCACCAGATCGCCGGCCACGGGCCCCCATTCCAGGCCCAGGCGCTCGACGACGCCGAGGAGGGAGGGCCGGAGGAGTGGGGCGCCCGAGTGCGCGACGAGCTCGCCGAGGGCGCTCCTCCACCGGGGCGACAAGGGCGTGCGTCGTCCCTCGACGGCCGGCACGGGGGGCGCCGCCAGAACCTCGCCGCGCCGGTCGAAGATCAGGTGATCCTCGAGGGGCCCGTCCATGACCCAGAGCGAGCAGAGGATCCGTTCCCCGTCCTCCCTCACCACGCGCGGCTCGTCGCGGACCACGCCCTGCCAGCGCCGCCGGTAGTAGGCCCGCCCGCCGAACACGACCTTCTCGACCCCGTCCCGCAGCTGCACGTACAGGCCGGCGGGTCCAAAGAGCCGCTCATGGGGGGCGGGGATCCAGGAAAGGTCGGCGGCCATGAACTGCGCGAGCGGCGAGGCGACCGCCGGATCGTAGCGGAAGGACTCGAGCAGCGCGGCGAAGAGTTGCTCCGTCGGGTACGGGCCCTGGTAGTGGACGCGCGGCGTTTTCTGGTCCACGAGGAGCGAGGCGAGGAAGTTCAGCACCGCGGTCCCGCCCCCGGGAGGGAGGCGCTCGGGCTCCGCCAGCGGCGGGATGAACCCGACGGCCCCGTAGTCCACGGACTGGAACACGGTGAGCGGCTCCACGACGCGGAAGGGATGATCGGGCTCGAGCCGCGAGAGCAGGTCGGAGCGTCCCCAGGCCGGCGACTCCGCCGCTCCTGGCTCGATGCCGATCCACCCGCCGTCGGGGATCCTGACCTTGGCCCGCCGGAGGCGTCCGGCGTCGTCCCACTCGGCGACGGTCAGCGGAGTGCCGTGCCGGTCAACTTCGAAGACACGGAGGGGCGGGCGCCCGGCGGGGCCCGGACGACGGGTGACGACCGTCCCGTATGGGCTCACCGTCGCCTCTGAGTCCCCCATCGGCAGTGATGATACAATGGCGTGAGCCGCCCATGGGCACGGACGATCTCTGCTGGTTGCCCGCGACCGAGCTGACCGCCCTCATCCGGGCCAAGAAACTCTCGCCGGTCGAGCTCGCCGAGGCTGTGCTGGCCCGGATCGAGCGGATCAACCCGAAGCTCAACGCCTTCTGCACCCCCGCGCCGGAGGCCGCCCGCCAGGCGGCGAAGATCGCCGAGGCCGCGGTCATGCACGGCGAGCCGCTCGGGCTGCTCCACGGCGTCCCCGTGTCGCTCAAGGATCTGATCTTCACCCGGGGCATCGTCACGACCGGCGGCTCCCGGATCTTCGGTGACTTCGTGCCCGAGGAAGACGCGGTCGCCGCCGAGCGACTCAAGGCCGCGGGGGCCGTGATCCTCGGCAAAACCAACACCGCCGAGTTCGGCCACAAGGCGGTGACCGACAACCCGCTGTTCGGCGTCACCCGGAACCCCTGGCGGCTCGACCGGACGCCCGGAGGCTCGAGCGGCGGCGCCGCCGTGGCGGTGGCGGCCGGGCTCGGCCCCCTCGCCTTGGCCACCGATGCGGGAGGCTCCATCCGCATCCCGGCCTCCTTCTGCGGGGTCTACGGCCTCAAGCCTTCCTTCGGGCGAATCCCCGACGCGCCGGGATTTCCCGGCTGGGAGACGTTCTCGGCTCTGGGTCCCATGTCGCGCACGGTGCGCGACGCGGCGCTGGTCCTGGACGCCCTGGCGGGCCCCGACGATCGTGACCCGCACTCGCTTCCCGCCCTAAACGCGTCGTACCTCAGGGCGTGCGACGAGCCGGTTCAGGGATGGAATGTCGCCTGGTGCCCGGATCTGGGCTACGCCGTCGTGGATCCCGAGGTCGCCCAGATCTCGGAGGACGCGGCGGCCGTGTTCGAGTCGCTCGGCTGCCGCGTCGAGACGGTGGCAACGGGATGGGACAATCCCGAGGAGGTCTTCGCCGTGATGGCCGCCGCCGAGATCCACGCGGCCTGGGCGGAGCGTCTGCCGGAGTGGGGCGGGCGGATGGATCCCACGCTGGTGCGCTACCTCGAGCGGGGGCGCGCCGTGACGGTGGCGGACTACCTGCGGGCGGCCCGCCGCCGGCGGGAGTTCTGGGCCCAGGTGCAGGGCTTCGTCGCTCGCTTCGACCTGCTCCTCACGCCCACGGTGGCCGTTCCCCCGTTCCCCGCGGGGGAGAGCCGGCCCCGCAAGATCGCCGGCCAGGAAGTGTCGGTCCTCGGCTGGATGCCCTTCACCTATCCGTTCAACCTCACCGGCCAGCCCGCCGCCTCCGTGCCCGCCGGCTTCACCGCCGATGGGTTGCCCGTGGGGCTCCAGATCGTCGGCCGGCGTCACGCCGACCGCCAGGTGCTCGCGGCGTCGGCGGCCTTGGAGGCCGCGCGTCCCTGGGCCCGGCACCGCCCGCCCCCCGACTCATGCTGAAGCGCCTTCTCTACCGCCTCTACGAGCGTCGGCTCCTGGCCGAGGTCTTCCGCCGGCCGCTGCCGCGGCACGTGGGGCTGATCCAGGACGGCCACCGCCGCTACGCGCGCGAAACCGGCCTGGTGAGCCTCGTGGAGGGATACCGCCTCGGCGCGGACAAAACCGAGGAGGTTCTGGCGTGGTGCGCGGAGGTCGGGATTCCGACGGTGACGCTCTGGTGGCTCTCCACGGAGAACCTGGCGCGTCAGCCGGGGGAGGTCGCCGACGTTCTCAAGGTGATCGAGGAGAGGATGGCCGACTGGGTTCAGGGGGGTCTCGTCGAGCGGCTCGGCATGCGTGTCCGTCCGATTGGCCTCCTGGACCTCCTGCCGGCGGGCGCCCTCAACGCGCTCCGAGCGGCGGAGGCGGCGACCCGCCACCAGCCGCGGATGCTGCTCAACGTGGCGGTCGGCTACGGCGGGCGCGAGGAGATCGTGGACGCGGTCAAGGGGCACCTGCGCGAGTGCTTCGACCGGGGCGAGCGGCCCGACGAGATCCTCCGCGCGCTCACGCCGGACGTCGTGGACAAGTACCTCTACACCTACGACTGTCCCGATCTCGACCTGATCATCCGGACCTCGGGAGAGGTGCGCCTCTCCGGCTTCATGCTGTGGCAGAGTGCCTACAGCGAGTTCTACTTCTCCGACGTCCACTGGCCGGCCTTCCGAAAGATCGACTTCCTCCGTGCCATCCGGAGCTACCAGCACCGGCAGCGACGCTTCGGCCGGTAGGACGGGCTCCACCCTTCCCCGGACAGTCTGGGCGTTAGGCTGGGTCAGCTTCTTCTCCGACGTCGCGTCGGAGATGATCTACCCGCTGCTCCCGCTCTTCCTCACCCGCACGCTCGGGGCGCCCATGAAGGCGGTGGGGCTGATCGAGGGGGTGGCGGAGGCGACGTCGAGCGCGCTGCGCCTGGCGGCTGGCTGGCTCTCCGATCGGCTGGGGCGGCGGAAGCCCTTCGTGGTGGCCGGCTACGCCTGCGGGGCGGTCGCCAAGCCCCTCCTCGCAGCGGCCGGGACGTGGGGACACGTCCTTGGGATCCGGCTCCTCGATCGTTTCGGCAAGGGGCTCCGCACGCCGCCGCGCGATGCGCTCTTGGCCGACTCGACACCTCGGCCCCTCCGCGGGCGGGCCTTCGGCCTGCATGGGAGCATGGATACCGCAGGCGCGGTGGCGGGACCGCTCCTGGCCTTTGCCCTCTTGCCGGCTCTCGGGGGAGATTTCCGGCTGCTCTTCCTCCTGGCATTCATCCCGGCGCTGATCGGGATCATCATTCTCTGCTTCGCGGTGCAGGAGATCCGGCCGACCGCGGAGGCCCGTCGGGACCCGGCAGCGGCGGCTCCGCTGGGCGGGAGATTCTGGCGCTTCGTGGCGGTCGTGATCTGCTTCGGGATCGGCAACTCCTCCGACGCGTTCCTGATTCTTCGGGCGCGTCACCTCGGAATCGAAGAGGGGTGGATCCCGCTTCTGTACCTTGTGTTCAACGCCATCTATGCGGGAATGGCACTGCCGGCAGGAACGCTCTCCGACCGGGTCGGCCGGCGGCGGATGATCCTGATCGGGTATGCGGTCTTCGCCCTCGTGTATGTCGGGTTCGCCCGAGCGGGAGCGGCGTGGCAGGCGTGGCCGCTCTTCGCGCTTTACGGGATCTACTACGCACTCACCGAGCGGATCCAGCGCGCGTTCGTCGCCGACCTGGTTTCGGAGGCGGCGCGGGGCCAGGCCTTCGGTCTCTACCACGCGCTCGTGGGAATCCTCGCGCTCCCCGCGAGCCTACTGGCGGGCTGGCTCTGGGACGCGGTCAGCCCCGCCGCCCCGTTCTGGCTCGGCAGCGGGTCCTCCGTGCTCGCCCTGCTTTTCTTTGCCATTGTCCGACCGTAATCTGCGTTGTCCTTGACAGGAGCAGAGACCCCCTGTTACAAATAGTGCGACGGGTGATGGAGTTCGCCCCGTAACCGCCCGCCGTCCAGGGCTGATAACTCCTACTGAAGCCGTTTTTCGGTGGGAGTTTTTGTTTGTGGAGACGCCGATGAAGAACCTCGCTGGTCCCGAAGAGGCGGGGGACAGGCTCCGAGCCCTCTCGCGCCTGGCGGTGGAGGTCGGCTCCCAAGCCCTGGCTGCCGACGCCGACTCGCTGGCCGACCGCCTCGCGGAGGGTCGCTTCTTCGTGGTCTGCGTCGGGCAGTTCAAGCGGGGGAAATCCACCCTCGTCAACGCGCTGGTCGGCGAGCCCGTTCTTCCGACGGGTGTCGTGCCGGTCACGACCGCCGTCACGGTTGTTCGCCACGGGAAACGTCTGGGGGCGCGCGTGCGCGGCGCGGATGGAACGTGGAAGGACTGCGACCCGACGGCGATCGCGCTGTACGTGTCCGAGGAGCAGAACCCGGGCAATGAAAAGGGCGTCACCGGAGTCGAGGTCTTCGTGCCGAGCGCCTTGCTCGAGTCGGGGATGTGCCTCGTGGACACGCCGGGGCTCGGGTCCGTGTCCGCGGCCAACGCGGCCGCAACCCGGGCGTTCCTGCCGCATATAGATGCCGCGCTCGTGGTTCTGGGAGCCGATCCGCCGATCTCGGGCGACGAGCTCGCTCTGGTCCAGGAGGCTTCCGGGCAGATCCGCGACCTCGTTTTCGTCTTGAACAAGGCCGATCGTCACGCGGAGACGGAACGGCGGGAGGCGATCCGGTTCACGGAGCGGGTACTCGAGGCGGCGCTGGGCCGGCCGGTGGGCCCGATCCTTCAGGTCAGCGCGGCCGACCGCCTCGCCGGCGCGGGCCAGCCCAGGGACTGGAACGCACTCGTCGAGAAGCTCCGGGCGCTGGCCGCGGACGCGGGAGCCGATTTGGTTCGGGCCGCCGGGGAACGCGGAGTGACCCGCCTGGTCGACCGGCTGCGCGGCGAACTCGATGAGCAGGAAACGGCGCTCCTCAGTCCGATCGAGGAATCCGAGGCTCGCGTCAGTCTGCTCAGTTCCGCCGTGGCGGAGGCGGAACGGTCCCTGGAGGAGCTCGGCCATCGGTTGACCGCCGTGCAGGAACGCCTCGCGCGCACCTTCAC
>JAHFDN010000007.1 GCA_023248995.1 Candidatus Rokuibacteriota bacterium
CACGCCCTTTACGCCCAGTAATTCCGAGCAACGCTTGCCCCCTCTGTCTTACCGCGGCTGCTGGCACAGAGTTGGCCGGGGCTTCCTCTGAAGGTACCGTCAGATGCCGGCGCTATTCACACCGACACCCATCTTTCCCTCTGACAGGGGTTTACGACCCGAAGGCCTTCGTCCCCCACGCGGCGTCACTCCGTCAGGCTTTCGCCCATTGCGGAAAATTCCCCACTGCTGCCTCCCGTAGGAGTCGGGGCCGTGTCTCAGTCCCCGTGTGGCTGGTCGTCCTCTCAGACCAGCTACCCGTCATCGCCTTGGTAGGCCGTTACCCTACCAACTAGCTGATAGGTCGCGAGCCCCTCCAAGAGCGGCAGCCCTTGCGAGCTACCTTTCCTCCCCAGGTCGTGAGACCCGAGGAACGTATCCAGTATTAGCCCCCCTTTCGAGGGGGTATCCCGGACTCAAGGGCGGGTTGCCCACGTGTTACTCACCCGTCCGCCGCTAGAGTTGCGACATGATTGCTCACGCCGCAACCCTCGCTCGACTTGCATGTGTTAGGTACGCCGCCAGCGTTCGCTCTGAGCCAGGATCAAACTCGCCAAGAGAAAAACCCTGGTCTCCCAAAGCCCAAACCATCGCATCGGATTGAGCGCAAGGAAACTCAGAAGCGGATGCTCACACCTTGTCGGTGAGCCAGTAGCATATGCGATTTTCAAAGAACGACGGGGTGGGACCCCTTGGAGTTGAACCGGGTCAGCTGAAAGACCTGCTGCCTACTCTCAACACACACCCACAGGGGGGTGGGCAGCATGCAATACTACCGACGGCCTAAGAACCTGTCAAGTAAATCTTTTTGGGTCCCCCTCCCGCTCCAAGACAAACCGCTTAAATCGGCGCTTTCCCACCCTCAACAGGTGGCTTAGGGCCGATGCCAGGACGGTCGTATTGGGGTCGGAGACCTTCTCGCCGTCCAGCTCGACGGCTCCCTGCTGGATCTGACGCCTGGCCTCGGAATTCGAGCGGACCACCCCCGACATCACCACGATCTTCCAGACCGGCTCACCTTCATAGGGGGTGGCAAGCCTAATTTCTTCAACCTTTATAGGCTCTTGCCTCTCCTGGAAAACCCGCACAAACCCGGCCTCCGCCTCCCGCGCTGCCGTCTCACCGTGGTACTGGGCGGTAACGGCCCCGGCCAGCCGCTTCTTGGCCTCCATCGGGTGGAGCCGCTCGGTCCCCAGGGCCCGGGTGATCTCCCTGAGTTCGTCTTCGGGCAGGCGCGTGACCAGGGTGAGGTAGCGGAGCATGAGGGCATCCGGGATGGACATGAGCTTGCCGTACATTTCGCCGGCAGGCTCGGTAATCCCCACGTAGTTTCCCAGGGTCTTCGACATCTTCTGGCTCCCGTCCAGGCCTTCCAAGATCGGGACCGTGATCGCAACCTGAGGCTCCTGGTCCCACGCGCGCTGGAGGTCGCGCCCCACGAGCAGGTTAAACGTTTGATCGGTCCCTCCGAGCTCCACGTCGGCCGCCAGGGCGACGGAGTCGTAGCCCTGGCAGATCGGGTAGAGGAACTCGTGGAGGCTGATCGGCCGCTGGTGCTCGTAGCGCGCGGCGAAGTCGTCGCGCTGGAGCATCTGGGCCACCGTCACGGTCGAGGTCAGGCGGACCAGCTCTTCCAGCTTGAGCGGGGCGAGCCAGGAGGAGTTGAACTCCACGCGGGTCTTGTCCATGTCGAGGATCTTCCCCAGCTGGAGCCGGTAGGTCTCGGCGTTGGCCTCGATCTCGGCGCGCGTCAGCGGCTTGCGGGTCTCCGATCGGCCGGAGGGATCGCCGATCATGCCCGTGAAGTCCCCGATCACGATGACCGCCTGGTGCCCCAGCGTCTGGAAGTCCCGGAGCTTCTGCAGGACGACGGTGTGACCCAGGTGCAAGTCCGGCGCCGTCGGATCCAGCCCGAGCTTGACCTTGAGGGGGACGCCGCTCTTCCGGGATCGTTCGAGTTTGGTCCGGAGCTCCGACTCGACAACGATCTCCGCGGTGCCGCGGCGAATGAGGGCAAGCTGGCCGGTCGTGTCCACGCTGGTCTCCGAAGCAGGGTGTTTGTATCATACGCGATTTGCCCCGGCAAGAGGGGGACTGTCCCGGACACCGCGGGCTCGGTATAATGAGTCCGTCATGGCCGGAGAACGAACGGACAAATCTCCGCGAAGGGCGAAGCGGAGAGGTCGGCTCCGCCGGATCACGGTCGTCCTGGGTGTTGCCATCGGGCTGGGAACCCTCACCGTGACCGTCGTGGCCCTCTGGGCGTTCGCGGTGCTCCCCCGCTCACTCCCCTCGGTGACCGCGCTCGAGACCATCCAGCCGATCCAGGGGACCAAAGTCTACGACGACAACGACGAACTCGTGACGGAGTTCCAGGTCGAGCGCCGGATCTTCATTCCCCTGGTCCAGATCCCCAAGGCCCTGCGCGACGCCGTGCTCGCGGTGGAAGATGCGCGCTTCTTCTCTCACTGGGGGGTGGACCCCATGGGGATCGCCCGCGCGGTGTACCAGAACCTCCGCCGAGGCCGGATCGTCGAGGGCGGCAGCACGATCACCCAGCAGCTCGCCAAGGTGCTCTTCCTCACGCCCGACAAGAGCCTCGACCGAAAGCTCAAGGAAGCCTTTCTCGCCCTGGAGCTCGAACGCCGCTACTCCAAGGACCGCATCCTCGAGATGTACCTGAACCAGATCTACTTCGGCCACGGCGCCTTCGGCGTGGAGGCCGCGGCGCGCACCTACTTCGGAAAATCGGTGTCCGAGGTGGACGTGGCGGAAGCGGCCCTCCTCGCGGGGCTCCCCCGGGCGCCGTCCACGTACTCTCCTTTCGACCACGCCGAGCAGGCCAGGCGGCGGCGCGCGCACGTGCTGAACCGGATGGTGGAGGTGCGCAGCCTGAACCGGGCCCAGGCGGCCCGGAGCCTGGCCGAGGACCTACACCTGGTTCCGCCCGAGCGACGCCGGACGACCGGGCAGTATTTCCTGGAGTACGTCCAGCAGGCCATCGAGGCAAAGTACGGGCCCGACATGGTGTTCAAGGGCGGGCTCAACGTCTACTCGACCCTCAGCCCCACCATGCAGCTCCAGGCCGAAAAGGCGCTCCGCGACGGGCTCAAGACGCTCGAAGCGCGGCGGCCCGCCGCGACCGGCGGCGGGGGCCAGCCCGGCAAGGGCGTCGCCGAGCACCCCGAAGGCGCGATCCTGACAATCGACCCCCAAACGGGATACATCAAGGCCATGGTGGGCGGGTACGACTTCGCGCGGAGTGAGTTCAACCGCGCGGTCCAGGCCAAGCGCCAGCCCGGCTCGGCCTTCAAGCCCTTCGTCTACATCGCCGCGCTGGAGGCTGGCCTGACTCCGTCCACGACGATGGAGGACGCGCCCGTCACGTACCCCGTGGGCAGGAACGGCAAGCCGTGGAAGCCGGACAACTACGACAGAAAATTCCGCGGCGTCATCACCCTCGAGCAGGCGGTGGAGGAATCGGTCAACGTGGTGACCGTCAAGCTCCAGGAGCGGGTCGGCATCAACCGCACCATCGAGGTGGCGCGGCGGCTGGGCATCCAGAGTCCCCTCAACGATGATCTCACGATTGCCCTTGGGAGCTCGGACCTCTCCCTCCTGGAGCTCACCTCGGCTTACGGCACCCTCGCCAACCAGGGAGTCCTGGTGACTCCCACGGTCATCCGATACGTCACCGACGACCAGGGAAAGCTCATCGAGGAGAACATCCCGCAGGGCAAGGAGGTGCTGGCTCCCGAGGTCGCCTATGTCATGACCCACATGCTCCGCGGCGTGGTGGAGCGCGGGACCGGCGTGGTGGCCAAGTCGCTCGGCCGCCCCCTCGCCGCCAAGACCGGGACCACCAACGACTACTCCAACGCGTGGTTCATCGGCTTCACGCCGAAGATCGTCACCGGCGTGTGGATCGGCTACGACAAGCCCCGAAGCCTCGGCCGGGACGAGACCGCCGCGCGGGTGGCCGTGCCGATCTGGGTGGACTACATGCGCAAGGTCTTGGCGGGGACCCCGCCGGAGGAGTTCCCGGTGCCGGAACGCGTCGTCCTCATGCCGGTGGACATGGACCCCTCAGGGACCTGCGCGCGCCCGGTCGTCATGGCCTTCGTCCGCGGGACCGAACCCCGCGCCGCGTGCGGTTCCACCAGGGACGGCGCCGCGACGGGTCAGGGCTTGAGGGAAGGAGGATAACGAGGGGCGAGAGACGCCCAGGACTCCCCTGCGAACAGCCGCTCACACACTGCTGTCAGCTCTCCGATCGGCACCCGGATCTGCTCCATCGAGTCCCGATCGCGGATGGTCACCCGCTGATCCCCCGCCTCACCCGTTTCCGGATCGCCGACCGTCTGGACGTCCACCGTCACGCAGTACGGGGTGCCGACTTCGTCCTGGCGGCGATAGAGCCGGCCGATCGACGCCGTGTCGTCGTAGACGGTCAGCCAACGCGGCGCCAGCTGGGCGCGAATCGCCTGGGCCGTCTCCACGATCTTCTCCCGCTTCTTGAGCAGCGGGAGCACCGCGATCTTGAGGGGGGCCAGTTCCGGGTGTAGGCGCAGGACGACCCGCTTCTCCCCCCGCACCTCCTCCTCCCGGTAGGCCTCCACGAGAAACGCCAGGAACGCCCGGTCCACCCCCCCCGATGGCTCGATCACGTACGGCACGACGTGCTCCTTCCGCTCCTCGTCGAAGTACGTGAGCGATTTGCCGCTGAAGCGGGCGTGTTGCGTCAGGTCGAAGTCCGTGCGGTTGGCGATGCCTTCCAGCTCGCTCCAGCCCATCGGGAAGCGGTATTCGATGTCCGCGGTGCGCTTGGAGTAGTGCGACAGCTCGTCCTTGCCGTGCTCCCGGAGCCGGAGGTTCTCGGCGCGGATGCCGTACCGCTGATACCAGGCCAGCCGGTCCTGCATCCACCGCTCGTGCCAGTACTCGTCCGCCGGCACGCCGTTGACCGTGTCCTTCGGGTTCACGAAGTACTCGATCTCCATCTGCTCGAACTCGCGCGTGCGGAAGATGAAGTTGCCCGGGGTGATCTCGTTGCGGAAGCTCTTGCCGATCTGCGCGATCCCGAACGGGAGCCGGAGGCGCATGGCCTGGAGCACGTTGTCGAAGTTCACGAAGATGCCCTGCGCGGTCTCGGGCCGGAGGTACGTGAGCGACGCGTCCTCCTCCACCGGGCCCATGAACGTCTTAAACATGAGGTTGAACTGTCGCGGCGCCGTCAGCTCGCCCTTGCCGCACTCCGGACAGAGAGTGCGGCGGTTATCGCAATGCTTGCACGGCTCGCCGGCCGGCACCTCGAATTTGTTGTTGGCCTTGGCCGGACAGTAATGCGCCCACGGGACGGTGTCGAGGTGGTCGGCGCGGAAGCGCCGCTTGCAAGCGCGGCAGTCCACCATGGGATCGGTGAAGTGATCCACGTGGCCGCTGGCTTTCCACACCGTCGGGTGCATCAGGATCGAGGCGTCGAGCCCGACCATGTCGGGGCGCAGGTGAACGTTGTCCCGCCACCAGAGCCGCTTGATGTTGTTCTTGACCTCGACGCCCAGCGGGCCGAAGTCCCACACCGACCCGGTCCCGCCGTAGATCTCGCTGGACTGGAAGACGAGGCCCCGGCGCTTCGCCAGGGAAACGAGCGCCTCCATGCTCATCCTGGTCCCCCCGTGGCCGCCCCCGAGCCTCCGGCGTGGGAGAGGGGGCGGCGGATCTGGGTCATGAAGCGCGTGGTCCGAGGGACCTGGCCGATCAGCCGGGTCATCTGAGCCTCCAGCACGCCGGCCATCTCGGCCTCGAGGGGAAGTGGCACGGACGCCTTCAACACTTCGTCCCAGGAGAGAGTCCGGAGCCGCCTGAGCCCGCCGACGGCGGCGCCCGACACGTCCACCCCGTCGCTCCCGTACCGCGCGCACGGCTCGCAGACGAGCCCGCCCGCCGTGAAGTCCAGCCGCGCGGAAGCGGCGTCGGCCGGGGAGGGCTTGCTGCACGCGAGGCAGCGGTCCAGCCGGAGCCGGTGGCCGAGGAGGTCCACGGCCCGGAGCGCAAAGCCGAAGGCCGCGCGCTGCGGCCGGACGGATCCCTCGAGCGCCCCGAGGGCCCGGAGCAGGAGGCCGTAGAGGGCCGGGTTGGGATCGCGCTCGGCCGAGAGCCGTCCCAGGCACTCCACCACCCACGAGCCGAACGCCAGCCTGTCCAGGTGCTCCCGCACGGCCTGGAAAGGGTGAACCATGTCGAAGGCATCCACCTGGGCCAGGTCGCTCCGCTCGGTCTCGAAGAACAGGAGCTGGCCCTGGGTGAACAGCTCGAGGCCGCCGCCGAAGCGCGAGCGCGGCCGCCGGGCCGCTTTCGCGACCCCGCGGACTTTCCCGAACTCGCGCGTGTAGAAGGTGACGAGCCGATCGCTCTCGCCGAGCGCCATCCTGCCGATCACCACCGCCTGGGTTTTCCTGAGCGCCACCGACATCCCTCTACGACGTGCGCATGAAGCCCAGCTCGCGCAGGGCCCGCCCGTCCCGCCGCCAGTTGCGGCGCACCTCGACCCGGAGCTCCAGGTACACCGGGATGCCGAAGAACGCCTCCAGCTCCCGGCGCGCGGCGCTCCCGATCTTCTTGAGCATGGCGCCTCCCCGCCCGATCAGGATCCCCCGCTGGGACACCTGCTCCACGAAGATCGAGGCCCGGACGTACAGCCGCTCCTGGACCTGCCGCTCGGTCAGCTCCTCCACCCGGACCGCGCAGGCGTAGGGGATCTCCTCGCGCGTGAAGCGGAAGATCTTCTCGCGGACGATCTCGGCGACGAAAAACGTCTCGGGCTGGTCTGTGAGCGTGTCCGTCGGGAAGTAGGGCGGGTGCTCGGGGAGCGCGGCCGTGACGAGCTCCAGGAGCCGGTCACAGTTGGTCCCATCCACCGCCGAGACCGGGAGGACCTCCCTGAACGGAAACCGCTTCCGATACGCCTCGATCAACGGCAAGAGCCGGGATTTGGGCCGCACCAGATCCACCTTCGTGAGGCAGCAGAAGACCGGCCCCCGGAACGCCGCCAGCGGCTTCAGGAGCTCCTCGTCCAAGGCACTCGGCTCCCCGGCCGCCGGAACGAGCAGACAGACCAGATCCACCTCCTCGACGGAGCGGTGAACGGTCTTCGCCATGAGCTCACCGAGCGGGCCTCGGGCCTCGGCGAGTCCCGGCGTGTCCACGAAGACGACCTGCGCGCCCGGCGCGTTCCTGATTCCCGTGATCCGGGTGCGCGTGGTCTGGGGTCGGGGGGAGACGATGGCGAGCTTCTCGCCGACCAGCCGATTCAGCAGCGTGGACTTGCCGACGTTGGGGCGCCCGAAGAGGCAGACGAACCCCGCCCTGAAGGTGGAGAGCGCGGGCCCGGCGAGGTCGGAAGCCGTACGCATCAGCCAGAGAGGAGACCGGCCCAGAGCCGCGTCGTCAGCGGGCCCCGCGCGCCCTCGAGGATCTCGCGGGCTCGCTCATGCATGAGCCGCGCCTCGCCCGGCTCGCCGTCCTCGTACCCGGCCAGGTGGAGGAGACCGTGCACCACGAGCAGATCGAGCTCGAGCCCGACCGGAATCTGAAGCCGCCGCGCCTGCCGGCGGGCCGTCTCGGCCGAAATGACGACCTCGCCCCAGAGCGGCGAGGGCCCGGCCACCTCAAGCGGAAAGGCCAGGACGTCGGTGGGCCGGGCACGACGCCGATAGCGGGCGTTCAAGCGCCGGATCTGGGCGTCGCCAACGAAGGTCAGATGGACAAGGGAGCCGGGACGGCCCAGGGCTCTGAGCGCGCACGCGGCTGTCCGTCGCACCCGACGGAGGGAGACGGGGACCCGACGCTGGAGGTTCGCCAGCTCCACCGCCATCACGTCGCTGGAGCCGCGGACCCCGGCGCGCGCGCCGGAGTCCCGCGCTCCTCGTATGCCTTGACGATCTGGGCGACCAGCTCGTGCCGGACCACGTCCTTCTCGGTGAAATACACGAAGCGGATGCCCTCGATGCCCTTCAGGATCGACTGGATCTCGATCAGTCCCGACGGCCGGTTCGACGGCAGGTCCACCTGCGTGATGTCGCCGGTGATCACCATCCTCGAGTTGAACCCGAGACGCGTGAGGAACATCTTCATCTGCTCGGACGTCGTGTTCTGGGCTTCGTCGAGGATGATGAAGGAGTCGTTCAGCGTGCGGCCCCGCATGTAGGCGAGCGGCGCGATCTCGATGACGCCCTTTTCCATCAGCGAGGCCACCTTCTCAGCCTCCAGCATGTCGTAGAGCGCGTCGTAGAGCGGGCGCAGGTAGGGGTGGACCTTCTCGTACATGTCCCCCGGGAGGAAGCCGAGCCGCTCGCCCGCCTCCACGGCCGGACGCGTGAGGATGATCCGCGCCACCTCGCGCCGCATGAGCGCGGAGACCGCCATCGCCACGCCCAGGTACGACTTCCCCGTCCCGGCCGGACCGATCGCGACCACGACGTCGTGGGCCCGGAGCGCGTCCACGTACCGCTTCTGGTTCGGCGTCTTCGGGCTGATCTGCTTCTTGCGCGAGGGGATCGGGATGGAGTCGCGGAGGATCCCCTCGACGTCCGCCCCCTCGTCCTCCGCGAGCATGCGGAGCGCGGCCCGCACGTCCGCCGACTGTATCGGCGTTCCCGCCCGAACCAGCTCGGACAGCCGGTTCAGGAGGCGCTCGGCGCGAGCCACCCGTGGCTCGTCCCCCTTCAGGATGATCTCGTTGCCCCGGGCCACGATCCGGAGGGCCAGGAGGGACTCCAGCGCTTTCAGGTTCTCGTCGTGTGGCCCGAGGAGGGGGAGCAGGTCGGCCTCGGACTGGAGCTGGATGCGGCGGGTGACAGTGGTCTCAGTCAACGGCAGCAAACCCTTCTCCCATACGTAGAGACTACCCCAACTCAGGGCTCCTCGACCAGCCGGATTCCGAGGTCCCTGAGCTGGGCCGGATCCACCGGGGAGGGCGCGTCGGTAAGGGGACAGGTCCCCTTCTGGGTCTTGGGGAAGGCGATCACCTCCCGGATGGACCCTTCGCCCGTCAGGAGCGCCACCAATCGGTCCAACCCGGCGGCGATCCCTCCCATGGGGGGTGCGCCGAACTCGAGGGCTTCCAGCAGGAACCCGAAGCGGGCCCGAGCCTCCTGGGGCGCGATGCCCAGCAGCTTGAACATCTTCTCCTGGACCGACTGCTGGTGGATCCGGATGGAGCCCCCGGCCGCCTCCTGGCCGTTGATCACCAGGTCGTAGGCCTTGGCCCGGGCGCGCCCGGGGTCCGTGTCCAGGAGCGGGAGATCCTCGTCCCGAGGCGCGGTGAACGGATGGTGCACCGCGTTCCAGCGCCGCTCCTCCTCGTTCCATTCCACGAGCGGGAAGTCCACCACCCACGCCATCCTGAACTCCCCTTCCGGGACCAGGTGGAGGCGTTGAGCGACCTCCTGGCGGAGGCGGCCGAGGACCGTCGCCGCGAGCGGCATCTGATCGCCGACCAGGAGGACGAGGTCTCCAGGCTCGGCGGCCAGCCGGGACATGAGCGCCGGCCTCACGGGATCGAGGAACCGCGCCACGGGAGACTGGAGCCCCTCGGGGTTCACCTTCGCCCAGACGAGTCCCTTGCCGCCCAAGCTCTTAGCCGTCTCGGTCAGGTCGTCGAGCTCCTTGCGGCTCATCCCCGCCGCTTTCGGCGCCCGGAGCCCCTTGACCACGCCCCCCGCCGCCACAACCTGGGCGAAGGCCTGGAACTCGCTCCCCCCGAACAGGTTGGAGCAGTCAGTGAGCTCGAGGCCGAAACGCAAGTCCGGTTTGTCGCTCCCGAAGCGGGCGATCGCCTCCTCGAAGGCGAGCCGCGGGAAGGGGGTCGGCAGTTCGATCCCCTTCACGCGGCGCCAGATCGCCGCCACCATCCCTTCGACGATGGGGAGGAACTCGTCCCGGTCGAGGAAAGAGGTCTCGATGTCAATCTGGGTGAACTCCGGCTGCCGGTCTCTTCGGAGATCCTCGTCCCGGAAGCAGCGCACGATCTGGAAGTATCGCTCGACGCCCGCCACCATGAGGAGCTGCTTGAAGAGCTGGGGGGACTGGGGGAGCGCGTAGAAGCTCCCGCGTGTCAGCCGGCTCGGGACGAGGAAGTCCCGGGCGCCCTCGGGCGTGGAGCGGGTGAGAAAGGGCGTTTCCACTTCCACGAACCCGTGGGCGTGCAGATACTCGCGCACCGCCCGGCAGGCCTGGTCGCGGATGACGAGATTCAGATAGGCGGCGGGGCGCCGCAGGTCCAGGTAGCGGTGCCTGAACCGCACCGTTTCGTCCACTTCGATCTCTTCCTCGAGCGGAAACGGAAGCGGCTTCGACTCGTTCAGGACCTTCAGCTGGCTGACCTGGACTTCCACGTCTCCGGTGGGGAGCTTGGGGTTCTCCGTCCCCGGAGGGCGGCGCTGGACCGTCCCGACCACGGCCAGCACGAACTCCGAACGCACCTCTTGGGCCCGGGTGTGGGCCTCGCCGCTCGTCTCCGGGTTAAAGACGCACTGGGTCAGCCCCTCGCGGTCGCGCAGGTCCACGAAGATCAACCCCCCGTGGTCCCGCCGCCGGAATGCCCAGCCCATCAGCGTCACGGTCCGGCCCACGTGGGAGGCCCTGAGCTCTCCCGAGCTGTGAGTCCTCCGCCAGCCGCCCAGCGTGTCCGTCATCGCCGCCCGGCCAGCGTCATGAGCTCGCCCTCCAGCCGGCTCAGGGGCACGACCCGCTGGGCACCCGAGGTCATCTCGCGGATCAGCGCTTCGCCCTTTTCCAACTCGCTCTCCCCGACGATCACAGCGTAGGGCACCTTGAGGCGGTTCGCCCGGTCCAGCTCGCTTCTCAGCCTGCGCACGCCATAGCCGAGCTCCACGACCGCGCCTTGCTTCCGCACGGCTTGCGCCACGGGGAAGAGACGGAGCAGCGCCGCGTCCCCGAGCGGGATGAGCAGGGCCAGCGGCCCGGCCTTATTCGAGTCGGAGGACAGGAGGAGGACGACCCGCTCCATCCCGACGGCGAAGCCGATCCCCGGGTCGGGGGGGCCACCCAGGAGCTGGACGAGGCCATCGTAGCGGCCACCGCCCGCCACCGCGTTCTGAGCTCCCAGCTCGCCCGTCAACAGCTCGAAGGTGGTCCTCACGTAATAGTCGAACCCCCGCACCAGGCGTGGCGTCACGCGGTAGGGCAGCGCCATGGCCTCGAGGTACCGGCGGACGTGCGCGAAGTGCTCGGCGCACTCCCGGCAGAGCGCGTCCAGGATGGAGGGAGCCTCGTCGAGGACCGGCTGGCAGCCGGGCTTCTTACAGTCCAAGACACGGAGCGGGTTCCGCTCCGCCCGCTCCCGACACTCCTGGCAGAGTTCCGCCGCGCGCCGCCGGAGGTACTCCACGAGTTTCTCCCGATAGGCGGGGCGGCAGGCCGGATCCCCGATGGAGTTGAGGGCAAGGGTGAGCCGGTCTGCCAGGCCCACGCCCTGAAACAACTCCATCAGCACCGCGATCACCTCGGCGTCCAGCCCCGGGTGGACCTCGCCGACGGCCTCGAGGTTGAGCTGATGGAACTGGCGGTAACGGCCGGCCTGCGGACGCTCGTACCGGAACATGGGGCCGATGGTGTAGAGGCGGACGGGCTTGGGCTGGACGTGGAGGCCATGCTCGACGTACGCGCGCAGGACCGACGCCGTCGCTTCCGGGCGCAGGGTGAGACTCTCCCCGCCCTTGTCCTCGAAGGTATACATCTCCTTCTGAACGATGTCCGTGAGCTCACCGATCCCGCGGGCGAAGAGCTCGGTCCGTTCGAAGATCGGCGGGCGGATCTCGTGATACCCGTGCGCTTCGAACACGCGACGAGCGGTGGCCTCGACGCGCTGCCACCGGGGCGTGTCGGCGGGGAGAATGTCGTGGACGCCGCGGACGGCCTTGATCGCCACGCTCACGCCCCCCGGGCGGCCTTGTACTCGGCCCGCAGCCGGACGTAGTTCCGGGCCGAGCGATGGATCAGGTCGAGGTCCTCGGCCGTGACCGCGCGCTTCACCCGGGCCGGCGCGCCCATGAGGAGGCTCCCCCTGGGCGTCTTAGTCCCCGGAGCCACGAGGGAGCCGGCGGCCACCAGGCACTCCTCCTCCAGCACCGCCCCGTCCAGCACGATGGCGCCGATCCCGATCAGGCAGTTGGACTTGATGTGGCAGCCGTGGAGCCGCGCCCCGTGCCCGACGGTCACGAAGTCCTCGATGATCACGGGAAAGCCGCGGCTGTTCACGTGGATCACGGTCCCGTCCTGGATGTTGGTGCCCCGCCCGATCCGGATCACGTTGACGTCCCCCCGGACGACCGCGTTGAACCAGACGCTCGATTCCTCGCCGACCTCCACGTCCCCGACGACCTGGGCCGAGGCCTCGACGAAGGCGGTCGGATGAACGTTCGGCATGGCGCCCTGATACGCGTGGATCATCGGTCGCCTCCACAGAAGGTCTGACGGCTCAGTATATCCCTCTGGGGCGGCGGGCGGAAGCAGCGACGAAAGGAGGAGACGAGCGGAGGGATCACCTCGAAGTCGTCATGACGATGCTGGTCTCGCCCCATTTCGCCAGGACGCCCTCGAAGTAGACCACCGAGAGGATCAGGGTCGGGGCCGGGGAGCCAGCGACAGCTCCCAATCCCGTGATCGTGTCCCCGAATCCGGTATCGAAGGTCTGAAACCGGTATCCGTTCGGACTACGGGACACCACCGCCAGCTTTCCTCTGACTTGGTTCTGCGGAAGGACGACCTCCTCGACACCGTCCCCGTCGAGATCCACCGCTAGGGGCATAGGCTCGAGGGAGTAGAAAAGGTCCCGGCTGGCTCGATCGGTCTGTCCCTCCAGCTTCAAGTGTCCGGCACTGCCGACAAGCGCAGCCGACCTCCACATCTCTTTGCCTCCGCTCGCGATGGCGAATCGATGCTGGTCGTCCACGTACGCGAGCGCCCGCGCCCCCGCACCCGCGATATTGGACAGAATCGCCCCCGTGACCCGAAAGTCCCGGGGCACCTGCACGGACCCGTCGGCGACGAGCTTTCCATCCCGAAGGACGTACCGCTCGGCCCGCCCCTTTGTGAAGAACGTATCGGCGTTGAATCGCTGGGCCCACAGGGTCCGCTTGATCCCGTCTCCGGTGGTGTCCACGGCAAAGAGGATCTGTGAAAAGCTCTGAACGACCGCTGCCGCCTTGCCCTCCCTGGTCTCCAGGATAAAGGAGGTGGGCCCAATATGGGTCAACGGGCTGTAGCGGTTCCCAACGACCTCCAGGAGACCATCGCCGTCGAGGTCGGCCAGCTGAACCGAGACGATCTGACCCGTCTCGTCCGTCACGTAGGTCCATTCGATCTCCAGGGTCCGCCCGACGATCCGGTAGAGGTAAATCCTCTGCCCGTCGGTCACGACCAGCCGAGGGACCTTGTCCTTCGGAGAAACCGCGACATCCATCGCCAGAACGGGAAACCTCAACCGCTTCACCTCGCGGAGCGGCATCGGAAAGTTCCCGGCCGAGGGAGACTCGCTCTCCACTTCGCCGAGGAAGAGGCGCGCCAGGAAGGAACGGGAAGGGCGCGACGCCTGCTGGGGCTCGCGGCTCGCGGAGAACTGCCGCTGAGTGGCAAGAGCCTGTTGCTGGAGAAGGCTCGCCGAGGCCGCGTTGATGGAGGATGGCACGAAGAGCCCCGCGCTCAGCACCGGGGCCGTCTCCCGCCCGGAGAGGATGGAAAAGAGGCGCACCTCGACAAAGGGCTTGGCCTCAACCTGCTTCACCCACAGGACCAGCAGATGACGGACCCCCTGGCGGGTGGCCGTGACAGCGAGCCCCTCCCCCTGGATGACTCGTTCGGGAGGGATGTGGGCCTGGGCCGCGGCCGCCGCGAAGGCGTCGCCGCTGATCACCCGAAAGCGGCGGGTCGCGGTCAGCTCTGCTGCCAACTCGTTATAGACGGTCTCCAGAAGGCCCGGGCTGACGCCCTCCGACCCGAGCGCCGCCACCGTGAGGGTGACCGGGCCCGCCGAAATCCGCACCCGGTCCCCCGGGCGCACCCCACCGCCCCTCGCCACCGTGGCAACGGAAGACGTCTCGGAGACCTGGGCGACGACCGCCAGTCCGAGCTCCTGCTCGACCCGGCCGAGGACCTCCGCCGTCTTGGGATGCCGGAGCTCCCGCCCCTCCCGGACGAGGGAGAGCTCCATGCCCACCTGAGCGCCCTGGCGGCGGCCGACACTCAGGATCAGGTTCTTGTCCCGCACCTCGATGACCTCGCCGCTCAGCGGAGGGAAGAAGGCCGCGATCTGGCTCACGAGGGAGCCCAGGGCGGCCGGCCCCTTCGGCTCCTCGGCGGCACTCGTGGCCGCCAGGGCCGTGAGCACGAGCAGAAGGCAGCAAGCAAGCCTCCTACGGTGGGTCATGACAAAACCCGGCACCCTCACGGAGGGCACTATACCTCCGCCCCATCCGAGCGAGCAAGGCGACAGGATCCGAGCGGGGGAGATCTCGTGTGGACGGGTGGCCGGCGCGCCTTAGAACGGGACCTGCACTACCAGGCTGATGTACCGAGTCTTCAGGAACTGACTGGGCGACGCCGCGTTGCGCGGGCCGGAGCCGGCAAATCGATCCCGGTACCCGACCGAGATATTCATCGGGAAGGGAACCTTCCCCGCCAAGTACAACGGGAGTGTGGAATAGGTCCCGCGGACGATGAAAATCTGTTCTGTCGAGTCCGAATCTCTCTCAAGCCCCTCGCTCGGAAATGTCTTGTGCCCCGTAATCCGATCTTCGACCTTCCACCCGTACTTGTAGAGAGCCGACACTGATAGGCCCCGCAAGATCTCGTATTTGCCCGCGAACTCGACTTCGAACCTGTCCCCAAGGTCTCTGTCAACAGGCTCCCGCTGGCTCAACGGGGTGAGGGGGGTCGAGGGAGAACCTATTCTCAGCGTCGCTCGATCAGGCAGGACCCAGTCATACCGGAAGGTGAAATCGAGAGTGAGATCTCCAGGCCGGGGGGTCAGCGAAGGTTCTGTCGGCCTCCCTTTCCACAGGTTGCTCACAACATAGTCATGATGCAGACGGAGCAGCAGCGCATAGGCGCCCGAGCCCCAGGCCACGTCAGCCAGGTCATTCGGATCGTCCTGCCGTCCCGTGGGGAATCGCACGCCCCCGGTCGCGGCCAGCCGCCAGTCTTCGTTCTTGAAATACTGGTACTTCGCTACGGTCACGATGTCTCCCAGCCCATCCGCGGAAAAGGGCTGAACTCTCTTGAAGCCCAAGCCACCGACCGTGACGCCCCCGACATTCAGGCCGGGGCCTATGACTTGCTGAATATCTTCTGTCGTGAACCGGCGAGCATTAGGGCAGGCAAGAGGTATGACGGCTCCCGCACAGACTCCAGCCCCACCCCCGGTGTTTACCCCCACGTTCGCGGTCGAGCCCGGGTCCGAGTTCAGACGCGCCCTGACCCGGTTCTGCGCCCAGTAGTAAGGAAGGTCTAACCCGACGGTGAGTCTATCGGTGACCCCGTACGCGAAGGAGGAATCGAGAATGTTGTAGTCGTACTTGAAACGGACAAGGACATCTCCCGCGCTCGCCCCGGGGGCCAAGAGAAAAGATTTTTCGTTTAAAACACCGACGACTGTCTCGGGATTTCCGTGCGGGTTCCATCGGCTTTCAGTCGGGAAATAGAAGAGGTTCTCCACCGAGGCGACTGACCTTCCCTTCGGGAGCACCTGGGCATCATCGGCACGCGCCGGACTGGTAAGCCATGGCAGGAAGAGCGCGACGAACAACCCGACAGCGAGACGGCTTCTGATCGGCGCGGGGCTCCGGCTCAACCAGGCCCCTTGTCGGTCGGCCGGGGCATGAGATCCCCCGACTCTAGAAGATACGCTCTCCGACGGCGGAAGGACTCTCCGCCTCCTAGTGGGGCTTGAGCCGCTGGTGGACTGGGCAAAGGCTTTGTGCAGTTTTGCAAGAAAAATACGTGATTGCCGGAGCTTCGGTCAAGAAAAAACGTCTCGTCTGACAGAACGTTCCGCCCAAAGCCCTCGGATGTCTCTTGACGCCGACCCGTCGGCTCTGTTACCACCAAGCCACTGCCCGGGCGGGCGGACCCGGCCCGCTCCGGGCCCGGGCAGACAGGGGGTCCGACACGTGCTTGACCACGTTTTAGAGGAGAGGCTGACGGACCTCAAGAGGCGCGGCCTTCACCGCTCCCTCCGTCTCCTCTCCGGGGCCCCGAAGGCCGTCGTCACGGTGGAGGGGCGGGAGGTCATCCACCTTTCGTCGAACAACTACCTGGATTTGGCCAGCCACCCGTCCGTCACACGGGCGGCCATCGAAGCACTCGAGTCCCATGGGTGTGGGGCCGGCGCCTCCCGCCTGATCTCGGGTACCCTGGAGCTCCACGCCGAGCTGGAAAAGGATCTGGCCGAGTTCAAAGGCGCCGAGGCCGCGCTGGTCTTCGGCTCCGGCTACCACGCCAACCTGGGTTGCATCTCGGCCATCGTGGGACCGGGAGACACCATCTTCAGCGACGAGCTCAACCACGCCAGCATCATCGACGGCTGTCGCCTGTCCCGAGCCCAGGTGCAGGTCTTTCGCCACAAGGACCCGGAGAGCCTCGAGAAGCTCCTGGCTTGCCAGCCCCCGACGGGCCAGCGGCTCATCGTGACGGACACGGTGTTCAGCATGGACGGCGACGTGGCCCCGCTCAAGGAGATCGTCGCCCTCGCGAGGAGGCACCGGGCCTGGATCATGGTGGACGAAGCTCACGCCACCGGCGTCTTCGGCCCGAACGGGGCCGGGGTGGTCGAGGCCATGGGTCTCCAGGGACAGGTCGAGATCCAGATGGGAACGCTGGGAAAGGCCCTCGGGGGCTTCGGCGCGTACGTGGCCGGGAGCCGGGTGCTCGTCGAATGGCTCATCAACCGCGCCCGGAGCTTCATCTTCAGCACCGCGCTTCCGCCGCCGCTCCTGGCGGCGGCACGGGCCGCCCTGGCCATCGTGAAAAGCGAACCCGAGCGGCGCAAGCAGCTCTGGGAAAACGCCAACTTCTTGCGCCAAGGGCTCCTAGGTCTGGGCTACCGCCTGGGCGACACCGCGTCCCCGATTCTGCCTGTTCTCATCGGCGGCGAGGAGAAAACGATGGCGCTCGGCGCGGCGCTCCTCCGGCACGGGGTCCTGGCCCACGGGATCCGTCCGCCCACCGTGCCGGAGGGCACCGCGCGCCTGCGCGTCACGCCGATGGCGACCCACACGACGGAAGAGCTTCGGCGGGCGATCCGGGCCTTCGCCGACACGGGACACGAGGTGGGGGTCCTCTGAGTGGGGGAAAAGGCGACGCCGCGGCATTCCCGCGCCGAGCTCACGAGCTGGGATCATCGCCACCTCTGGCATCCGTTCACCCAGATGCGGCAATGGCTCGTCGAAGAGCCGCTCGTCATTGCCCGGGGAGAGGGCTGCTACCTCGTTGATCTGGAGGGCCGCCGGTACCTCGACGGGGTCTCTTCGCTCTGGTGCAACGTGCACGGGCACAACCGGCCCGAGCTCAATACCGCCGTCGTCCGCCAGCTCGAGGAGATCGCGCACTCCACCCTGTTGGGCCTCACCAACATGCCGGCGGTTGTTCTCGCGAAGAAGCTCATCGAGATCGCCCCGCCAGGCCTCACCCGGGTCTTCTACTCGGACTCCGGCGCGACCGCGGTGGAGGTCGGCCTCAAAATGGCCTTCCAGTACTGGCAGCTCAAGGGCAAGCCCGGGAAAACCAAGTTCGCGTCACTCGTCGAGGCCTACCACGGGGATACGCTGGGGGCGGTCAGCGTCGGCTATTCGGAGCTCTTCCACCGGTTCTATCGCCCCCTTCTCTTCGAGTGCTTCCGCCTCCCCCCTCCCCACCTCTACCGCTTCCACCAGGGATTGTCCGACAAGGACGCGATGGCCAAGGCGGTGGTCGAAGCCCAGAACGTCCTGAGCCGTCACCGCGACGACATCGCCGCCCTCGTCATCGAGCCCCTCGTCCAGGGGGCAGCCGGCATCTGGACGCAGCCCTTGGGTTACGTGCGGGCACTCCGAGAGATCGCGGAGGAAAACGACATCCTGTTCATCGGCGACGAGGTCGCCACCGGCTTCGGTCGCACCGGCCGGATGTTCGCCTGCGAGCACGACCTGATCAGCCCGGACATTCTCTGCCTGGCCAAAGGGCTGAGCGGCGGCTACCTTCCCCTCGCGGCGACGCTCACCACGGAGGAGATCTTTTCCGCGTTCCTGGCCGAGTACGATGAGTTCAAAACGTTCTTCCACGGTCACACGTACACCGGCAACCCGCTGGCCTGCGCGGCGGCGCTGGCGAACCTGGAGCTCTTCGAAACGGAGCGGGTGCTGGAACGCCTGGAGCCGAAAATCGTCTTCCTCCGCGAACGCCTGGGCGCCGACCTCGCCCCGCTGGCGCACGTGGCGGACGTTCGCCAGTGGGGCTTCATGGTCGGGATCGAGCTGATGCGCGATCCGGAAAGACGGATCCCCTACCACCCGACCGACGAGATCGGCATCCGGGTCACCCAGGAAGCCCGGGCCAGGGGGGTGATCATCCGCCCCCTGGGCAACGTGATCGTGCTGGTGCCGCCGCTCTCAATCTCCCGGGACGAGCTGGATCTTCTCATCGAGGCGACCCGGGCTTCGATCCAGGCGGTGACCGAGCGAGCATGACCGGCCTCCTGATCACCGGGACGGACACCGGGGTGGGCAAGACGTTCCTCGCCTGCGGGCTCGCCGCGCTGCTGGCAGCCAAGGGGAAGCGGGTCGGGGTCATGAAGCCGGTCGAGACCGGCTGCGAGCTGAGGGACGGCCAGCCGTATCCCGAGGATGCGGTGCGTCTTCGCCGCTCTGCCGGCTCGACGCTTCCGCTGGAACTTCTCTGTCCCTACCCCTTCAGGCCGGCCGTGGCGCCGGAGGTCGCGGCCGAGATGGCGGGAGTCAGGATCGAGAAAGAGAAGATCCGCTCCTGCTTCGAGCAGATCGCCGCCCGGCATGACATCACGCTGGTGGAGGGAGCGGGAGGCCTGCTGGTCCCGCTGACCCGGGGGTACACCTTCGCCGACCTTGCCCGGGACCTCGGCACTCCCCTGCTGGTCGTGGTCGGCTCCAAGCTCGGCGCGATCAACCACACGCTCCTGACCCTCGCCTGCGCCCAGGCCATGGGTCTCGCGGTTCAGGGCTATGTGCTGAACCACCCCGCCGCGACTCGGGACCTCGCCACAGAGACCAACCGCGACGCGCTGGCCCGGCTCACCGACTCCCCGTGCCTGGGCTCCGTTCCCTTCTTCCCGCTCAGCGGGGAGGACGGGCGTGACCAGGAGGCGCTCCTGGCGCTGATCGCCCGGGAAGTGGATGTGAGCCGGATCCTGGAGGACTGAGCCGGGCCGAAGCGGCGGCTACCCGCCCTCCCCGAGCGCCTTCAGGTGCTGCTGGGCCGCCAGCCCGAACGGGGTGTCCGGCGCCAACTCCCTGGCCCGGCGGAACTCCACCTTGGCCTCGTCCCGCCGCCCTTGCCTGACCAGCACAAGCCCCAGGTGATAGGAGGCCGCTACCATCTTCGGATCTAACTTCAGGGCCAGCCGGAGGACCTCCTCCGCCTCCTGGAGACGGTTGAGGTTATAGTAGGCCCAGCCCAAGTTGTTGTAGGTATCGATATTGCCATAGGCGGGGAGGGCCAGAGCCTTTTTGTAAGTCCGAACCGCCTCCTCCCACTTCCCCCCCTCGGCGTAGGCCACTCCAAGGTTGTGCAGGGCCGCCCCGTAGGTCCCATCCAGATCCACGGCCCGCTTGAGTGCGACCAACGCTTCGGGCTGGCGCTTGAGGTCGAGGTACACGGCGCCAAGGGCGTTGTGATAAAGCGGCACATCGGGGGCGAGCGCCACCGCCTCTCGGAGTGCGGAGAGACCCAGCGCCGTCCGCCCCTCCCGGAGATCCCTGTCCGCGCCCTCGTACACCGAGCGCGCCTGGAGCCGCCTGACCTCCGCCTCTTTGCCGGTCGCACAGGCGGCGACGAGGACTGCCACCACCCAGAGAAGAGCGCCTGTCAGGACCCCAAACCTTGACACCCGTAAACTCGTCATGTACGCTTTGCTCCGTGCCAACTTACGAGTACCAGTGCGACCAGTGCGGACGGACCTTCGAGGTCCGCCAGCGCATTTCCGAGCCTCCCCTCGACCGCTGCCCGAGCTGTGAGGGCAACGTTCGACGCTTGCTGGGACCGGCCCTGTTCATCTTGAAGGGCTCGGGCTTCTACGTGAACGATTACCCCTCCAACTCGCGGAAGAAGGGGCAGAAGGAAGAGCAGAAGACCTCCACCTCTCCAAGCCCGCCCACTCCTGCCCCATCTGAGTCTAGCCCCTCCAAAGCGTAGCCCCAACTTTTATCCCTTCCTGACGCGCACCGCGGCGCCCCGGCGCGCCCCCATCACTGCCTGCGCGCTCCCCTCTCGAACAGAAATCTCCAGGCGACCGCTCGAGCCGATCAGCGCGCCGACTCCTCCCGGGGGGAGATCGGCGTAGCAGGGGACGATCCTCCCGACCTCCTTCTCCTCCACCTCGACGACCAAGGCGGCGGCCGGGCCAAGAGCCTCGAGATCCGTCAGCCGGAGGGAGGTCACCAGGTTGCCGAACCTGTCGGCATGAATCACCTCCCCCGCCAGACGGTCCCCTTCCCGCCGCGCGGTGGGCCAGGGGATGACAACGGGATCACTGAGCGGGGGGCCGAAGCGATGGAGGGGGACCCCGACGGCCAGGTGGGCCGCCGCCGGCGCGAAGATATCCCGCCCGTGGAAGGTTTGGCTCACGGTAGGAAGACGGTAGGCGGGAGCCTCGAGCGCCACAGCGCTCCAGGCGGCCGCGCGGAAGAGAAAGGTGAAGAGGCCGTTGTCCGGGCCGACGAACAGCTGGCCCGCGGCTGCGGCCGCGAGCGGACGCCGTGTGCTTCCGACCCCCGGGTCCACCACCGCCAGGTGAATGGTCCCCGGCGGGAAAAACGGCACGGCGGCCTCGAGCGTGATGGCGGCCTCCAGGACGTCATGGGAGGCAATGTCGTGGGTCAGGTCAACCAAACGCACGGTGGGGGCGATCTGGAGAATCACCCCCTTCATCACGCCGACGAATGGGTCCCGCGTCCCGAAGTCCGTCGTCAAGGTAATAATCGGCACTGCGCTAAGTCCTCATGCCGTGGCGAGAACCGAGCAGCCCAAGGCCCGAGGGAGGAGCCGACCGGAGCGTAGCGACCACGCCGGCCTGCGGCCGGACGTGGTGCCCGTAGAGGAATGGCGACGAGCGACGATAACTAACGGCCGAAGGCCATCCTTGGCGGGCACCCACGAAGTGGGTCGTGCGACGGTTATCGCCACGGACTAGCGGTCGCGGTCCACCACGTAGTCCGCGATCAGGCTCAACGTCTCCCGTTCCTCGGAGAGCGGGAACGGGGCCAGGTCCTCCTTCGCGGCCCGCGCATAGCTCCGGGCCCGGCTCAGGGCGTACTCGACCCCGTCGTACTTCACGACGAGGCGGCGGATCTCCTCGACCCCCTGGTCGTTCAGCTCGTGGGGGGCCAGGATGGACAGGATGCGCTCCCTGTCGCCGTCACTCGCCCGCTCGAGCGTGGCGATGAGCGGCAGGGTGCGCTTTCCTTCCCGCAGGTCGGCCCCGACTGCCTTGCCCAGGCGCGCCTGATCGGCCACGAAATCCAGCGAATCGTCGCTGAGCTGAAAGGCGACCCCCACGTCCAGTCCGTAGCGCGTCAGGGCATCGACTCGCTCGGCGTCCGCCTGCCCGAGGAGAGCGCCGATCCGGCAGCAGGCGGAGATGAAAGAGGCGGTTTTCTGCGTGATGATGCGAAGGTAATCGGCCTCCGTGGCGCTGCCGTTGCGCTTGTGCTCGAGCTGGAAGACCTCCGCCTCGGTCATCGAAACAGTGGCGCGCGCGAGGGTCTCCATGATCGAGCGGTCGTTGTCCCGGACGAGGATCGAAAAGGACTTGGAGTAGAGGTGGTCGCCGACGAGGATGGAGGCATCGTCGCCCCACTGCGCGTTGGCGGAGGGACGACCGCGCCGGAGCGAGGCCTGATCCACCACGTCGTCGTGCATCAGGGTCGCGGTGTGCAGGAGCTCCACCGCACACCCCAGCCGCGTGCTCCGCGGCCCGCGGTAGCCGGCGAGGCGAGAGGCAAGCAGGAGGAGGATCGGCCGGAGTCGCTTGCCGCCGGCGCTGGCGATGTAGCCCCCCATTTCCTGAATCAGCGCGACCGGGGAATCGAGCGCGCTGGCGATCTCCTCCTCGATCGCGCGAAGATCGGCACCGACGAGCAAGCCGACGCGCTCCTTCAGCAGGGTTTCCAGGGTGGCGGTGCGACCCAAAGGGACAGACTACCGGGGAACGACCCGGTCCTTGAGTTGGATCTTCATGCCCGGCGAGACAGCCTGAATTTCCGCCACCGAGAACTTGTCGCGCACCTCGATCACCTTGGCCGTGGCCACCTCCTCGTCGAGCTCCCCCAGGACCTCGCCGGTGACGGGGTGGATGATGGGGAACTTGTCACGGCGGAGACTCACCATGGTCCCTGGCCGGATTCCATCCTTGGCTGAAAGGTCCACCACAATGCGCGTTGTATCCACATAGACGACGTAGCCGCGCGGCGGCTCGACGTAATCGTCCTGCGACTCCGGCGATCTGAATCTCCCACGCCCCCCCGCACGCAACGCGGCCTCCGAAGAGGTCGGATTCTGAAGCGGGCTGACCTTGCCACCACCCGGCGGCGGGCCATACCGCGCCACAACATCCGACGAGGCAATGATGGACTTTTGGCCAAAGAGCACGGTCGAGATCGTGGTGGGAATTTTGTCCTCCTCCACCCAGATATATTCCGGCTCGCTAGAAACTTCCCCGAACCGCGGGTTCCTGACCAGCACCCACCGCGTGGCGGCCTGCTTCTGAGTGACGGTGGGAGTGGGCTCGGCCGGAAGGCCCACAACCTCGCGAAGGCTCACGCACCCGGCAGGTAGGAGTGCCAGAATCATAGAAAAAAGAAGGGCCTTTCGCCCGCCCGCGCCCATCATACGCCCCTTACGATACCAGAGGTGGAAAGCCAAGGTCTACTCACCGCTCAATCCTCGCCGCCGGGCTCCCACGGAAACCGCTGCTCTCCGGCGGGTTCGGGCCGGCTCAAGACCAGCCGCCGGGAAAACAGGGCGGTCCCGCTGACGGCTGAAATCCACGTGGCGTCGAGATAGGTCACGCCCCGACGCTCCAGCAGCACGAGCACGATCAACCCGACCGCCTCGAGGCTCCGCCCGAGTCCGGTGGCCTTCGGAGGGTCAGCCAGGAGCTGTTCGACGCGGATCCGTTCTGTGTCCATGAGCGTGGAGACCGTCAGGGGATCCGCGACCTGGAAGCGCTTGGTCTTCTCGAGCGCGCCGGCGATAAGGTACGGCACCCGCCGAAGGTCGGCCCCGGATTCCGTGAGGTCCAGGAGGGGCGCGACGGCCACCTTGATGCGCGTCCGTGTGATCCGGACGCCGTCTTCCGGGCGGGCCCGGGGATGCCCGTTCAGCGGGACATAGAGCGCTTCCGAGAAGCGCGGAAAGACCCGCCGCACCTGGGCATAGCCGAGGTGCTCCTCATAGCGCCCGAGGGGTTGGTTGGTGACCGGGTGGTGGAAGACCTCGCCCTTCCTGAAGATGACGAACTCCTGTCCGGGCTGGACGCCGTTGTCCTCGGTCAGATCCATGAAGATGCGGTCGCCATCCACCGCGACCACCATCCCTTCCGCGGGCGGGAACGCCTTGACGAACTCCTGGGTCATCTGCGCGAAGGTGGCGCCGACCCGCTCGGTCAGCCCCGCCTGGGCCGGCGTCGCCACGAGAAGAACGGGGAGGAAAACCGCGGCGAGCGTGCTAAAAGGCCACCGACGACTCGTGCACACCGAACACCCCGCGGAGCCGGTCGCAGATCTCTCCGAGGGTCACGGAGGCCCTGACCGCGTCGAGGATCGGCGGAAGCAGGCTCTCCCGCTCCCGCGCCGCCGTCTCGATCCGATCCAGGGCGCGCCACGCGAGATCCTGATCGCGCCGGCGGCGAAGCGCCTCGAGGCGCGCGCACAGGGCCTCGCCCACCGCCGGGTCCACCTGGAACAGGCCGCCGTGCGGAGGCTCCTCGGTGACGAACTCGTTCACCCCGACGACGATCCGGGACTTCGATTCCACCTCCTGTTGATAGCGGTAGGCCGTCTCCTGGATTTCGCGTCGCATGTACCCGATGGCCTGCACGGACCCGCCCAGGCCATCAATCTTGGCGATGTAGGCGTCCGCTTCGTCCTCGATCTGGCGGGTGAGGCGCTCCACGGCGTAGGCGCCACCGAGCGGATCCGCCAGATCGGCCACGCCCGACTCGCACGCCAGAATCTGCTGTGTCCGGAGCGCGATCGTCACCGCCGCCTCGGAAGGGAGCGCGAGGGCCTCGTCCATGGAGTTGGTGTGAAGCGACTGGCACCCCCCCAGGACGGCGGCGAGCGCTTGAACCGCCACGCGCACGACGTTGTTGCCGGGCTGCTGGGCCGTCAGCGCGGAGCCTGCCGTTTGGGCGTGGAAGCGCAGCATCCAGGAGCGCGGGTCCCGTGCCCCGAAGCGATCCCGCATGATGCGCGCCCAGAGCCTCCGCGCCGCACGGAACTTCGCCACTTCTTCGATCAGGTTGTTGTGGGCGTTGAAGAAGAAGGAGAGTTGCGGAGCAAACTCGTCCACCGCCAGACCAGCCTGGAGAGCCGCCTCGACGTAGGCAATGGCGTTCGCGAGGGTGAAGGCCACCTCCTGAACGGCCGTACACCCTGCCTCGCGCATGTGGTAGCCCGAAATCGAGATCGTGTTCCACCGCGGCACCCGCTCCCGGCAGAACGCGAACAGATCGATGATGAGCCGCATGGAAGGCCCCGGCGGGTAGATGTAGGTCCCGCGCGCGATGTACTCCTTGAGGATGTCGTTCTGCACGGTGCCGGCCAGACGGTCGGACGCGATGCCCTGCCGCTCGGCGACGGCGACGTAGAGGCAGAGCAGGATCGCCGCGGTCGAGTTGATCGTCATCGAGGTGGAGACGCGATCGAGCGGGATCTGCTCGAACAGGTCCGCCATGTCCTCGATGGAGGAGATCGCCACGCCCACTTTCCCCACCTCGCTCCGGGCGACGTCCGAGTCGGCGTCGTACCCCATCTGGGTCGGGAGGTCGAAGGCGACGCTGAGCCCCGTCTGGCCCTGGGCGAGAAGATAGCGGTAGCGCCGGTTGGTCTCTGCCGCGCTGCCGAAGCCGGCGTACTGGCGCATGGTCCACAGGCGGCCCCGGTACATGGTGGGCTGCACGCCGCGCGCGAACGGATACTCGCCGGGGAACCCGAGATCCTTGAGGTAGTCGAACCCCGCCAGATCGGCCGGCGTGTACACCCGCTCCACCGGGCTCCCCCAGGAGGTCGCGAAGGGCGCCGGACGCTCCGGCGCTCTGCCCAGTGCCGGCTTGAGGATGTTCTCCTCCCAGGCCCTCCGGGCGTCCTCGATCGGCTTCTCGTCGGCCGTCATAGCGGGATGTTCCCGTGCTTCTTCGGCGGGTTCGAGTCTCGCTTGGTGTGGACGATATCGAGCGCCTGGATGAGCCTCCGCCGGGTGTCCCTCGGTTCGATCACCTCGTCGATGTAGCCGCGCTCCGCGGCTGCGAACGGGTTGGCGAACTTTTCGCGGTACTCGCGGGCCCGCTCGTCCCTGAACTTGACCGGCTCGTGGGCCCCCTCCATCTCACGCCGGTAAAGGATGTTCACCGCAGCCTCCGGTCCCATCACGGCGATCTCGGCCGTCGGATAGGCGAAGTTGACGTCGCCCCGGATGTGCTTCGATGACATGACGCAGTAGGCGCCGCCGTAGGCTTTCCGGGTGATGACGGTGAGCTTGGGTACCGTGGCCTCGCAGTACGCGAAGAGGAGCTTGGCCCCGTGTTTGATGATCCCGCCGTACTCCTGAGCCGTGCCGGGCAGGAATCCCGGGACGTCTTCGAACGTCACGAGCGGGACGTTGAAGCAGTCGCAGAAGCGGACGAAGCGCGCGCCCTTGACGGAGGCGTTGATGTCGAGACAGCCGGCCAGGTGGGCCGGTTGATTGCCGACGATCCCCACCGGGCGCCCGTTGAGCCGACCGAACCCGATCACGATGTTCGGGGCAAAGTCGGCGTGGACCTCGAAGAAGTAGCGATCGTCGAGGACCGCCCGAATGATCTCCTTCATGTCGTAAGGCTTGTTCGGCTGATCGGGCACGATCGTCTGGAGCGGCTCGTCGACGCGGTCAGGCGGGTCCAGCGTCTGCCGGATCGGCGGCTCCTCCATGTTGTTCTGCGGCAGGAACGTCAAGAGCTCGCGGATCAGCGCGAGACACTCCTCCTCGCTCTCCGACGCGAAGTGGGCAACCCCGGAGGTCCCGGCATGGCGGGCGGCACCGCCGAGCTCCTCGGCGGAGACTTCCTCGTGAGTCACCGCCTTGATGACATCCGGCCCGGTCACGAACATGTACGCGGTGTGCTTCACCATGACGACGAAATCCATGACGGCCGGGGAATAGACCGCGCCCCCCGCGCACGGACCCAAAATGGCCGAGATCTGGGGAATCACCCCGGAGGCGAGGGTGTTCCGGAGGAAGATGTCGGCGTAGCCTGCCAGGGAGACCACGCCCTCCTGGATCCGCGCTCCTCCCGAATCGTTGAGGCCGATGATCGGCACGCCAGTCTTCATGGCGAGGTCCATGATCTTGCAGATTTTCCGCGCATAGGCCTCGGACAGCGAACCGCCGAAGACGGTGAAGTCCTGGGCGAAGACGAAAACGGGGCGGCCGTGGATCCGCCCCGAACCGGTCACCACGCCGTCGCCGAGGATCTTCTGGGTGTCCATGCCGAAGTCCCGGCACTGATGGACCACGAACTTGTCCACCTCGGCGAAGGAGCCCTTGTCCAGGAGCAGTTCCAGGCGCTCGCGCGCGGTCTTCTTGCCCGCCTTGTGCTGACGCTGGATCCGCTCCTCGCCTCCGGCCACCTCGGCTCGTCGGTGGAGGCGATGGAGTTCCTCGAAGCGCTCCTGGAGGGACATCTCCGGCTCCTCGTCAGGTGGGGTCGAACGACGCCCCTAGTATAGAGAAGGTCCCGGCGTCAAGTCAACGGATTTGCCTTCTTTTCCGGCGAGATCCAATTGACTTGAGGGCCGTCGGCCTGAGATAATGCCCTTCGCGTCTTCCTGACTCTGGAAGCCAGCGCTATGACCACTGCCGTTCTCCTCGTGATCGGGCTCTCGGCCGTCGTCGTCACGGCGGCGCTGGTCTCCACGCTGCTCGCCATCAGACGCGCGACGCTCAGGGCCGAAATGCTCCTGATGATTCTCGAGCGCGAGGTCCGCCCGATGACGAGCCAGCTCCAGTCCCTGGTGGAGGAGTTGCGCGGCCTCTCCCAACACGCCGACCAGAACATGGAGCGGATGGGAGCGGTGATCCGCCGGGTGGATGACGTGACGACCGGCATCGCCCGGGTGGTGGGGTTCGTCGGGGGGATGACGCGGGTCGGCCAGCTCGTGGGGACGGCCACGGGCGTCAAGAAAGGGCTCGACGTCTTCATCGCGAAGCTCATCAGCAAGAACAAGAAGCATGATCCGAGGAGGACGACCAATGGCTGACGAACGGAGTTCCGACGCGGCAGGCTATCTCGGCTGGTTCTTCCTGGGGGCGCTGATGGGCGCGGCGGCCGCCCTGCTCCTGACTCCGCGGACCGGGGAGGAGACCCGCGAGCTGATCCGGGAGAAGGGAGGCGATTTCGCCAAGCGCGCCCAGGAGTACGCCAAAGACGCCCAGGTGCGGGCGGGCGAATTCCTCGACAAAGGGCGCGAGGTCTTGGAGGAGCACTCCCAGCGGCTCCTGACGGCGTTCGAAGCTGGCAAGGACGCCATGAAGGAGGAGATCGGCAAAGCTCGGCGGGACAGCTAGCGAGACATGGCGGAGGTTGAGCTTCCCAACCCCGAAGAGCTGAAGGAGAAGGCCGAGCGGTCTTTCAGCCGGCGCGTCGCACTGGTGACCGCGGTCTACGCGGTCGTCCTCGCCATCGCCTCCCTGGGCGGGAACAACGCCATGAAGGAGATGCTCCTCGCCCAGCAGCAATCCTCCGACCAGTGGTCCTTCTACCAGGCGAAGGTCATCCGCGAGCACCTCTACCGGGCTCAGCGGCTCCCCCTCGAGCTGGCGCTGGCCGAGCCCGGGGCGCTCAAGGGACCGGAGCGGCAGAAGGTCGAGGCGCTGGCGACGAAGTTCAGCGAGGAGGAAAAGCGCTACAACGCCGAAAAGAAGGACATCGAAAAGGATGCCAGGAAACTGGAGCACGAGCGCGATCGGAACCGCGACAAGGACCCCTACTTCGACTATGCCGAGGTGCTCCTCCAGATCGCCATCGTGATGGCGTCGGTCTCGATCCTCGCGACATCGCGCCCCCTGTTCCTCTTCAGCCTGGCCCTGTCGTTACTCGGGGCGCTCCTGACTGTCAACGGCTACACGCTCTCCTTCCGCCTCCCCTTCCTCCACCACTAATTCCTCGGAGGGGGCCTCGACGGCCCCCTCCGATTCCTCCCCCTAGGGTTGCGCTGGCATAGCCAGCGCTCGAACGGCCAACTCTCCGGGACAAGCGGGAGGCGGCGGGCGACCACCGTGGAGCTGCTCGCCGCGGCAGGACCCGCTGGCGGCGCGCGACTAGATGTGAATAGCTTGGCCGAGGGCCCCGAGCGTCGCCTCCAGCGCCGCTTCCGAGAGCGTCGGATGCGCGTGGATCGTGTGGATCAGCTCCTCGAGGGTTGCCTCCAGCGTCCTCCCCACCGCGAACTCGTGGATGAGCTCCGTGGCCTCGGGGCCCACGATGTGCACCCCCAGGATCTCCCCCGTCGCCTTGTCCGCCACCACCTTGAGGAACCCTTCGGCCTCCCCGAGGGCGACCGCTTTGCCGTTGGCCGAGAAGGGGAACCGCCCGACGGCCACCTCGCTGCCGCCGGCTTTCGCCTGCTCCTCCGTTTTGCCGATGGACGCCACCTGCGGGCGGCAGTAGGTGCAGCTCGGGACATTGGTGTAATCGAGGGAATCGGGCTTCCGCCCGGCGATCGCCTCGGCCGCGACGACGCCCTCGGCCATCGCCTTGTGGGCGAGCAGCGGCGGACCCGCCATGTCGCCGATGGCGTAAACCCCAGCCACCGAGGTTTCCATGCGCGGCGAGACTTTGACGAACCCGCGCTCCAGGGCGACGCCGAGCGCCTCGAGGCCCACGTCTTTCACCTTGGCTGCGCGCCCCACGGCCATGAGCACCTGCTCCGCTTCGAGCCGCTCGGCCTTGCCGTCGGCCTCGATCTCAACGGTCACGGCCGCCTTGGCCGCTTTGACGGCCTGCACCTTCACGCCGGTCCGGATCCCGATCCCACGCCGGCTGAAGCAGCGCGCCACTTGCGAAGAGACCTCCTCGTCCTCCAGCGGGAGGACACGCGGCAGCGCCTCGAGCAGCGTGACCCGGACCCCGTATGCCGCATAGACGTCGGCGAACTCCATGCCGACGGCGCCCGCCCCGACGATGATCAGCGACCCAGGCGCCCGCTCGAGGCGGACCGCTCCGTTGGAAGAAATGACGGACTGCTCGTCGATCGCGACGCCGGGCAGAGACTTGGGCTCCGACCCGGTGGCGAGGATCACGTGCCGCGCCTCCACCGTCTGACTCCCGCCGCCGGTCGCGACCTCCACCGCCGTGGGGCTCTTGAGCCGGCCCCGCCCCGCGAGGAGCGTGATCTTGTTCTTCTTGAAGAGGTACTCGACCCCCTTCGCCATCCGATCGGCAATCTTGCGGCTTCGCCGGATCGCCTCCGCATAATCCGCCTCGAAGCCGGACAGCTTGATCCCGAACTCGGCCGCCCGCTCGAAGAGGCCCACGACCTCGGCATTGCGGAGCAACGCCTTGGTGGGGATGCACCCCCAGTTGAGGCACACGCCCCCCGGGCGGTCGTCCTCGACCGCCGTCACGCGGAGCCCCAGCTGGGCGCAGCGGATGGCCGCGACGTAGCCGCCCGGCCCCGTCCCCACGACCAGGACGTCAACCTTCTCGGTCCCCAACGGCATTTCTCCCTCCCCCCTCACCTTTATCCTCTCCCCCGCAGGGGGGGAGAGGGCAGGGTGAGGGGATCTCTAGACCAGGAGACGGAGCGGCTCTTCCAGGAGCCGCCTCAGGTCCTGGAGGAAGCGCGCCCCCATCGCACCGTCCATCGCCCGGTGATCGCACGAGAGCGTGATCTGCATCCGCCGGCCCATCCCGATCCGCCCGTCCTCCACGACGGGCACCACCTTCACCGCTCCGACGGCGAGGATCGCGCCCTCGGGCGGGTTGATGATCGCTGAGAATAGGTCCACGTCGAACATGCCGAGGTTGGAGATCGAGAACGTGGCGCCCGAGAGCTCGGGAGCCCTGAGGCGCCGGTTGCGGGCGCGCTCCACCAGATCCCGCCCCTCCACGGCGATCTCGGCGAGCGACCTCGCCTCGCAGTTGCGGAGGACCGGCGTGATGAGCCCATCGTCCAGCGCCACCGCAAGTCCGATGTGCACCCGGTAGTGCACCCGGATCGTGTCGCCCTGGAACGAGGCGTTTACCTCCGGATGCTGGAGGAGCGCGAGCGCGCACGCCTTGACGATCATGTCGGTGACCGAGATCTTGGGCTGCCCATCGAGCGCGTTCAGCTCTTCCCGGAGCTCCCAGGCCCGGTCCATGGCGATCTCGCTCGTCAGGTAGAAGTGGGGGACGGGGCTCTTGGCCAGCGGCATCCGCTTGGCGATGACCGCCCGGATCGAGGAAAGCGGCACGTCCTGGTACTCCACCCCGGGCACGGTCGGGACCTTTGCCGGCGCCACGACGGGCATTGGAGCTCCGCTCATCGCCCCCAGAACGTCGCGGCGGACGATGCGCCCGCTCGGGCCGCTCCCATGGACGAGCCGGAGGTCAACGCCCGACTGGGCCGCGATCTTCTTCGCCAGCGGCGAGGCCTTCACGCGGCCACCCGGGACGCCGGCCGGCTCTCCTGCCGACGGCTCTGGGCCTCTGACCAGCGACCGGGGCGCGGGGACGGGGGTCGGGACCGGAGCGGCGGCACGCGCGGGAGCCGGCGGAGGCGCAGTCCCGGCAGGCTTCGGGGGCGCGGGAGGCGGCGGCGCGGCAGTCGGGGATGGCGACACGGCAGGAGCCGGGCTCGGCGCGGCGGCGCCGGCCAGGACGCCCGCGATGTCGTCGGCCGGCTCGGCGACGACGGCGATCAGCCCCCCTACGGGAGCCCGCGCGCCGGCCGGCACCATGATCTTCCTGAGCACGCCCGTCCCGAAGGATTCGAGCTCGATGTCAGCCTTGTCCGTCTCGATCTCGGCAATGATCTCCCCGCCCTCGACCTTGTCCCCTTCCTCCTTCAGCCACTTGATGACCCTGCCGGTCTCCATGGCCTCCGAGAGCTTGGGCATCACCACTTTCGTGATCGCCATGTCGAACCTCCGTCACGCGTAGCAGACCCGGCGGATGGCGGCGATGATCTTCTCCTTCGAGGGCGTCTTCGCTTGCTCCAGATTTTTCGCGTACGGCATGGGGGCGTTGGCGCCGGTGACCCGCTCCACCGGAGCGTCGAGGTCGTCGAAGGCGTTCTCGGTGATGAAAGCGACGATCTCCGATCCCATCCCGGCGAAACCGGCACCCGCTTCCACGACCACCGCCCGGTGAGTCTTCCTGACGGAGCCGATCAACGTCTCGATGTCCATGGGCCGGAGCGTCCTGGGGTCAACGATCTCGCACGAGATCCCCTCCTGGGCCAGCGCCTCCGCCGTCTCCAGCGCCCGGTACATCATCCCCATGTAGGCGATCACCGTCACGTCCGTCCCCTCCCGGCGGATCTTCGCCCGGCCGAGCGGGATGGTGAAGTCCGCGTCGTCGGGGACCTCGCCCTTGATGCCGTAGAGCGTCTCGGACTCGATGAAGATGACCGGGTTCTCGTCGCGGATGGCGCTCTTCAAGAGCCCTTTCGCATCCTCGGGAGTGGAGGGGCGCACCACCTTGAGACCCGGCACGTGGTAGAAGTAGGACTCCATGGACTGGGAATGCTGAGCAGCCAGTTGATGGGCGGGTCCGCCCGGGCCGCGCACGACGATCGGGACGTTGAACTGCCCCCCCGACATGTAAGACATCTTGGCCGCGGAATTGACGATCTGATCGAGCGCCAGGATGGCGAAGTTGAAGGTCATCATCTCCACCACCGGCCTGAGCCCCAGCATGGCGGCGCCGATCGCCACCCCCGTAAACCCGGACTCGCAGATCGGCGTGTCCATCACGCGCCGCTCGCCGAACTCCTTGAGGAGCCCCTGAGTCACCTTGTAGGCGCCGTCGTACACCCCGATCTCTTCGCCGAGGAGGAACACCCGCGGATCGCGCCGCATCTCTTCCCGCAGAGCCAGGTTCAGCGCCTCACGATACGTCATCACACTCATACGCTACTCCTTCTCCTCGGAGGGGGGCTAGCGCCCCCCTTCCGAACCTCCCCCCGGGATGGCGAGGGCAAAGCCCTCGCTCGAAGCCGCCTGATCGAACGTTGTCGGTCGTGCGACGGTTATCGACACGGCGCCTACTCCTTGAAGATGTCCGTGGTCAGCCACTCGAGCGGCGGCTCGGGGGAGGCGTCGGCGAAGGCCACGGCTTCGTCCACGAGGTCGTTGATGTCTTTCTCGATGGTTTTCACCTCGCCCTCCGTCAGGACTCCGTCCTTGAGACAGCGCCCCCGGAACAGCGCGATGGGGTCGCGCTGCTTCTCGCGCTCCACCTCTTCCTTCGTCCGGTAGATCGCCGCGGAGGGGTCGCGCATAGAGTGCCCCCGGAAACGGTACGTGCGCGCCTCGATCAGGCTGGGCCCCTGCCCCCGCCGGCCGCGCTCGACCGCCCGTCCGACGACCTCCCGCACCGCGAGGACGTCCATGCCGTCCACCGCCTCGCCGGCGATACCGTAGGTCTCCGCGTAGCGCCAGATCTCGGTTTGGGCCAGCGCCCGGTGGATGGCGGTCCCCATGGCATACCGGTTGTTCTCGCACAGGTAGATCACGGGGAGCTTCCAGAGGGCCGCGAGATTCAGCGATTCGTGGAATTCCCCCTGGGGCACCGCGCCGTCCCCGAAATAGCAGACGACCACCTGGTCGCCACCCTGGTACTTGACGGCGAAGGCGGCCCCCGCCGCCAGCGGCAGATGCGCGCCCACGATGGCGTGTCCTCCCAGGAAGTTCTTGGACTTGTCGAAGAGATGCATGGAGCCGCCCCTGCCTTTACTCAGGCCGTCGCGGCGGCCAAAGAGCTCGGCCATGATGCGGCGCGGGTCCGACCCTTTCGCCAGGCAGTGGCCGTGCTCCCGGTAGGAGGAGATCGCGTAGTCGTCGGGCCTGAGCGCAGCCGTGGCCCCCACCGCAACCGCCTCCTCGCCGATGTAGAGGTGGAGGAAGCCGCCGATCTTGCCCAGGGCGTACATCTCCGCCGCCTTTTCCTCGAAGCGACGGATCAGGACCATCTGGGAGAGAAGCCGACGCGCCAGCTCGGCGTCCACCTTTGGCGCCACCGTTATTGCCTTCGCTTGAGCCATACGTTCCCTCCGGGTTCACCAGCGCATCAGGCTCAGGTCGTCCACGGACAGCCTCCGGCGGAGCCTGAAGATGGCGACGATGATCGCCAGCCCGACGGCCACCTCCGCCGCGGCTACCGTCATCACGAAGAAGACTAGCACCTGCGCCTCGGCTGTGGCGAGCCCCGAGCCGAACGCCACCAGGGCCAGGTTGGCGGCGTTCAGCATCAACTCGATCGACATGAAGATCACGAGCGGGTTCCGGCGCACCAGGACTCCCACCACCCCGATCGCGAACAGGACCGCCGACAGCCCCGTATAGTACGCCTCGGGCACCATCATTCGCTCTTCCGTTTCGCGAGCGTAAGGACCCCCACCAGGGCGGCGAGGAGGAGGATCGACGTGACCTCGAAGGCAAAGAGGTAATCGCCCAGGAGGAGCCGGCCGACGGACTCGATCCCCCCCGCACGGACTCCGACCTGAGGCAGCGACGCCGCGCCTCCGACCCCACCCCCGCTCCGGCTGCCCCAGAGGACGAGGGCGATCTCGAGAAGAAGGAAAAGGCCCAGCGGCACGGCCATCAGGCGCTGCGAGCGAAGCGGATCCGGCCCCGTCTCCTCCTTGCCCGGGATCAGCACCATGATGGCGAAGACAAACAGGACCATGATCGCGCCGGCATAGATGATGACCTGTGCCAGGGCCAGGAACTCGGCGCCCAGGAGCAGGTAGAGCACCGCCACGCAACCCAGGTTCACCACCAGGAACAGGGCGCCGTGGATCGGGTTCCGGCGCAGCACCAGCGCCAGCGCCGAGGCCACCGCGACGATGGCCACGATGAGGAAGACCCCCAGCGCCATGGCTAGGGTCGCCGGTCCGGCGGAATCGAAATCGGGGACCGCGGCGTCCCGTCCGGCCCCGCCGGCTCCAAGGCCAGGAGCGTCTCTTTCGTGTAGATCATGCCCAGCCGACTGTAGGACGAGAATTCGAGAATGCCCGTGTCCATACGAATGGCATCCTCCGGGCACGCCTCCACGCAGTAGCCGCAGAAGACGCACTTGCCGAGATCGATGTCGAAGCGCTCCGGATACTTTTCGATGTCCTGATTCGGATGCTCGGCCGCCACGATGTAGATGCAGTGCGCCGGACAGACCGTCTCGCACATCATGCACGCGACACAGCGCGGGGACCCATCCTCCCGACGGACCAATCGGTGGAGGCTCCGGAGCCGCGGGGAGTAGGGCCGCCGCTCCTCCGGGTACTGGAAGGTCACCGCCCCAGGCACCGTCTTGCGCCCGAAGACGTGGTGCGCGGTGTGGCGGCCCAGGTTCACGAAGAAGTGGGCTGCGGTGACCCCCAGGCCGATCAGCACTTCGGCGAGATAGAAGCGCTGCCGAAACTTCACGGACCCCTCCACGCGACCAACACAAGGCCCGTGGCGGCGACGTTCAGGATCGAGAGAGGGAAGAGCCCGAGCCAGCCGAGCCGCATGGCCTGATCATACCGGAAACGGGGGAGCGTCCAGCGGATCAGCATGAGGAACCAGCACACGACAGCGACCTTCAGGCAGAAGGCCAGCACCTGGAGCAGGGCGACCAGGGGCTGCGCCAGCGCGACCGTCGCGCCCCAGGGAAAGCGGAAGCCGTCGCCGGCCAGGTAGGGCACCTGCCAGCCGCCCAGGAACAGCGCGGTCGTCAAGCCGGCGATCACCACGGTCTCCACGAAGTCCGCCATCATGAACATCCCGAACTTCATCCCGCTGTACTCCACGAAGTAGCCGATGATCTCGGATTCCCCCTCGGGGAAATCGAAGGGGATGCGCTTGGTGGCGGCCATGCCCGCCGCGAGGAAGAGGATAAAGGCGGGCAGCTGGGTGAAGATCCCCCACTTGGGGATCCAGTCCCCGAACCACTGGGGCAGCAGCGGCGCCCCCTGGCCGCGGATGATCTCCATCATGTCCAGCGAGCCGTAGACCATGGCGACGCCCATGATGGAGGCGCCGATGGCGACCTCGGCCGAGATCATCAGAGCGGCGGCGCGCTGGCCCCCCAGCAGGGCGTAGTTGTTGGCCGAGGCCCAGCCAGCCATCATCACCCCGAAGACGCCGAGAGACAGCATGGCGAACACGTAGAGGATCCCCGCGTTCAACGTGACCGCCTGGAGCGGGATCTCCCGGCCGCCGGCCCGGAGCACGTCGCCGAAGGGGATCGCGGCAAACGCCACCAGAGCAGAGACCACCGAGACGAAGGGCGCCAGCGTGAAGAGCGTCCGGTCCGCCCGCGCCGGGAGGAAGTCCTCCTTCGTGAGCATCTTGATGGCGTCCGCCAGCGGGTGAAAGAGACCGAGGAGCCGGAGGCCGAAGATGGAGGCCCGGTTGGCCCCGATCCGGTCCTGCATGACCGCCGACTGCTTGCGCTCCACCCACGTCAGCAACCCTCCCATGGTGAGGACGAACAGCATGACGAAGGCGACCCGCCCGAAGGCGATCCCCAGGCCGGCCATCGTCGGCGTCATGCCGTCGCCGCCTCTTTGCCGAAGTCTCCGAGCTCCCGGTAGGAGAGGCCGGCGAAGGCCGGCACCCCGGCCGCCAGGGACTTGAAGGAGTCCTCGGCCCTGCCCGGCACCGCGCCCAGCCCCAGCGCATCGCCGATGCGGGCGAGGATCTCCCAATCGGAGAGCGACGCGCCCGGGGGCTCCACCGCCTTCCAGAAGCGCTGGACGCGGCCCTCGAAGTTGGTGAAGGTCCCCTCCCGCTCCACCCAGGTCGCGCTGGGCAGCAGAACATCCGCGTCGGGGCTGATCCCGTTGGCGTTCGAGCCCTGGAAGATGAACCAGTCCAGGGCGCGGAGGGCTTCCCGGATCTCCGATCCGGGCCAGGCCGAGGCCAGGAGATCGTGGTGGAACACCCAGAGGCCCTTGAGCCGGCGCTCGCGCGCCGCTCTCAGCATCCCGCGCGCGTCCAGCCCGCCGGCCCGCGGCGCGAGCCCGATCAGCTCGGCCCCCCGCGTGTTGGGATTCTTGTCGGCCTTGATCAGGATCCGATCCTCGTCCCCCGGGCGCCCGGGCGGAACGCGGAAATCCACGTTGGCGATCCCCAGGTGCTCCACGAGCCGCTTCAAGACGAAGAGGTCCTCGTTGGCCATCCGGGGGGAGGCGAGGACGCCGATCTCATCCGGCCGGTAGTCCCGGAGCCGGGCGGCAACCAGCGGCACCATTTCATCCCAGCCGACCTCCCGAGCCGCGTTCTCCCGCCCGCGCGTCGGAAAGAGGAGACGGCTCGCGTCGTCCACGAACTTCCCGCCGTAGCGGCCGGCGTCGCAGATCCACCACTGGTTGACCTCCGGGTTCTCGCGCGGCTTGAGACGCGCCACCCGGTGCCCCTGGTTATGGTGAGGTCGGCGCAGATTGTAGTGGACCTCGATGTTGCAGCCGCGGCTGCACCCCGGGCAGACCGACTTCGCCGTCTCCAGGTACCAGACGCGGACCGCGAAGCGGAAGTCGCGGTCGGTCAGCGCCCCCACCGGGCAGATGTCCACCACGTTCGCCGAGTAGGGATTCGCCAGCTCCTTGCCGGGGAAGAGCCCGATCTCGGAGTGATCGCCGCGCTGGAAGATCCCGAGCTCCCCCGTGCCCGTGATCTCGTCGCAGAACCGGACGCAGCGGGAACAGAGGATGCAGCGCTCGGCGTCGAGGATGACATGAGGACCCAGGGGTACGGCCTTAGGCTTGTGAACCTTCTCGTCCACCATCCGCGGCTCGTAGAGCCCGTGCTTCATGTAGTAGATCTGGAGCCAGCACTCCCCGGCCTGGTCGCACACGGGGCAGTCCAGCGGGTGGTTGATCAGATGGAACTCCATGACGGACTGCCGGGTCTCGAGCACCTTCGGCGTCTCGGTGCGCACCACCATCCCGTCGGCGGCCAGGGTGTTGCAGGCGATCTGAGGCCGCGGGCTGTTTCCGACATCCACCATGCAGAGGCGGCACTGCCCGGCGATCGAGAGCCCGGGATGGTAGCAGTAATAGGGGACCTCGATCCCCAGCCTCCGGGCCGCCTCGATGAGGTTGGTCCCGGCGGGGACTTCGACCTCCCTACCGTCGATCGTAAGCTTGGGCATCGCCTATTTCGGGATCAAGGCTTCGAACTCGTCCCGGAACTTCTCGATGTAGCTGATGTACGGGCCCACCGCCCCGTCGTAGAAGGCGCAAATGGTGGTGCCGGCGCCGCGGCGGGCCACATCCAGAATGGTATCCAGCTCTTCCTTGCGCCCTCTCCCCTCCACGATGCGGCGGGTCATCTTGTAGATCCAGCCGGTGGACTCGCGACACGGCGTGCACTGCCCGCACGACTCGTGGGCGTAGAAGCGCGCCACGATCATCAGCGCCTCCGGGATCGAGACGCTCTCGTCCATGACGATCACGCCCGCGGATCCGGCCATTGTGCCCGCGTTCTTCAGTCCGTCCACGTCCATCGTGACGTCGATCTCGTCGGCCGTGAGGATGGGAGCCGACGAGCCGCCGGGAACGACGGCCTTGAGGCGCCGCCCGTTGGCGATCCCGCCGGCGTGCTCGGAGATCAGCGAGCGCAGGGTCACCGACACGGGCAGCTCGTACACTCCCGGCCGGGCGACGCGTCCCGACACCGAATACATCCTGGTTCCGCCCTGGCCGGCGGTGCCCAGCGCGGCGAACCACGACGCCCCCCGCTGGACGATGTGGGGAACGTGGCAGATGGTCTCCACGTTGTTGACGATGGTGGGCGCGCCGAAGGCGCCGCGGACCGCCGGGAACGGCGGCTTCAGCTTCGGCCACCCTTTCTTCCCCTCGAGCGACGAGATCAACCCGGTTTCCTCACCGCAGATGTAGGCACCCGCCCCCCGATGGACGACGACGTCCAGGTCGACCCCGGATCCCAGGATGCTTTTCCCGAGAAACCCGGCGTCGTACGCCTCCTGGACCGCCCGGCTGAAGATGCGCCACGGCTGGACGTACTCGCCCCGGACGTAGACGAAGGCCAGTCGGGAGCCGATGGCGTGCGCCGAGACGATCATCCCCTCGATCAGCCCATGGGGGTCCTTTTCGAGGAGGTAGCGGTCCTTGAAGGTCCCCGGCTCGCCCTCGTCGGCATTGATCACCAGGTAGACCGGCCCCTGGTGCCCCTTGGGGATGAACCCCCACTTGACTCCCGTGGGAAAGCCAGCCCCTCCGAGACCACGCAAATTCGACCTCTTGACCGTCTCGATGATCGTGGCCGGCGCCATGGCGAGCACATCGGAGAGCCCCTCGTAGCCGCCCGTCTCGCGGTAGACCCTGAGGGTGTGCGACTCGGGAAGGTGAAAGTTCCGCGTCAGGATGCGCTCGGCCATCTACTCGAGCCCTTCGAGAATCCGGTCAATCTTCGCGGGAGTCAGGTTCCCCTCGTAGCGGTCATCCACCTGCAGCATGGGGGCCATCTCACACGCGCAGAGGCATTCCACCGCGAGGAGCGTGACCCGGCCGTCGGCGGTCGTCGCGCCCACGTCCACCCCGAGCCGCATCCTGAGGTGCGCCAGGACGGTCGGAGCGCCCTCCAGGTGACAGGTCAGGTTGTGACAGACGCTCACCACGTGTCGACCCTTCGGCTCCTGAAAGAAGAGGGTGTAGAAGGTGACGACCTCGTGCACGTGGGCGGGCGGCAGGTCGAACAACCCCGCCACATACTCCTCCGCCTCGAGCGAGATGTAGCCGAAGGTGTCCTGGACGAGCTGGAGCACTGGCAGGAGCGCCGCGCGCTTGTCGGGGTAGAGCGCCTGGAGCCGCCGCACCAGGGCGAGCTCTCCGGCCGTGAACTGCACGGCGGCGGGACGGCTCACCGGTCCAGTTCCCCGCCGATCATGTTGACCGACCCGAAGGTGGGGACCACGTCGGCGACCATCCCGCCCTCGATCATCCGGTGAAGCGCGGCCATCGGCGGAAAGCACGGCGGCCGGCACCGGACGCGGTAGGGGCGATCGGTCCCGTCGGAGACGACGTAGAACCCCAGCTCGCCGTTGGCCCCCTCCACAGGAAAGTAGGCCGCGCCCCGGGGCGGTCGGATTCCGTTCCCCTCCATGATCAGCATGAAGTGGTTCATGAGCCCCTCGATGGACCCGTAGGCCTCTTCCTTCGGCGGAAGCACGACGCGCTTGTCCGACACGTTCACCCGATGGTGAACCGGCCGCTCCAGCCCCTCCAGGTTGGGCGACAGGGTGATCGGGATCAGCAGGAGCCCCTCCGTCTTCCCCTGCTTGCCCAGGTCCACGTACGTGGCGGGGTCCATGGGCTTCCCCTGGAAGTCCACGTTGATGGGGCCGCCGGGGATCGCGTCGAGCGCCTGCTCCACGATCCGCATGGACTGTTCCATCTCGACCATCCGGACCAGGTACCGGTCGTAGTTGTCCCCGTTCCGGCCGGTGGGAACCTCGAACTCCACGCGGTCGTAGGCCCAGTACGGCTGCGCCCGCCTTACGTCGTACGGCACGCCGGCGGCCCTGAGCATCGGCCCCGTGATCGCGTAGGCGACGGTGTCCTCCCGGGAGAGGACGCCCACCCCCACCAGACGGTCCATGAAGATGCGGTTCCCCGTGAGAAGCTTGTGCACTTCCTCGAGCACCTGGCGGGTTTCCTTGAAGGCTTTGCAGAGCTTCAGGGCAAACCCCTCCGGCAGGTCGGCCTTGACCCCCCCGACCCGCGCGTACGAGATGGTGAGGCGCGCGCCGGTCACGTCCTCCACGAGCTCCCAGAGGTACTCCCGGGCCTTGATCATGTACAGAAAGACCGTGAAGGCGCCGAGCTCCATCGCCGAGGCCCCGATGCACGTGAGGTGATCGCAGATCCGGGAGATCTCGCTCATGATCACCCGGATGTACTGGCAGCGCTCGGTCGCGTCGATCCCCAGGAGCTTCTCGACGCAGGAGGTGTAGCCGAAGTTGTTGATGAGAGGGGAGACGTAGTTGAGGCGGTCGGTGTACGGGATGGCGTTATTGTACGGACCTCCCTCGCACTCCTTCTCGAAGGCCCGGTGCAGGTAGCCGATCTCCACATCCGCCTTTACCACGGTCTCGCCGTCGAGCTCAGCGAGGATCCGGATGATCCCGTGCATGGCCGGGTGGGCCGGGCCCACGTTGACGTAGAGGTGCTGGGACCCCGAGCCGGTCCCGCTTCCCTCGCCCAGATAAATCTCGCGCGTCGTGCGTTCGGCCACCTGGCTAAATCCTGGGACCGATGAGTGGCTGGCGCTTGTTCACCGGATAGTCCTTCCGGAGCGGATGCCCCTCGAACTCCTCGTACATGAGGAGCCGCCGGAGGTCGGGATGGCCGTCAAAGCGGATCCCGAACATGTCCCACACCTCACGCTCGAACCAGTTGGCGATGGGCCAGAGCCCCACCGCGCTCGGAACATGCGCCTCGTCCTCCTCCACGCGCACCTGGAGCCTCACCCGGTGATTACACGGCAGCGAGTAGAGGTGATAGACCACCTCGAAGCGGGGGCCGAACTCGCGACCGGGATACTTGAGATAATCCACCGCGGTGAGATCCATGAGGACGTCGAACCTGAGCGCCGGGTCGTCACGGCAGAATTCCAACACGTCCAGGACCGCCGACCGGTCCACCATCGCCGAGTGATCGCCGCGGTAGTCGTGGGTCTCCAGAATCCGACCGCCGAAGGCCGCGGTCAACCGCGCAAGAATCACCTGTCCGTCCATCGACTCGGGAGAGGGCTGCTGGCCGCGACCTAGTAACGCTGAGTCCCGGCCGCGATTTTGTCCTGGAGCTTCATCAGGCCATCGAGCACGCTCTCGGGGCGGGGCGGGCAGCCGGGGATGTACACGTCCACGGGGATGATCGTGTCGATCCCCATGACCGTGGCGTAATTGTCGTAGAAGCCCCCCGTGCAGGTGCAGACCCCGAAGGCCACCACCCACTTGGGCTCGCACATCTGATCGTAGATCCGCTTCAGCACCGGCGCCATCTTGTGGCTGATCGTCCCCACCACGAAGAGCACGTCCGCCTGGCGGGGGGAGAACCGGGGCAAGCCCGCGCCAAACCGGTCCACGTCATAGTGAGAGCAGGCGGTGGCCATGTACTCCATGCCGCAACACGCCGTGACGAACGGGTACTGAAAGATGGAGTACTTCCGCGCCCACCCGATGGCCTCATCGAGCTTGCCGGTGAAGAACCCGCCTACTCCCACTCGAAGCCCCCCTTCTTCCACATGTAGAGGAACCCCAGCATCAGGATGCCGAGGAACACAAGCATGGCGAAATAGCCCGCCCAGCCCAGCCGCCGCACCTGCACCGCCCAGGGGAAAATCAGCATCACTTCGATGTCGAAGATGATGAAGAAAATCGCCACGGTCGAAAACTTGACGGCGAAGCGCCCTTCCGGGATCGCGACCGGGTCCATGCCGCACTCGAACGGCTCGGCCTTCACCGGGCTCGGCCGGCGCGGAGCGACGAGCTTCGGGAGCCCCATCATCGCGCCCGCCACGGCCGCGGCGAAGGCGAAGACCATCACGATCGGCGCGTACTCCACTAGGCGCTCCCGAGGCCTGCCGCCTGGCGCTTGGCGTGGTAGGAGCTCCTGACGAGCGGCCCGGCCTCCACGTGAGCGAACCCCATCCACCGGCCCTCCTCCGCCAACTCCCTGAACTCGTCCGGGTGGTAGAAGCGGGCGACCGGCAGGTGCCGGGAGGAAGGGCGGAGGTACTGGCCCAGCGTCAGGATGTTCACGTCCGCGCCGCGCAGGTCGCTCATGGTGGCCAGCAGCTCCCCGCGCTCCTCGCCCAGCCCGACGATGATCCCGGACTTGGTCAGGAGCGGGGGGACGCGGCCGCGCGCACGCCGGAAGAGCTCCAGCGTCCGTTCGTAGCGCCCGCCATGCCGCGCCAGCCTATAGAGGCGCGGCACGGTCTCGGTGTTGTGGTTCAAGATGTCCGGCCGGGCCTCCAGCACCGTCTCGAGCGCCTCGGCCGATCCCTGGAAGTCGGGGATCAACACCTCGACCTGGCACCCCGGCGCCTCCCGGCGGATGGCGCGCACCGTGGCAGCGAACACCGCCGCGCCCCCGTCGGCCAGATCGTCCCGGTTCACCGAGGTAACCACCACGTGCTCCAGGCCGAGCGTCCGCACCGCCTGTCCCACGCGCTCCGGCTCCTCTCGGTCCTCCCACGTCGGACGCCCATGGGTGACGGCGCAGTAGCCGCAGTTGCGCGTGCACACGTCGCCCAGGATCATGAACGTGGCGGTGAGGTCCTCCCAGCACTCTCCGATGTTGGGGCAGTGGGCCTCTTCGCACACGCTGTGCAGCTTCCACTCCCGCATGAGCCCCTTGAGGCGGATATAGCGCGGGCCGCCCGGGGCCCGCACCTTGAGCCAAGCGGGCTTCCGTGCGTCGGGGGAAGCGGGGGTCTCCAGGAGGGGAAGAGAAATTCCCATAGCGTCTTGGTCCTTCACTCGCCGCGCCGATTCATTATGCCACACCCGTCGAGACCCGCCAAGGCGGGCACGCGAAAAAGGCCCCCGACGAGCGGGAGCCCGGAAGGCATGGTGCCGAAGGGGGGACTCGAACCCCCACGGGTTACCCCACACGCCCCTCAAACGTGCGCGTCTGCCAATTCCGCCACTTCGGCGCCGGCAAGCGCTGAGTATGGCGCCGGCCCGGCCGTCGTGTCAAGGATTAGCGGCCATCGCGCGCCGGGCGGCCCAGGGCCTGCCGGAGACGCGGGTCCAGGGCATCGCGGATCCCCTCGCCCAACAGATTGTAGGAGAGGACCGTGATCAGGATCGCCAGCCCCGGATAGACCGAGAGCCACCACGCGATTTCGATCGAGTCCCTGCCGTCGTTCAAGATGTTCCCCCAGGTGGCGTACGGCGGCTGCACCCCGAGGCCGAGGAAGGAGAGGCCGGATTCGGTGAGGATCGCGGCCGGGATCCCCAGGGTCATGGCCACGAGCACGGGCGCCATCGCGTTGGGAAGCGTGTGCCGCCAGATGATCCGGAACGCGCTCGCTCCGATGGACTGCGACCAGATCACGAACTCGCGCTCCTTGAGCGACAGAAATTCGGCGCGGACCAGGCGGGCCACCCCCATCCAACCGGTCAACCCGATGACGGCCATGATGGTCCAGATGGACGGCTGGAGAAACGCCAGGACGGCGAGCAGCAAAAAGAAACGCGGGAAGACCAGCATCAGATCCACCAGGCGCATGATCGCCGCGTCCACGATCCCGCCGTTGTAGCCGGATGCGGCACCCAGGATCACACCCAGCGCCGTCGCGATGCCGACCGAGACGAATCCCACCGCGAGCGAAACCCGGGAGCCGTACAGGATCCTGGAGAGCACGTCCCGCCCGATCTGATCGGTCCCAAGGAGATGGGCCCGCGACGGCGGATCCAGAATCTTCTTCACGTCCGGCCGGTGCGGATCGTGGGGAGAGAGCCACGGGGCGCCGAGCGCCACGAGCACGAGGGCGCCCACGACGACTCCGCCGGCCAGGGCGAGCTGGTTGCGCGAGAAGCTCCGCCAGAACAAGCGCACTTGCCCGTGGGAGCCCGCGGCCATGGCGTCACGATCTCCCGCGACGGCCGACCCGAATGCGCGGGTCCACCAGCCCGTAGGAGATGTCGGCCAGCAGGTTCGCCACCAGCGTGAGCGTGGAGACGATGACCAAGTTCCCCATGATCACCGGGTAGTCCCGGGAAAACACCGCCTGGACCATCAACTGGCCCATCCCGGGAATAGCGAAGACCGACTCCACGATCACGCTCCCTCCGATCAGCCCCGGCAGCGACAGGCCCAGGATGGTCACGACGGGGAGGAGTGCGTTCCGGAGCGCGTGCTTGCCGATGACCGCCTGCTCGGAGAGGCCCTTGGCGCGCGCCGTCTGGACGTACTCCTGCCTGACCACCTCCAGCATGCTCTGCCTCATGTAGCGAGAAAACCCGGCCAGTCCCCCGAACGTAGCGACCACAATCGGGAGAACCAGATGGCTCAGGAAGTCCCAGTGCTGGCGCCAGAAGGACAGGAACTCCCAGGTGGGCGAGCGGAGCCCGGAGATCGGCAGCCAGCCAAGCTGCACGCCAAAGAGGATCATGAGCAGGAGGGCGAGCCAGAAATCTGGAGTGGCGAATCCGACGAAGACAAAGACCGTGGTGATCTTGTCGAAGACCGAGTACTGCCGCGTCGCAGAGAGAACTCCGATGGGGACCGCCAGGGCCAGGATCAGCAACATCTCGATGATGTTGAGGAAGAGCGTGATCGGCAGGCGCTCGCCGATCTTCTGAAGCACCGGCTTGCCGTCAGGGGCGAACGACCGGCCGAAGTCCAGCCGCGCCAGGCGGGTGACCCAGCTCCAGTACTGGACGTAAAGCGGCTGGTCCAGGCCGTACAGCTTCCGGAGAGACTCGATGGCCTGGGCCGAGCTTTTTATCCCCAGATCCCCGGTCTGAAGCTCCACCGGCTCGCCCGGCGCCAGGTGGATCACAAGGAAGGAGATGAACGTGATGCCGACCAGAAGCGGGATGGCCAGGGCGACCCGGCGAAGCGCGTACGGGATCATCTAGCCGGCGGTGTATCGCTGACGCTCTTTCGGGACGTACCACCTGATGAAGTTGTACGAGATGCCGTTGGGCGAGGGCTCGATCCCACGCACCCGCGAGGACACCACCGGCAGCGCGTCCCGGAAATAGAGGAAAATGACCGGTTGATCCTCGGCCAGCACCTCCTGCAGCCGATCGTAATGCTTCTTCCGCTGCTCCCTGACGCACGAGGCGCGCCCCAGCTCGAGCAGCCGATCCGCCTCGGGGTTCGCGTACGAGATGTGGTTCAGTTCGTCGGGTCCGGCCTTGGAAGAGTGCCAGACCTCGTACTGGTCGGGGTCCAGGCCGATCCCCCATCCGAGGATGATCGCCTCGAAGCGCCGCTTCTTGATGAACTCCTTGATCAACGACGCCCATTCGAGGGTGCGGATCTCCACCGCGACCCCGATCTCTCTCAGGCGTTGCTGAATGATCTCCGCGACTTTCTTGCGCTCCTCGTTCCCCTGATTGGTCAGGATCGTGAAGGCGAACGGCTGGCCGCCTTTGTCGAGGATCCCGTCGCCGTCCGCGTCCTTCCATCCCGCCTCCGCCAAGAGGCGCCGCGCCCGGTCGGGATCGTACGGGAACCGGGGCACATCGGGGTTGTAGGCCCACGTCTCCGGCTTGTACGGCCCGGTGGCCTCGCGGCCCAACCCGAGGAGCACGCCGTCGATCAGCTCCTGCTTGTTGATGGCGTGCGCGAAGGCCTGCCGGACGCGACGGTCGGCGAAGCGCGGGTCCTTGAGGTTGAAGCCGAGGTACGTGTACGCGTTGGACGGGTACTGATACTTGACGTACGCCTTTTCGAACGCCCGGTAGGTGGTCTGCCGCGTGTACTGGATGGCCGTGAGCCCCGCAAAGTCCACGCCCTTGGCCTTCAGCTCCAGGAAGATGGTCGCCTGGCTCGGGATGATCCGGTACACGACGCGGGAGAGGTAGGGGCGGCCCTCGAAGTGCTCCGGGTTGGCGACGAGCACCACCCGTTCCCCGCTCTTCCACTCCACGAAGCGGTAGGCGCCGGTCCCGATCGGACGCCGGTTTTGCGGCGCCTCGCGCAGCCGGCCCTCGTGCACGTAGGAGGCCAGGAGGTGCTTCGGCAGCATGTACATGCCCCAGGTCTCCAGCGCCTGGGCGTAGGGCTTGGCGTAGCCGATGCGCAGGGTGTGGGGATCGAGAACAGCCAGGCGCGTCACCGCCAGGAAATCCTCCCTGTAGGCGGTGGGGGTCTTCGGGTCGAGCATCGTCTCGTACGTGAAACGCACGTCCTCGGCGGTGAACGGCCGGCCGTCGTGCCACTGGACGTTCTTTCGGAGCTTGAACGTCAGGGTCAGGCAGTCCCGGGAGAGCTGCCAGGACTCGGCCAGGCTCCCGACGATGTTCAGGTCCTTGTCGCGCTTGACGAGTCCATCGTAGATCAGCCCGCCGACTTCGTGTGACGCGCTGTCGGAGGTGATGTTGGGGATCAGCCCCTGAATGTCCCCGATCGAGGCCTCGATGAAGGTATCGCCGTAGGCGGGCGACCCCGACTTGCGCGACTGGCCGTCGTCCTTGCCCTCGACCTTGACGCCACAGCCCGAGAGCCCCGGGAGGAAGGCGAGGAGGAAGAAGAGATCCCGGACCCGTAGGTTCACTGTGGGGGGGCCGGGGCAGGCGCCGGCTGCTCGACGGGAGCGGGCGTGGTCATCACGGAAGCCGAACGGCGCGACGCCATCATCGCGAGGGTGAACGATGTCACCATGAACATGATGGCCACGACCGTGGTGATCTTTCCCAGGAGGGTCGGGGTCCCCATGGAGCCGAAGACGGCCTGACTGCCCGCGCCGCCGAACGCCGAACCGATGTCGGCCCCCTTGCCGGCCTGCAACAGGACGATGGCGATGATGGCGAGGCTCACGATCACGTGGACGACGACGAGCAGAGTGTACACGCCTTACTCCTTTGGGTTGGCGCCGCGGACCGCGGCCTTTTTGACGATCCCGACGAACGTGGCGGCCTGAAGGCTCGCCCCTCCCACCAGGGCTCCGTCAATCTCCGGCTCCCGCAACAACTCCGCCGCATTCTCCGGCTTCACGCTGCCGCCGTAAAGGATCCGGACGGTCTGCGCGACCTCCTTGGAGGCCAGCTCGGACAGGAGCCCGCGCAGGTAGCCGTGCACCTCCGAGGCCTGCGCTGGCGTCGCGTTGACCCCCGTCCCGATCGCCCAGATGGGCTCATACGCCACAATACACCGCCCGATGGCGTCGGGCGAAACCCCTCCGAGGCCGGCTCTGAGCTGCCCCTCGACCGTCGTGAAGGTCAATCCCTGACTCCGCTCGTGGGCGGACTCGCCCACGCAGAGCAGCGGCACAAGTCCGTGGTGGAGCGCCGCCCGGACCTTGAGGTTCACTTGGTGATCGGCCTCCCCAAGGTGCTGCCGTCGCTCCGAGTGGCCGAGGACCACCAAGCGGCAGCCGAGCTCGACCAGCATCGCCGCCGATACCTCTCCCGTGAACGCGCCGCTCGCCTCCCAGTGGCAGTTCTGAGCGCCCAGGCCAATGGCCGATCCCGCCAGCGCGTCGGCGACGGCGGCAAGCGCGGTGAAGGGTGGACAGAGCACGACCTCGACTCCCCGCGTCCGCCGGAGCCCGTCCCGCACCTGGGCGGCCAGGACGCGCGCCTCCGCCAGCGTGCCGTGCATCTTCCAGTTGGCCACGACCATCGGCTTGCGCATCAGGGCCGGTCCGTGAGGGCCTGGACGCCGGGAAGCGCTCGGCCCTCCAGAAACTCGAGGAAGGCTCCGCCGGCGGTCGAGATGTACCCGATCTTCTCGGCGACCCCGGCCTGGTGGACGGCCGCAGCCGTGTCGCCGCCCCCGACGACCGAAAAGGCTGCCGAGGCGGCCAGGGCCCGGGCAAGCCCCAGCGTCCCCGCGGCGAACGGAGGCCTCTCGAACACGCCCATCGGCCCGTTCCAGACGACCGTTCGAGCTCCCCGGACCGCCTCGCCGAAGCGCGCCAGCGTCAGGGGCCCGATGTCGAGTCCCATGAGGTGAACCGGGATCTCCCGGACAGCGACCACGCGGCCTTCGCCGCTCTCAGGGCTCTCGGCCACCACCATGTCCACGGGAAGCACGACCCGCACCCCTCGCTGGCCGGCCTTGACCAACACGCCGCGCGCCAGTTCGATCCGCTCCGGTTCGACCAGCGAACGCCCGACGCCGTGGCCGAGAGCCGCCAGGAAGGTGAAGGCCATGCCGCCGCCGATGACAAGGGCCTCCACGCGCTCGAGCAGATTCTCGACCAACGCGAGCTTATCGGACACCTTGGCGCCTCCAAGGATGGCCACGAGCGGACGCTCGGGGCGCTCGAGGATCCGGCCCAGCGCTTCGAGCTCGCGCTGCATGAGCAGGCCTGCCGCCGCCGGAGACAGGTAGCGGGTGATGGCCTCGATGGACGCGTGAGCCCGATGGGCAGCACCAAACGCATCGTTGACGTAGCAATCGGCCAGCCGGGCCAGCGCCTGAGCGAAGGCCGCGTCGTTGGCTTCCTCCTCCGGGTGGAAGCGGAGGTTCTCGAGGAGGAGGATCTGGCCCGGCTCGAGCTGTCGGGCCCTGGCTTCCACCGCCTCCCCCACGCAGTCCGAAGCGAGCGGGACCGCTTGACCGAGCACCTCTTCGAGCCGCCGGGCGACAGGGGCCAGCGAGTAGTTCGGATCGGGCTTCCCCTTCGGCCGCCCCAGGTGGGAGGCGAGAACCACCGCGGCTCCGGCTTTGAGGCAGTGCTGGAGCGTGGGGACGATGGCCTGGAGTCGGGTATCGTCGCCGACCCGCCCTTCGGCCAGCGGGACGTTCAGATCCGCGCGAACGAAGACCCGCTTCCCCCCGAGGTCGAGATCCTCGACGGTCAGCTTCACCATGGTGAGTGGGGGACGCCGACCATCGCGCCCCTCCGTCCGGAACACGCCCTCATTCGCTCAGAGCGACTTGGCCATGAGGCAGATCAGGTCGCGCACCCGGCAGGAGTACCCCCACTCGTTGTCGTACCAGGCCAGGACCTTCACGAGGTTGCCATCCACGAGAGCCGTCGAGGGGAGGTCCACGATGGACGAGTGGGGGTTACCGTTGAAATCGCACGAGACCAGCTCCTCGTCGGTGACGTCGAGGATGCCCCTCAACGGACCCGCGGCGGCCGCGCGGAAGGCCTCGTTCACGGCGTCCGCGCTCGCGGGGCGCTCCAGCTCGGCGACCAGATCCACGACAGACACGTTGGCGGTCGGGACGCGGATCGCCAGGCCGTCGAGCTTCCCCTTGAGTTGCGGGAGCACAAGTCCCACGGCGGTGGCGGCCCCCGTGGTGGTGGGAATCATCGAAAGGGCCGCCGCCCGGGCGCGGCGGAGATCCTTGTGGGGAAAATCATGGACTGGCTGGTCGTTGGTGTAGGCATGGACCGTGGTCGCGAAGCCGCGCTTGACGCCGAAGCGGTCCACCAGGACCCGGGCCACCGTCGCCAGGCAGTTCGTCGTGCACGAGGCGTTGGAGACCAGATGATGCCGGGCGGGGTCGTACGCCGTGTCGTTCACCCCCAGGACGATCGTCACGTCAGCGTCCTTGGCCGGGGCCGTGATGATGACCTTGCGGGCGCCGGCGGCCAGATGCTTGGAGGCCGTCCCCCGATCGCGGAAGACGCCCGTGGATTCCACCACCACGTCCACGCCCAGCTCCTTCCAGGGGAGCGCGGCCGGGTCCTTGATCGAACAGACCCGCACCTCCTTGCCGTCCACGAAGATCGCGTCACCCTTGACCACCACCTCCGCAGCGAGCCGGCCATGGACTGAATCGTGCTTGAGAAGGTGGGCGAGCGTCTTGGGGTCGGCCAGGTCGTTGACGGCCACCACGTCCAGCTCTTTCGCGTCGAGGGCCGCCCGGAAGAAGACGCGGCCAATCCGCCCGAACCCGTTCACGCCGACCCGCACGCCCATGAGGCACTCCTTTTGCTTGAGACGGGGCAATGGATTCGTTACCACCGAAGCACCTCATTATATCGGCCCACGAAACGGAGCGTCAATGGCCTACGGAACCCGCGCGACCGTCAACACTCCCACCGTGGCGGCGCCCCCCGCCAGGAGCGTCCGGGCGCACTCGGAGACCGTGGCCCCCGTGGTGAAGACATCGTCGATCAGCAAGACGTGGCGTCCGGAGACGGCCCGGGGCCGGGCGACGACGAACGCGCCGCGCACGTTGCGCCGCCGCGCCCCGGCGCCCAAGTCGGTCTGCGGCAGCGTGGAACGCTGCCGCCGAAGCGCCCGCGACTCCACTGGGACCCGCCAGCACCGGCTCACGCGGCGGGCCAGAAGTCTCGCCTGATTGAACCCGCGCTCCGCCTCGCGCGCCGGATGGAGCGGGACGGGTACCAGACACCCCACGTCCCCCACGGGGATCATCACCCTGCCCGCCTCCGCCATGAGGTCGCCCAGCGGGCGCGCCATGGCGGTCTTGCCCTCAAACTTCAGGCAATGCACCGCCTCCCGCACCCAGCCGTCGTAGAGCGTCGCGGCGCGCGCGTAGGAAAAGGGCGGGCGGCGGCGGCGGCACGGTTCGCATGGGGAGCGCTCCGCGGGGGAGCCCATCTCAAAACTCGGCAGCGGGCGGCCGCAGCGGGCGCAGTACGGTGGCAGGAGCCGCTCCAGTCGTTGCCAGCAGGACCCGCACAGCGGGTCGCGGCGGTCCTCCCCGAGACGGAGCTCGCAGAGCGGACAGAACGGGGGGAAGAGGAGATCGAGAGCGACCCTGGCCCACTCCGACAACAACGTGAGGTCAGGGTTGGGAGGTGTTCCAGCGACCACAGCCAGAGCAGCGGTCCTGCCACTGGGCGTGCCCGATCCCGCAGGCGGCGCACCGGTGCGGCCATTCGAAACTCCGTGTCAGCGTCAGGGCCCGTCGGTACTCCTGGAAGGCCTCGGCTGACTGGCCGCGGTGCTCGAAGATGGCGCCCAAATAGGCATGCAGCGGGGCGAAATCCGGCGCTCGAACCTCGACCTTCTGAAACTGTTCCGCGGCCTCGTCGAGCATTTCGAGCTCGAAATAGACCCTCCCCAGCTCAAAAGCCAGCGCCGGGTCGTGCGGCGCGCGGGCGGCGGCGGCCGCGTGCAGGCTGATCATCCGGCTGGGGCGCCCCTCGACGCGATACGTCTGCTCCAGTCTCCGAAGGAGGACGAGCGCCGGGTTCGCCTCTGCGGCCCGCTCCCAGGCCCGAATCGCTTCGCGCTGATCGCCGACCTTCACATAGGCGTCCCCGATCCCGACCTGAGCTGGCAGAAAGCCACGGTCCGCCTTCAGCGACTCCTTGAAGCGGCTCAGGGCTTCCTCGGCCCTCCCCTCGGCCAGGAGCCCCTTGCCAATCTCATACTGAATCCCCGCGAGCCATTCGAGCTGCTGGGGGCGCTCCGCTTCGGGTACGACCTCGACGAGCCGCTCCTGGACCGACAGCGCCTCCGCCCACCGCCCCCGCTTGACGGTGAGGTCCCGGACTGCGCGGAGGGTGGCCGGGTGAGTCCGATCCCGCTGGAGAATCCGATGATAGGTCGCCAGTGCTTCGTCAACCCGCCCGGCGGAGTGATAGTCGAGGGCCACGGCCAGGAGCGTGTCGGGGCGCTCGCCAGCCCGCATGGCCTCCAGATGATGCTCGAGGGCGGCCTCGTGATCTCCCCGGGCGCGCGCCAGCTCGCCCAGCCGGGCGTGGGCGTCGCCAAAGCCGGGGTCCCGGGCGAGGAGCTCCCCGTACGCGTTGGCCGCGTCTTCGCTCCTGCCGGCCAGCTGCGCACCCAGGCCCCGATAGTAGATCTCCTGCAGGCTCTCATCACGGCGGGCGCGGCGCGCCAGCGCGTGATCACGAAAGGACCGACCCAGATCCCGGAGCACAGTCAGGGCGAGGGCGAGGCACGCGCCGGCGACAAAGGCGCCCACGACCAGCGCCATCAGAGGAAGCTCGTAGACCCAGTCGCCTCCCAGCGCGAGTCGGACGTGCGTGGCGTTGAGGGCGGTCAGGTAGGCAACGAGGGCGGCGAACAGGAGGGCCAGCAGGAGACCGAGGCGGACAGACACACATTCACCTTAGCCGGTGGTCATTCGCTCCTCTTGCTCGACCAGGCGTTGGCAATCGATGCAGTACCGCGCGAACGGAAGGGCTTCCAGGCGTTTCTCCACGATCGGCTCGCCGCAGCGCTCGCAGGTGCCAAAGGTGCCCCCGTCAATCTTCTGAAGCGCCGTCACGACCTCCTTGAGGAGACGGCGATCGCCGTTGCCCAACTCGAAGAGAAATTCGCGCGTGTAGGCGGTGGTGGCCTGGTCGCCGAGATCTTTGATGGAATCATCCTCTTGGCCCTTGCCGTAGAGGGCGCTCTTGCCCACCTCTTCCACCAGCTGGCGATGCTTCTCGACCAGCTTCTTCCGGTAGTGCGCCAGTCGATCCTTCCTCATGGCCGCCTCCTCACCGCGGGGCGCTCCCCTCGGTTTTGAGGGCATACGCTACCATGGCCTGTCAAGGAAATCAACCTCACGCCTCAGCGCTCCACCGAGAGGAGCGGGGCGTCACCCCAGAGGCGTTCCAGGGCGTAGAACTCGCGCGTCTCCTCCAGAAAGATGTGCATCACGATGTCCCCGTAATCGAGCAGCAGCCATCCGCTTTCGCGCGTGCCTTCGCTGTGACGCGGTCGAACCCCCTCAACTTTGAGGGCATGGCGCACCGCCTCCACGATCGCCTCGAGCTGGGTGGTGGAGCTGCCGCTGCAAATCAAGAAAAAATCGGCCACTCCGGAGATTCCCTGAAGATCCAGCACCTGGAGGTCCAGGGCCTTCTTGTCCAGAGCCGCCCGGGCGCCGAGCCGAACCTTGTCCTTGGCGCTCAGCGAGGGCATCAACCTCCCTCGCGGTAGAGGCGCTGCACGAGGATATACTCGCGCACCGCCTCAGGCACACGGTAGGCGAGCGAGCGCCCGTCGCGGGCGCGTCGGCGTAGCTCGGAGGAGGAAATCGGCAGCGAGGTGGCGAGGACGAGGAGGGGGCTCTTCCCCCACGTCGCGGCGGGGGCCGGCCGGGACGGCTCGATCCGGACCCAGGGGTCCTGCCCGGTCTCCGCCAGCACTTTCTGAGCCTGGACCCCGTCCGGGTCGAAGGCCGCGCCGGCCCGGGGCACCACCACCAGGCGCGCCAGTTGCGCGATCCGCTGCGGATCCCGCCAGGAGAGCAGGTCCAGGAAGGTTTCGGATCCGATGAGGAGGAACAGTTCCGCCTCCCGCCCCGCTTCCCGTCTGAGCGCCTCGAGCGTGTCCACGGTATAGGAGGGCCCGGGGCGACGGAGCTCGAGATCGGAGATGGCAAAGCGCGGGTGGCCACGGATGGCGAGCTCGGTCATCGCGTAGCGGTCTCGGGCCGGAGCGAGCCCGCGGAGAGGCTTGTGGGGCGGTGCGGCGGCGGGCACGAAGAGGATCTGGTCCACCTGGAGCAGCTCCAGGATCTCGTCGGCCAGGAGCAGGTGACCCAGGTGAATGGGATTGAAGGATCCGCCGAAGACCCCGACGCGCGGCAACGCCCGGCTACTCCCGCACCTGGCCGTCACCGAAGACGACGAACTTCGTGGTCGTCAGCTCCTCCACCCCCACCGGACCGCGCGCATGAAGCTTGGACGTCGAGATGCCCATCTCGGCGCCCATCCCGAATTGGCCCCCGTCGACCAGCCGGGTGGAGGCATTCACGAGCACGCACGCCGCGTCCACCTCCTGCGTGAACCGGCGCGCGCGGCGGTAGTGGGAGGTCACGATCGCTTCGGCGAGCCCGGAGCCGTGAGCGCGAATGTGGGCGACCGCCTCCTCGAAGCTGTCCACGACCTTCACCGACAGGATCAGGTCCAAATATTCGGTGTCCCAGTCCTCGTCGGCCGCCGCCCGCGCCCGCGGGACGAGCCCCAGCGTCCGCGGACACCCGCGGATCTCCACGCCGGCCTCGAAGAGGCGCGGGGCCAGCGCCGGCAGGAGCCGGGAGGCTACCGCGCGATGAACGAGCAGGGTCTCCATGGCGTTACAGACGCCCGGCCGTTGCACTTTGGCGTTCAGCGCGATCTCGACCGCCATCGCGAGGTCCGCGTCCTCGTCCACGAAGACGTGACAGAGCCCCTTGTCGTGCTTGAGGATCGGCACCGTGGACCGCTCGGCGACCAGCCGGACGAACTCCTCCCCTCCACGCGGGATGATGAGGTCCACGTATCGGTCCATGGCGAGGAGGGCGAGCACCGCGTCCCGGTCCGGGGTATCGATGAACTGGATCGCCTCCGGGGGGACCCCGGCCTTCTCCAGGGATTTGGCGAGGATCGTGACAATCAAGGAGTTGGAGTCCAGCGCCTCGCTCCCGCCGCGAAGGACAACGGCATTCCCGGCCTTGATGCAGAGCCCGGCGGCATCCGCTGTCACGTTGGGACGCGACTCGTAGATGAATCCCACGACGCCGAGAGGCACGCGGACCCGCGCGATTTCAAGGCCGTTGGGGCGACGCCACACTTCGATCGTTTTGCCCACCGGGTCGGGGAGCGCCGCCACCTGACGGAGCCCCAAGGCCATCTCCTCGATGCGCGCCTCGCTGAGCGTGAGCCGATCGAGAAAGGCGCGCGAGTGCCCCCGGCTCCGGGCGCGGTCCAGGTCGGCCCGATTCGCTTCCAGGATCATGGCCGCTTTCTCCTCCAGGCCTCGACTCATCTGGAGGAGCGCGTCGTTCTTGACCTTGGCCGAGCAGAGAGCCAGCGCGCGCGAGGCTTCCTTGGCGGCGCGCGCCTTGGCCCCGACCAGTTCCCGAATCCCCATGGTCATCCTCCCACCGCTACAAGAGCACGAGGTTATCCCGGTGGATCACCTCGTCGAAGCTCTTGTACCCGAGAATCTCTTCGAGGGCCCGAGTCTTGGCGCCCCGGATTTTTCTGAGCTCCCCGGCATCGTAGTTCGTGAGACCACGCGCGAATTCCTTGCCGGCGGCCTCGCTCAGCGACACGACCTCGCCAGCGTGAAACTCCCCCTCCACGTCCACGACGCCGGAGGGCAGGAGACTCTTCCCCCGTTCGACCAGGGCGCTCCGGGCGCCTGCGTCCACCGTCAGCCGGCCCTGCGGAGGCGCGGCAAAGGCGATCCAGCGCTTGCGCGCCGTCAGGCGGTCGCCCCTGGGCACGAAATAGGTGCCCACCGGCTCGCCCCGGAGCACGCGCCGGAGCGTGCCGGCCTCGCGACCGCTGGCGATGACCATGGGAATCCCCGACGACGTCGCCTTCTGGGCCGCCTCCAGCTTGGTGCTCATCCCTCCGACCGACACGCCGCCATGGGCGTCCCAGACGAACCGCTGGATGTCCTCCGACACCACCTCCACGGTCGGGACCGGGCGCGCTCCCGGCTCGCGCCGCGGATCCCCCGTGTAGAGCCCGTCCACGTCGGTCAGGAGCACGAGGAGGTCGGCGTCGATGAGGTGTGCGACGAGCGCCGCCAGGTTATCATTATCCCCGACCTTGATCTCGTCGACGGCAACGGTGTCGTTCTCGTTGACGACGGGAAGCACCCCAAAGCCCAGGAGCACGAGGAACGTGTTCCGCGCGTTCAGGTACCGCGGGCGCGCGCTGATGTCCTCCTGGGTCAGCAGCACCTGGGCCACCCGGATCCCGGATCGCGCGAAAGCCTGCTCGTAGTGCCACATCAACGCGCACTGGCCCACGGCGGCCGCCGCCTGCTTCTCCGGGATGGAGCGCGGTCGTCGGCTGAGGCCCAGTCGGGCCATGCCCGCGGCGATGGCGCCGGACGACACGAGCACGACCTCTTTGCCGTCCTTCACCAGCCCCGCGATCTCCTCCGCGAGCGCGCCGATCCGGTCGGGCAGGAGTCCCGTCGTGGGCGAGGAGATCAGGCCGCTGCCCACCTTGACGACGAGCCGCTCGACCTTGCCGAGGGCGCGCCGGGAGGCTGGCCCTGTCAGCTGGCGGCCTTGGCCCATCGGTCCTGGTCGAGGCGGTCGGCCGCCACCCGCACCAGCTCCGGCAGCCCCTGCCCCGTGACTGCCGAGACCGCAAGAAATGGAAGGCCAGTGACATAGGCCAGTCGCTCGACTTCCCGGCACCGAGTCTCGCATCCTGGCAGATCCACTTTGTTCGCCACCAGGAGCTGCGGCCGGCGCGCCAGCTCCGGCGAAAAGGCGCCGAGCTCCCGGACCAGCGCGTGGAAATCGTCTGCCGGATTCCGGCCGTTCGCGGGATCCAGATCAAGGAGGTGGATCAGAAGTCGTGTCCGCTCTGTGTGGCGCAGGAAGCGAATACCGAGGCCCTTGCCCTGGGAGGCTCCGGGGATCAGCCCGGGAAGATCCGCGATGACGAAGGACCGCCCCTCGTCCACACGCACCAAGCCCAGCGTCGGCGTGAGTGTCGTGAAGGGATACTCCGCGATCTTCGGCGTTGCCGCCGAGAGGCGAGAGACCAGGGTGGACTTCCCGGCATTGGGAAAGCCGATGACGCCCACGTCGGCGAGAAGCTTGAGCTCCAGGTGAAGCCAGCGCTCCTCACCGGGGCGGCCCAGGTCCGCCCGGCGGGGGGCGCGGTTCGTCGCGCTCGCGAATCGGAGGTTGCCGCGCCCGCCCCGGGGACCGCGGGCGACAAGGAGGCGCTGGCCGGGGGCGAGCAGTTCCCCCAGCCGCTCGCCCGTCCCCCGGCCGGAGACGATCGTGCCGACGGGGACCTTCAGGACCAGATCTGCACCGCTCGCGCCGTGCTTCCCTCCGCCCTTGCCGTGTTGGCCGCGCTCGGCGGCGTAGTGACGCTGGTAGTGATAATCGAGGAGGGTGTAGAGCGCGCGATCAGCCTCCAGCCAGACGCTCCCGCCGTCCCCCCCGTCGCCGCCGTCGGGGCCTCCACGCGGGACGAACTTCTCGCGCCGGAAGCTCACGCAGCCAGCGCCCCCGTCCCCGGCCTTGACGAAGATATCGATCTCGTCGACGAACATCAGGCGCCCCGGAGGCCGCCGGGCCGGATCAGGCGGGGATGGCGGAAACGCTCACGTAGCGCGAGTCGCCCCGCCGATGAAAGCGGACATAGCCCTCGGATCTGGCGTACAGGGTGTCGTCGGAGCCGCGGCCGACGTTGTCGCCGGGCTTGAACCTGGTCCCGCGCTGCCGGACCAAAATGCTCCCGGCGGTCACGAACTGCCCGCCGAACCGCTTGATCCCCAGCATCTGGGGATTTGAATCGCGGCCGTTTCGCGAGCTGCCGACGCCTTTCTTGTGGGCCATGCTTCTACACCTCGATTTTCGTAATCCGCACCGACGTGAAGGGCTGGCGGTGCCCCCGCTTTCGCCGGTAGTTCTTCCGCCGCTTGAACTTCACCACGGTCACCTTGGCGGCCTTGCCGTGTCCCAGCACCTCGCCGATCACCTTCGCGTTCGCCAGGGCCTTTGCCCCGACGGTCACCTGACCGTCCCGGCTGGCCAGGAGCACCGTCCGAAACTCCACGGGGTCGCCCCCGGCCTCGGGCAACCGCTCAACCCGAATCACGTGACCAGGTGCAACCCGGTACTGCTTTCCGCCGACCGCGATCACCGCTTCCATGGATACGAAACCCTCGGAGAGAAATGAACTGCGTTAGACGTTCATTTCACCACGGATGAGCGAAAAAAGTCAAGGCAGAGGCGCGATTAGCTGTAGGAGCCCTCGGTGAGTCGCTTCCCCGCGAAACCTACGCCACCGCCAGGTACCGCCCGAGCCGCTGGCGCAGGAACAGTCGCGAGCGGTGAACCCGCGACTTGACCGCAGGCAGGCTGATCCCGAGCGATCGCGCGATCTCGCGGTTGGGCATGCCCTCGACGTCGTGCAGGAGGAACGCCGTCCGGTAGTCCGCGGGCAGGGCCTCGACGGCGGCCGCCAGGACGTCCCGGAGTTCACTGTGGAGGACCGGCTCTTCCGCCTTCCCCGACCAGTCCTCGACTGGCTCGACGTGACGCCCGGCCTCGGTGAACTGGGGCAGGAGCGCCTCCCACGAGATTTCCGCGTGGTCCCGGCCGCGCCGCCCCCGGAGCTTCTGGTAGGCGGTGTTGGCGGTGATCCGGTAGAGCCAGCTCCCGAAGGCCGACTCCCCCTTGAACATCCCGATCTTCCGCGCCGCCGTCCAGAGCGCGTCCTGCGCGACCTCCTCGGCATCCTCGCGATTGCCGGTGATCCTGAACGCCAGCCGGTACGCACGGTCGCCGTACTCGCGCACGAGCCCCTCGGCAGCATCGCGGTCTCCGCCCCGGAGCTGCCGCACCAAAGCCTCGTCGCGATCGCGTTTGGCTCGTTCCCGTACCGCACCCCGTGGCATCCCTCGATCCTCCAGCACCAGCGTGCTCATCACCGCGGCCCCCTCGTGTAGAGCAACAGGTGCGCCTTGAGTTCACCGACGCACGCTTCCATGATTTGAATGTCCTTGGTGACCTTCGTCAGGAGGATGGCGCCCTCGAGCCCCGCGACGAGGAAATACGCGAGGACCGCCGGATCACACTCCGGTCCGAGGCTCTCCTGGGCCTGAGCCTCAGCGAGCGCGTCGGTCAACCGCGCCCGCCAGCGGGTGAAAATCTCGGCCAGGCGCTGGCGAAACCCTTCGTGCACGTCCGACAACTCGGAGGCCAGGTTGCCCATGGGGCACCCGCCCACGCAGTTCCGCTGCCGCTGCGCCTCGAGGACGCGGTCGAAAAAGCACCGGACCCGGTCCAGCGGAGCGACGGTGCCATCGGAAAAGCAGGGCTCGAGGGTCCGCTCCACGAACCCCAGGATGATCCGGTCGAGCATCGCGTAGCCGAGCTCTTCCTTGCTCTTGAAGTAGTAGTAGAAGTTCCCCTTGCCGACCCCGCTCGCCCGCAGCACGTCATCCAGAGAGGTCGAGTGATACCCCTTGAGCGTCATGAGGCGACTGGCCGCATGCAGGATGTGCTCCCGGGTCGCGTTGGGGGTCTTCGTGGCCGAAGTCATCTGTCTGTACCAACTAGTCGGTACATAACTTAGCCATTGGGATGCGACTTGTCAATCGAATGGTGCTCTGAGGCCCTAAGTGGGCCTAAAACAAGGCGTTGGCAACTCGGAGCGTCAACTCGACAAGGGGCTTGGGATAGACCCCGACGCCAACAACGCCCAGGGTGCAGATCAGAATGGCCAGGGCGAGCGGCGGGGAAACAGGAATCGGGCCAGACCGCCGGGGCGCGTCGATGTACATCGGCCGGGCAAGCATCAGATAGTAAAAAAGAGCCACCACCGTCAAGATCGCCCCGAGCAGGACGAGCCCGTAGAGCCCGGCCTGGGCGGCCGCCCAGAACACGTAGAGCTTGGCCCAGAATCCCGCCACGAAGGGAATCCCCCCGAGCGAGAGGAGCGACAGCAGCATGGCCAGAGCCAAGAGCGGCGCGCGCTCGGCCAAACCCCTGAGGGCGTCCAGATGCACGGACCCCTCAGCCTGGGCCACGGCCTCCACGATCAAGAACGCGCCCATGTTCCCGAAGACGTAGGCGACCAGATAGAACAGGACCATGGCGGTCCCCGAGGCCGAGACGGCGGCGAGCCCCACCAGCATGTAGCCGATGTGGGCGATCCCGGAGTAGGCGAGCAGCCGTTTGCTGTTGCGCTGGGGCAGCGCCATCAGGTTCCCCGCTGTCATCGTGATCGCGGCGAGCCCGGCCACGATCGGGATCCACAGCGCCACCCGGTCTCCCACGCCCTCCAGATAGACGCGGAAGATCGCGACGAACCCCGCGGCCTTCGGGGCCACGGAGAGCCAAGCGACGAACGGCGTGCTGGCGGCCTCGTACGTGTCCGGCACCCACATGTGGAACGGGAACGCGGCGATCTTGAACCCGAACCCGGCCAGGACGAGGAACATTCCAACGAGGAGGAGTGGTCCCGGGGCTCCAAGGGCCCGGGCGACACCGGCCAGGGCGGTCGTCCCCGCCGCGCCGTACACGAAGGAGAGCCCGTAGGCCAGGATGGCGGACGACACGGTACCGACGAGGAAGAACTTCAGCGCGGCCTCCACGGCGACGCTCTCGCGCTTGAGGAAGCCCGACAGGACGTAGAGGGGGATGGACATGAGCTCGAAGGCCACGAAGAGCAGGATCAGCTCCCGCGCGCTCACTAGGACGAGCATGCCGAGCAGCGAGGCCAAGAGGAGGAGGTAGTACTCGGGCGCCCGGCGCCTGAACGCCGGGTCGGTGAGCGACAGGGACCCCAGGATCCCGATGAAGGTGGCCACGAGGAGGAGTTGCTTGGCGAAGAGCGCGAGACCATCCAGCACGAAGGCGTCGCCGGGAGCGGCCGGAGCGGGCTCGAGGAGAAACGATCCGACCGCCAGGGCCAGGACGCCGATGGCAGAGATCATCCCGGCGATCCGCCGAGCGTCATCTCGGGCGACGACGCCGACGACGAAGACTCCCAGCATCAGCGTGCTCAACCCGAGCTCCAGCCCGAGAGCACTCATGGGAGGGCTCCGAGCCGCGCCAGCAGCGGAACCGTGGCCGTATCGATCGGGCCAAGGGCGATCCCCGGCGCCACGCCGAAGAGCACGATCACGAAGATGAGAAGCACCAGCGCCACCCACTCGGGCCCCCGGGCGTCTGGGAGATCGTGGAACTCGCCCCCGGCCGGCACCGCGCCCCAGAAGATCTGCTTCACCACGCGGAGGACGTAGATGGCGGTGAGGAAGGTCCCCGCGACCGCCGGGAAGAGCCACCAGGAGTGGGCCGAGCGCCAGGCGCCCAGGAAGGTCAGAAACTCGGCCACGAAGCCGGCCGTCGCCGGCAGTCCCAGCGAGGACAGCCCGCCGATCGTGAAGGCCGTGGCGATCCCCGGCATCATGCGGCCGAAGCCGCCCATCCGGAAGATCTCCCGCGAGTGCGCTTTCTCGTAGACGAGCCCGACGAGGGCGAAAAAGAGCCCCGTCATGATCCCGTGGGCGAACATCTGGAAGACCGAGCCGTTCAGCCCCGCCTCGGTCAAGGTGGCCGCCCCGAGGAGAACGATCCCCATGTGGGAGACGGAAGAATAGGCGATGACGTACTTCAGGTCGGTCTGAGCCATGGCCGAGAGCGCCCCATAGACGATGTTGATGGTGGCGATCGTCCCCACGAGCGGCACCCAGTCGTGCGTGCCTTCGGGAAGAAGCCCCATCCCCAGCCGCACCACGCCGTAGGCGCCCAGCTTCATCAGCACGCCGGCGTGGAGCATGGAGACGGCCGTGGGAGCCGAGGCGTGGCCGTCAGGGGACCAGGTGTGGAGCGGCCAGATGCCCGCCAGGATTCCAAACCCGACGTAGAACAGCAGGAACACCCACCGCTGGAGCACCGGGTCGAAGGCGACACCCTCCATCTCGAGAAAGCTGAACGAGGCCCCACCGGCGGCCATATAGAGCGCCAGGATCCCCACGAGGATGAAGGCCGACCCGAGGAGCAGGTAGAGGGTCAGCTTCATGGCGGCGTACTCCTTGGAGCCCACGCCAGTCTCGCGCATCGCCCAGCCGAAGAGACCCCGCGGACGGATCTGGGCCGACGACCCCCAGATACCGATCAGGAGGTACATGGGGAGGACGGCGAGTTCGTAGAACAGGAAGAAGACGAAAAGGTCCAAGGAGACGAAGACGCCGAAGACCCCCGTGACGAGGACCAGGAGCAGCGCGTAAAACTCCTGGCTCCGTGTCTCGACCGTCCAGGAGGCGAAGACGCCCGCGAAGATGATGATGGCCGTGAGCAGGACCAGCACGAGGCCGATCCCGTCGGCCCCCACCTCGTAGGAAATGCCGAGGGGCGGCACCAGCGCGACCTTCTGGTAGAACTGAAAGCGCGCGGCGTCCACGTCCCCGTCGAAGCGGGCGTAGGCTACGAGCGACAGGAGCAGCGAGATGCCCGTCGCCACGGCCGCGATCAGGCGCACCGCCCGCGGGCGGTGGCGGGCGGTGAACATGATGAGCAGCGCCCCCACGAAGGGCATCCAGGTGATCAGCGAGAGGATCCAGACGTTCAGGTCCATCAGGGCCAGTAGCTCCACACGATCACGAGGAGGAGCCCGAAGGCGACGCCATAGAGGTAGTCCTGAGCGCGGCCGGTCTGGATCCGCCGGAGGCGGTCGCCTACCCTCAGGGTCCACGCGCTGGCCCAATTCACGAGGCCATCGACCAGGTAACGATCCACCCACCCCACCAAGCGCGAGAGCGCGAGGAAGCCTCCCCGGTAGACGGCACCGTAGAAGTCGTCGAGCCAGAACTTGCGCTGGGCGGCGGTATAGAGCGGGGCGAAGATCCGCGCCAGCGTCTCGGCGCTGACGGCCTGCTTCTGGTACGTGACCCAGGCACAGACGATCCCCGCCACGGCCAGCGCGGACGAGACCCACGGAATCCACCCCGGGCCGTGGCCTTCCTGTCCGCCCCCACGGAGCGCGAAGTAGCCGCCGACGCCCACGGTCAGCCCCGCTAGAGTCCAGAGCGGCAGGCTCATGGACACCGGCGGATCGTGGGGATGTCCCTCCGCGCGACCAGCACCGAAGAAGACCAGGAAGACGACGCGAAACATGTAGAAGGCCGTGAGGAAGACCGTGAGCGCGAGCATCAGGAAGGGAACCGTGAGCCCCCCTTCCCAGACGCCGGCCAGGACGGCGTCCTTGGAGAAGAAGCCGGCCAAGGGCCAGATCCCCGCCAGGGCCAGGGTTCCCACGAGAAAAACGATCGCGGTCTGGGGCATGGCGCCGCCGAGGCGCCCCATCCTCCAGACGTCGTTGGTGCCAACGGCATGGATCACCGCGCCCGCGCCGAGGAACAGGAGCGCCTTGAAGAGGCCGTGGGTCAGGAGGTGGAAGAACCCCGCCCCGAGGGCGCCCGCGCCCAGCGCCGCCATCATGTAGCCCAGCTGCGAGACCGTCGAGTACGCGAGAACGCGCTTGATGTCAGCCTGGACCAGCCCGAGCACCGCCGCCAGCAGCGCGGTGAACGCGCCCACCCAGCCGATCAGCGCCAGGACGTCGGGGGTCAGGAGGAAGAGCGGATAGGCGCGGGTGACCAGGTACACGCCCGCGGCCACCATCGTCGCCGCGTGGATGAGGGCGGAGACGGGCGTCGGTCCCTCCATCGCGTCGGGAAGCCAGACGTGGAGGGGAAACTGGGCGCTCTTGCCCACGGCCCCGAGGTAGATGAGGAACATGACGAGCCCGAGCCCGTCGGGCGCCAGAGTCCCGTCCCCCGCCATCTTGAAGAGCTCGGAGAAGGTGAAGGTCCCGGCGCGCCCCCACAGGAGTACGATGCCGATGATAAAGCCGAGATCGCCGACCTTCGTCGTCCAGAACGCCTTCACCGCGGCGCGCGCCGCCTCGGGCTTGTCGTACCAGAAGCCGATCAGGAGGTACGAGCAGAGCCCCACCAGCTCCCAGAAGATGAACATCTGGAGGAAGTTCCCCGCAAGGACCAGGCCGATCATCGAGACGGCGAAGAGCGAGTGGTAGGCGTAGTAGCGCCCGAGCGCCGGCCCCGTCTCGTGCTCCAGGTACCCGAGCGAGTAGAGCTGGACCAGGAACGAAACCAGGGCCACCAGGACGAGCATCACCGCCGCCACCGGGTCCACCAGGATCCCGACGGTGGCCATGGGTCCGCCCTCGGCGGGAAGCCAGCTCCACGCGAGCTCCACCCCCTGCCCGGAGCGCCAGAGGACCAGCGCCGCGACGAGAGCCCCTCCGATCGCGGCGATGCCGAGCGCCCCGGCGGCCTTCCCGGCCCGACGCAACGGCGCCACCACCGCGAGGAGAACGAAGGCGCAAAGAGGGAGCCCGAGGGCCGCCAGAGCCAGCGTGCCGGCGTCGTTCATAACCCCTCGGAGGGGGGCTCCGCCCCCCTTCCGACGCCTCCCCCACGGGATTGCGCGGGCAAAGCCCGCGCTCGAACGGCCGCGAACCAGCGTGTCATGGAGGTGCGCTAGCCCTTCAGCAAGTCCAGGCGATCCGCTTCCACCGTGCGCCGGACCCGGAAGATCAGAATGACGATGGCGAGTCCCAGGGCGACCTCGGCCACGGTGATGGAAATGGTGAAGAGCGCGAAGATCAGGCCCGCCGGGTCCGCGGCGTAGCGGGCGAAGGCGACCAGGTTCACGTTGACCGCGTTCAGCATCAGCTCGATCCCGAGGAGGATCCCGATGGCGTTCCGCCGGGTCAGGACGCCGAAGAGCCCGATGGCGAAGAGGCAGGCGGCCAGGAGCAAGTAGGGCTGGAGCCCCATCACTCCTCCTTCCGCGCGAAGAAGAGGGCGCCCAGGAGCGCCGCGAGGAAGACCACGGCCAGGAGCTCGAAGGGCAGGACGTAGCGCGTGAGGAGATTGCGACCAATGGCCTCGGTCAGATCGCCCGCCACGGGGGGGGCGGCGTGGGGGAGCGGCGCCCGCATCACGAAGAGGCCGATCGCGATCAGGACGGCAAGGGAGACGAGCCCGCCGGCGGCGACCCCGCGGTTGGTCTGGTTGAGCCGCTCCCCGACGAGCCGCTCGGTCACGACGATGGCGAAGACCACGATGGTGATCACACCGCCCGCGTACAGGAGGATCTGGACCGCGGCCAGGAACTCGGCGTGGAGGAGGAGGAACACGCCGGCGGTGGCCACCAGCGCCAGGGCCAGGTAGAGGACCGAGTGAAAGAGGTTCTTGGAGAGCACGACGGCGAGACTGGAGGCCAGGAGCACGAGGGCCAGCCCCCAGAAGCCCGCCGCCTCGAGGCTCACTCCTTGGCCTCTCCCTTGGCCGCCTTGGGCGGGGCCTGCATGTCACGCAGCCTGGTCCCGGTGGCCCAGGAGGGCTGGAACTCTTTGCCCAGGGCGTGGAGGCGATCCTTGTCGAGCAGGAGCTCCCGGCGGTCCGACGTCGCCAGGTCGAACGTCTTCAGCATGATGATGGCATCCGTGGGGCACACCTGCACGCAGAGCTCGCAGAACTCGCAGGCGTAGAGTTCGAGCGTGAACGTCTTGGCGTAATTCCGCTTCTCCGCCTTCAACATCTCCACCTGGATGACCTGCGGCGGGCAGACGTACTCGCAGAGCCGGCAGCCGATGCAGTTCTCCTCGCCGGTCTCGGGATCGTAGGTGAGCGCCAGGAGGCCCCGGAGGCGGTCGGGGTACGGGCGCACGACGTCCGGGTAGTGGACCGTCACCGGCTTGCGGAAGAGGTTTTTCAGGGTGATGCCCATGGCCCGGGCCACCGCGCCCGCCGTCTGCCAGGTCTCCTGCCAGAATCCCATCCCGTTACGCGACATGGCCGCTCCGGAGCGCCACCCAGAAGCCCGTGGCCATGAGGAGCGCCAGCGTGGCCGGGAGCAACACCTTCCAGGAGAGCCCCAGGATCTGGTCCACGCGGATCCGGACGAAGCTCCACCGGACCCAGGTCACCAGGAGGAAGATGAAGAGCGCCTTCAGGAGGAACCAGACGGGGCCGGGGAGCCCCGGCCCGAGCCAGCCGCCGAGGAAGAGCAGCGCACCGAGGCAGGACACGCCGAACATGTGCGTGTACTCGGCGAGCTGGATCAGCGCGAACTTCATGCCGCTGTACTCCACGCGAAAGCCGGCGACCAACTCCGACTCGGCCTCGAGAATGTCGAAGGGCACCCGGTTCTCCGAGGCGATCGTCGCCAGGAGGAACATCACGAACGCCAGCTGGCCGATGACCGGATAGGCCACGAACCAGAGCCCCCGCTGAGCCTCGACGATCAGCGAGAGCTTGAGCGAGCCGGCCAGGAGGACCGGGATCAGCGCGGTCAGGACGAAGGGGACCTCGTAGGAGATGATCTGGTTGACCGCGCGCATCGCGGAGAGGAGCGCGTACTTGTTGTTGGACCCCCAGCCGCCCATGAAGAGCCCGACGATCTCCAGCGACGACACGGCCAGGAAGAAGAGGAGCCCGATGTTCAGGTCCGCGAGCCCCAGCCCCGGCGCGAAGGGGACGGTGGCGAAGATGAGGAACGACGGGATCAGGAAGACGATCGGCGCCAGGTTGTAGACCGGCCGGTCCGCGAGGGCCGGGACGATGTCTTCCTTGATCAGCAGCTTGAGCGCGTCGGCGATCGGCTGGAGCCACCCGTGCGGTCGGCCCACGCGGTAGGGCCCGATGCGCGACTGCATGCGGGCGGCGAACTTCCGCTCGACGTAGGTGAGGTAGGTGACGATGAGGACGATCGCGTTGAGAAGAACGAACGCGGTGATGACGTGGCGGATCATCGGTCCACTTCTCCGAAGACCGGATCCACCGAGCCCATGATCGCGACCACGTCCGCCACCTTGTGGCCCGGCACGATGTGGGGCAGGATGGAAAGGTTCGAGAAGGAGGCCCCGCGCCACTTCATCCGGTACGGCTTGGGGCCGCCGTCGGCGATCAGGTAGCATCCCACCTCACCCCGCGGCCCCTCCACGCGGGCGTAGGCCTCGCCCTTCGGGATCCGCACCTGCCCCACCGACTTGAGCCCCGGCCGGGAGGAGATGGGCCCCGCGGGGAGCCCGTCGAGAACCTGGCGGACGATCTTGATGGACTCCCGGAACTCCTGCATCCGCACGCGGTAGCGCGCGTAGCAGTCGCCCGCCGCCTCCACCGGAATCTTGAAGTCGAAGTCGGGGTAGGACGAGTACGGATCGTCGCGCCGGGCGTCGAAGTCCACGTCGGACCCGCGCAGCAGGGGTCCCGCGACGCCGACCTCCTGGGCGAGCTCCCTCGAAATCACGCCCACCCCCTGGGAGCGCACCAGGAAGGGCGTGTTGGCTTCGAGCATGCTCTCGTACTCGTCGATCCGCCGGTCGATGTGGTCCACCGTCTCGCGGCAGTGCTTCGCCCAGCCCTCCGGCAGGTCGTAGCGGGTGCCGCCCACCTGGTGGAAGCCGTAGAGGAGCCGGGCGCCCGTCAGGGCCTCGAACAGGTCCAGTACCATTTCGCGCTCGCGAAAACAGTAGAGAAACACCGTGGCGCCGCCGCCGAGCGCGCCGCCCATGTCCAGGCACCACGTCCCGAGCCAGAGGCAGTGGGAGGCGATCCGCTGGAGCTCGCCGACGAGGACCCGCAGGTACTGGGCCCGCTTGGGCACCTCGATCTTCCCGATCTTCTCGGCCGCCAGCACGTAGGCGAGCTCTGAGGTCATCGCCGCCACGTAGTCGGTCTTAGAGGCGATCGAGGGGTACTGGGCGTAGGTGAGGGTCTCGCCGAGCTTCTCGTGGCACCGGTGGAGGTAGCCGATCACCGAATCCATCGCGACAATGGTCTCGCCCTCGAGGGTCAGGATCATCCGGAAAACCCCGTGGGCGGAGGGGTGCTGGGGCCCCATGTTCATCACGAGGCGCTCGTTCCCCCCGTAGCCGAGCTCGATGACCTTGCGGGCTTCCAGATCCGCCATGGCCTACCGGAGCGGCGAGAACTCCGTCGGGACCAAAATTTTGGACTCCATCACCTGCATGAGCGGCTGGAGCTTTTCCACAGTCTGTTTCCAAACCGGGTCGGCCATACAGGCCTTCCGTAGCTGGGCGCGATGCTCCAGGCTCTCGTACTGCCAGAGATGGACCACGCGGTTCAGCTCCCCGAGCTCAGAGGACCAGATGGCCACGGGCTTACTGTACTTCAGGCGAGCCGGGAGCCCTGTCTTCAAATGCCCGAGCCACTCGGGAACCTTCCCCGGATAGAGGCGGTAGCTCCGAAGCTCATAGATCCCGGCACCCGTGGGCGGCGTGAACGACCAGAAGTCCGCCGGCACCAGGACCATGGACTCCTGGCGCTGGATCATGGGTCGGCTCCGGGCAAGATACTGGGTGTTCCAGGCCTTGTCCTTCGCGAGCGCTGCGCGCACCCGGGTCCGGTGGTCAAAGTTTTCGTACTCCCAGAGGTGGACGACCTGGTTTAGCTCGCCGATCTCGGTCGTCCAGTACCCGACCAGCTTGGAGTGCTTGGTGCGGAGCTTGATGCCGACCTTGGCTGTGAGGGCGACGAAGTCCTTGAACTTCGCGGGCTGGATCGTGTACGTCCGGCGTTCGTGGATCATGGGCTCGCTCCTTGCTCGCGGTTCCAACCGCTAGCGGTACGGGGCGTGGGGCGTGTCTATTGCGTAGTCCTTCCTGAGTGGGTGCCCCTCCCAGTCCTGGGAGAGGAGGATCCGCCTCAGGTCCGGGTGCCCGTCGAAGCGCACCCCGAACATGTCGTAGCACTCCCGCTCCATCCAGTCCGCACCCCGGTAGATCGCCGTGAGCGATGGGCAGCGGGCCTCCGCGCCGAGCCGCGTCTTCGCGGCGATCCCCACGCCGTCGTCCAGATTTTCGACGCGGCAGACCACCTCGAGCCCCTGTTCCTTCCAGTCCACCGCGGTCAGAAAGGAAAAGAAGCGGCACCCCAGGGTATCCTTCGCGAAGGCGAAGAACTCCACCCATCGCTCCGGGGGGAGTTGCTCCAGGGTGAGAGACCGACCCGCCCCGGCGGCCTGGAGCCCAAACCGCTCCTGAATCAGGGAGGTCGCCCGGTCGGGAGTCACGTGGTCAGCCGGTCTTGGGAGAAAGCTCGGCGCGCCGGCCCGTCTTCTGGAACTCGGCGACCTGCTCCTGGAGCTTCAGGATCCCGAACATCAGCGACTCGGGCGTCGGGGGGCAGCCCGGGACGTAGACGTCCACGGGCACGACCCGGTCCACCCCTTTCACCACGTGGTAGCCATGGCGGAAGGGGCCGCCCGAGTTGGCGCACGAGCCCATGGAGATGACCCACTTGGGATCCGGCATCTGGTCGTAGATGCGCTTCAGCATGGGGGCCATCTTGATCGTGACCGTGCCCGAGACGATCATCAGGTCCGAGTGGCGCGGGGAGGCCCACGTCACCATCCCGAAGCGCTCCACGTCGAAGCGCGAGGCGAAGGTCGCCATCATCTCGATGGCGCAGCAGGCCAGCCCGAAGGTCACCGGCCAGATGGAGGACTTGCGCGCCCAGTTGAAGAGCTTCTCCGTGGAGGCGACGGCGATCCAGCCGCCCGGGAAGTGCTCGATCGTGTCGAAGATCTTCTCGGCCAGGCTGGAGGCCTTGTCGCCCTCCGGCCGCTCCTGGTGGAGTTTCTCCCACTCCTGGAGATCCTTGAACTCGCTCCAGACCGGGGAGGGGATCTGCGGGACGGGGGGCTTCACTTCCATTCGAGGATCCCTTCCCGGTAGGCGTAGAGCCAGCCGAGCCCCAGGATGAAGAGGAAGAGCGCCATCGCCCAGAAGCCGGCCATCCCCAGGCCTCGGAGTGTCAGCGCCCACGGAAACAGAAAGACCGCGAGGACGTCGAAAAGGAGGAAGACCAGCGCGACCAGGTAGAAGCCCACGGGAAACTGGACCCACGCCTCCCCGATGGGCTCCGCGCCGCACTCGTAGTTCTGGAGCTTGGCGTCGTAGGGCCGGGACGGCCGAAGCAGCGCGGCCACCCCCAGGGACACCACGGCGAACGCGACGATGAAAGCCGTATAGATCAGCACCGGGAGGTACTCGGACACGCGCTACCTCCGTGGGAAGAGGAGCCTTACACCCTCACTATAACACAGCGGTCTGACCGCGGAAGGCGGCAAGAAGAAGCCCGGTGACAGTGCACCGGGCTTCGCAATGTACGTGGGCCGAAGCCACACGCGTCCCAGCACGAGCCGGGACCTGAACGTTCAGTCCGCTCGCGCACCCCCGGGCGTCACGGCCCCGACGGTGCGCCCAATAGGTCCGGTGGAGTCTCCATCGTCAAACCTCCTCGATGGTTCTCGCCACGACGGGAGACGGGCCCATTTCTCCCGTCGCTATCCATATAGTGCCGGACGACCTGGATGTCAAGAAACAACAGTTGGTGCCGGGAGGGGGAGTCGAACCCCCACGGGGTGTGAGCCCCAATGGATTTTGAGTCCATCGCGTCTCCCAGTTCCGCCATCCCGGCAGCGCTGACCGGGGTCAGTGTACGCGCCCCCACCGGAGTGACGCAAGCGCTTGACTGGTGTATGGTAGGCCGCACCGGAACCCAATCCGTACCTTGCGGGAGGTCACCCCATGGCAGACAGGAAAGGCGTCGTGATGTTTAAGGGCAATCCCGTCACGCTGGCCGGCCCCGAGATCAAGCCGGGCCAGGCGGCCCCCGACTTCGGCGCGGTGGATAACGCCCTCCAGTCGGTCCGCCTGAGCGGCGCGCGCGGCAAGGTGGTGATCCTGAGCGCCGTCCCCTCGCTGGACACGCCGGTCTGCGACGTGGAGACGCGCCGGTTCAACGACGAGGCCGGAAAGCTGGGCGGCGGCGTGGAGGTCTGGACGGTCAGCATGGACCTGCCCTTCGCCCAGAAGCGCTGGTGCGGTGCCGCCGGCGTCACGCGAGTCAAGACCCTTTCAGACTTCCGGGACCGCGCCTTCGGCCAAGCCTACGGCGTCCTCCTGAAGGACGGCCCGGTGGCCGGGCTCCTCGCCCGCGCGGTCTTCGTGGTCGGCAAGGACGGCCAAGTCAGGCACGTCGAGTACGTCAAGGAGGTGACGAGCGAGCCGAACTACGAGGCCGCCCTCGCCGCCGCCCGTCAGGCCGCCGGCCCCTGAGCGCGGAGGGCCGGCCGTTTCCTTGACAACGCTCCCGCCCGGGGGGTATCGTGTCCGACGCGGTGGGGCTGTAGCTCAGTTGGGAGAGCACAAGGCTGGCAGTCTTGGGGTCAGGGGTTCGACTCCCCTCAGCTCCACCAGATCCTCATGCGGGGTCACGGCGCGTCCGTGGCCCCGCTCGCGTTCACGCGACCTCGCGCTGGACCAAGTGCACGAGCAGGCCGTAGAGGCTTCTCGGGTGGATGAACCCGATCAGCGCGCGGCGCGACCCCGGCCGGCCGACGGGATCGATAAGCGCGTGCCCCGCACGGCCGAGGGCGGCCAGCGCGCCATTGATGTCCGGGACCTTGAGCGCGAGGTGGTGGAGGCCTGCCCCCCGCTTCGCGATGAAGCGGGCGATGGCGCCCTGATCCTGCCGCGTGGTCCCGGGGACGCTCCCTCCGGCGCGCGCGCCGATGCGCGGGTCAAACTCCTCGAGGAACTCGAGCTCCGCGTCGCCCACGGTGACGAACGCCACGCGGAGGCCGCCGACGACCTCGGGAGAGCGGCTATGGTACGCGACACCGTACTTGTCCGAGGTGAAGCTCTCGACGGCCATCCTCGTCTCCACGTCCGTCTGGGTGCTCTCGAGCGCCAGGCCGAGGCGCGTCGAGAAAGCACGGACGGCGGCCGCGTTGTCCGTGCTCGCGACGCCCAAATGGTCAATCCGCTCGACGAACCCCGGGCGCGAGACTTCCAGGGCGAGGGGCTCGGACAGGTACGTCCTGACGCCCACGGTGGCCTCCGGCGAAAGCAGAAACCGCCGTGTTCCGTTCAGGCCCTCGCGCGGGTCGGCCTCGGCGACGGCGATACCCGCTGCGGCCGCTCGGTGAGCCGCCGCCTCAGGATCCCTCACGCCGAGGGCAAGATGGTGAATCCCCGGCTTCGCGTGGCCGCCGACGAATGGATCGCCCGGGGCAAAGAGCGCGAGCGCGCTCCCGCCGACGCCGAGGACCGGGGCCCGGCGCGCGCTTCCGACGACGGCACAGTCGGTCCGCCTCAGGCCGAAGTCGCGCTGGAACAGGGCGGCCGCCCCCTCGACGTCGCTCACCACGAGGGCCACGTAGGCGAGACGCTCGCCGATCATGCCGCCAATTGTAGACCGGCGGGCCGGGGCCGCGACCGAAAATGCGCCATCATCGTCCCATGAGAGGGGGCAGGAGCCGCGCCATGGACGCCGTCAAGATCTTCGACTATAAGGGCGAGTCTTTCCGGGTCCTCGGGGAAACGAGCCGGAGTCAGACGGCGGTCATGACTATCGCGCCGGGGAAAGACGCCGGCCCCGAGGAGACGCACGACGGAGATCAGATCATCTACATCGTCGAGGGAGAGGCGGTGCTCAGAATGGACGGCAAAGAGCACCGCGCCTCCCCTGGCACCCTTCTGACAATCCCCGCCGGAACCCCTCACCACGTCAGGAACCCCGGGGCGAGCCCGCTCTTCTTCCTCACGGTCTACGCTCCTCCCGAGTACTGAGGGCCGTCCGCCCCGCTCGTGTGCTAGCATAGGCCCGCCGATGGGTGCGACGGCCCGCCTCGCCGAGTTCATCGTCAAGAGTCGCTGGGAGGACGTTCCCCCCGCAGCGCTTGCCCAAGCCAAGCGTGCCGTCCTGGACAGCGTCGGGGTCATGCTCGCGGGATCCCTCGAGCCGCCGGCCCTGATCGTCCAGAAGGTCGCCGAGGCCGAAGGCGGCGCGCCCCTCTGCACCGTCCTCGGGACGCCGCTCCGCACAGGAGGCGCGTGGGCGGCGCTGGCCAACGGCGTGGCGGGCCACGCGCTGGACTTCGACGACACCAACTTCGCCTTGCTCGGCCATCCCAGCGTGCCGGTGCTGGCGGCAGCGCTGGCGGCCGGCGAACTGTCGTTCAGAGACGGCCGCGCCCTGCTCCACGCCTTCCTGATCGGCTTCGAAGTGGAGACGACGCTCGGCGAAGTGATGAACCCCGCCCACTATCGGCACGGCTGGCACGCGACCTCGACCCTCGGCACTCTCGGCGCGGCGGCGGCCGCGGCCAAGCTCCTGGGGCTCGATCTCACCGAGACCCGCCACGCCCTCGCGGTGGCCGCCTCCGAGGCCTCGGGGCTCAAGGAGAACCTGGGGACGATGACCAAGCCGTTTCACGCCGGCCACGCCGCGCGGAGCGGGCTCACTGCCGCGCTCCTCGCCAAGAAGGGGTTCACCGGGTCCGAGATCGCCATCGAGGGACGCCAGGGGTACCTGCGCGTGCTGGGGAGCCAGACGGAGGATTCGACGCCCGCGCTCGAGCGCCTCGGTTCGCCCTGGAAGATTCTCAGCACCGGCGTGGCCGTCAAGCCGTACCCCTCGTGCGCCTGCACCCACTCGATCATCGCCGCGCTCCTGGAGCTTCGGGAGGCCCACGCCATCCGTCCGGAGGACGTCCACGAGGTCATCGTGGGAGTCAATGCCCTGGTCCCGGACATGCTGATCCACCACGACCCCCAGACCGGCCTCGAGGCGAAATTCTCGGCCGAGTTCTGCGCAGCGGCGACGCTGGTGGACGGGCGCGTGGGGATCGCCACTTTCACGGACGAGCGGACCGCCGATCCCTCGATCCGGCGCCTCATGGGGCGCGTCAGGATGGTGGTGGACCCGACGATCCCGGGCGACCTGGAGCACCACGTGTGGACCCGGGTCACGGTCGCGCTGACCCAAGGGCGCACGCTGGAGATCCCACCGCGTGAGGTCCGGGGGCATCCGAGCACCCCGCTCTCGCCGCACGAGCTCCTTGCCAAGTTCACCGACTGCGCCGGCCGCGTGCTGACGCGCGATCGCGTGGAGTCCGTCGCGGCCATGCTGGAGGGGCTCGAGGGGTGCCCGGACCTCAGGAGCCTCACGGCCATCCTGAAGCCCTAGCCACCGAGGTACAGGCGTTTCACCTCCGGATCGGCCAGGAGCGCCTGGCCGGCCCCCTCGAAGCGGTTCCGCCCCAATTCGAGAACGTACCCTCTGTCGGCGACTGAAAGGGCCTTGGCCGCGTTCTGCTCGACCACCATCATCGTGTAGCCCGCGCGCTTCATCTCGGAGAGCTTCTCGAAGATCAGCGTGACGAATTTCGGCGAGAGCCCGAGCGACGGCTCGTCGAGGAGGATCAGCTTGGGGCGCGTCATCAGTGCGCGGGCGACGGCCACCATCTGCTGCTCCCCTCCCGACATGGTGCCCGCCTTCTGGGCCCGCCGCTCCGCCAGGATCGGAAAGAGGGCATAGACGCGCTCGCACGCCTCGCGCACCCGGGCGGGATCGCGCTCGACGTACGCCCCCATCTCGAGGTTCTCGAGCACCGTCATCTGGGGAAAGACGATCCGGCCCTGGGGAACATAGGCCAGGCCCAGTCTCAGGACCTGATCGGGCCTGAGCCCGGTGATCTCGCGGCCGTCGAAGAGGATCCGGCCGGACTTCGGGAGCAGGAGTCCCACGATGGTCTTGAATGCGGTGGACTTGCCCGCGCCGTTGGGGCCGATGACGCTCACCATCTCGCCCGGCCGCACCGCGAGGCTCACGCCGTGGAGGATCTCCATCTTCCCGTAGCCGGCGGAGATTTCCTCGGCCCTCAACAAATAGCCGTCCATCGAAGGCGCGACCATTTACCCTTCTCGCTCGCAGACGTAGAGCACATGGGGGTAGGGCAGGTAGTCCGCCATGGTCTCGCGCCGGACGCGGAACCCGACCTCCACCAGGAGCGCCTCCATCTCCTCTGCGCTCCAGTAGCGGACCGGCGTGCGGGGATCCATGAGCCGATCGAGGCACCAGGTGAACCAGCGCTTGTACCGGGGTCGGGTATCCACGTCCTTGATGATCAGTCGGCCGCCCGACGCGAGCCCCTTCAAGAGCTGCTCGAGCAGCGGCCGGACGGCATCCTCGGGGATGTGGTGGACGATGTCGAGCATATAGGCGCCCGCGTACACGTCGTCGGCGCGATAGGTGGCGGCATCGCCCCACTCGTACGTCACGTTGGAGAGCCCGAGCCTCGCGGCCGCCCGCTGGGCCAGCGCGATCCGGCGCGGGTTGATGTCCAGCCCCCGAAGGGTGAGGTCGGGAACCACCTGGGCGTAGTAGAGCGAGAAGAGCCCGAAGCCGCAGCCGACGTCGAGGACCTGCCCACTCGGGGGCAGGTGGCGGCCGATCTCGTCCAGGAAGCGCTGACGGACAATCCCGAAGCGCCCCCAGCAGTAGGCGCGGACGACCCAGTCGTCGTAGGCCCGGATGACTCTAACGATCGCGTCGCCGTGCATAGATCCGGTAGCCGTCCCGCTCCGCCTCGAGCGTGTAGGCGGTCTCGATCCAGGCGTGGAGGTCGGGAAAGTCCGCCACGCGCTCGTAGCCGCCCGGCGGCCAGCCGCGCTCGAAGACGACGAGGAACCCGGGCGGCCGGCGGCGAAGGTCGCGAAGGAACTCGGCTCTGAGCCCTTGGATGTACGGGCTCTGGGCGTCGTGGAAGAAGTGAAAGTCGTAGAGGAAGCGCGTCGGCTGGCGGACGCCGAGCTCGAGGAGGGCGTGGATCCCTCCTTCCGTCGTGTCCAGGACCTGCACGCGCTCACCCGGCTCGATCCGCTCTCGGAGATCCCCGACGAGCGATGCGACACGACCCTGCTTGGCAGCGATCCATCCGGGCTCCAGGGCCTCCACGCCCTTGGCGCCCAAGAGGACGGTCAGGAGGAAGAGCCCGGCCAGGCTCACCGCCTGATGGCCGCGGTGGCCGTCCCCCAGGACAGGGTTCACCGACGAGGCGGCCAGGGGACAGGCGAACCCCATCAGCGGGTAGAGGTGGTACTCCCAGCCCTTCCCCTGCATCCAAAAATGAGCGATCCCGTAACCGAGCCCGGCGAGCAGCAGACCACGCCGGACGCCGAACTCGCCCCGCGCTCGCCAGAGCGACAGGAGCACCAGCGCTCCGACGAGCACGAGCAGTGCCGGGCCGTAGGAGTGCCCCGCGAGCGCCTCGAGAGGCGACACGCGTCCGACCCTCGAGTAAAGCGGCAGAAGGTAGCGCGTCACGATCTCCACGAATGCTCCCAGCCCGCCGACTTGCCAGAGCCAGGCAGCGACCGCCGCCGGCGCGACGAGCCCTGTCCCGACGACCGTCGCGACGGCGCTCCGCCACCCCCCGTTCCAACGGCGAGCCCCCGCGGCGGTCGCCAGGGTCAACATCAGCCAGAAGAGTCCGGCGTGAGGCTTGAGGGTCATGCCGAAGCCGAGCGCGAGTCCGGCCAGAGCGAGAGGACGGAGGTGCCCGGTCTCCCAGTAGCGCGCGACGCCGTCCGCCCCGGCGACGAGGAAGACGACCAGCAGGAAGTCCCGCTGGCCAGCGCGCCAGGCACCACCGGCGAGGTGGTACGCCATGAAGAGGAGCGCGCCCAGGGCGGAGGACCAGACGCCGAAGCGTCGGCAGTACACGGCGATCAGGGCGCCGGTCGCTCCCAGCCACGCGAGGTCGAAGAGGCGGAACCCCGCGTCGCCGGGTCCGAGAAGGGCCAGCACCAGGAGGTGCACCAGATAGATTCCGGGGAAGTTCATGTCGAAGAGATCGCGGTACGGCGCCGCCCCGTCCGCGATCCACCGGGCCACGTAGTGCATCAGGGGGGCGTCATGGATCAGCGGCCAGCCGAGCGAGCACCAGCTGAGGAACAGGATCCACGCGGCGAGTCCCGCGGACAGGATTGCCGCGGCGGCGCGCGCCCATCCGATCACCCGAACGCGCGACGCGGAGGCCTCCGCGACCATCGCGTTACCGGCCAAAGTAGGCCTCGATCACGCGCGCGTCGGCCTGGATGACCCCGGGCGGCCCCTCAGCGATCTTTTCTCCATAGTCGAGGACGAAGATCGTCTCCGAGAGCCCCATGACGACCTTCATGTCGTGCTCGACGATGAGGATCGTCTTCCCCTGGTCCCGGAGCCCGGTGATGGCCGCCAGAAGCTCGTTCAGGAGCGTGGGATTCACGCCAGCGGCGGGCTCGTCGAGGAGGATCAGCTCCGGGTCGGTCATCAGCACGCGGACGAACTCGAGCAGCTTCTGCTGGCCGTAGGAGAGGTTTCCGGCGTACTCGTTCTGGAGCCGGTCAAGCGTGACGAAGCGGAGCAGCTCCTCCGCCCGCCGGCGAGCTGCCTCGAAGGGTCCCTGAGTCACCACCAGAAGGTTCTCCAGGGCGGTCAGCTCGGGAAAGACGCGGATGATCTGGAAGGTGCGGCCGATGCCGCGTCGGGCCACCTGGTGGGGCTTGAGCCCGTCGATGCGCCCACCCTTGAAGCGGACCTCCCCCTCGTCTCGCCGCTCGAGGCCGGTGATGCAGTTGAAGAGCGTGGTCTTCCCCGAGCCGTTGGGGCCGATGAGGCCGTAGATCTTGCCGCGGGCCAACGACAGCGAGCAGCGGTTGACCGCAGTCACGCCGCCGAAGCGCTTGGTCACGCCGCTGACCTCGAGAATCGGTCTCGTCTGCATCTCAGATGGTCCGCGGTAGGTGATAGCGCTGCTGGAGGACCCCGAGGATCCCTCGGGGCATCAGGAGCACCACCACGACGATGATGGCTCCGAAAAGAATCTGGTAAAAGAAGAGGAACCGAGCCCACACCAGCTCCTGAAGTACGAAGAGCGTCACCGCGCCCAGGACCGGCCCCCAGACGGTCCCCTTGCCGCCGAAGAGGGCCATCACGATCATCGTGATCGTGATGATGAGCGCAAAAACACTGATCGGCTCGATATAGCCTGTATCCCGTGCGAAAAGCCCTCCCACCACACCGGGGACGAATGCAGACAGGACGAAAGCGCCCAGCTTGTAGCGCGCGGTGTCGATGCCCATGGCCTCGGCAGCGACCTCGTCCTCCCGGATCGTCATGAACTTGAGGCCGAAGCGTGAGGTGATGATGAAGTACGCCGCGCCGGTGACGGCCAAGGCCGAAAGCGCCATGGCGTAATAGATCTGGACGCTCGCAGGCTGGGTGGGGAAGGAAAGTCCGGAGCCACCGCCCGTCAGCCCCTCGAAGTAGGAGACCAGGACCCGCATGACCTCGTTCAGCCCGAGCATGGAGATGGCGAAGTAGGGTCCTTTCAGCCGGAGGCACGGGTAGCCAATGAGGAGCGCCAGGATCACCGCCGCGACCCCTCCCGCCAGCGACGCGGGGACCCAATGCCAGCCATGGGTGGTGACGAGGATGCCCGCAGCATAGGCCCCCGTGCCGAAGAAGGCCACGTGGCCGAAGGAGACGTAGCCGGTCAGGCCGGAGATCAGGTTCCAGCTCTGTGCCAGGGCCACCCACATGAAGAGCTGAAGCATAAACCTGATCCCGTAGCCGCTGGCCATCGTCGGATAAAGCGCCAACCCAAAGAGAAGGACAGCGAGGCCGACCTGGAACGCGCGTTTCACGTCGACCGCCCTCCGAGGAGCCCCGTGGGGCGCAGGAGGAGGACCAGCACCAGAAGCAGGTACGCCACCGCCTCGGAGACCTGGGTGGTCAGAAAGAGGGAAGAAAGCTGCTCCACGAGTCCCAGCAACATGCCCCCGAGGAGAGCCCCGGGATAGTTCCCCGCCCCGCCGAGCACGATCACCAGGAACGACTTGAAGGTATAGACCTGTCCCATCTCCGGCTGGATGGCCACCATCACCGCCACCAGGCTCCCACCTGCCGCCGAAAGCGCGGAGGCAATACCGAAAGAGTACAGGTGGATCCGCTGGACATTGATCCCGCAGACCATGGCAACCTCGCGGCTCTGGGAGGTGGCGCGGATGGCCTTGCCGAGCTTGGTCCTCTGAAGGAACCAGAAGGCGAAGAGGCTGAGGGTCACCGCGAAGGCGAAGGAGATCACCCGTGATTTGGAGAACGCGAACGGCCCGAGCAGAAAGGCGCCCGTGAGAAACTCCACCGACCTGAGGTCGGAAGTGAAGGCGAGCTGAGCCATGTTCACCAGGGCGATGGAGATCCCGAACGTCAGAAGAAGGGAGGAGAGTTCCGGGGCATCCACGACCCGGCGAACGAACGTCCGCTGGAGCAGTACTCCGAGGAGGAACATCAGCGGCATGGACACCAGGAGCGAGAGGTACGGGTTGAGGCCGAGGATGTGAAACGACCAGAAGGTCGTGTAGGCTCCCAGCATCAAGATTGTGCCGTGGGCGATGTTGATGACCCGCATGACGCCGAAGATGAGGGCCAGTCCCAGGGCCACCAGGGAATAAAGCGCGCCGGCCAGGAGGCCGGAGATGACCACCTGGCCGACCATGGCGGGGGTGATGACGACGTTCATACGTCGGAGGGGGCCCGGACGGCCCCCTCCGATTCCTCCCCCTTAGGGTGGCGCCGGCAAAGCCGGCGCTCGACCCGCGCCCGCTCTCACCGCTCAGACCAGGGGGGTGTCGGGAACCGCGCCTTGCCCGCGGCCAGCTCGTCCGGCCAGACGATCACCTTCCTGCCTTCCTGCCACTGGAACATGACCATCTTGTGAGAGATCTGGAAGCCGTCCTGATCCACCTTGAATCCGCCGTACACCGTATCGGTATTCGTTTTCAGGATCGCTTCCCGGATCTTTTCGCCGTCCAAAGAGCCCGCGCGCTTGACCGCCTCCGCGAGAACCTGGCAGCCCGCGTAGCCCCCGGCCGAGTGATAGGAGAGATCCACCCCCGGGTACTCCTTCGTGTAGGACTCGAGGAACGCCTTAGACCCGGGGTACGGGAGCTCCACCTCCCACTGGGTGGCGCCATACACGAACTCGGCGTTCTTCCCCAGGAGCTGGTAGAACGTGGGCAGGTCCCCGCCGACGGTCACCCCGTACATCTTGGGGTTCACGTTCAGCTCCCTCATCTGGCGGGTGATAGCCACCGCGTCATCGAAGTAGGTCGCCGCCCCAATCACGTCCGGATTGGCCGCCTTCATCTTGGTCAGGATCGCCGAGAAGTCGGTGTTGCCCTTCGGATAGGCCTCGACGAAGACCACCTGGAGCCCCTTCTTCTTGGCGAGCTCAATGGTTCCCTGCACCGTCGCCTTGGGAAAGAGCGTGTCCTCGTTGACGATGGCCACGGTCTTGAGCCCCTTCTTGGCGGCCACGTCGATGAGCCCCTCCAGGTACGCCTCGGCCGGAGATTGCATCATGAAGATGAACTTCCGCCCCTTCTTGAAAATCGCCGTGGTAGAAGCCATGGGAGCCACCATCGGCATCTTGTACTTCTCGTTCACGTTGGCCACAGCCTCGGTGATCGCCGAGGAGTACGGCCCCATGACCAAGTCCACCTTGTCCTGGGTGATGAGCTTCTCGTAGAGGCGGACGCCCGTGGCGGGCTGAGACTGGTCGTCGTAGACGACGAACTCGATCTTCCGCCCCAGGACCCCTCCCTTCTCGTTCACATGCTTGGCGCAGAGTCGGTAGCCCCGCTGCTGGTTCTGGCCGAGCGCGGCGTACGTCCCGGTCAGCGAGAGCGACGCCCCGATCTTGATCGGCGCCTGGGCCGCCGCGGGTGTCCATAACCCCGCCGCGACGATGAGCACGGTCGCGAGCCCGGCGGTCTGTCTCATCCATCGCGCCATGTCATATCCTCCTGTGCAAAGTGCGCATCACGAATAGCAGATTCCCTCGGCCGTGTCAAGGAGCGGCGCCCTCGCCGCCGGCCTTGACAGCCTCTTGGGAGAGTTCATAGACTGCCGCCAATGGCTTCCCCTCGCCCCGCGCCCCCGCTCGATGGCCTGACGGTGTTGGACCTGTCCACGCAGCTCTCCGGTCCCTACTGCTCCATGCTCCTGGGCGACCTCGGCGCCGACGTCATCAAGGTTGAGCGGCCGGGTCAGGGCGACGATGCCCGCGCCTTCCCGCCGTTCGTCAACGGCCAGAGCGCCCCGTTCATGACCTTCAACCGGAACAAGCGAAGCCTCGCCCTAGACCTGAAGCGCCCCACCGGCCGCGAGATCTGCCTGAAGCTCGTGCGCCAGGCGGACGTGTTCCTTGAAAACTTCCGACCCGGCGCGGCCGAGCGTCTCGGCCTCGGCTACGCGCAGGTGTCCGCGGGCAACCCCAGGATCATCTACTGCTCGATCTCCGGTTTCGGCCAGACCGGTCCCTACCGGGAACGCGGCGGCTTCGACCTGATCGCCCAGGGAATGTCCGGCCTCATGTCCATCACGGGGGAGGAAGACGGACCGCCGCTTCGGGTGCCGATCCCCC